>NZ_JBEPKB010000001.1:0-664891 GCF_040496055.1 Agromyces zhanjiangensis | reverse complement strand
CCCCCCCCCCCCCCCCCCCCCCCCCCCCCCCCCCCCCCCCCCCCCCCCCCCCCCCCCCCCCCCCCCCCGCCCGCCCGCCGCGGCGTGGGCGGGGGTCGAGCTCCCGGCGGATGGCCCGGATCGGCCATGCGCGGATGGCCCGGACTCGCGATGTGCGCGGGGCCGCTGCGGAGTGGACTCGAAGGGTCGATCCGCCCTTCGGGGCCAGAGCACCAGGAGCCACCATGTCCACCGCCATCGCCCCCGCACCCGTCGCCGCAGCACGCGTCACTCCGGCGCCCGTCGTCCCGGCCCGCGTCCCGCCCTCGCCCTCCGCCGTGGACGTGGGCCCGCTCGCCTACGCCTCGATCGCGCACGGCGTCTCGCGCGGCTACTACCAGGTGCTGTTCGAGGCCGGTCCGGTCGATGCGGCCGCGTTCGCGGCGCTCGCGGGCGTCTCGCTCGGGGAATCGCGCCGCTGGCTCGCCGAGCAGCTCGAGCTCGGACTGCTGCGCCCGGTCGCCCCGGTCGCCGGCACGGCCGGCGAGGTGTTCCTGCCCGGCGAGTTCGTCCCGGTCCTGCTCGACGGAGGCGGCCGGGCCGAGTTCGACTCGGCGCGCCGCATGCTGCGGGAGCACGTGGACGAGCTCCCGGAGGTGCTCCGGACGCTGTGGACCGGGTCGGAGCGCCCCGCCGAGCACCTGTCGCTCGGCATCCGCCGCCTCTGGTCGCGGATGTTCGCCGGGGACCGCTGACCTCGTCGCCAGGCGACCGGGCGGCGGGCGCCGCGCCGCTGGCCCGGGCATCCCCGCCTTCCTAGACTGGGGCCGTGGAGGCCGCAGACCAGGTCATCCGGTACACGGAACACGACGGCGGGGCGATCGCGTGGTCCGCGATCGGCCACGGCCCGCCGCTGGTCCTCGGCGGGTGGTGGTGCAGCCACCTCGACCTCGACTGGCGCCAGTCCCGCTTCCGGCGCTTCGCGTCGGGCCTGGCCGAGGGCCGCACGATCATCAGGTACGACCGGCCCGGGACCGGCGCGTCCGATCGGGGGCGGATGCCGCCGCGCACCCTCGACGAGGAGCTCACGGTGCTCGAAGCCGTGCTCGCGGCCGCAGGGGTCGAGCGGGTGTCCCTCCTCGGCGCGTCGTCGGGCGGCGGCGTCGCCTCGTTGTTCGCGGCGCGGCATCCCGACGCCGTCGACCGGCTCGTGCTCTACGGCACCTACGCCCGAGGCGCCGACCTCGCGCCGCCGGCCGCGCGCGAGGCACTGCTCGCCGTGGTGCGGCAGCACTGGGGGATCGGGTCGCGCGTGCTCTCCGACCTGTTCGAACCCGACGCCACCGCCGCCGAACGCGACGAGTTCGTCGAGTTCCAGCGCCGCGCCGCGACGCCGGAGGCCGCCCTCGCCTCGCTCGCCGAGGTCTACGCCATGGACTCGACGGCGCACCTCGGCGACATCCGGACCCCGACCCTCGTCCTGCATCGGCGCGACGATCGTGCGATCGCCTTCGCGCTCGGCCGGGACGTCGCCGAGCGGATCCCGCACGCCCGGTTCGTCCCGCTCCTCGGCGAGGACCACTTCCCGTGGCGTGGCGACGCCGACGCGATCGTGCGCGAGACCCGTCGGTTCCTCGGCGACCGCGTCGACTCGGCGGTCGACGCGGACGCGTCCGTTCCCGGCGCGACGGGCGCGGCGCCGGGCGGGACGCCGCACCTCACCGATCGCGAACGCGAGGTGCTGCGGCTCGTCGCCCGCGGCGAGACGGACGCCGAGATCGCCGCGCACCTCGTCCTCTCGGTCCACACGGTCCACCGCCACGTCGCGAACATCCGCTCGAGGCTCGGGGTGCCGTCGCGCGCTGCGGCGGCGGCCTGGGCGCTGCGCAACGAGCTCATCTGAACCGCGCGGGCACGGGCACGCGCGGAGCTGGGGCGGATGCCGCGGCCGGAGGGCTGGGCCGCGGCATCCGCCCCGTCGGCTACGCCCGCTCGGTCACCGTTCCGTGCGTGAGGTGCAGCCGACGTTCGGCGCGCCTGGCGACGGCCGAGTCGTGGGTCACGATCACGAGCGTGAGCCCGCGGTCGCGGTGGAGGCCCTCGATGAGCTCCATGATCTCGTCGCGCGTCTGCTCGTCGAGGTTGCCGGTGGGTTCGTCGGCGAGGAGCACGTCGGGCTCCTTCACGAGCGCGCGCGCGATCGCGACGCGCTGCTGCTGCCCGCCCGAGAGCTCGCTCGGGACGTGGTGCGTGCGATCGCCGAGCCCGACCGCCTCGAGGGCGGCGGTCGCGCGGCGGCGGCGCTCGTCGGCGGCGACGCCGAGGGGCTCGAGCGCGGTCTCGACGTTCTCCTGCGCGGTGAGCGTGGGGATGAGGTTGAAGCCCTGGAAGACGAAGCCGATCTCGGTCGCCCGTATCCGCCCGAGCTTCGCATCCGGCATCCCCGACAGGTCGGCCTCGCCGAGTGAGATGCGACCCGAGGTCGGTCGGTCGAGCGCGCCGAGCATCTGCAGCAGCGTGGACTTGCCGCCGCCCGTCGGGCCCTGGATCGCGACGAGTTGGCCCGCGGGGATCGTGAGGCTCACGTCCTTCAGCGCGTGGATCGTCCGCTCCTTGTGTCGGTAGGTCTTGGTGACGTTCTCGAGGGTGTACATGTGTGGGGGTCCTTCTCTCGGTGTCCGGAGGTCTGGGCGGTCCGTGGCCTGGCGACGGATGCCGCGGGGTTCGTCAGGCGACGCTGCGCAAGGCCTCGGCCGGCCGCAGCCGGCTCGCCCGCCAGCCGCCGACGGCCCCGGCGAGGAGGCCGCCGAGGACGGCGAGGCCGACCGCGAGCGCGACGACGGTCACGGTGACGGGGGCGTTCAGGATCACCTCGGTCGTCTCCTGCGCGGCCGCCATCGGCCCGCCGCCGAAGCCGCCGGCCATGCCGCCCTCGCCGCCGGGGCCGGCGGCCATGGGGGAGGAGGTGGTCGCGAGGCTCGGCGAGATGGCGTTGATGACGCCGATGCCGATGAAGCCGAGCGCGAGGCCCGCGGCACCGCCGATGAGGCCCTGCACGAGCGACTCGCCGGCGACCTGGCCGACGATGCGGCGGTTCGACCAGCCGATCGCCTTGAGCGTGCCGAATTCGCGCGTGCGGCGCGTGACGCCCTGGATGGTGAAGAGGATCGCGATGAGGAACGCGGCGGCGAGCACTGCGACCGAGAGCCAGAGGCCGAGGCTCGAGATGAGCGACGACGCGCTGCCGAGCGAGCCCGAGACGCTCGCCGCGAGGTCCTCCTGCGTGCTCACGGTCTGGTCGGGGAGGGCGTCCTCGAGGGCGGACTTCACGGCAGGGATGTCGGAGGCCGACGCGGCCTGCACCGAGATGTCGGAGACCTGGCCCTCCATGCCGGACAGGGCCTGGGCCACGTCGAGCGGGATGTACGCGTTCGACGCGGTCGCGGCATCCGCCGACGTCGAGGTGACCGTGCCGACGACCTCGAACTCGGTGCCGCCGAGGTCGATCGCGTCGCCGACGACGAGGCCCTCACTCGTGGCGTACTCGGCGTCCAGGACGACGACGTAGGCACCCGCGTCGCCCGATCCGAGGCCGCGTCCGTCGACGAGCTCGACCGCGCTGAGGGGGCCGATCGCCGCGACGTCGGGGTCGACGCCGGTCACGGTGACGCTCGTGACGTCGAATGCCCCGCCGCCGAAGCCGCCTCCTCCGCCGCCCTCGCCCGGAGCGGGCACGGTGCCGTCGCCCGCGGCGGCCTGGTCGCCGGTCGGCGGCTCCGGCAGCTCGCCGTCGAAGGTGACGTTGGTAAGGCTGAGGGTCGCGGATGCCGCGGCCACGCCGTCGACGTCGAGGACGGCGTCGAGCGTCGAGGCGTCGAACGTCGAGGTGCCCCGGTCGACCGTCAGGCGCGAGTTGCTGAGCGCCGTGCCGTCGTCGGTGGTCTCGCCGTCCTCCGTGCCGAACTCGAAGCGCACGCCGGGGCCGCCGCCCTCGCCCTCCTCGGGCGGGCCGGACGCCTGCGAGACGGTGAGGTCGGTGCCGACGCCGTACACGGATTCGAGCACGGCGGCCTGTGCGTCGCGCACGCCGACCGCCACGGCGTTGACGATCATGACGAGCGCGATCGCGAGCGCCATCCCGACCGCGACGATCGCGGTCTGCCGGCGGCGCCCGGCGAGCTCGCGCCGGAGGTAGGTGAAGAACATGCGGGGTCCTCATCGGGTCGTTCGGCCGCGACGATCGCGGGTCCGACTCGGACGCTACGAACGCGCGCTGTGCCGCGCCGATGCCGCCCCTATGGATCGGATATGAGCGGGGGAGGTCCCGGGTTCATTGCGAGGTCACAGGCGGCATCCGCTCAGGTCATAGGAACCGCACAGGAATGCGCGCATACTCGGAAGACATGAGCATGGAGACCGGCACCGGAACCGCGCACCGACCGCAGATCGCGAAGGCGGACGGCAGCGCCGTGCGCGTCCTCGTGGTCGACGACGAGAACTCCCTCACGGACCTCCTGAAGATGGCGCTGCGCTACGAGGGGTGGGAGGTGCGGACGGCCTCCGACGGCCTCGGCGCGGTGCGCACCGCGCGCGAGTTCCGGCCCGACGCGATCGTGCTCGACATCATGCTCCCCGACATCGACGGGCTCGAGGTGCTGCAGCGCGTGCGCGCCGACGGCACCGAGACGCCCGTGCTCTTCCTCACCGCGAAGGACTCGCTCGACGACCGCATCGCGGGCCTCACCGCGGGCGGCGACGACTACGTCACGAAGCCCTTCAGCCTCGAGGAGGTCGTGGCGCGCCTGCGCGGACTCATCCGCCGCTCGACGCTCACGCTCGCCCAGGCGAAGGACCCCGTGCTCCGGGTCGGCGACCTCTCGCTCGACGAGGACTCGTACGAGGTCGAGCGCGACGGCGTGCCCGTCGAGCTGACCGCGACCGAGTTCGAGCTGCTCCGCTTCCTCATGCGGAACCCCCGCCGCGTGCTCTCGAAGGCGCAGATCCTCGACCGCGTGTGGAACTACGACTTCGGCGGCAAGGAGTCGGTGGTCGAGCTCTACATCTCGTACCTGCGCAAGAAGATCGACGCGGGCCGCGACCCCATGATCCACACGGTCCGCGGTGCCGGCTACATGCTGAAGGCGGCCGGATGACGCATCCGGGTGCTCCGGGGTACGCGGCCGCCGCACGGCGCGCCGCGTCCGAGCGCGCGCAGGCGACGGATGCCACGGGCGGCGGCAGTGCGTCCGCGCCCGGCGGCGCCGGGCCGTCCGCCGAGCCCCCGCACGGCGCGCCTACGCGGCGCGCGCCGCGGACCCTGCGACGCACCCTCGTCATCGTCATGGCCGCGCTCGTGGTGCTCGCGAGCGTCATCGTCGGCGTCGTGAGCACCGCCGTGCTGCACGGCCAGCTCGTCGCCCGGGTCGACGGGCAGCTCCACCAGGCCACCGAGCGCGCGGCACGCGCGGTCGACGACGACGAGCCGAACGAGCAGTTCCCCCGCCCGGACATCGGCGCCGAGGAACTGCTGCGGATCCCCGGCCAGCCGGTCGGCACGATCGTCGCTCTGGTGACGAGCGAGCAGGACCGGGTGGTCGCCGCGACCGCCACCATCGACGAGGACGGCGACATCGTGCAGCTGTCGCCGAGCGCGCAGGTCGCGCTCGCGTCGGTGCCCACCGACCGCGAGCCCGCGACGATCGACCTCGACGGGCTGGGCGACTACCGCGCCATCGGCGTGCCGCTCGTGCAGGACTACGCGTACGTGGTGGCCTTCCCGCTCGCCGACGTGAACTCGACGACCACGCAACTCGCCGTCACCATCGCGATCGTGGCCCTCGCCGCGACCGTCGCCGCCCTCGCGCTCGGCGCGGTCATCGTGGGGCGTGCGCTCCGACCGCTCGATCGCGTCACCGAGACCGCGACGCTCGTCTCCGAGCTGCCGCTCGCCCGCGGCGACGTGGCGCTCCCCGACGAGGTGCCCGTCGACGACGAGCGCACCGAGGTCGGCCGGCTCGCGACGTCCTTCAACCGCATGCTCGGCCACGTCTCCGCGTCACTGTCGGCCCGCGAGCAGTCCGAACGGAAGGTCCGCCGGTTCGTGGCGGACGCCAGCCACGAGCTCCGCACGCCGCTCGCCTCGATCCGCGGCTACTCGGAGCTCACGCGGCTGCACGGCGGCGAGCTCCCGCCCGACGTCGTGCACGCGCTCGGCCGCATCGAGTCCGAGTCGCTCCGGATGACGGAACTCGTGGAGGACCTGCTGCTCCTCGCCCGGCTCGACGAGGGGCGCGAACTCCGCCGCGAGCCGGTCGAACTGACGCAGCTCGTGATCGACGCGGTCGGCGACGCGCAGGTGGCCGCACCCGGGCACGAGTGGCGCGTCGAGGTGCCCGACGACGAGGTGACCGTGACCGGCGACGCGAGTCGCCTGCACCAGGTGGTGGCGAACCTGCTCGCGAACGCCCGGGTGCACACCCCGGAGGGCACCGAGGTCGTCGTCCGCGTGGCGCGCGTGCGCCCGGCATCCGGTTCCTCGGCACCCGCCCGAGTGAGGGTGACGGTGACCGACGACGGGCCCGGCATCGACCCCGCGGTGCGGGCGAGCCTGTTCGAGCGGTTCGCTCGCGGCGACGCGTCGCGGTCGCGGCGTGCCGGCAGCACCGGCCTCGGCCTGGCGATCGTGAGGGCCGTCGTCGAGGCGCATCGCGGCACGGTCGAGGTCGCGAGCGAGCCAGGCCGCACAGAATTCGCCGTCGAGCTGCCCGCCTGACCCCGCCCGGCCGCCGGTTCAGCCCTCGGTGATGCGCCGCAGCACGTCGGCGACGACGCGGAGGTCGTCGACCGATCGATCCTCCAGCGCCGAGCGGAGCCGCTCCTGGTTCCGCGTGCGGACCGACCGCAGGCGCTCGAGGGCGGTGGGCGTCGCGACGAGGACGCGCGCTCGCGCATCGCGCTCGTCCACGCGGCTCTCGACGAGCCCGACCTCCTCGAGCTGCCTGACCTGCCGGCTCACCGCGCTCTTGTCCATGTCGAGCTGCTCGGCGACCACGTGCGCGTTCGTCTCGCCCGCGCGGGCGATCATGCTGAGCAGCTTGTAGCCCGCGGGCTGCAGGTCGGGGTGGACCTGCTTGGCCGACTCCGACCACACCGCGCGAGCTCGGCTGAAGAGCACGCTGAACTGGTCCTCGACGGCGGCGATGGCGGCGTCGAGCTCGGGGTCGGCGGTCATGACGGCCATGCTAGCGACGCGTCCCCGGCGCATCCGTCCCGTCGACCGAGGCGATCGAGCCCGTGGCGGTCGAGACGAGCTCGCGGCGAGCGTCCGCCTCGAACGACTCCGCCGAGGGGACCGCGGCGCCGATCTCGGCCTCCGCGAGGTCGATCGCCGCGTCCTCCGCCTCGTCGGCGAGGGACTCGGCCGCGGTCCTGGTGGAGAGGGACCTGTTCGGCAGGAAGGCGATCGCGATGAGTGAGAGCACCGCGAGCGGGACCGCGATCCAGAAGGCGTCGGCGATGCCGTGGCCGTAGGCCGACTCGATGACGACCCGGATCGGCTCGGGCAGTTCGTGCACGTTCGGCACGGCACCGCTCGACAGGCCCTGGAGCGCGGCGACCTCCTCGGGCGTCGACGGCACGAAGCCCGCGAAGCCGCTCGCGATGTGGTCCTGCACCTGCGTCGCGAGGAGGGAGCCCATGACGGTGACGCCGATCGTGCCGGCGATCGAGCGGAAGAAGTTCACGTTCGACGAGGCCGCGCCGAGCTGCGACACCGGGGTGTCGTTCTGCACCACCAGGGTGAGGTTCTGCATCACCATGCCGAGGCCGGCGCCGAGCACGACCATCGCGACGCTCACCCAGAGGTAGTCGGTGTCGTAGCGGAGCGTCGTCATCAGGACGGTGCCTGCGACCGTGAGCGCGGCGCCGAGGACCATGAAGCCCTTCCACTTGCCGAAGCGGCTGATCAGTGCGCCGATGAGGATCGAGGCGCCCATCTGGCCGACGATCAGCGGAATGGTCATGAGGCCCGACTCGGTCGGGGTGGCGCCGCGCGCGAGCTGGAAGTACTGCGCGAGGAAGACGCTCGTCGCGAACATCGAGACGCCGATCGCGATCGATGCGACGACCGCGAGCGCGAACGTGCGGTTCCGGAACAGGGCCAGCGGCACGATCGGCTCGGCCACGAAGAACTCCACGACGATGAAGGCGATGAGGGATGCCGCGGCGATGCCGATCATGACGAGGCTCGTCACCGAATCCCACTCGAACTCGCTGCCGCCCAGCGTGACCCAGACGAGGAGGAGGGAGACGCCGACGGCCATGAGGATCGCGCCGGCGAAGTCGATCCTCACGGCGCGCTTCGGCGTCTGCGGGAGGTGCAGCGTGAGCTGGATGAGCACGAGCGCGATGACGGCGAGCGGCAGCGGCAGGAAGAAGTTGGCCCGCCAGCCCCATGCGTCGGTGACGACGCCGCCGAGGAGCGGGCCGCCGATGGTCGCGACGGCCATGATGCCGCCGACGACGCCCATGTACTTGCCGCGCTCGCGCGGGGAGATGATGAGCGCGACGATGATCATGACGAGCGACATGAGCCCGCCGGCGCCGAGGCCCTGGATGACGCGGACGGCGATCAGCGTCGTCGTGTCCTGCGCGAACCCGGCGATCGCGGTGCCGACGACGAAGAGGCCGATGGCGAGTTGGAGCAGCACCTTGCGGTTCACCAGGTCGGCGAGCTTGCCCCAGATGGGCGTGGACACCGCGGTCGCGAGCAGGCTCGCGGTGATCACCCACGTGTAGGCGGCCTGGTCGCCGCCGAGGTCGGCGATGATGCGGGGCATCGAGGTCGAGACGACCGTGCCGGAGAGCACGGCGACGAACATCGTGACGATGAGGCCCGACAGGGCGATGAAGACCTCGCGCGGCGTGCGCGAGGGCGCCTCGGCCGAGGCGACGGGAGCTGCTGCTGCTGCTGACACGAGAGTGAGGTCCTCCGAGAAAGTTGATCGCGGTCAACCATAGACAGGTAGTTGAATCATGTCAACTTTGGATCTCGGTCAACTATTCCGAGTCGGCGCGATTTGGCCGGGGCCGGGGCATCCGTTATGGTGGTCTGAGCCGAAGACCGCTGGTTGTCGTGTTCGCACGCGAAGACGACCGAAGTCCTGTGAGAACAGGTGCCCGCGCAGGTGTGACGAAGACTTCCCGATCCGGGCCGAGCTCCGCGCAACTGCGCCGGAGCTCTTTTTCTTTCCCACGAGTTTGCGCCAGCGCTCCGAGGCCGTGCATCGCCACCGCGATGCACGTTGAAGACACAAGGAGTGGCCATGGCGAACAAGGAAGCCTCGGTTGCCGAACTCACGAACCTGTTCGAGAGCTCGACCGCCGTTCTGCTGACCGAATACCGCGGCCTCACTGTTGCCCAGCTCAAGACGCTGCGCAAGTCCATCAGTGAGGACGCGAGCTACGCCGTGGTGAAGAACACGCTGACCAGGATCGCGGCCAACAAGGCCGGGATCTCCGCGTTCGACGACGACCTCAAGGGCCCGTCGGCGATCGCGTTCGTGCACGGTGACCCGGTCGCCGTCGCGAAGTCGCTGCGTGACTTCGCCAAGGCGAACCCCCTCCTCGTGGTCAAGGGCGGCTACTTCGATGGCAAGCCCCTGACCGCCGAAGAGGTAGGCAAGCTCGCCGACCTCGAGTCCCGCGAAGTGCTCCTGGCGAAGCTCGCCGGCGCCTTCAAGGCCTCGCTGTTCGGAGCCGCATATCTGTTCAACGCACCGCTCTCGAAGGCCGTTCGCACGGTCGACGCGCTGCGTGAGAAGCAGGAGTCCGCTGCGTAGGCGCGAGCCTCTCAAGCGGTGAGTTACCAGCAAATCTAAGGAGAAGAATCATGGCGAAGCTGTCCACTGAGGAGCTGCTCGAGCAGTTCAAGGGCCTGACCCTCATCGAGCTCTCGGAGTTCGTCAAGGCGTTCGAGGAGACCTTCGAGGTCACCGCGGCCGCCCCCGTCGCCGTTGCCGGCCCGGCCGCCGCCGGCGGTGGCGCCGCTGCCGAGGAGGTCGAGGAGAAGGACTCGTTCGACGTCATCCTCGAGGCTGCCGGCGACAAGAAGATCCAGGTCATCAAGGTCGTCCGCGAGCTCACCTCGCTCGGCCTCGGCGAGGCGAAGGCCGTCGTCGACGGTGCTCCGAAGGCCGTGCTCGAGGGCGCGAACAAGGAGACCGCCGACAAGGCGAAGGCCTCGCTCGAGGAGGCCGGCGCGACCGTCACCCTCAAGTAATCGCCGCCCTCGCGAGAGGGTCGCAGCTTGAGGTGACCTGCGTCACCTGAACACGCGGATGCCCCGTGCCGATTCGGCACGGGGCATCCGTCGTCTGGGCGCGGGGTCGCCCTCAATCGTGCTCGCTGCGCACGAGCAGCGCCTCGATCCCGGCGTACGTGTTCGGCCCGGGCACGCCGTCGATCGGGCCCGAGTAGCCCCCGCGCTGGGCGATCCGCTGGATGCCCCGCCAGGTGTTCGGTCCGGCGACGCCGTCGATCGGCCCCGTGTAGCCGGCGCCGGCGAGGATCGTCTGGACGCCCCGCCAGGAGTTCGGGCCCATGACGCCGTCGTAGGGCCCGAAGTACCCGCCGATCCGGGCCATCGTCTGCAGGGCACGATAGGTGTCCGCGTCCGGGACGCCGTCCACCGGCGCCACGTAGCTGAACGGCGAGAGCAGCTGCTGGACGCCCATCCAGGACTGCGGCCCCATCACGCCGTCGATCGGCCCGGCGTAGCCGCCGAGCGCCGCGAAGCGCTGGAGCGCCCGCCAGGTGTTCGTGCCGGGCGCACCGTCGATCGGGCCGGTGTACCCGTAGCCCGTGACGAGCCGTTGCAGGGCCCGCCAGGTGCCCGGCCCGGGACTGCCGTCGTTGGGCCCGTCGTACCCGCCCCCGCGGGCCAGTCGCTGCAGCGTGATTCCCTCGGCGCTCATGATGTCCTCCTTCGTCCGAGTCGGGCCCCTGCCGTCCGTTCGGTGCCGGATGACGGCCCGCGGGGCACGCTACGGAGGACGCGCGCCCGTGGCCACCGGGCTGCCCCTGAGATGACTCGCGCCCTCAGCGCGCCACGAGCGACTTCGCCGACGGCGCGGTGGTGCTGCTGCGCACCACGAGCCTCGTCTCGAGCGGCCGGTCGAAGTCGGGGAGCCCGTCGGGCGTCACGGGGTCGGCATCGCCCGTCGGCTCGCCGAGCAGCCGCATGACGGCGTCGACCGCGTAGCGGCCCTGCACGCGCGGGAACTGCTCGATCGTGGTGAGCCCGAAGAGCTCGGCGTGCTCATGGCCGTCGAACCCCACGATCGACAGGGCCCCGGGCAGCGACATCCCGAGCCGCTCGGCCGCGCGCATCGCACCGAACGCGATCTCGTCGGATGCCGCGAAGATGGCGGTGGGGCGCGTCGCCGGGTGGCCGAGCAGCTGGAGCGCGGCCGCGTACCCGCCGGGGACGGTCATGTCGGCCTCCACGATCCCGTCCGGTTCGCCCACGGGGCGCAGGTCCGCCTCGCGCATCGCATCGGCGAAGCCCGCCCTGCGGAGGGCCTGCACGCTGCGAGCCGCGGAGCCGGCGCCGGCACCGGCGAGATGGGCGATGCGCTCGTGGCCGAGGTCGATGAGGTGCTCGGTCGCGAGCCGCGAGGCGCCCCGGTCGTCGATGGCGAGCCGGGGCGCGCCCGGGCCGGTGCCGCCGAGCGCGACGATGGGCTTGCCGCGGCCCTCGATCACCTCGACCTCGCGGTCGGTGAGGTCGACGCCCACGGCGATGACCGCGTCGACGCGCTTGCGCGCGAGGAAGAAGTCGAAGACGCGGTCGCGCTCCGGGCCGGCCAGCGCGAGGTTGTAGAGCGTGAGGTCGTAGCCGGCGGCGAGCAGCGTCCGCTCGATGCCCTCGAGCACCTCGCCGAAGAACCAGCGGTTCACGAACGGGATGACGATGCCGACGTTCTTCGTTCGGCCGGTGACGAGGCTCGCCGCGTTCGGCGAGGCGATGTAGCCGATCTCGGCCGCGGCCTCGACGACCCGGAGTCGCGTGGCCTCCGAGACGTAGCCACGACCGGTCAGGGCCCGGGAGGCCGTCGACTTGGAGACGCCGGCGAGGCGCGCGACATCCGAGATCGCGGTCATCACGCTCCCTCCATCGGGCTTGCGAACGGAGTGTACGCGAATCGCCGGACCTGTGGAACCGGTGCCACACTCGGGACATCCGTCACTCGATCGTGACCCGACACGCCCTTGCCCAGCGCTGTCGCGGTCGCCTAGCGTGGGGTCTGGAACCGGTTCCCGGTTCCGCCCTGCACCACACTCAACGAGGAGATGACATGAGACTCACACGGCATCGCCGTTGGGCGGCCCCCGTCGCGGTGGCCGCTGCGGCCGGCCTGGCGCTCACGGCGTGTACCGGCGACATCGCGAACGAGGACGCGGGCGACGTCGACTGCGCGGACTACGAGGAGTACGGCACGTTCGACGGCGCCGAGGTCACGATCGGTGGAACGATCCTCGACCTCGAGGCAGACCGGCTCGTCGAATCCTGGTCCGACTTCGCCACCTGCACCGGCATCTCGATCGACTACCAGGGCTCGAGCGAGTTCGAGGCGCAGATCGCGGTCCTCGCCGAGGGCGGCAACGCGCCCGACATCGGCTTCGTGCCGCAGCCCGGACTCGTGCAGCGGCTCTCCGACGGAGGATGGCTGATCCCGGCGTCCGAGTCGGTCGAGGCGAACGTCGACGAATGGTGGTCGGAGGACTGGAAGGGCTACGGCACCTACAACGACACGTTCTACGGCGCGCCGCTCATGGCGAGCATCAAGGGCTACGTCTGGTACTCGCCGGCGGAGTTCGAGGAGAAGGGGTACGAGATCCCGAAGACCCTCGACGAGCTCTCCGAGCTGTCCCAGACCATCGCCGACGAGGGCGACCACAAGCCGTGGTGCGTCGGACTGGAGTCCGGTGAGGCCACGGGCTGGCCGGGCACCGACTGGGTCGAGGACTACATGCTGCGGCTGCACGGCGCCGACGTCTACGACCAGTGGGTGACGCACGAGATCCCGTTCAACGACCCGCAGGTCGCCGAGGCGTTCGACGCGGTCGGCGAGTACCTGAAGAGCGACGACATGGTCAACGGCGGCATCGGCGACGTGTCGACGCAGATCACCGAGGCGTTCCAGACGGCCGGCCTGCCGATCCTCGACGGCGAGTGCTCGCTGCACCACCAGGCGTCGTTCTACGAGACGTTCTGGAACCCCGAGGGCGGTGACGAGAACACCGTCGCCTCCGACGGCACCGTGTTCGGCTTCCTGCTCCCGCCGGCCAACGCCGACGACCCGCTGTCGGTGACCGGCGGCGGCGAGATCGTCGTCGCATTCACCGACGCCGAGGAGGTCGAGGCGGTGCGCACGTTCCTGTCGAGCGACACGTGGGCGAACAACCGCGTGAGCCTGGGCGGCGTCATCAGCGCGAACCAGGGCGTCGACCCCGAGAACGCGTCGAGCGAGCTGCTCGTGCAGTCCATCGAGATCCTGCAGGATCCCGAGACGACGTTCCGGTTCGACGGGTCCGACCTGATGCCCGGTGCCGTCGGCGCCGACTCCTTCTGGAAGGGCATCGTGGCGTGGGTGAGCGGAGACAGCACCGAGTCGGTGCTCGACACCATCGAGGCGAGCTGGCCCAGCAGCTGATCGCCAGCGCGCCGCGCGCGCCCCACGGGTCGCACGCGGTATGACCGAGGGGCGGGGTGAGGTACCCCGCCCCTCGGGAACCCCCAGATTCAACGACGAACCGGGAGGCATGATGACCACGGGCGACCTGCTCGGAAAGATCCTCCAGGTGGTGATGGGGCTCGCGATCTTCGCGGCGATCATCGGCCTCCTGATCTTCTTCATCGACAAGGCCCCGAAACGGGGCCGTGACTACTGGCAGCTGGCGGGGTTCCTCACCCCGGCGCTGCTCTTCCTCGCCGTGGGCCTCGTGTACCCGGCGATCCGCACGAGCATCCTGGCGTTCCAGGACTCCTCGGGCGCGTTCACGTGGGACAACTTCATCTGGACGTTCACGCAACCGACGGCGATCCGCACGCTGATCAACACGATCATCTGGGTGCTGCTCGTGCCGACGATCTCGACCGCGATCGGCCTCGCCTACGCGGTCTTCATCGACAAGTCGCGTGGTGAGAAGTACTACAAGGTGATCCTGTTCATGCCCATCGCGATCTCGTTCGTCGGCGCCGGCATCATCTGGCGCTTCGTCTACGAGTACCGCTCGGGCGAGCGCGACCAGATCGGCCTCCTGAACGCCCTGGTGGTGGCGTTCGGCGGCGAACCGGTGCAATGGCTGCAGACCGACCCGATCAACACGTTCCTGCTGATCGTCGTCATGATCTGGATCCAGACGGGCTTCGCCATGGTCCTGCTGAGTGCGGCGATCAAGGGCGTGCCGACGGAGCAGATCGAGGCGGCGCAGCTCGACGGCACCAACGCGTGGCAGCGCTTCATCAACGTCACGGTGCCGGGCATCAGGGGCGCGCTGGTGGTCGTGATCACGACGATCTCGATCGCGACGCTGAAGGTCTTCGACATCGTCCGGACGATGACCGCCGGAAACTTCAACACGAGCGTGATCGCGAACGAGATGTACACCCAGGCGTTCCGCGCGAGCGAGATCGGACGAGGCTCGGCACTGGCGCTGATCCTGTTCCTCCTCGTGATGCCGATCGTCATCTACAACGTCAACGTCCTCCGGAAGCAGAGGGAGATCCGATGAGCAGCGTCGCACCCGCCGACCTCCCGGTCAGCAAGGACAAGGGCTCGATCGAGGCCGCCGAGGAGGCGGAGTACGGCCGCGGGCCGAAGACGGCGCGCGTGAAGAAGCGCCTGACCTCGCGCACCGCCACGATCGTCTCCCTCATCATCGCCATCCTCTGGACGATCCCCACGTTCGGCCTGTTCATCTCGTCGTTCCGGCCGGCGGAGCTGATCCGCACGACCGGGTGGTGGACGATCTTCCAGAACCCCGGCTTCACGTTCGACAACTACGCCGAGGTCCTGCTCTCGCCGTCGTCGTCGTCGCCGCAGCTCGGCGCGTACATCGTGAACTCGATCGCGATCACGCTGCTCGGCACCCTGATCCCGCTCGTGCTCGCGACCATGGCCGCGTACGCGTTCGCGTGGATCAAGTTCCGGGGCGCGAACGCGCTGTTCATCTTCGTGTTCGCCCTCCAGATCGTGCCGCTGCAGATGGCGCTCGTGCCGCTGCTCCAGATCTTCTCGACCTGGCTGCGGCCGATGCAGGCCTGGCTGCACGACGTCATCCCGATCATCCCGGAGCAGAACTACGCGCCGGTGTGGCTCGCGCACGCGATGTTCGCGATGCCGCTGGCGATCTTCCTGCTGCACAACTTCATCGCGGAGATCCCGGGCGACGTCATCGAGGCCGCACGCGTCGACGGCGCGACGCACGGTCAGATCTTCTTCCGGATCGTGCTGCCGCTGGCCACCCCGGCCATCGCGTCGTTCGCGATCTTCCAGTTCATCTGGGTGTGGAACGACCTGCTCGTCGCGTTGATCTTCTCCGGCGGCACACAGGACGTGGCGCCACTCACCCAGCGATTGGCGGAGTTGACCGGCACGAGAGGCCAGGCGTGGGAGCTCCTCACGGCCGGCGCGTTCATCTCGATCGTGATCCCGCTCATCGTGTTCTTCAGCCTCCAGAGGTACTTCGTGCGCGGCCTGCTGGCCGGCGCGACGAAGGGCTGATCGAGCGGTCGGATGCCGCGGCATCCACGGCACGTCGACGGGGCGGATGTGGCGGCATCCGCCCCGTCGTCGCGTCCGCGCGGCCTTGACGCACGTGAGCAGCCCTCATATCGTGCGCACGTACGGTATCCGTCAAGGGGGAAGGGGAACCGCACGATGAAGAGGATCATGCTCGCAGGAGCGGCCGCCGTTGCACTCGCGATCGGGATGGCGTCGCCGGCCGCGGCCGCGCCGCCGGAGTGCAACTGGGGCGAGGCGACGCGCGACTTCGTCGCCGCCGAGGGTGGACAGACCCAGGGCGCCCACGCCGCCGACCCGACCGGCGACGGTCGGGGCTACGAGTCGAGGGTCGGCCTTCCGAACCTCGACCCGACGGCCGAGGGCCAGGGCAAGCTCGTCGCGACCTGCCTGATCGTCACCGGCGGGTAGTCGGCGACTTCGAACGACGCGGCGGGGGCTTCGGCTCCCGCCGCGTCGCCGTCGAGGCGCGACGTCATCACGCCGTCCGCGAACGGACGCCCGCGACCGGCCGCCGGGCGGCCGACCCGTCGGCGGCCGCGCCTAGGCTCGATGCATGAGCATGCACGCGAGCTCCCCGGGCGGCCAGTCGGGGCGCATGGGCAAGCCCCGCACCCGCATCAGCGCGGCCGACGAATCGGCCCAGCGCGCCGAGAACGCGGAGGCGCCGAAGATCCCGCACCTGATGCGACGCATCGTCGAGCTGTTCGCGCCGCACAAGGTCGCGCTCACCGTCACGATCGTGCTGGTGCTCGTGAGCGCCGCCCTCAGCGTCATCCCGCCCCTGCTCACCGAGCGCGCGTTCGACGAGGGGCTCTTCCCGGTCGGCGCCGACGGACAGGTGATGGGGCCGAACCTGCCCGTCCTCACCGCGATCGTGGTCGCGATGCTCGCGGTCTTCATCGTCTCCTCGCTTCTCGGCGTGTGGCAGACCTGGCTCACGGCGACCGTCGGCAACCGGGTGATGGGCGCGCTCCGCGTGCGGATGTTCACGCACCTCCAGCGCATGGAGCTCAGCTTCTTCACGCGCACGAAGACGGGCGTCATCCAGTCGCGCCTGCAGAACGACGTCGGCGGCGTGGCATCCGTGCTCACGAACACGGTGTCGAGCGTGCTCGGCAACACGGTCACGGTGCTCGCCGCGTTCGTGGCCATGCTGCTGCTGAACTGGCAGCTCACGCTCATCGCGCTGGTGCTCCTGCCGGTCATGGTGATCGCGCAGCGTCGCGTGGGCCAGGTGCGCGCGCGCATCGCGGCGAAGACGCAGGAGTCGCTCTCCGAGATGACGGCGATCACGCAGGAGACCCTGTCGGTCTCGGGCATCCTGCTGTCGAAGAGCTTCACCCGGCAGCGCAGCGAGATCGCGCGGTACAGCGACGAGAACGAGAACCAGATCGCCCTGCAGGTGCGCCAGCAGATGACCGGCCAGTGGTTCTTCGCGATGGTCGGCATCTTCATGTCGGCGATCCCGGCGATCGTGTACCTCGCGTCGGGCTGGCTGATCACGGGCGGCACGACCGACATCTCGGCCGGCACGATCGTGGCCTTCACCACGGTGCAGGCGCGCCTGCTGTTCCCGCTCATGGCGCTCATGCGGGTCGCGCTCGACCTGCAGACCTCGGGCGCGCTGTTCGCGCGCATCTTCGAGTACCTCGACCTGCGGCCCGCGATCAGCGATGCGCCCGACGCGCGCCAGGTGCCGACGGGGGCGGATGCCTCGGGCCGGGCGCCCCTCGGCCGCGTCGAGTTCGACCACGTCTCGTTCCGGTATC
The DNA here is from genome assembly GCF_040496055.1 of Agromyces zhanjiangensis. Taxonomy (NCBI): domain Bacteria; kingdom Bacillati; phylum Actinomycetota; class Actinomycetes; order Micrococcales; family Microbacteriaceae; genus Agromyces; species Agromyces zhanjiangensis. The sequence goes on along the minus strand of NZ_JBEPKB010000001.1, from coordinate 647,334 downwards.
CGGACGCCGACGACGACGGGCGGCCGACGCTCGACGACGTGTCGTTCACGATCGAGCCGGGCCAGTACGCGGCGTTCGTCGGGCCGAGCGGTGCGGGCAAGACCACGGTGTCCTACCTCGTGCCGCGCCTCTACGAGACGACCGGCGGTTCGGTGCGCTTCGCGGGCGTCGACGTGCGCGACCTCGAGCACGAGTCGCTCGTGTCGAACATCGGCATCGTCAGCCAGGAGACCTACCTCTTCCACGCCTCGATCGCCGAGAACCTGCGCTACGCGAAACCGGATGCCACGGACGCCGAGCTCGAGGCGGCCGCCCGCGCCGCGAACATCCACGAGACGATCGCGTCCTTCCCCGAGGGGTACGAGACCGTCGTGGGGGAGCGCGGCTACCGCCTCTCGGGCGGCGAGAAGCAGCGCATCGCGATCGCGCGCGTGCTGCTGAAGGACCCGGCGGTGCTCGTGCTCGACGAGGCGACGAGCGCGCTCGACACGATCAGCGAGCGCGTCGTGCAGGCCGCGCTCGACGACGCCTCCCGCGGGCGGACGACGATCGCGATCGCCCACCGCCTGTCGACGGTCGTGTCGGCCGACGTGATCTTCGTGGTCGTCGCGGGCCGCATCGCCGAGCACGGTACGCACGCCGAACTGCTCGCGCAGGGCGGCGTCTACGCATCGCTGTACCGGCAGCAGGCCGAGCAGCCCGAGGTGCCGACCGCCTGAGTGCGCCGTGCGCAATCGGCGTGCCGCCTGCGGCCGCGCGGCCGCGCCCGGCGCTACGAGCGCTCGGCGAGCATGTCCTCCATGAGCTCGATCTCGGCCCGCTGGCTCGCGGCGATCGACTCGGCGAGCGAGACCACGACCGGGTACGTCGAGCGCTCGAGCACCGCGTCGGCCATGACGACGGCCCCCTCGTGGTGCGCGATCATGAGCTCGAGGAACCTCCGCTCGGCCTCGACCCCGTCGAGCTCCCCGAGCTGGGCGACCTGCTCGGGCGTCGCGAGGCCGGGCATCGGCTCGCCGGGCACGTGCGCGGCCCCACCCGACCCGGCGTCGTGCCCGTCGTGGGTGCCGCCGTCGGCCGCGGGCCGGGTCATCCACGTCATCGACGGCTCGGGTCCCGCCTGCGGCAGCCCCCACTCGGCCAGCCAGCCGTACATCTGGCCGGACTGCTGCGCCTGCGCGACGGCGATGTCGTAGCCGAGCAGCCGCACGGCGGGGTCGTCGGTGGCGTCGCGCACGATCATCGCGAGTTCGACGCCCTGCTGGTGGTGCACCTGCATGTCGCGGGCGAAGCCCGCCTCGGCGCTCGCGTTCGCCGGGGTCTCCTCGCCCAGCGTCGAGAGCCGTCCGATCGCGAACGCCGCGCCGGCGACCGCGAGGAGGGCGACGGATGCGGCGAGCACGACCGCCCAGCGCCCGACGCCCGATCGGCGCGACCGGGTGTCGTCCTCGTCGTGCTCCGTGCTCACGCGACCTTGCCGGGGCCGTCGATCGCGCCGGTGCAGGCCGCGCCGGGCTCGGGCACGTTCTGGCTCTGCCAGTACTCCTCGAGGTAGGCCTCGATGCGCGGGTCGTCGACGCCGTCGACCTGGAGCTGCGAGTTCCAACCGCTCAGCACGACCGGAGCGGGCAGCCCCTCGAAGGGCGAGAGGATCACGTAGGTGCGCGGGAGCTTCGACCGCAGGGTCGAGATGTCGTCGTCGGAGAGCGCGTCGGGGTCGTACGTGACCCAGATGGCTCCGTGCTCGAGCGAGTGCACGGCGTTCTCGTTCGGCACGGGCTGCTCGTAGACGCCGCAGTTCAGCCAGGCCGGGTTGTGCTGGCCGCCGGCGGGCGGCGTCTGCTCGTAGTCGACGACGCCCTGGACGTGCTCGGAGGCGTTCTCGAAGGTCTCGACCCCCTCGATCTCCGTGCCGTCGCCGCCGGCGGTGTAGTTCGCCGCCTGCGGGGTCAGCGCGATCGAGGTGATGATGAGCGCGACGATCGCGACGCCGACGCCGACCGAGCTCCAGATGGCGATGAGGCGATTCCGCTTCATCTGCGCCTCGCGCTTGCGGTACGCCTCGAGCTTGCGCTCGCGCTCCGCAGCACGCTGCTGCTTGACGGTGGGCTTCTTTCCGGGCTGGGTCGCGCTCACGCGGGGCCTTCCTCGAGCGGGGTGGGGCGAGATACCAATACGAACGTATCGGGCTGGGAGAACGCCGTCACCCGTGCGCCGCCGCGGATTCGCCCGACCCCGGGTCTAGCATCCGAATGTGCCGGCGTGGGGGCCGCGTGCGGACCGCTCGAGCGAGTCCGGGTCGGAGGCCGGCGGAGGAGGTCGGCGCGTGAGCGAGGACATCGATCATCCGGACGTCGCGGTCGCCGGTGCGGGCGAGCCCGACGGGAGCGACGCCGGCCGCGGCAGCGGACTGAACCGGCGGGTGATCGCGCTCGCCGTCGCCGGTGCCGTCGGCGGGTTCCTGTTCGGCTTCGACTCGTCGGTCGTCAACGGCGCGGTCGACGCGATCGAGCAGGAGTTCGACCTCTCGGCCGGACTCACGGGTCTCGCGATCGCGAGCGCGCTGCTGGGATGCGCGCTCGGCGCAGAGCTCGCGGGCCGGTTGGCCGACCGGTTCGGGCGCATCCCCGTCATGATCCTCGGTGCGAGCCTGTTCCTCATCTCCGCGATCGGGTCCGGCCTCGCGCTCGGCGTGTGGGACCTCATCGTGTGGCGCGTCATCGGCGGGCTCGGCATCGGCATCGCCTCGGTCGTCTCGCCGGCCTACATCGCGGAGATCTCGCCACGACGAGCGCGCGGACGCCTCGCGTCGCTCCAGCAGCTCGCGATCGTGTTCGGCATCTTCACCGCCCTGCTCTCCGATGCGGTGTTCGCGTGGGCGGCGGGCGGCGCCGCCGAGCCGTTCTGGTTCGGGCTCGACGCCTGGCGCTGGATGTTCCTCGCGGGCATCGTGCCGAGCGTCGCCTACGGCCTCATCGCGTTCTCCCTGCCGGAGTCGCCCCGCTACCTCATGCGCGTGGAGAAGGAGGACGAGGCGCGCGTCGTCCTCGAGCGCATCCAGCCCGGCGAGGTGGAGCGCGCCGTCCGCGACATCCGCAACACCATGAAGGCCGACGCCGAGGCGAAGCAGGCGAAGGGCGCGCTCCGCGGGCCCGTGTTCGGCCTGCGCGGCATCGTCTGGATCGGCATCCTGCTGTCGGTGTTCCAGCAGTTCGTCGGCATCAACGTGATCTTCTACTACTCCACGACGCTGTGGAGCGCGGTCGGGTTCGACGAGTCGAACGCCTTCGCCATCAGCGTGTTCACCTCGATCACGAACATCCTCGTGACCTTCGTCGCGATCGCGCTCGTCGACCGGGTCGGGCGTCGACCGCTGCTCCTCGTCGGGTCGGCGGGCATGGCGATCTCGCTCGCGACGATGGCCCTCGCGTTCGGCAATGCGAGCGGCTCCGGGGAGGACATCTCGCTGCCCGGCGCCTGGGGGCCGATCGCGCTCGTCGCGGCGAACCTCTTCGTCGTCTTCTTCGGCTTCTCGTGGGGTCCGCTCGTGTGGGTGCTGCTCGGCGAGATCTTCCCGAACCGCATCCGCGCCCGTGCGCTGGGGCTGGCCGCCGCCGCGCAGTGGATCGCGAACTTCGTCGTGACGGTCACGTTCCCGCTCCTGGCGAACACGTCGCTCCTGCTGACGTACGGCATGTACGCGACCTTCGCCGCGCTCTCCTTCTTCTTCGTGCTCGCGAAGATCCCGGAGACGAACGGGATGTCGCTGGAGGAGTCGGACACGCTGCTGCCGCCGAAGGGGTCCGCCCGGCGCCGAGCCCGTGCGGACGCGACCGGCGGGTGAGCCGACGACGCCTGCCATGAGGCATCCGTCATTCGCTAGGCTGGCCGGGTGAGCCTCTCGTGCCGGTGTTGTCGTCGCTGAAGGCGCGACCCCTTCCCTCGCGTCGGGCGCCGAACGGGCGCCCCTCGACGCACACGACACCAAGGATCGAACCAGCGGAATGAAGTACGCAGCCCACATCACCGAACTCGTCGGCAACACGCCGCTCGTCAAGCTCAACCACGTGACCGAGGGCGTGACGGATGCCACGGTGCTCGTCAAGCTCGAGTACCTGAACCCGGGCGGCTCCTCGAAGGACCGCATCGCGCGCAACATCATCGACGCGGCCGAGCGCGAGGGCAAGCTGAAGCCGGGCGGCACGATCGTGGAGCCCACGTCGGGCAACACCGGCGTCGGCCTCGCGCTCGTCGCGCAGGAGCGCGGCTACCGCTGCGTGTTCGTCTGCCCCGACAAGGTGTCGGAGGACAAGCGCAACGTGCTGCAGGCGTACGGCGCCGAGGTCGTCGTGACGCCCACCGCGGTCGCACCTGACAGCCCCGAGTCGTACTACGGCGTCTCCGACCGGCTCGCCCGCGAGATCCCGGGCGCGTTCAAGCCCGACCAGTACTCGAACCCGAACGGACCGCTCTCGCACTACGAGACGACCGGGCCCGAGATCTGGCGCGACACCGAGGGGAAGGTCACGCACTTCGTGGCCGGCGTCGGCACCGGCGGCACGATCACGGGCACCGGGCGCTACCTCCGCGAGGTCTCGGGCGACACGGTGCGGATCATCGGCGCCGACCCCGAGGGCTCGGTCTACTCCGGCGGCACCGGTCGGCCGTACTTCGTCGAGGGCGTGGGCGAGGACTTCTGGCCGACCGCCTACGACCCGAGCGTGCCGCACGAGATCATCGCCGTCAGCGACGCCGAGTCGATCCACATGACGCGTCGCCTCGCGCGCGAGGAGGGCATCCTCGTCGGCGGGTCGAGTGGCATGGCCGTCGTCGCGGCGCTGAAGGCCGCGGCATCCGCCGGACCCGACGACGTGTTCGTGGTGCTGCTGCCCGACTCGGGTCGCGGGTACCTCGGCAAGATCTTCAACGACAAGTGGCTGCGCGCGTACGGCTTCGGCAACGCGCCCGCGGGGCACACGATCCGCGACATCCTCGCGGCGAAGGCCGACCGCACGGCACCCCTCGTCTACGTGCACCCGAACGACACCGTGCGGGAGGCGATCGACCGGATGACCGAGTCGGGCGTCTCCCAGCTCGTCGTGCTCTCGGCCGAGCCGCCCGTCGTGCTCGGCGAGGTGGTCGGTGCGCTGCACGAGGACGAACTCCTCGAGCAGGTGTTCTCGGGTCGCGCGAAGCTCACCGACGAGGTCTCGGCGGTGGTGGGCGACGCGCTGCCGCTCATCGGCGTGAACGAGCCGGTCGCGACCGCGCGGCAGGCGTTCGGCGAGGCCCCGGCGATGCTCGTCACCGACGGCGGCAAGGCGCTCGGCGTGATCACGCGGACCGACCTGCTCTCCTACCTCTCCTCCTGAGGCCGCCGCCCGCCGCGGCGGCTGCTCGTTCGCACGGCCGCCGCAGCCCGCAGGCGAGCCGGGCAGGGGTTCGGAATTCAGGAACGACTCGCCCCCCGAGGCATCCGCCCCACCGAAATTCAAGCCCACAGACTTCACTCCCCATCCGAAAGGCGATGATCGACATGAACGCTCCTGAATTCGGGATGCTGCAGCAGGGGTTCGACACGCGTGCCATCCACGCGGGCCAGGAGTTCGACCCCACGACCGGCGCGGTGATCCCGCCCGTCCACGTGACCTCGACGTACGCGCAGGACGGCATCGGCGGCCTCCGCGGCGGCTACGAGTACTCGCGCGGCGGCAACCCGACGCGCACGGCGCTCGAGACCCAGCTCGCGGCGCTCGAGGGCGGCATCCGCGGCCTGTCGTTCGCGTCCGGACTCGCGGCGGAGGACGCGCTGCTGCGGTCGGTGCTGAAGCCCGGCGACCACGTCGTCGTCGGCAACGACGTGTACGGCGGCACCCACCGGCTCATCCGCCGCATCTTCGGCGACTGGGGCGTGCGCCACTCGACGGTCGACACGAGCGACCTCGACGCGGTGCGCAGCGCCATCGAGCTCGGCACCACGAAGGTGCTCTGGGTCGAGACGCCCTCGAACCCGCTCATGAAGATCTCCGACATCGCGGCGCTCGCCGAACTCGGCGACGAGGCGGGCCTCACCGTCGTCGTCGACAACACGTTCGCGAGCCCCGCGCTGCAGCAGCCGATCGCCCTCGGCGGGCACGTGATCGTGCACTCGACGACGAAGTACCTCGGCGGCCACTCCGACGTCGTCGGCGGCGCGCTCGTGTTCGCGCCCGGGCAGGAGGAGCTCGCCGAGCGCGTCGGCTTCACGCAGTTCGCCGCCGGCGCGGTGTCCGGTCCGATCGACGCGTTCCTCACGACGCGCGGGATCAAGACCCTGGGCGTGCGGATGCAGCGCCACAGCCAGAACGCGCTCGCCATCGCCCGGCGGCTCGACGAGCACCCCGCCGTCGCCCGCGTGCTCTACCCGGGCCTCGAGTCGCACCCCGGCCACGCGCTCGCCGCGCGCCAGATGTCGGGCTTCGGCGGCATGGTGTCGATCGACCTCGCGGGCGGCGGCGAGGCGGCGCGCCGGTTCGCGGAGTCGACCGAGCTCTTCACGCTGGCCGAGTCGCTCGGCGGGGTCGAGTCGCTCGTCAACTACCCGTCGGAGATGACCCACGCCTCGGTCAAGGGCACCGAGGCCGAGGTGCCCGAGTCGATCGTGCGCCTGTCGGTCGGGATCGAGGATGTCGACGACCTGCTCGCCGACATCGACGGGGCGCTCGGGCGGATGTAGCGACCGCCCGCCGCCGTTGGCAGGAATTCGACGAACACTGACTTTCCTGCCAGCGCGCGCACCGGCGACTTCCGGCACGATGAGCGGGTGAGTTCGAGAACCCTGGATGTCGCGCCCCCGGTCGGCACCGCCGCAGCAGCGCACCACGGCCGGCTGGGCCTCGTCCAGGGCACGGCCCTCTACGTCGCGAGCGTGCTGGGCACCGGCATCCTCGTGCTCCCGGGGCTCGCCGCGCAGGCCGCCGGTCCCGCCTCCGTCCTCGCCGTCGCCGCGGTGCTCGTCCTGTCGATCCCGCTCGCCGGCACCTTCGCCGCGCTGGCCTCGCGGTTCCCCGACCCGGGCGGCGTGGCCAGCTACGTCCGCCGGGCGCTCGGACCGACCGCGGCGCGGATGACCGGATACTGGTTCTTCTTCGGCGTCTGCGTCGGCGCTCCCGTCGTCGCGATCCTCGGCGGCGAGTACGTCGTCGCGGTGCTCGGCGTCGACCGGGCCGCCGTGCCGGTGATCGGATTCGCGGTCTTCCTGCCGCCGCTCATCTCCAACTGGTTCGGCGTGCGCGTCGCCGGATGGGTGCAGTTCGTGCTCACGGGCCTGCTGCTCGCGGTCGTCGTCGGCGTCGTCGCGGTCACCTTCCCCGCGGCCGACGCGGCGAACTTCACCCCGTTCCTCCCGAACGGCTGGGGCGGGGTCGGCGTCGCCATCAGCCTCTTCGTCTGGGCGTTCGCGGGATGGGAGGTCGGCACGCACATCGCCGGCGAGTTCCGCGACCCGCGCCGCATCATCCCGATCGCGACGGGCATCGCGATCGCGCTGGTCGGCGTCGGCTACCTCGCGCTGCAGTTCGTGACCGTCGCGGTGCTCGGCGACCGCGCGGGTGCGAGCCAGGTGCCGCTGCTCGACCTCGTCGAGACGACCGCGCCGGGCATCGGGTCGGTGCTCGTCGCGATCGTCGCCGCGATCGTCACGGTCGGCGTGCTGAACGCCTACCTGCCCGCGTTCGGCAAGCTGGGCGCCGCGCTCGGCCGCGACGGCGACCTGCCCCGGTTCTTCGCGAAGGGCGCCGAGGACGGCGCCGTGCCGCGCCGGGCGCTCGCGCTGACGGCGGCGCTCATCGTCGTCTACTTCGTCCTGATGCTCTGGAACGAACTCGACCTGACGGGCTTCATCCTCATCCACACGAGCAACATGGTCGCGATCTACGCCGCCGGCATGCTCGCCGCGACGATCATCCTCCGCCGGTTCTCGCTCGGCTGGTGGCTCGCGATCGTCGCGTCGGTGCTCACGGCGGGACTGCTCGTGCTCGCGTGGCAGAACCTCGTCATGCCGATCGTGCTGGCCGCGGCCGCCATCGTCGTCACGATCGTGCGCCGCGTGCGGGCGAGGCGCTCGCCCGTGCTCGATGCGGATGCCGCGGTGCGGGTCGTCCCGGCGGACGCCGAGCTCGTGCCGTGAGCGGTCGCGGTCGATCCGCCCGTTCCGGGTCGCCGATCCCCGCAGCCCGACCCGTCCCCGGTCCCGTCGCCGCGACCTGAGGCGTCGCCCGACGGCGGTCTGCGGCCTCCGTTCGGCTGGGAATCGGACCGGATGCCGCAGGTCGGCTGGCATGTGCGGGCGCTCCCGGGGGAGGATGGTGCGCATGACTGCCCACGCGTACGCGCTCGCCGACGGCAACACGATCCCCGCGATCGGGCTCGGTACGTACGGGTTGAACGACCAGTCGGGGGTCGACGCGATCGTCTCGGCGATCCACGACGGCTACCGGCTCATCGACACCGCCTACAACTACGGCAACGAGGAGGTCGTCGCCGAGGCGATCCGCCGCGCCGAGGTCGACCGCAGCGACCTGTTCGTGACGACGAAGCTGCCCGGGCGCCATCACGGCGTGGACGAGACCCTCGCGAGCTTCGAGCAGTCGCGCAAGCGCCTCGACCTCGACTGGGTCGACCTCTACCTGATCCACTGGCCGAACCCGAAGCGCGACCGCTACGTCGACAGCTGGCGCTCGATGATCAAGCTCAAGGAGCGCGGCGTCGTGCGCTCGATCGGCGTCTCGAACTTCACGCCGCCGATGCTCGACCGCCTGTTCGCCGAGACCGGGCTGATGCCCGTGGTGAACCAGGTGGAGCTGCACCCGTACTTCCCGCAGGCCGAGCTGCGCGCGTACCACGCGGAGCACTCGATCCGCACCGAGAGCTGGAGCCCGCTCGCCAAGCGCAGCGAACTGCTCGCCGAACCCGTCATCGTCGAGATCGCCGAGCGCCGCGAGGCGACGCCCGCGCAGGTCGTGCTCGCCTGGCACCTCGCGCTCGGCGCGGTGCCGATCCCGAAGTCGGCGGATGCCGCGCGCCGGCGCGAGAACCTCGACGTGTTCGACCTCGAGCTCGAGCCCGGCGAGGTCGAGGCGATCTCGGGTCTCGAGCGCGGGCGCCTCTGGGGCGCCGACCCCGACACGCACGAGGAGATGTAGGCCGCTGCGGCGTCGCGCTGCTGCGGACGATGGCGGCGTCGTGCCGAACGGCGACCGATTCGAGCGCAGCGGATGCCGGTGGGCGGACGTAGGCTCGATCAGGTGACCGACCGCTCCACCCCCGCTCCATCCGACGACGTCGTCCCGCCCGGGGGCGTGTTCGCGAAGTCGTGGCGGTGGCTCTCGCTCGGCATGTTCGCGCTCATCTTCCTCGCCGCGTTCGAGGTGCTCGCCGTGACGACGGCGATGCCGATCGTCGCAGCCGACCTCGACGGCGAGGGCCTCTACGCCCTGGCGTTCTCCGTGCCGCTCGCGGCCGGCGTCGTCGGCATGGTGGTCGCGGGCAACTGGAGCGATCGCTCCGGCCCGCTTCCGCCGCTCCTCGCGGCGGGCGGGCTCTTCGTCGTCGGTCTCGTCATCGCCGGGCTGGCACCGAGCATGCCGGTGCTGGTCCTCGGGCGCCTCGTCCACGGCATCGGCGGCGCGGCCGTCATCGTGCCGCTCTACGTGATCGTGGCGCGCGTCTACCCCGAGTCGGTGCGGGCGCGCGTGTTCGCGGGCTTCGCGGCGGCGTGGGTCATCCCCTCGATCGTCGGGCCGACGGTCGCCGGGTACGTCGCCGAGCACCTCGACTGGCGCTGGGTGTTCCTCGGCGTGATCGCGCTCGTGCTGCCCGCCGCGCTGATGATGCTCGCGCCCCTGCTGCGCGTGCTCGACCGCGTGCAGGGCGACCCGAGCGTGCCGTGGAGCGTTCGCCGGGTCGGCTGGTCGGTGCTGGCAGCCGGGGCGGCCCTCGGGATCAGCCTGGCCGCGGAGTTCGACGAGCCCTGGCGCTGGGTGGTCGCGGTGCTGTCGATCGCGATCGCCGTGGTCGCCGTTCGGCCGCTCCTCCCGGCGGGCACGCTCCGGGCGGTGCGCGGGATCCCGGCGACCGTGCTCATGCGAGCGATCGTGGCGGGCGCGTTCTTCGGCGCCGAGATCTACCTGCCGAAGATGCTCATCGAGCGCTACGACCTCCCGGCCGGCCTGGCCGGCGCCGTGCTGACCGGTGCGGGGCTGTCGTGGGCGGCGGCGTCGTGGCTGCAGGGCCGCCTCGATCCTCGGCTGTCGCACACCGAGGTCGTGCGCATCGGGTCACTCACCCTCGCGGTGGCGCTCGTCGGCGTGCTCGCCATCGCGCTGTTCTCGTGGCCGCCGGCGGCGGTGTTCGTCGTGTGGACGCTCGCAGGGGCCGCGATGGGGTTCATGTACCCGCGCTTCTCGGTGTCCGTGCTCGAGCAGTCGCCGCAGTCGGTGCAGGGGTTCAACAGCGCGGCGCTGACGATCGGCGAGTCCCTGGGCGGCGCCGTGGCCCTCGCGGTCACCGCGCTCGTGGCGAGCGTGGCCGCCGCCGGCGCGTTCGCGCCCGAGTTCGCCGTGACCGCAGCGATCGCCCTCGTCGGGGTGCTGCTCGCATCGCGGGTGCGGCCGCCCGAGGGGTGGCGGACGCCGGTGCAGGGCACCTCGGCGCCGGCCGGCGAGTCGGCGGCCGCGCCGGCCTCGGGGGAGTAGCGGCCGAGAGCGGAATACGCCGCCTCGCCAGCACGGACGCGGGCGCCGTGTTCATGTGACGGTCACATTGTGACGGTCACATTCCCCGCAGGGATGTGCATAATGGTGTCGCCGGCATGTGTGACCGTGAACATGCCGAAATCGATCGAGGTCACCGTGCCAGAGCCGTCGCAGGAGCCGCCCAAGGGGCGTGCGCCGAGCATCCGCGACGTCGCGCGGGTCGCCGGCGTCTCGCACCAGACCGTGTCGCGTGTGCTCAACCACCATCCGAGCATCCGGCCCGAGACCAAGCAGCGGGTGCTCGACGTCATGGCCGAGCTGCAGTACACGCCGAACCGCGCCGCCCGTGCGCTCGTCACGAGCCGCTCGCGCACGCTCGGCATCCTGTCGGCGTCGAGCACGCACTACGGTCCCGCCTCGAGCATCGCCGCGATCGAGGCGGCGGCCCGCGCCGCGGGCTACTGGGTGAGCACCGCGAACATCGAGTCCGCCGACGCCGTGTCGATCGCCGACGGGCTCGCCCACCTGCGGGCCCAGGGCATCGAGGGCCTCGTCGTCATCGCCCCGCAGGTGCGCGTCTTCGACACGCTCGCGCAGCTGTCGATCGACGTGCCGTACGTGACGCTCCAGTCGACCGGCCGCGACCCCGAGCACACGCTCTCGGTCGACCAGATCGCGGGCGCGCGCATGGCGACGCGGCACCTCATCGAGCGCGGCCACCGGTCGATCTACCACCTCGCGGGCCCGCAGGACTGGATCGAGGCGGAGGCGCGCATGCGCGGATTCCTCGACGAGATGGGCGCGCAGGACGTGGCGACCACGGCGCCGATCCTCGGCGACTGGACGGCGGACTTCGGCTTCTACGCGGGGCGCGAGCTGCTCACCGTTCGCGACTTCACCGCGATCTTCGCGTCGAACGACCAGATGGCCCTCGGGGTCATGCACGCCGTGCGCGACGCGGGCCTCGAGATCCCGCGCGACGTGTCGATCATCGGCTTCGACGACATCCCCGAGGCCGCGCACTTCTGGCCGCCGCTCACGACCGTGCGGCAGGACTTCGCGGAGCTCGGTCGGCGCTGCGTCGCGCTGCTCCTCGGCGACCTCGACGATGCCGCGCCCGAGTACCGCGGCACGATCGTGCCCGAGCTCATCGTCCGCGACTCCGTCGGCGCACCGGCGTTCTAGGGGCGCACGGCGCACGGACGGCACCTCCGGACGCGCCGTTACCGTTCCGTGACCAATCGCAGTTGACAGGATCGCGAAACGTGTGGCTAACATGAGTCTCGCGATGTGAACGGTCACATGGAGCGTCACATCGCCGGACGTTCCACCATCGCCCCCTCGAGGGCGTGCGCAGCACACGACGAAGGAGTCCCGCGTGATCGACACGACCGCCCCCGGCCGGCCCACCAGCCCGGCCGACCCCCGGCGCGGCTTCGTCTCGAGCGGGACGCCGTCCGTCGGCACCGGAACGACCGCCCCCCGCGCCGCGGCATCCGTCGCCCCGACCGGGCGGGCGGTCGCCGCATGACGACCTTCGGACCCCAGATCGAGGTCGCCATCGCCCGCACGCGTGCGGATGTCGCGCGCCTGCATGGTGAGTTGACCCGCTACGGGCTCGTGGTGTGGACGGGCGGGAACGTGTCGGGTCGGGTGCCGGGTGCGGACCTGTTCGTGATCAAGCCGTCGGGTGTGAGCTACGACGACCTGGCGCCGGAGAACATGATCGTGTGCGACCTGGACGGCAACGTGATCCCGGGCACGCCGGGCGCCGACCGGAGCCCGTCGTCGGATACGGCGGCGCACGCGTACGTGTACCGGAACATGCCCGAGGTCGGCGGCGTCGTGCACACGCACTCGACGTACGCGGTGGCGTGGGCGGCGCGGGGTGAGGAGATCCCGTGCGTGATCACGGCGATGGCCGATGAGTTCGGTGGGCCGATCCCGGTGGGCCCGTTCGCGATCATCGGGGATGACTCGATCGGCCGGGGCATCGTGGAGACGCTCCGCGGGCACCGGTCGCGTGCGGTGCTGATGCAGAACCACGGGCCGTTCACGATCGGTGCGAATGCGAAGGACGCGGTCAAGGCCGCGGTCATGGTCGAGGACGTGGCGCGCACGGTGCACCTGGCGCGGGAGGCGGGCCCGTTGATCCCGATCCCGCAGGACTCGATCGACCGGCTGTACGACCGGTACCAGAACGTCTACGGACAGAGTGGAGACGCCCGACGAGGAGGCGCAGCCGGACAGGCCGAAGACGCCCGACGCGACGCCGCGGCCGGCCGGCCGTCGGCGAAGAAGGACGCCGACGCCCCGCGGACGAAGGCGAAACGCAACTGAAGAGCTTGCGGCATCCGAGGTCACGACGGATGCCGCTGGGAGCCGGTCGTCATGGACGAGGCCGGATCCGAAACGTCACCAAGACGACGACGTCCATGACCACACAGTGAAAGGACACACCGTGAACACCACGAAGAAGGTGCTCCTCGCCACCCTGGCGGCCGGTTCGATGCTCGCGCTCGCCGCGTGCTCCGGCGGCAGCGGCGGCGGCGGGGGCGAGGGCGACGGCGGCCTCATCGGCGTCGCGATGCCCACCAAGAGCTCGGAGCGCTGGATCCAGGACGGCGACGCCGTCAAGGAGCAGCTCGAGGAGCAGGGCTTCCAGGTCGACCTCCAGTACGCCGAGGACGACATCCCCACGCAGGTCTCGCAGATCGAGAACATGATCACCAAGGGCGCCGAGGCCCTGATCGTCGCCTCGATCGACGGCACCACGCTCTCGGAGGTGCTCCAGAACGCCGCCGACGCCGACATCCCCGTCATCGCCTACGACCGCCTCATCCGCGACTCGGAGAACGTCGATTACTACGCGTCGTTCGACAACTACATCGTGGGCGTCCAGCAGGCCACCTCGCTCCTCGCGGGCCTCGGCCTCACGGACCTCGAGGGCGCCGAGGCCGCCGACGCGCCGGAGGGACCGTTCAACATCGAGCTGTTCGCCGGCTCGCCCGACGACAACAACGCCACGTTCTTCTGGAACGGCGCCATCGACACGCTCCAGCCCTACATCGACGAGGGCACCCTCGTCGTGAAGTCGGGCCAGACCGAGTTCGAGCAGGCCGCCACCCTCCGCTGGGACGGCGAGGTCGCGCAGAGCCGCATGGAGGACATCCTCGTCTCGACGTACTCGGACGGCTCGACCGTCGACGCCGTGCTCTCGCCGTACGACGGCCTCTCGCGCGGCATCATCTCGGCCCTCACCGACGCCGGCTACTCGGTCGGCGACGAGTGGCCGATCATCTCCGGCCAGGACGCCGAGCTCGACTCGGTCAAGGCCATCATCGCCGGCGAGCAGTACTCGACCATCTTCAAGGACACCCGCAACCTCGCGGCCGTCGCCGTGGACATGGCGACCGCCCTGCTGAACGGCGAGGAGCCCGAGGTCAACAACACGAGCGACTACGACAACGGCGTGAAGGTCGTTCCCTCGTACCTCCTCGAGTCGGAGATCGTCGTCGCCGACAACATCACCGAGGTCCTGGTCGACTCCGGCTACTGGACCGAAGAGGAGATCAACGGCTGAACGAGCCGCTGATCCCCAACGGATGATCCACCGCGTGTCGGGACCTGCGACGGGAGTACTCTCGCCTCAGGTCCCGGCCGCGGCATCCGCCACCCGGCCGGCCCCACACCGGCAATGGAGCAGGAGCAAGGGATGACCAACCACATTCTCGAGATGCGCGGCATCACGAAGACCTTCCCGGGCGTCAAGGCGCTCGCGAACGTCAACCTGGGCGTGGAGCGAGGCGAGGTCCACGCGATCTGCGGCGAGAACGGCGCAGGCAAGTCGACGCTGATGAAGGTGCTGTCGGGCGTCTACCCGCACGGCACCTACGACGGCGCGATCGTCTTCGAGGGCGAGGAGGTCGAGTTCAGGGACCTCACCGACTCCGAGGCCAAGGGCATCGTGATCATCCACCAGGAGCTCGCCCTCAGCCCCTACCTCTCGATCGCCGAGAACATCTTCCTCAACAACGAGCAGAAGGGCGCCGGCGGTCTCATCGACTGGAACCAGACGAACTTCGAGGCGTCGAAGCTCCTCGCCCGGGTCGGCCTGAAGGAGAACCCGACGACCAAGATCCGCGAGATCGGCGTCGGCAAGCAGCAGCTCGTCGAGATCGCGAAGGCCCTCTCGAAGCGCGTCAAGCTCCTGATCCTCGACGAGCCCACCGCCGCGCTCAACGACGAGGACTCGGACCACCTGCTCGACCTGATCCTGCACCTGAAGGGGCAGGGCATCACGTCGATCATCATCAGCCACAAGCTGAACGAGATCAAGAAGGTCGCCGACACCGTCACGGTCATCCGCGACGGCAAGACGATCGAGACGATCGCGAAGCAGGACGTCACCGAGGACCGCATCATCAAGGACATGGTGGGTCGCGACCTCGAGCACCGGTACCCCGACCACACGCCGAACCTCGGCGAGGAGCTGCTCCGGGTCGAGGACTGGACGGCGCACCATCCGCAGGACTCGAACCGGGTCGTCGTCGACAACGTCAACCTGCACGTGCGCGCCGGCGAGATCGTCGGCATCGCCGGTCTCATGGGCGCCGGTCGCACCGAGTTCGCGATGAGCCTGTTCGGCCACTCCTACGGTTCGCGCATCTCCGGCAAGGTCTTCCTCCGCGGCAAGGAGATCAAGACCCGCACCGTCGCCGAGGCGATCTCGAACGGCATCGCCTACGCCACCGAGGATCGCAAGACCTACGGCCTCAACCTCATCGAGGACATCAAGCGGAACATCTCGATGGCGTCGCTGAAGAAGCTCGAGAAGTACGGCCTCGTGCACGACAACGAGGAGTACGCGGTCGCCAACGAGTACCGAACGTCGATGAACATCAAGGCGCCGAGCGTCCTGGTGAAGACCGGCAAGCTCTCGGGCGGCAACCAGCAGAAGGTCGTGCTCTCGAAGTGGATCTACTCCGATCCCGACGTGCTGATCCTCGACGAGCCCACGCGCGGCATCGACGTCGGGGCGAAGTACGAGATCTACACGATCATCAACCGCCTGGCCGCCGCCGGGAAGGGCATCATCGTGATCTCGTCGGAGTTGCCCGAACTCCTCGGCATCTGCGATCGCGTCTACGCCCTCTCGGAGGGTCGCATCACCGGCGAGCTCCCCGTCGAGGAGGCCACGCCCGAGTCGATGCTCAAGCTCATGACCATGGAAAAGCCCCGCTAGCCCGCGGCTGACGGAACACCCCCAGGAGACACCATGTCGAATCCGAACCCTCCCACCATCGAGGAGTCGCACGCGGCCGGGAGCAACGTCAACCCGGTCTCGAACAAGTTCACCGACCGGCTGAGCCACGTGCTCAGCGACCTCGGCCGGAACGGCATCTTCATCGCTCTGATCGCGGTGGTCGTGCTGTTCGCCTTCCTCACCGACGGCATCCTGCTGCGGCCGCAGAACATCTCGAACCTCGTCGTCCAGAACGGCTACATCCTCGTCCTCGCCATCGGCATGGTGATGGTCATCATCGCCGGCCACATCGACCTCTCGGTCGGATCCGTGGCGGCGTTCGTGGGTGCGTGCTCCGGCGTGTTCGCGGTGCAATGGGGCCTGCCGTGGTGGCTGGCCGTCATCCTCTCGCTCGGCATCGGCGCCCTCGTCGGCGTCTGGCAGGGCTTCTGGATCGCATACGTCGGCATCCCGGCGTTCATCGTGACATTGGCCGGCATGCTCATCTTCCGCGGCCTCGCGCTCGTCGTGCTGGGCAACGCGAACATCGGCTCGTTCCCGACCGAGTACCGCGCACTCGGCAACGGCTTCCTCTCGAACGTGTTCGGCGAATTCGAGCTCGATCCACTGACGCTCGGCGTCGGCGCCCTCGCGATCGTGATCCTCGTCGTGCAGCAGGTGCGCAGCCGCCGCGGCCGCGTGAAGTACGGCCAGGACGTCGAGCCGCTGGCGTGGTTCATCACCAAGCTCGTGCTGATCTCGGCGGCGATCGGGTTCTTCGCCTACGCGCTCGCGTCGTACAAGGGCATCCCGGTGACGCTGATCATCCTCGGCGTGCTGGTGCTCGTGTACAGCGTCGTGATGAACCGCACCGTGTTCGGCCGTCACATCTACGCGATCGGCGGCAACCGCCACGCGGCCGAGCTGTCGGGCATCAAGACCCGCCGGGTCGACTTCTGGCTGTTCGTGAACATGGGCTTCCTGGCGGCGCTCGCCGGCCTCATCTTCACGGCGCGCCTGAACCTCGCGGGACCGAAGGCCGGCGACGGCTTCGAGCTCGAGGCGATCTCGGCGGCGTTCATCGGCGGCGCGGCCGTCCAGGGCGGCGTCGGCACGATCGGCGGCGCGATCATCGGTGGTCTGATCATCGGTGTCCTGAACAACGGCATGTCGATCATGGGCATCGGCATCGAGTGGCAGCAGGCCGTGAAGGGCCTCGTGCTGCTGCTCGCGGTGGCGTTCGACGTGTACAACAAGCGTCGGTCGGGCGGGCACTGACGCGCAGTTCCTCCTGAGACGGCGAGGGGCGGATGCCACGTGGCATCCGCCCCTCGTCGTGTCCCGGCTCCGGCCGGCTCGCGGTGGCGGGCCGCCCCGCCTGTCGTTGCCGGACCGGCTCGTCGGTGCCGGCCCGCCCGTCGGGAGGAACTTCTGGCTTGTGTCCGGCGTGTCGGGGCCTGCCCTCGGCGTGTCGTCGGAGTTCTCCTCCCGTACGCGCGCGAGGGCGAGGTGCTGGCGCGCGAGGGCGAGGTGTCGGGGTGGCGTGGGGCGCCGTGGGGCTTGGTTCCGGGCTTCGTTAGCGCTAACATTGGCAATTGTTAGCGCTAACGAAGCAGACGAAGGAGTCCCGTATGCCGCATGCCGCGCCCGAGCGCCACGTGAGGCTCGTCGAGCCCGTCTCCGATCGGAGCGGAGCATCCGCCCGTCGGCATCGCAGCGCGCCCCGGAACCCGGAGGGCGTGCATGTCCTCCGCAACGCGATGCCCGCCGCGGTGGAGGCGGCGGGCATCGCGCCCCGGCTCGGCGATGCCGTCGCGCCCCGGCTCGACGCCGCCGTCGCCGCCACGTCGGCGGTGCCGGCATGAGCGCGACGGAGACGACGTTCGCCCCCGAGGTCGATGCGGCCATCGCCCGCACGCGTGCGGATGTCGCGCGCCTGCATGGTGAGTTGACCCGCTACGGGCTCGTGGTGTGGACGGGCGGGAACGTGTCGGGTCGGGTGCCGGGTGCGGACCTGTTCGTGATCAAGCCGTCGGGTGTGAGCTACGACGACCTGGCGCCGGAGAACATGATCGTGTGCGACCTGGACGGCAACGTGATCCCGGGCACGCCGGGCGCCGACCGGAGCCCGTCGTCGGATACGGCGGCGCACGCGTACGTGTACCGGAACATGCCCGAGGTCGGCGGCGTCGTGCACACGCACTCGACGTACGCGGTGGCGTGGGCGGCGCGGGGTGAGGAGATCCCGTGCGTGATCACGGCGATGGCCGATGAGTTCGGTGGGCCGATCCCGGTGGGCCCGTTCGCGATCATCGGGGATGACTCGATCGGCCGGGGCATCGTGGAGACGCTCCGCGGGCACCGGTCGCGTGCGGTGCTGATGCAGAACCACGGGCCGTTCACGATCGGTGCGAATGCGAAGGACGCGGTCAAGGCCGCGGTCATGGTCGAGGACGTGGCGCGCACGGTGCACCTGGCGCGGGAGGCGGGCCCGTTGATCCCGATCCCGCAGGACTCGATCGACCGGCTGTACGACCGGTACCAGAACGTCTACGGACAGAGTGGAGACGCCCGACGATGAGCGAGACCATGACCACGGATGCCGCGCGCGCGGCGATCCTCGAGGGGCGCACGTCGCTCGGCATCGAGTTCGGGTCGACCCGCATCAAGGCCTGCCTGGTCGGCGAGGACCCGACCGAGGTGCTCGCCGTCGGCAGCCACGAGTGGGAGAACGAGTTCGTCGACCGACGCTGGACGTACTCGCTCGAGTCCGTCTGGTCGGGCCTGCAGGCCGCGTACGCCGACCTCGTCGCCGACCTCCGCCGCCGCCACGACGTCGTGCCGGAGACGTTCGGCGCGATCGGCGTCTCGGCGATGATGCACGGCTACCTCGCGTTCGACGGCGAGGGCGAGTTGCTCGTGCCGTTCCGCACCTGGCGGAACACGTCGACCGGTCCGGCCTCGGCCGAGCTCAGCGAGCGATTCGGGCTCAACATCCCGCTGCGCTGGTCGATCGCGCACCTGCACCAGGCGGTCCTCGACGACGAGCCGCACGTGCCCGAGATCGCGAACGTCACGACCCTCGCCGGCTACGTGCACTGGAAGCTCACCGGCCGCAACGTGCTCGGCGTCGGCGACGCATCCGGCATGTTCCCCATCGACTCGGCCACGAACGACTACGACGCGAGGCTCATCGGCATCTACGACGACCTCGTCGCCGACCGCGCGCCCGGCGTGCAGGTCGCGGACCTGCTGCCCGAGGTGATGCCCGCCGGTCGCGTCGCGGGCGAGCTCACGGAGGCGGGCGCCGCGCTCCTCGACCCGACGGGTGCGCTCCGCGCCGGCATCCCGTTCTGCCCGCCCGAGGGCGACGCGGGCACGGGCATGGTCGCCACGAACGCGGTCGCGCCGCGCACCGGCAATGTCAGCGCGGGCACGAGCATCTTCGCGATGGTCGTGCTGGAGCATCCGCTCGCGAACGCGCACGAGGAGCTCGACCTCGTGACCACGCCGGCGGGCGACCCCGTCGCGATGGTGCACTGCAACAACGGCGCGAGCGAGCTCGCCGCGTGGGCGGGCGTCTTCGGACGGTTCGCGGCGGCGGCGGGCGTCGAGCTCGACGGCGATGCCGTGTTCGGCGCGCTGTTCCGCGAGGCGCTCGAGGGCGAGGCGGACGCCGGTGGCCTGATCGCGTACAACCAGCTCGCGGGCGAGCCCATCGCGGGCCTCGAGGAGGGGCGGCCGATGGTCGTCCGAACGCCCGACAGCCGCCTGACCCTCGCGAACCTCATGCGTGCGCAGATCTACGGCGTCTACGGCACGCTCGCCCTCGGCATGCGCGTGCTGCACGGCGAGGGCGTCGGGCTCGACCGCATGTTCGCGCATGGTGGCATCTTCCGCACCGCGGGCGTCGCGCAGCGCTTCCTCGCGGGCGCGCTCGACGCGCCGGTCGCCGTCGGCGAGACCGCCTCGGAGGGCGGAGCGTGGGGCATCGCGGTGCTCGCCGCCTACCTCGCGCACGCCGACGAGTCCGACCTCGGCACCTACCTCGACCAGCGCGTCTTCGCCGGTGCGGCGATCGACGTCGCCGAGCCTGACCCCACGGATGTCGCCGGCTTCGCCGCCTACCTGGACCGCTACGCCGCCGGACTCGCCGCCGAGGCGGCGGCCGTCGAGGCGCTGTGACGGTGCCGACGCCCGAGACATTCCGCCAGAGGCATCCACCGACCGGCGCCCCGGCAATCCCAGACACCGCAGACATCCCAGACACCGAAGCACCCGGAACCACACGAAGGACACGCATATGACCCGCACTCCGCTCACCACCTCGCTCGACGGCTACGAGGTCTGGTTCCTCACCGGGAGCCAGCACCTGTACGGCCCCGAGACGCTCGCGCAGGTCGCCGAGCAGTCGCGCACCATCGCCGAGACGCTCGACGCGGCATCCGACGTGCCCGTGACGGTCGTCTGGAAGCCCGTGCTCACCGACTCGGCCGCGATCAAGCAGGTCGCGCTCGAGGCCAACGCCGCGCCGAACGTGATCGGCGTGATCGCGTGGATGCACACCTTCAGCCCCGCCAAGATGTGGATCGCCGGCCTCGACGCGCTGCAGAAGCCGCTCGCGCACCTGCACACGCAGGCGAACGTCGAGCTGCCGTACGCCGACATCGACTTCGACTTCATGAACCTCAACCAGGCCGCGCACGGCGACCGCGAGTTCGGGTACATCCAGACCCGCCTCGGCGTGCCGCGGAAGACCATCGTCGGCCACGCCTCCGACCCGCGCGTGCAGCGCGAGCTCGGCACGTGGCAGCGTGCGGCGGCCGGCCTCGCGGCATCCCGCGACCTGAAGCTCGCTCGGTTCGGCGACAACATGCGCTACGTCGCGGTCACCGAGGGCGACAAGACCGAGGCCGAGCTGCGGTTCGGCGTGCAGGTGAACACGTGGGGCGTGAACGAGCTCGCGGACGCCGTGCACGCGGCATCCGACGACGACATCGACGCGCTCGTCGCGGAGTACGAGGAGCTCTACGAGGTCGCACCCGAGCTGCGGAAGGGCGGCGAGCGGCACGAGTCGCTGCGCTACGGCGCGGCGATCGAGATCGGCCTGCGCTCGTTCCTCGAGGAGGGCGGCTTCGGCGCGTTCACCACGTCGTTCGAGGACCTGGGCGCGCTGCGCCAGTTGCCGGGTCTCGCCGTGCAGCGCCTGCAGGCCGAGGGCTACGGCTTCGGCGCCGAGGGCGACTGGAAGACCGCCATCCTCGTGCGTGTCGCGAACGTGATGGGCGCGGGCCTGCCCGGCGGCGCGACCCTGATGGAGGACTACACGTACGACATGACCCCCGGCGACGAGCTCATCCTCGGCGCGCACATGCTCGAGGTGGCGCCGTCGATCACGACCGCGAAGCCCTCGCTCGAGATCCACCCGCTCGGCATCGGCGGCAAGGAGGACCCGGTTCGCCTGGTCTTCACCGCCGACCCCGGCCCCGCCGTCGTCGTCGCGATGTCGGACATGCGCGACCGGTTCCGCCTCACCGCGAACGTCGTCGAGAACGTCGCGCCGCGCGAGGCGCTGCCGAAGCTCCCGGTCGGCCGCGCGATCTGGAAGCCCGCCCCCGACTTCCAGACGTCGGCCGCCGCCTGGCTGACCGCCGGCGCCGCGCACCACACCGTCATGTCGACCGCGGTCGGCGTCGACGTGTTCCGCGACTTCGCGGAGATGGCGAAGGTCGAACTGCTCGTCATCGACGAGGACACGACGCAGCGCGGGTTCGAGCGCGAAGTACGGTGGAACCAGGCCTACTACCGACTCGCGCAGGGCCTCTGAAGGAGGACCCCATGAGCAGGGCGGATGCCTCGGTGCGGGTCGGCGACGACCCGGTCGAGGCGTCCGCGGCGGGCGTGCCGACCATGTTCGACGTCGCTCGCCACGCGGGCGTCTCGCACCAGACCGTCTCGCGCGTGCTCAACGACCTGCCCGGCGTCGCCGCCGCGACCCGGGTGCGCGTGCGCGAGTCGATCGCGGCGCTGAACTACACGCCGTCGCCGACGGCGCGGGCGATGGCGCAGCGCAGGTCGGGTTCCATCGGCCTGATCCAGGCCGGACGTCCCGACTACGGCCCTTCGAGCGCCGCGCTCGGGTTCAACGAGGCCGCCCGCGAGGCGGGCTACGCGGTCAGCCAGGCGAGCATGCGCACGCTCGACGCCGACGTGCTCACCCAGGCCGTGCACCGGCTCGTGCTGCAGCGAGTCGAGGCGATCGTGCTCATCTCGGGCGAGCGAGAGGGCGTCGACGTGCTGCGCGGCATCGACGCGGGGGTGCCCGTGGTGGCCGTGGCCTCCGAGGTCGAGCCCGGCATGCACCGCGTCTCGTTCGACCAGGCGGCGGGCGCGCGGCTCGCGACGGAGCACCTCATCGGGCTCGGGCACCGGCGCATCGCCCACGTGGCGGGGCCCGCCGATTCGATGGACGCCGCCGAACGCCGCCGCGGCTTCGCGGCCGCGCTGGAGGCCCGCGGGCTCGAGGTGCGCGACCCGGTCGCGGGCGACTGGCTCGCGGCATCCGGTCACGCGGCGGGACGCCGCCTCCTCGACGAGGGCTGGGCGACCGCCGTGTTCGTCGGCAACGACCAGATGGCCCTCGGCCTGCTGCACGCCTGCCACGAGGCTGGCGTCCCGGTGCCGGGCGAGCTCAGCGTCGTCGGGTTCGACGACATCCCCGAGGCCGCGTTCTTCACCCCGTCGCTCACGACCATGCGGCAGGACTTCGACTCGCTCGGCCGAGACATCATGGCGACCGTCGCCGACGTGCTGCGCGACGAGGCGGTGGCGCCCGACCGCACCGCGCGGGTTCCCGAGCTCGTGGTGCGGGCGAGCACGGCGGCGCCGCTCGGCTGAGCGGCTCGAGCCGCTCCGGTGCCGCTCACGTTCGCGCCCGGCCGGGCGGCATCCGTCGCGTCAGGCGGCCGAGTAGTCGGGCAGCTGCTGGAGCGTCCAGCGGTTGCCGTCCGGGTCGCGCAGCGAGATGAAACGACCCCAGGCCTGCTCGTCGACGCCCTCGGCCTCGACGCCCTTGGCGCGCAGGTCGGCGAGCACGGCGTCGGCATCGGGGATCACGACCTGGATCACGTCGAGCGATCCCGGCTCGAGCGTGCCGCCGAGGCCCTCGCCGATCGCGATCGAGCACGCCGAGCCGGGAGGGGTGAGCTGCACGAAGCGGAGGTCGTCGTTCACGCGCTGGTCGTGGTCGGCGTTGAACCCGAGCTTGTCGACGTAGAAGGCCTTGGCGCGGTCGACGTCGGTGACGGGCACGAAGATGAGCTCGATCTTCCAGTCCATGGTGGTCCTCCTGTTCGGGCCGGGCGGCGGATGCCCCGGCCGGGCTGTCGAGACCAGTGTGGCCAGCAATGCGGTCAGTTCCTGTCCGGAATACGAACGGATGTCCCGGTGGGAGGATGGACCCCATGACCACGCTCAACATCACCGGGGATGCCGCTGCCGACGAACTGCTGGGAGACGACGCGTTCGCGCTGCTCACGGGCATGCTCCTCGACCAGCAGGTCGCGATGGAGACGGCGTTCGCGGGGCCGGCGAAGATCCGCGACCGCGTCGGAACCATCGAGCCCGCGGAGATCGCGGCGGTCGACCCGGAGCGATTCGTCGAGGCGTTCAAGCGGCCGCCTGCCGTGCATCGCTACCCGGGCTCGATGGCCGGGCGCGTGCAGGCGCTCGCCGTCGCGGTTCGCGACGAGTGGGGCGGCGACGCCGCCGCGATCTGGACGCAGGGCGACCCCGACGGCCCCGAGGTGCTGAAGCGGCTCAAGGCGCTGCCGGGCTTCGGCGAGCAGAAGGCCAAGATCTTCCTGGCGCTGCTCGGCAAGCAGTGCGGGCTCGAGGCCAGCGGATGGCGCGCCGCCGCCGGGCACTACGGCGACGAGGGGTCGTTCGCCTCGGTGGCCGACATCGTCGACCCGGAGTCGCTCGCGAAGGTCCGCGCCACGAAGCAGGCCGCGAAGGCGGCGGCGAAGGCCGCGAAGCAGTAGCGGCCGGCGTCAGCGTCCCGCGACCGCCCGTTCGTGCCACGCGCGCGCGGTCGCATCGAGCAGTCCATCCCAGTCCGTCGGCACGAGGCCGAACGTCTCCGTCGTCTCCGCGGCATCCATGACGAACGGCTGCTCGAACTGGTACAGCACGCCCCGCACCTCGCGGAGCACCGGGACGACGAGGCCGAGCGCGGAGAGGGCCGACCGCGGCATCCGTCGCAGTGTCGGCTCGCCGGTGCCCGCGCGCTCGCCGAGGGCGGTGAGCACCTCGCGGACGCTCGCGGGCGGGTTCGACGGCACGATCCACGGCAGGCCCCAGGCGCGCTCGTCGCGGCCCAGCACCTCGAGCGTCGCGGCGATGTCGTCGACCGCCGTCCAGGAGTGCGGGGCGTCGGGGTCGCCGAACACGGTGGCCGGCCTGCCGGCGAGCGTCGCCGCGGCGTACCTCGGCAGGAGCCCGTTCGCGACGGGCGCGGTCGGCCCGAGGTAGTCCGACGCCCGCGCCTCGGCCACCCGCACGCGGCCGGCGCGGTGCGCGGCGAGCGCCTCCTCCCACATGCGGGCGCGCAGCGCGCCCTTGTGGTCGGACGGCCGCAGCGGCGTGCCCTGCCGCATCGGTCCGTCGACGGGCCCGTACCCGTACAGGTTGCCCATGATGACGAGCACCGCGCCGGATGCCTCGGCCGCGTGCAGGATCGAGGCCGCGAGCGGCGGCCACACGCGCTCCCACTGCGGGTAGGCGCCCGGGTTGGCGCAGTTGTAGACGACTCGGGCGCCGCGTGCGGCGTCGGCGAGTCGGTCGGGATCGGCGGCATCGAGCGCGACGAGGTCGACGAGCGGTTGCCGCGACCCGCGGCCCGAGCGCGTGACGACGCGCACGCGCTCGCCCGCATCCGCGAGCCGGAGGGCGAGGGCGGTGCCGACCGGCCCCGCGCCGACGATGAGGTGTTCGGGTTCGCTCATGTGCAGCATCCTGCCCGTGAGCTGTGTCGCGCAGGTGAACGCGGCGCCGCACGGGTGCCGCGACCGCGCACCGACGCCCCTCGTCGTCGCTGGCGGACACGGCCGGCCGTTCGTCGGACGAACCTCGCGGCGCGCCGGGCCGCGTCGGCGTGCCGACCGGAACGTCCGACGACGCGCCGCGCTCAGCGCTCGACGTGCGCGTCGAGGAAGTCGGCGATCGCCGCCGCCATGCTCTCGGGCTGCCAGGAGTGGGCGACGGCGGGCACCGTGCCGCGCTCGGCGTGCGGCATCGCCGCGACGATCGCGTCGGCCGCGGGCGCCATCCCGTTCGGCGCGTCCTCGTCGCCGACGAGCACGAGCGTGGGCGCCTGGATCGACCCGAACAGTTCGGAGTGCGGCGCGGACTGGGCCCAGGCGAGGGACTCGGCATCCGCTTCGAGGCTCGGGCCGATCCGCACCATGAGGGGCCAGGACGGGGTGCCCTTGGCCTGCTCGAGCCACTCGGGTGGCATGTCCTTCATGAAGTACTCGACGACCGCGTCCGGGTCGTCGCCCGCGACGCGCTCGCGGATGCCGGCGAGGAACTCCTCGCCCTCCGCCCCCTGCTCGGCGCCGATCGGCACCTCGAAGCCGACGATCGCGGTCACGGGGAGCCCGTGCGCGGCGGCCGCGAGCGCGATCGCCCCGCCCGACGAGTTGCCGAACAGTGCGACGCCCTCGCCGAGCTCGTGGATCCGCTGCAGTTCCGCGACGATCGCGCGGAGGTCGGCGAGCGTCTCGTGCAGGCCCATCGGCACATCGTGCGCGCTCTCGCCGCGGCCGCGCCGGTCGTAGTTGACCACCGTGTAGCCGCGCTTCGCGAGCGCCGTCGCGAGCTGCTTCGTGGTCGGATCGAACGCGCGGAACTGGAACGCGCCGCCGACGAGCACCACCGGCGGGCCCTCGCCCTCGCGGTCGTACGCGATCGAGGCGCCGTCGTGCGAGATGACGGTGTGGGACATGCGGTCCTCCCTCGCAGGCTGCCTGCCTGCGCCGGTGCTGGGCTGCGTCGGTCTGGTCCGCCGTCAGGCTAACCCCGGGCGGCGGGATGTCGATAGGGGTCGCGAGGCGCGGCGCCGGAGCGCGCGTGCGGGAAGCGAGGTGACGGATGCCACGACGCGCCGTGGCATCCGTCGCGGGAATGTCGGTGGGTGGTGGCAGCATTACCACCGGACGCCACCAGATGTTGTGGTCGGCGGGCCGATGAGGGCCAGATGTCGGGTCGGGGGAGCCGGTATGTCGCGTGAAGCCGTCGCCAGCGGGGGTCGTGGCATCGTCGCACGGGCGGTGCGGATGCCTCGTGCCGGCGTGGTGCGTGGGCGACACGCCGACGACACGCCCGACATCCATTCACAGGCCGGCTCTGCACAGATGAGCAGGCCTGTGGAGAACCCGAATCCGAACCGCGGAAATCCGCCGATCAGACCGGCTTCGGCCTGTGAGTGAACGGTGGAGAACGCGGTGGAAAACTACACGGATGTAACTACATCATCTTGTGGTCGTGCAATTGCCCAGACACAAGATGTAGTATCGATGAGTCGAAGCAACACCGGGGGAACGGCTCCTCCAGGAGCCTGAGAAAGAGGGGTCACAGAGATGACGGTCACGGTCTACACCAAGCCTTCCTGCGTCCAGTGCAACGCCACGTACCGAGCCCTCGACAGCAAGGGCATCGAGTACGAGGTGCTCGACCTGTCACAGGACGAGACCGCCCTCGCCGCGGTCAAGGAACTCGGCTACCTGCAGGCCCCGGTCGTCATCACCGACGAAGGTCACTGGTCGGGCTTCCGACCCGACAAGATCGACGAGCTGGCCTCTCGGCTCGCGTAACGGCTCCCGGGCGCATCGACCGGGGGGTCGAGATGCACGACCTGGAGCAGTCATGACGAACCTCATCTACTTCTCGAGCGTGTCGGGCAACACCGCGCGCTTCATCGAGAAGCTCGGTCGGCCGGCGACGCGCATCCCGCTCCACGCGAAGGATGCCGCGCTCGTCGCCGACGAACCATACGTCCTCGTGGTTCCGACCTACGGGGGTGGGGACGGCAAGGGCGCCGTGCCCAAGCAGGTCATCAGGTTCCTGAACGACCCGCACAACCGCGCACTCATCCGCGGCGTCATCGCCGCTGGAAACACCAACTTCGGTGCGGCCTACGGCCTCGCCGGCGACATCGTCGCCGCCAAGTGCCATGTGCCGCACCTCTACCGCTTCGAAGTATTCGGAACACCAGACGACGTTCGCGCCGTCGACGAGGGATTGGACGCATTTTGGTCAACGCAGCAGCAGGCGCCGCAGGCGACAGTGGCGTAGCGGTCATCGACGCACCGCGCTCGAGCAACTCGGGGATGGACTACCACGCCCTGAACGCGATGCTGAACCTCTACAGCGCCGACGGGAAGATCCAGTTCGAGAAGGACAAGGAGGCGGCGCGGGAGTACTTCCTCCAGCACGTCAACCAGAACACGGTCTTCTTCCACTCGCTGAAAGAACGCCTCGACTACCTCGTCGAGAAGGAGTACTACGAGCCCGAGACGCTCGGCATGTACTCGTTCGAGTTCATCCAGAAGCTCAACGACCTGGCGTACTCGAAGAAGTTCCGCTTCGAGACCTTCCTCGGCGCGTTCAAGTACTACACGAGCTACACGCTGAAGACCTTCGACGGCAAGCGGTACCTCGAGCGCTTCGAGGACCGGGTCGTCATGACCGCGCTCGGTCTCGCGCAGGGCGACGAGCAGCTCGCGACCGACCTCGTGGAGGAGATCATCGCCGGGCGCTTCCAGCCGGCGACGCCGACCTTCCTCAACACGGGCAAGGCGCAGCGCGGCGAGCTCGTCTCGTGCTTCCTGCTCCGCATCGAAGACAACATGGAGTCGATCTCGCGCGGCATCAACTCCTCGCTGCAGCTGTCGAAGCGCGGCGGCGGCGTGGCGCTCCTGCTCTCGAACATCCGCGAGTCGGGTGCGCCCATCAAGCAGATCGAGAACCAGTCGTCGGGCATCATCCCCGTGATGAAGCTGCTCGAGGACTCATTCTCGTACGCCAACCAGCTCGGCGCGCGCCAGGGCGCCGGCGCCGTCTACCTGTCGGCGCACCACCCCGACATCATGCGGTTCCTCGACACCAAGCGCGAGAACGCCGACGAGAAGATCCGCATCAAGACGCTCTCCCTCGGCGTCGTCGTGCCCGACATCACGTTCGAGCTCGCGAAGAACAACGAGGACATGTACCTCTTCTCGCCGTACGACGTCGAGCGCGTCTACGGCAAGCCGTTCGGCGACGTGCCGATCACCGAGAACTACCGCGCGATGGTCGACGACCCGCGCATCAAGAAGACGAAGATCAACGCGCGCGAGTTCTTCCAGACGATCGCCGAGATCCAGTTCGAGTCGGGCTACCCCTACATCGTGTTCGAGGACACGGTGAACAAGGCCAACCCGATCAAGGGCCGGATCAACATGTCGAACCTGTGCTCCGAGATCCTCCAGGTCAACACGCCGACGACCTACAACGAAGACCTCTCCTACGCCCAGATCGGCAAGGACATCTCGTGCAACCTCGGGTCGATGAACATCGCGCTGTCGATGGACTCGCCCGACCTCGGCAAGACGGTGGAGACCGCCATCCGCGGCCTCACCGCCGTCTCGAACATGTCGCACATCTCGTCGGTGCGGTCCGTCGAGGACGGCAACGACAAGTCGCACGCCATCGGCCTCGGCCAGATGAACCTGCACGGCTACCTCGCCCGCGAGCGCATCCACTACGGCAGCGAGGAGGGCATCGACTTCACGAACATCTACTTCTACACGGTGCTCTTCCACGCGCTGCGCGCGTCGAACCAGATCGCGATCGAGCGCGGCGAGGCCTTCGACGGCTTCGCCGAGTCGAAGTACGCGTCGGGCGAGTTCTTCGACAAGTACACGGATGCCGCGTGGGTGCCGCAGACCGCGCGGGTCATCGAGCTGTTCGCCGACGCCGGCGTGCACATCCCGACGCAGCACGACTGGCAGGAGCTGAAGGCCTCCATCCAGGAGCACGGCATCTACAACCAGAACCTGCAGGCGGTGCCGCCGACCGGCTCGATCTCGTACATCAACAACTCGACGTCGTCGATCCACCCGATCGCGTCGAAGATCGAGATCCGCAAGGAAGGCAAGCTCGGTCGCGTCTACTACCCGGCGCCGTTCATGACGAACGACAACCTCGAGTACTACGAGGACGCGTACGAGATCGGCTACGAGAAGGTCATCGACACCTACGCCGCGGCGACGCAGCACGTCGACCAGGGCCTCTCGCTCACGCTGTTCTTCAAGGACACCGCGACGACCCGCGACATCAACAAGGCCCAGATCTACGCGTGGCGCAAGGGCATCAAGACGATCTACTACATCCGGCTGCGTCAGCTCGCGCTCGAGGGCACGAACATGTCCGAGTGCGTCTCGTGCATGCTTTGATGAGCATTTCTCACATTACGGATGACTCGAGAAGAGGAATGAACGGATGACTCTCACCGACCCGGTGAACTCGGCCACCAACGACCCGGCCCACGCCGCGCCGGTCAAGCTGGTCAGCCACGTCAACGCGATCAACTGGAACCGCATCCAGGACGACAAGGACCTCGAGGTCTGGAACCGCCTGGTCAACAACTTCTGGCTGCCCGAGAAGGTGCCGCTGTCGAACGACGTGCAGTCGTGGAACACACTGTCGCCCGACGAGCAGCAGACCACGATGCGGGTCTTCACGGGTCTCACGCTGCTCGACACCATCCAGGGCACGGTCGGCGCGGTCTCGCTCATCCCCGACTCGCTGACCCCGCACGAGGAGGCGGTGTACACGAACATCGCGTTCATGGAGTCGGTGCACGCGAAGAGCTACTCGTCGATCTTCTCGACGCTGTGCTCGACGAAGGACATCGACGACGCGTTCCGCTGGTCGGTCGAGAACGAGCACCTGCAGAAGAAGGCCTCCATCGTGATGGAGTACTACCGCGGTGACGAGCCCCTGAAGCGCAAGGTCGCCTCGACGCTGCTCGAGTCGTTCCTCTTCTACTCGGGCTTCTACCTGCCCATGTACTGGTCGAGCCGGGCGAAGCTGACCAACACGGCCGACCTGATCCGGCTCATCATCCGTGACGAGGCCGTGCACGGCTACTACATCGGCTACAAGTTCCAGCGCGGACTCGAGCTGGTCGACCAGGCCAAGCGCGACGAGATCAAGGACTACACGTTCTCGCTGCTCTACGAGCTCTACGACAACGAGGTGCAGTACACGCAGAGCCTCTACGACGGTCTCGGTCTCACCGAGGACGTCAAGAAGTTCCTGCACTACAACGCCAACAAGGCCCTCATGAACCTCGGCTACGAGTCGATGTTCCCCTCCTCGGTCACCGACGTGAACCCGGCGATCCTCGCCTCGCTCTCGCCGAACGCCGACGAGAACCACGACTTCTTCTCGGGGTCGGGCTCGTCGTACGTGATCGGGAAGGCGGTCAACACGGAGGACGAGGACTGGGACTTCTAGGTCCGCCGCGCGACCCTTCCGCACTCGGCAAGTGCCGAGAACGTATCCTCCTCAGCCGATCGATTCGTCAGGGCGTGTCAGAGAAACGGTGGATCTGCGCTCTGGCCTGACAGGGCGTCAGCCTGGTCGGAACGGGAGGCCTGCTCGGTGGGCTGACCAACACCGTGCAGGAAACGGTGCTCGAAGCGGAGCCGACCGAGCATCTGGGGTAGCTCTGGCGTCACGCGCGCGCCCGCCGTCAGAGTCCGGGCATTTGCCCGATGTGCGCACCGGGGCCCGCGTGCTTGCCTGACTGCAGCGATGGCGCAGACGGCGTCGCGCGTGAGAGAAGAGGACCCCATGCTCACTCACCCGCATCGCGCCGGGGCGGCACTCGCGGCGGTGGCGCTGACCTCGGTTCTGCTGGCGACCCCCGCGCCCGCGCTCGCGGCCGACAGCGCGCCCTCCACGTGCACCGTGTCAGATGGTGAGCGCTCCTGCGTGTTCTCGTTCACCGGTCAGGCGCCGGGGACGTGGACCGTCCCTGCCGACTTCATCGGCGATACGTTCACCGCCGTCGTCGTCGGCGGCTCGGGCGGGAACGGCGCCGGCGAAGGCGGCCGTGCCGGCGCGGTCGTGCTCACGGCCCCTGCCCAGGTCGGCGATCAGTTCCTGCTCGGTATCGGGGGCGCAGGCGCGGACGGCATGCCTCGCGGGAGCATCGTGGTCGGCGACGGATCACTGGGATTCGGCGCAGGCGGGTATCCCGACGGCGGCCGCTCCGGCGCCCATCTGCTCGACTTCGCTGGGCGCGCGGGCGGTGGCGGCGGGTCGAGCCTCCTCGCCCGGGTGAGCGGCGACGAAACCCTGCTGGTGGCCATCGCGGCCGGCGGAGGAGGAGCCGGCGGGTGGTACGGAGGGGTCGTCTGGAAGCCTGAGGTGACGTTCTCGAAGAGCGACGGCGGCGATGCCGGCGAGGATGGCGAGGACGGCGCGAGCTCGGGCACGGCGAACGGCGTCGTCTACCCGGTTCCGGGCGGCGGCGGCAAAGCAGCGCCCGATTCGAGCCAGGGCACGCCAGGGGATGGGTGCACCCTCCCCTACCCCCAGCACGGGGAGGGCGCCACCGGCGGCTATGGCGGCCCCGGTGGATTCGCGCAGGACGGCAGCGGCAACCCGTCGGCCGGCGTCGCGACCGGTGGCGGCGGCGGTGGCGGGCTGAAGGGCGGCGGCGGCGGCGGCGCGGGCGGCGCCTGCGAGGCGGTCGGTATCGACAACAGGTACGCCACCGGTGGTGGCGGGGCAGGAGGCCAGAGTGCCTTCGTCAACGAGCAGGTCGAGCAGGGCGCGATCGGGGTATCGGGAGATCGCGGCAACGGCCTGATCCGCATCACGTACGCTGTCGCCGACCAGACGCCGCCCGAGACCACGATCGACTCGGCGCCGGCAGTGCTCACCGCGTCCGGATCGGCGACCTTCGAGTTCAGCGGCTCCGACGGCGTCGACCTCGACCTCGACTTCTTCTGCTCGATCGACGGCGCGGAACCGGTCGCATGCACCAGCCCCGCGACCTATACGGGGCTCGCAGACGGTCAGCACACCTTCACCGTCTACGCCTCGGACCGGTCGGGGAACAACGACACGTCTCCAGCCGAGCACAGCTGGAGCATCGACACCATCGCTCCGACGCTCGCACCATCGGTCGCATCGCCCCTCGCGCTGGGCGACGTCGTGACGGTCGATCCCGGTGCCACCGACTCGGGGTCGGGCGTGGCCGATGCGTCGTGCAATGACGGTAATCCACTCGACACCAGCAGCGCGGGGACGTTCACCATCGAATGCTCGGCGACAGACGTGGCCGGGAACCAGGCGACTGAGTCGGTCGACTACCGGGTGGCGTTCGGCTTCGGCGGCTTCGGCGCCCCGCTCGACGCGGGAGCGGTCAACGTGGTCAAGGCCGGACGCACGGTCCCGCTCGTGTTCACGGCCGTCGCCGGCGTCGACGGCACGCCCGCCGATCTCTCGGGTGCGGATGTGAAGGTGCGCGTGTCGTCCCGGGCATGCGACCTCGGGGACACGCCGAACCTCGTCGAGGAGTCCGCCGCCGGCCAGAGCGGCCTGCAGCACCTCGGTGGCGGCACCTACCAGTACAACTGGGCGACGCCCAAGGCCTACGCCGGTTCGTGCAAGACGCTCGAGCTCAGCCTCGGCGACGGCGCGGTCCATGCCGCCGAGTTCTCCTTCACGCGGTGACCTGATCGCGGAACGGCCGCGCTCGCGGTTATTCGTCGATCTTCTCGACGCTGTGCTCGACGAAGGACATCGACGACGCCTTCCGCTGGTCGGTCGAGAACGAGCACCTGCCGAAGAAGGCCTCCATCGTGATGGAGTATTACCGCGGTGACGAGCCCCTGAAGCGCAAGGTCGCCTCGACGCTGCTCGAGTCGTTCCTCTTCTACTCGGGCTTCTACCTGCCCATGTACTGGTCGAGCCGGGCGAAGCTGACCAACACGGCCGACCTGATCCGCCTCATCATCCGTGACGAGGCCGTGCACGGCTACTACATCGGCTACAAGTTCCAGCGCGGACTCGAGCTGGTCGACCAGGCCAAGCGCGACGAGATCAAGGACTACACGTTCTCGCTGCTCTACGAGCTCTACGACAACGAGGTGCAGTACACGCAGAGCCTCTACGACGGTCTCGGTCTCACCGAGGACGTCAAGAAGTTCTTGCACTACAACGCCAACAAGGCCCTCATGAACCTCGGCTACGAGTCGATGTTCCCCTCTTCGGTCACCGACGTGAACCCGGCGATCCTCGCCTCGCTCTCGCCGAACGCCGACGAGAACCACGACTTCTTCTCGGGGTCGGGCTCGTCGTACGTGATCGGCAAGGCGGTCAATACGGAGGACGAGGACTGGGACTTCTAGGTCCGTGTGTGAGACGTCACGGTAGTTGACCCACGGATACATCGAAGTTGACCCGGTTCAGAATTCTTGACCCTGAACGAGGTACTTGAGCCATGGGAATGCCGGGATATCGACAGATACGCTGTGAGGCGGTCTGAGATGGGGCGGACGGGTCGGGACAAGCCCAGCCGACTGACGGCCTCATGGCCCGACATCGAGTCGCCCGATCCAGACGGCGAGGTCGCCCGCCAGTTCGTGCTGAACCTAAGCCTCGCGGTGGGGGGCGCAGCGTCAGGTCAGTGGCGCAAGATGCGGGCGTGGACGAGGGGACCCTGCGAAACATCCTCGCGGGTGGGTCGTGGCCGGACTTGCACACCATCGCAAGGATCGAGGCGTGCCTGGATCAGTGGCTCTATCCGGGATGAAGTTCGGCGCCTCTTCGCGGAACTGCTTCGGAATGTGCCTCAGATGAGGTTCCGCCGCGTGCGAGTTCGGCGGGCGGGTCATCTGCGACGCGACAACTCAGCGACACCGTGCAGTTGTGAGGGTGTGGGTTTCGACCGAGAATCCAAGTCTCGTCCAGCGACCCCTTCGCGGGCTCTTCGGAGTGAAGGGTGTAGCAGCGGCCTGAAACCCGCCCGCTCGCTCGCGGAGACCGGCGGGCTGGCCCGCGAAGTGGTCACGCGCGACGGACCGGCGGGGCCACATCGCTAGCATCCGATTAGCGCCGTTACCCGAGACGGCATGATGGAGGATCCCGTGGGCTGGCTTAGCAGATTCCGCAAGAAGGACGCAAATACACCTTCCTACAGTTCGGATCAGGAGAGTGCTCGCCAACCGGCGAAGACGACGGCCGAGGTCGCGCCGAACGTCGAAACAGTTGTCGATCCGCGCTTCGAGGAGTTCACGTTCCAGGGCGAGCCGTTCGCTCCCCTCGGGGAATGGGCGTACGCTCCCGTCGTCCCAACTGAGGTCATGGGACTCACGATGGACGATGGGGAATCGGACTGGGAGGTGGTCGGCGAATCGCATTACCTCGCTGGGATCAGTCGGATCAAGACGCTCATCGAGGCCGACCGGTCCAGCGGCGAAGATTCAGGACCGCTCTACGGAATGCTCGTCGC
The DNA here is from genome assembly GCF_040496055.1 of Agromyces zhanjiangensis. NCBI lineage: Bacteria > Bacillati > Actinomycetota > Actinomycetes > Micrococcales > Microbacteriaceae > Agromyces > Agromyces zhanjiangensis. Next base: position 612,782 of record NZ_JBEPKB010000001.1, on the reverse strand, counting down.
CGAGCCAGGCAATCCGCACAGCAAGAGCGGGAGTGCCGTGCGGGTTGATCTGGTCTACGGCCATGAACGCGAGAAGTGCGGCTACCTGCCAAGCGGGGAGTCGGCGAAGTGGCAGCCAGCGGTGAAGAGCGCCGCAGACAAGGGTCTGCTGGTGTTCATGCGAGCAGTACTCTCCGGCGGCACGGACGACCGCCCGAACTTCGGCGTGTGGCTCACAGGAACGAACCGTGAAGTCGCCGCGATCCGCGCTGAGCGGAAGCTCCCGGTCCGGGACCTCACGGCCGCTGAGGAATGGGTCAACGTACAAGGCGTGGGCGACTACCAGGGACTCTTGACCGGTCGCATCCCGCGATTCGCCGAGGTGGAGTTGTTCGCCTGGGATCGCGGCGAGGGAATCACCGCGCGAATCGACGGTGTGCGTGTCGGTGACATGCCGTCGCGCTTCGTTTCGAAGGCCCACGCGGCCCTTCGCGCGCGCCGCCAGGCTGGACTCGAGCCTGTGTGTCTACCTGGCGAAATCCGCCGCGGCGACTACGTTCCTGCGTATCTCGCGGTGAAGGTGCCGGGGTACTACGAGGTGGAATCCTGGGCGCGGTCGCTAGCACCCGGAGGCTGGTCGAGGCCTCGAGAGAAGGAGGAATACCCCTACTTCTCCACGGCGAAGCAATACCAGGAAGCCCTTGCGGCGCTCTTCGCCAAGTACAGCGAGGCCGCCCGCGGCCTCAAGGCTGAGGTTACGTTCATGCCGCGACCTGCAGGGAAGAATGCGGGCGAGTTGATGGGAGTCGTCTCGCGGGATGGCCTCGTAATCACTGAGTTCGACGTTGATCATGAACGCTGGGCTGGCGTGTACTCGGATCACGTTGCGGGCAACATCGGGCGCCTGCTTGTCTCGTTCAGTCAGTCGTCGAATGGCAAGTACCGGGCCAACGGCGTCTACAAGGTGCCGAAGCCTGCTGCCACGGAAGTGTAGGTCATTGCGGCCGGCCATGGGCAACAGGGGATCGAGCGGCCCCGACCGCACACGGACTGATGGTCGACGGCCCCCGGCGTCGGTTTCGAGCCGCTACGGCCCGCCGCATCTTCTACCGCTCCATTCAGCACGCGGATGGCGCGACGCACGACCGGCTCACCATCTACGACTACCTGTGGCGGTGGGACACCGACTGGTTCTGGTGCTCGCAGGCGTTCGGCCCGCAGCATCCGCTCGTTCGCCGGCTCTGACGCGAGTCGATTGCGATATTCCGGAATCGTCCCTTGCAGGCCACGGCATCGCCAGTTGCGCCGAAGTGCGGGACGATGGCGGCATGGAAGCCCGCCGCGTCCACGGCCTCTGGGCCGAGGCTTCGGTGGCAACGGGGCTCGTCGCCACCGTCGCCGGGTTCGCGCTCGCCTTGGCGGGATGGCCCGTGAGCCTGCCCTGGCTGGTCGCATCGTTGTGCTCCGTGGTGATCGCGGGAATCGCGCGGCTGCGCTATCGGGGCGATCGAGTCATCAGTTGGATCGTCATCGCCACGGGCCTGGGCGCCGTCGGAACCGGGATGGATGTCTTCACCGACCAGGCTCTGCAGCTGGGAGCTGAGGCGTCGGCGGCCTGGCTCCTGCTCGCGCGGCGAAGCCTCACCGTCGGGGTACTCCTGCTGATGCTCGTCGCGCTCCGGATCTACCCGGACGGGCGGCCGTTGCCGTACACCGTCCCGGTGCTCTGGGCGACGGGTTCGCTCATGTACGCAACCGTCGCCCTGGTCACCTTCGGAGCGGAGAACCTGCCCCTGGAGTGGTTCGTGCAGGTCTCGGGCGAACCGAATCCGCTTCACGTCCTGCCGTTCGCGATCGGTGACCGCACGGTGCAGGTGATCCTCGGCGCGGTGTGGCTGCCGGCCCTGCTTGCGCCGGCGTTCCTGATCGTGCGCTACGTGACGAGCGGGCCCCGCATCCGCCGGCGCCTGCGCTGGCTGCTCCCGCCGTTCGCGCTGATCGGGGTCGTCCTCGTCGTGAACCTCGTCCTGCGGGAGAACGCGGGCGCGGTGACCGTCGCCGTGTACGCGGTGTTCGTGTTCTACCCGCCACTGCTGACCGCCGCGGCCATCCTCGGGGTGGTCGATCCCCGTCGGTTCGACCCGGACCGGATCCTGCGGCGCGGGCTCGTCGCGGCCGTGCTGTGGATCGCGATCGCCGCCGTCTTCGTCGGGGCGGCGTCCCTCATCGGCGTCACCGCGAGCGAGTACCTCACCGTGCCGTGGGCGGTGCTCCTGGCCGTCGTGATCGCGACCCTGTTCGCGCCGGCGCAGCGCGCGCTGGGGCGCGTCGCCGATCGTTGGCTGTTCGGCGCGCGGCCCGATCCCGCCGTCGCCATCGCGCGGCTCGGGAGGACGCTCGCCGAGACCTTCGACCTGGGCACGCTCCTGCCGCGCATGTCGACCGCGCTCGAAGACGGACTCGGCATCACGTGGGTGCGGGTCAGCATCACCGATGCCGACGAGCCCGGCCCGACCCCTGATGAGGCGCCGGTCTTCGCCGCTCCGGTGGTGCTCGACGGTGCCCACGTCGGTGACGTGCTGTGCGGACCCAAGCGAGCCGGAGCATGGTCGCCCGAGGACCGCGCGGTCGTCATGACCTTCGCGCAGCAGGCCGCGCTCGCGGTCGCGAACGTGCGCCTCACCCAGCGGCTCGCCGCGCAGGCGGCCGAGCTGTCGGCGTCGCGCACCCGCCTCGTCCACGCCCAGGAGGGCGAGCGGCGACGCATCGAGCGCAACATCCACGACGGCGTCCAGCAGGACCTCGTCGCGCTCATCGCGCTCGTCGGGCAGTTCGACACGGAACCCGCAGTCCAGCCGACCGCGATGGACCTGCTCCGCGACGGCCTGACCCGCGTGCTGGACGACATCCGCGACCTGGCAACGGGGATCCATCCGAGCGTGCTCACCGACCAGGGACTCCTCGGTGCCGTCGAGGCCCTCTCGGCGCGACATCCGATTCCCGTCACCGTCCGGGCGGATGCCGACCTGCGCACGGCACGATTCGATGAGGCGATCGAAGGCGCCGGCTACTTCATCGTCGCGGAGGCGCTCGCGAACAGCCTGAAGCACGCCGAGGCGCATCGGGTGGAGATCACGCTCAGTCGCAACGGCGCGCGCCTCGAGATCGCCATCGCGGATGACGGGATCGGCCCGGGTGGCGACCCGCTCGGCATCGGGCGTGGCCTCGCGGGCGTGCGCGATCGGATCGAAGCGCTCGGCGGGTCGCTGACCGTGGCACGCTATGGGGGCGGGGGCACCCTCGTGCGCGCCTCACTGGACGCACGGGAGGTGGAGTTCGAGGATGCCTGAACCGCTGCGTATCGCGATCGCCGAGGACCACTACCTCGTCCGCGAAGGGGTCCGCCACGCCGTGGAGAACGGCGGGCTCACGGTGATCGCCGCGGTCTCGACCGCGGTCGAGCTCGCCCAGGTGGTCGAGCGTGAGCGACCCGACGCCGTCGTGACCGACATCAGGATGCCTCCGCATCATCGCACCGAGGGCGTGGACGCCGCGCTCGCGATCCGCGCCGCGCACCCTGAGATCGGAGTCGTCGTGCTCTCGCAGCACAACGATCCCGCCTACGCGATGTCGCTGTTCCGGGAAGGCACGCGCGGGCTCGCGTACCTGCTCAAGGAACGGGTCGGGCGACCCGCGCAGCTGCTCGCGGCCATTCGTGAGGTCGTCGACGGCGGGTCGGTGGTGGACGCCGACGTCGTCGCGACCATGGTGGCGCATTCACGCCGGAACGCGGACTCGCCGCTGCTCGCCCTCACCGACCGCGAGCACGAGGTGCTCGCCCTCGTCGCGGGCGGTGCCAGCAACCGTGCGATCGCCGAGCGGCTGCACCTCAGCCAATCCTCGATCGAGAAGTACCTGGGCTCGATCTTCACGAAGCTCGGACTCGCCGACGAGCCTGATGTGCACCGCCGGGTCGCCGCGGTGCTCGCGTTCTTCGACGACCAGCGTCGCGCGCGGCCCATCTGAGCCAGGCCCGCTGGACACCCCGATCGGGGTTCCGGGATTCCGCAACGCATCATGCGAATCCCGGATGTCGCGACGGTCGTCGGCGCCCGTAGCGTCGACGGTGAGCCGAGGTCGAGATCCGGACGCACGCGGACACGGCCGACTGAGGTCGCACTGGACGGAGGCAGCTCATGGAGAACCGCAGCAGACGTGGGTGGTGGGTCGCGGTGGCGATCGTCGCGCTCACCGTGAGTGTGCTCTCGTTCGCGCAGTCGATCGGATACGCGATCGCGTCCGCGGCGGCGGGCGGGCCGGTCCGCTGGATGTGGATCGACCACGCCGGGCCGGCGGTGACGTCGTCCTTGATCGCCGTTGCGACACTCGCGATCGGAATCGCGGCCGCGTTCGTGAGCCGGCGCCGAATCGACGGCACGCCGTCGTTCGAGACGCCCTCGCAGGGAATGCACGCGATGAACGACACCGTCGCCTCCAGATTCGCGTATGCCGCCGCGGTCTTCTTCGTCCTCGGGATGATCGTGATCATCGGCCTCGGCGTGCGGAACGAGTTCGAAGGTTCCCCGCCGCCGAGCGTGATCATCTACGTGTTCGCCGGACTGGCGTTCCACTTCGCCCTGCTGCCCGTGATCTCCGCCCTTCCCGCCCCGACATGGGCGAGGGCATCAGGCTACGTCTGGGTCGTCGTCGACAACATGATCCTGATGCTGACGCTCTACAGCGTGGGTACGGAGATCATCGATCCGCTTCGCTGGGGAATCCATCTCGCCGCCGCGACGTGGTTGCTCGGCGCGAGCTGGGCCCAACACGGCGTTTCCCGCTGGATCGGCCTCCTCGCCGCGTTCGGCCTGGCGGGCTCCTCCCTCGGGGGCGCCTTCACCGAGTCCGCCCTGGTGCTGCTCAGAGTCGCTGGTCCACTCATGGTCGTCTGGCTCATCCTCGCTGGGATCCGACTCGGCAAGACGGCGGCACCGATACCGGCACCGGTGCCGGAGGAGCGGACGCGCGTATAGGCGGTGCGGACGTGGGGCGGGAGAGCCATCGCACGGCCCATCGCCAGACGGCCTCGACGTACCGCATCCGGACCGACGGCCCCTGATCCGACGACGCACCGCCGGCCCCATCGGCGCCGATGGACGCAGCGGAGCGGGGGCGTCGGTCGCCGAGGGAACTCCGCATGCGGACTTCGGCCCCTGCGGACTACCGTGAGGGTGTGTCCGCTCCTGCGACCGACGCGACTGACGCACGAGCCGCTCACGCTGACGGCGTGGAGCGCCTGCTGGCGAGCTATCGGGCCCTGCCCGCGACGGCGACGGTGCGGCTGGCGAAGCCGACGTCGAACCTGTTCCGGTCGCGCGACCGGGTCGAGGCCCGCGGGCTGGACACGTCGGGGCTGACGCAGGTCATCGCGGTCGATGCGGAGGCGCGGACGGCCGACGTGGCCGGCATGTGCACGTACGAGGATCTCGTCGCGGTGACGCTGCCCCACGGGTTGGCGCCGCTCGTGGTGCCGCAGTTGAAGACCATCACCCTCGGCGGAGCGGTGACGGGGCTCGGGATCGAGTCGACGTCGTTCCGAAACGGGCTGCCGCACGAGTCGGTGCTCGAGCTCGACATCCTCACCGGCGCCGGCGAGGTCGTGACCGCGTCGCCGACGGAGCACGCCGACCTGTTCCGCGCGTTCCCGAACTCGTACGGCACGCTCGGCTACGCCGTGCGCCTGCGCATCGAGCTGGAGCCAGTGCAGCCGTTCGTCGCGCTCACGCACCTGCGCTTCCACACCCTCACCGACCTCTTCGCCACGATGGGCCGCATCGTCGAGACCGGCGCCCTCGACGACGGCACCCGCGTCGACTACCTCGACGGGGTCGTCTTCAGCGCCGACGAGAGCTACCTCTGCGTGGGCGTGCAGACCGCGGCATCCGGCCCGACCAGCGACTACACCGGGCAGCGCATCTTCTACCGCTCCATCCAGCATGCGGATGGCGCGACGCACGACCGGCTCACGATCCACGACTACCTGTGGCGGTGGGACACCGACTGGTTCTGGTGCTCGCAGGCGTTCGGCGCGCAGCATCCGCTCGTTCGCCGGCTCTGGCCGCGGCGCTACCGGCGCAGCAGCGCGTACTGGAAGCTCATGAAGCTGGAACGGCGGTACGACATCGGAAACCGCATCGAACGGTTCCGCGGCCGGCCGCCGCGCGAGCGCGTCATCCAGGACGTCGAGATCCCGATCGAGCGGACCGCGGAGTTCCTCGACTGGTTCCTCGCCGAGGTGCCGATCGAGCCGATCTGGCTGTGCCCGCTCCGACCGCGCGACGACACCGACTGGCCGCTGTACCCGCTCGAGCCCCACCGCACCTACGTGAACGTCGGCTTCTGGTCGACCGTGCCCGTGGGCGCGACCGAAGGCGCGACGAACCGGCTCATCGAGCACAAGGTCGGCGAACTCGACGGGCACAAGTCGCTGTACTCCGACGCCTTCTACCCGCGCGACGAGTTCGACGCGCTCTACGGCGGCGACGCCTACCGCGCCGCGAAGCGGCGGTACGACCCCGACTCGCGGCTCCTCGACCTCTACGCGAAGGCGGTGCAACGACGATGACGACGTCGGCGAGCTCGTTCGCGAGCTCCGCGAGGTCCGCGACGTCCGCGAGCTGATCGAGCGCGCAGTACGGCCGGCGGCGTCGGCGTCGGGCGGGGCGCCGTCGACCTGACCGGCTCTGCACGGCTCGTCACTCCGAGGGAGTGGCGCGTTCCGCGGGCAGGCTGTGCCAGATCTCGAAGGTGAGCTCCGACGCGCGCTCGGCGTCGCCGCTCGCGAGGAGCTGGATGAGCCGTTCATGCCGTTCGATCGAGGCCTGACCGCCCGCGGCGAAGCGCTCGCGTTCCGCTCGACGCACGACGGGGCCGAACTGGTCGAGCACCGACTCGATGGCGCGGTTCCCGAGGATCGACACCGGGATCGCGTGCAGCTCCTCGTCGGCGTCGAGGGCGGCGGCGGTGTCGCCTGCGTTCACGGCCCGGGCGAAGCGGTCGTTCGCGTCACGCATCCGCCCCACCTCGGCGTCGGACAGGTTGCCCGCCATCTCCCGCGCGACCAGGACGTGCATGGCGGCGACCACGTCGCGTGCGTCCCGGACGGCCTTCGGGTCGATGGCGCTGACCGTCGTCGATCGCCCGGGCACCGCGACCACGAGTCCGCTCGCACCCAGACGGAGGAGTGCTTCGCGAACCGGGGTCCGGCTGACGCCGAGCCACTCGGCGAGTTCGGCATCCTTCAGCTGTTCGCCGGGCAGGAACGTGCCGTCGACGATCGCGTCCCGGAGCCGGCGGAACACGTCATCGCGCAACAGCGACCGGTCGACGCCGGGGATGCTCCGGGGAATCGGCATGCAATATATTGCCCACACTCCGGGGCCCGGGTGCAAGTCGACGCTTCGGCTCTTGCCGATCCTTTGCAACATGCAATATATTGCACATCGCCGGTGTTGCATCACATGACCGCAATGAATCGGCCGAACGGCCGCTACGGAAGGAACGACATGAACACCGAACACGACATCACCAACGTCGTCCTCGTGCACGGGGCCTTCGCCGACGGATCCGGATGGCGCCGCGTCTACGACCTGCTCACCGCTCGCGGCTACCGGGTCTCGATCGTGCAGAATCCGCTCACCTCGCTCGAGGCCGACGTGGCGGCCACCAACCGGGTGCTCGAGCTTCAGGACGGGCCGACGATCCTCGTAGGCCACTCGTGGGGCGGGACCGTCATCACCGAGGCGGGCATGCCCCCCAAGGTCGCCGGCCTGGTGTACGTCTCCGCACTCGCGCCCGACTCCGGGGAGACCACGTCGCAGCAGTACGAAGGGTTCGCGCCGACGCCCGAGTTCGTCATCGACGTGGGCGACGACGGGTACGGCTACCTCAACCGCGAGGCGTTCCACGCCGGCTTCGCCGCAGACCTCAGCGAGGCCGACGCCATGTTCCTCGCCGACAGCCAGGTTCCGATCGACATGTCGGCGTTCGGCACCGCGGTGACCGCGGCCGCGTGGCGCGACAAGCCGAGTTGGGCCGTGATCTCGACGGAGGACAAGGCGTTCGACCAGGCCATGCTCCAGCACATGGCCACGCGCATCGGGGCCGACATCACCCACGTCCCGGGCAGCCACGCGGCGTTCATCTCGCAGGCCGAGGTGGTCGCCGACGTCATCGCCACCGCAGCCGAGCGCAGCGCGACGCGCTGACGCCGCATCGACTCCGGGGTCGGTTCGCTCGCCTGGAGCGGACCGGCCCCGAGCGACGAGGGGAGGATTCGGATGGATGTCGCACCGTTCCAGGTCTCGTTGTGGGTGGAACTGCTCGCCGCGGGACTGGGCGGCCTCCAAGGCGCCCTCTTCGCAGCCGAACACCGAAGTCGTCGCATCGACGTGCTCGGCGTCCTCGTCATCGGGCTGGTGGTCGCGCTCGGCGGCAGCCTGCTGCGCGACATCGTCCTCGACCAGCCGCCCGTCGTCATCTGGATGAACTGGTACCTGGTCGTCGCCGGCGGCTCGGCCATCCTCGGCATGATCCTCCAGCACCTGTTCACCCATGTGGGCTGGGTCATCACCGCGCTCGATGCCGTCGTCATGGGACTGTTCGGCGCGATCGGTGCCTCCAAGGCGTTGTCGCTCGGCGTCGGCGAGGTCGGCGCGCTCGTGGTCGGCATCATCGGCGCGATCGGCGGGGGACTGCTGCGGGATGTCTTTCTGGGCCTGCCGGTCTCGTTCCTCCAGATCGGGACGCTCTACGCGGTCGCCGCCGGGTCCGGCGTCGGCGTGCTCGTCCTGCTCACCGAAGTCGGCACTCCAGTGCCCATCGCCGGCCTGATCTGCGTCGGCGTGACCACCGCGGCTCGACTGCTCGCCGTCCTCCTCGGCTGGAGGTTCCCTGAGCAGCGCGCGCTGGCCCGCCCTCGACCCCGGTCGCCGAAGCCGAGCTGAGGAAGAATCGCAGAGTGCACCCCGACCACCTGACGTCGCATGAGGGTTCCCTCATGACCATCGGCGACTTCTCGCGTGCGGTGCGCATGACTGCGAAGGCCCTGCGGTTCTACCACCGGAACGGCATCCTCACCCCGGTGCTCGTCGACGACCGCAACGGCTATCGGCTGTACGCCGCCGACCAGATCGCGGATGCCCGGATCGTGAAGACCCTGCGGGAGCTCCACGTGCCGGTCCAGTCCATCCGAGACGTGCTCGCCGCTCCGGACGTTGCAGCGCGCACCGAACTGCTCGCGCAGCACCTCCAGCGGATGGAGCGACAGCTCGATGACACGCGGATCGCCGTGCAGAACCTCCGAGACATCCTCGCCCCCACTCCGGCGCCGGTCGAGATCGTCCACCGCAGCGTGCCCGAGACCCGGGCCGTGGCGGTCAGCGAGGTCATCGACCTCCGCGACCTCGCAAGCTGGTTCCGTCGTTCGACGGCGATGCTCCGGCACATCGCCGCAGGATCCGACCCGTCGTCGACCGGCCACTACGGCGGCATCTGGCCCAACGAGCTGTTCGCCGACGGACGAGGACTGGCCACCGTCTTCCTCACCGTCGGTGACGACATCGCCGAACGTGCCATCGACGGCGAGGCGACCTTCGTCGAGCTGCCCCCGGTCGAGCTCGCCGTCGCACGCCACGAGGGGCCAGACGAGACGATCCCGCAGGTCTACGCCGCACTCGGCGAACACGTCGCACGTCACGAGCTCGCGACAGACGCTCCCGTCCGCGAGGTCTACGTGGAAGGGCTCCCCGGCATCGACTCGCACACCGTCACCGAGATCGGATGGCCGATCTTCCGAGTTGTCCGCTGAGCGCGAACGAGTCGGCTTGACCTTCCCCTCAGGGGAAGCGGGAGCGTGGAGACACGCACGAATCACGGGACTCCACCTCGGCGGAGGTCGGCATCCCGGATGCCGTGCATGACGGTCAACCGAACACGAACTGGAGGACACCCATGTCTCACACCGACGCATTCGACTCCTACGACACCGCGACCGTGCCACCGGTCGTCGCCCGATACCTCCGCGCACACGGCGACGACGATCGGCGGCAGTCGGTCCTCGAGGCCTTCACGGCGGACGCCCGCGTCACCGACGAGGGAATCGACTACGACGGCCGCGACGGCATCCGCGCCTGGCTCGACAAGACCGGCAGCGAGTACACCTACACGACGACGCTCACCGGCCAGCGCCAGGAGGGTCCTCAGCAGTGGACGGTGCTGGCGCACCTCGAGGGCGACTTCCCCGGCGGCGTCGTCGACCTGCGCTACAGGTTCGGCCTCGACGGGGATCGGATCGCGAGGCTCGTCATCGCACCGTGAGGCGATAGCCGGCCGGCCCACTGAGACCCGGGGCCGGCGGGGGAACCATCCCGGCAGCGGCTCATGCGGACTAGCGTGTGGGGTGTCCGCTCCTGCGGCCGTACGACCCCGACCGCGGTTCCTCGACCTCTCTGCGAAGGCGGTGCAACGACGATGACGACGTTCAAGGAGCGAGGGCCCGGGTCGGCGACGACGGCGGATGCCACGAAGGCCGATGCCACGACGGCGGATGCCGCGACGAAGCCGGATGCCGCGGGCAGGCTCACCCTTGCCGAGATCCTGGAGCTCGTCGCCGGCGGGCAGCTCCCGCTGCGGTTCACCGCGTACGACGGCAGCTCGGCGGGCCCGCCCGACGCCGCCATCGGGATCGAACTGAAGACCCCGCGCGGCACGACCTACCTCGCCACCGCTCGCGGCGACCTCGGCCTCGCGCGCGCCTACATCGCCGGCGACCTCGAGATCCACGGCGTGCACCCGGGCGACCCCTACGAACTGCTCCGCGCGCTCGCCGACGAACTGGTGTTCCGGATGCCGCCGCCACGGGCGATCGCGCAGATCCTCCGTTCGATCGGCGTCGAGCACTTGAAGCCGATCGCGCCGCCGCCGGGGGAGGCGCCGCCGCGCTGGCGCCGGGTCGCGACGGGCCGCCGGCACAGCAAGGCGCGCGACGCCGAGGCCATCCACCACCACTACGACGTGTCGAACGCCTTCTACGAGTGGGTGCTCGGGCCGTCGATGACCTACACCTGCGCGTGCTACCCGCGCCTCGATGCCTCCCTCGACGAGGCGCAGGAGAACAAGTACCGGCTGGTCTTCGAGAAGTTGCACCTGTCGCCGGGCGACCGGCTGCTCGACGTGGGCTGCGGGTGGGGCGGCATGGTGCGCTACGCGGCGCGCCGCGGCATCCGTGTGGTCGGCGTCACGCTGTCGGAGGAGCAGGCCACGTGGGCGCAGCGCGCCATCGCCGAGGAGGGCCTGGGCGAGCTCGCCGAGGTGCGGCACGCCGACTACCGCGATGTCGCCGACACCGGCTTCGACGCGGTGTCGTCGATCGGGCTGCTCGAGCACATCGGGGTGCGCAACTACGCGAAGTACTTCCGCTTCCTGCAGTCGCGGCTGCGCCCCGGCGGACTGCTGCTCAACCACTGCATCACCCGCCCCGACAACCGGTCCGAAGCATCCACCCGTGGATTCATCGACCGGTACGTCTTCCCCGACGGCGAGCTCACCGGGTCCGGGCGCATCATCACCGAGGCGCAGGATGTCGGCCTCGAGGTGCTGCACGAGGAGAACCTGCGCCCGCACTACGCGCTGACGCTGCGCGACTGGTGCGCCAACCTCGTCGAGCACTGGGACGAGGCGGTCGACGAGGTCGGCCTGCCGACCGCGAAGGTGTGGGGGCTCTACATGGCCGGCTCGCGGCTCCAGTTCGAGCGCGGCGGCATCCAGCTGCACCAGGTGCTGGCGGTGAAGCCCGACGAGCGCGGGGGAGTCGGCGACCTGCCGCTGCGGCCGTGGTGGACGGCGTAGTCGGAGACCGTCCGGGACCGGTACCTCAGACGTCTCCGCAAGGGGGTAGCGGTGCGTCCTTCGATCGGAGAGCATCCAACCACGATGGTCGGGCAGAGCCTCGGCTGAAGAGGAATCTGGAGGTCGGTCATGTCCTTTGTGACCACGGACGACGGTGCGGAGATCTACTTCAAGGACTGGGGCGACCGCGACGCCCAGCCCATCATGTTCCACCACGGGTGGCCGTTGTCCTCGGACGACTGGGACGCCCAGATGCTCTACTTCCTCGGGAAGGGGTATCGCGTCATCGCCAGCGACCGTCGCGGTCACGGCCGCTCGTCGCAGATCAGCACCGGCCACGACATGGACCACTACGCCAGCGATGCGTCCGCCGTCGTGGAGCACCTGGACCTGCGCAACGCGATCCACGTCGGCCACTCGACCGGCGGCGGCCAGGTCGCCCGCTACGTCGCGAAGTTCGGTGAGCCGCAGGGTCGTGTCGCGAAGGCCGTGCTGGTCGCGGCGGTTCCCCCGCTCATGCTCCAGACCGACGCGAACCCCGGAGGGCTGCCGATGTCGGTCTTCGACGGGTTCCGCAGCGCGCTGGCCGCGAACCGAGCCGACTTCTTCCAGGCCGTCGCGTCGGGCCCGTTCTACGGCTTCAACCGCGAGGGTGCGACCGTATCGGAGCCCGTCGTCGCCAACTGGTGGCGTCAGGGCATGATGGGCAGCGCGCTCGCGCACTACGAGGGCATCAAGGCGTTCTCGGAGACCGACCAGACCGAGGACCTCGAGGCGATCTCGGTGCCCGTCCTCGTCCTCCAGGGCGACGACGACCAGATCGTGCCCTACCAGCAGGCCGCGCTCAAGCAGCACGAGCTCCTCAGCAACTCGACCCTCAAGATCTACGAGGGCTTCCCGCACGGGATGCTGACCACGCAGGCGGACGTCCTGAACTCCGACATCCTCGCCTTCATCCATCAGTAGCTCGGCCGCTGCACGAGGAGCAGGCGTTCGTTGCGCGCCATCCGCTCGTGCGAGCGGATGCGACATTGCGGACGGTGGCTCAGTCGTGGGCGATGCGCGATCACGCACCGCCCACGACCGGAGCAGCCGTCACTTCCGAGCGAACACGGCCTCCACCTCGACCCCGGCGATGTTCGCCACCAGGGCGTCGATGTCCGCGTCGGTCAGTTCGCCGATCGTGCCGTAGTCCTCGTACTCGCCCGAACGCAACGCCTGCTCGTACGGGATGCGCAGCGCGGCCAGGTCGATGTCGACCGTGGTGACGCCCTTCACGGACGTCGCGGGCAACTCGACCCAGGCGCCGGCCTGACGGTCGAAGTCCCCCGGCGTGAGGAGTCCGGTCACCCACACGTAGAGCGTGGTCGACGTGAGCGGTTCCTTCGCGTGCTTGGGGTCGAGGCGCTCGAGCGAGAGTGTCAGCTCGCCGGACGATGGGAGACCGGACGGTTCGTAGAACGAGAAGTTCCGGACGGCGATCGACGGATCGGTGTCGTCCGACCGATGTCCGAGGATGCCGAGTGGCGTCTGCTCGTACTGCTGGGTGCCCGAGGGGTCGAAGACGACCGACGCGGAATCCCCGTCGAGGGTGGCGGTCACCCGTTCACCGGTGAGCGACTTGTCCGGCTTGGGCGCCTTCGGCCGGTGGGCCTTCGCCCCGCTGTCGAGGACGCGCTGGATGATCTCCTCGACGCTCGCCTGGGCTCCGACCACACGGTCGAGGATCGTGCCGTCGGGGCCGATGAGCAGGCTCGTGGGAACCGCCTGGCCCACGCCGGCGTCGTCGTCCAGCAGGAAGAACTCAGCGGCCCGCGCGAGATCGGAATCGGAGTCGCCCTCCGCGTGCAGCACGGTGTTCGTCAGTCCGAGGGACTCCTCCCAGGCGACGGCGTCCGATCGCGTGCTCGGTTCGCCGGCGTTCGCGCCCTGCTGGAGCACGGTCACGATCGCGAGGTCGACCTTGTAGTCGGTCGCGAGCTTCGCACTCGCATCGCGCAGCATCGGCGCGTAGAAGCGGCATGGCCCGCACCATGCGGCGCAGACGTCGACGATGGTGTACGTGCCCTTCTGCACGGTGTCGCGGAGGTTGTGGCGAGCGCCGTCCTCGCCCTCGGCGTCGATGCCGGCGAGCTGTTCGCCCGGCCGGAAGCCCGGCGGTCGCACGATCATCCACGCGCCGGTTCGAACGTCGTCACCGACATCGGCGCGCAGCACGGCGCGTCCGCCGATGTCGCCGGCGGTCGCGTGCACCACGATCGCACCATCGGCGCCCGTGATCGCCGAGTACGTGTCCAGCGCGACCGTGGCGCCCTGCCACGTGTCCGGGACGACGGAGAGCGTCACCTCGACGCCGACCACCGGCTGCCCGGCGTCGTCGGTGACGACCGCCCGGATGGGGCCGGCGAACTCCTCGCCGACCGGCGCCGAGTAGTACGGATCGTCGAAGAGGATCATCTCCGGGACCCCGTCGGCCGCCACCGCGGGCGTCACTCCGGCCGCCAGCGCCATGGCGACGACCGCCGCGGCGGCCACGTGGGTTGCGAGCGTTTTCATCGTGAACCTCCCGGGCCAGGCGCCGCCGCGTCGACGACGCGCATGTCGAACGCCGTCACGATAGGAGGTGCCGTCGGCGACGGCATCGGGCATTTGCCCGCCTCGTTCAGGACCCGTCGAGCACCCCCGATCGACGGGCTCAGTCCAATCGCACCAGCCCGCTCGTCGCTGCCTTCGTGGCGGCCTCGGCACGAGTGCGGACGCCGAGCTTGCGATACACGGCGCTCGTGTGGTGCATGACCGACTTCGGGGTGATGCGCAGCTCGACGGCGATTTCCTTGTTTCGGAGACCGCGCGTCAGCAGTTCGAGCACCTGCAGTTCGCGCGCAGTCAGCGGCACGATCGCAGTGGTCGGGGAGGCTGCGCTCTCGGCCGGCGTCGGCACGTCCGCGATCTGCGGCAGGTACGCCCCGAGTTCTCCCAGCGTCTGCTCGCGATCGAGAACCTGCCCGCCCGCGACGGCCGCGGCGAATGCGGCCGGGCCGAGCGTCGCGCGGAACCGGTCGACGGCCGCCCGGTACCGCTCGCCGTGCTCCGGTGCTGCCAGCGCCAGCACCGCATCGACGTGCGATGCGATGGCGCCGTGCAGCCTCGCTCCGACGCGGTGGTCGCCGCGGATGTCGGCGATGAGCGCGGCGAGCATGACCGAGACCGTCAGGCCGTTCAGGAGGTCGACCCGGCGCAGGGCGGACTGACGCATGGTGAGCCAGGACGCGGCCGCCGCGGCGTCGCCGCGGTCGACCGCCGAAAGGGCGAGCGCGGCGAGCACGTGCAGCTCGCGCGGCGTGTCGTCGAGATCGCGGGCGATCTCGAGCACGTCCTCGAGGCGAAGGCGGCCGTCCTGATCGGGCAGGGTCCCCGTCGGGAGGGAGTGCAGCACCAAGGCCGCGAAGACCACCGTGCGCCGGTCGTCGGAGCGGATGGCCCGTGCGAGCCCCGAGTTCGCGAGCCCGGCAGCCTCGTCGTACCGGCGGAGATTGCCGTACATCGAACTCGCCGAGACCTCGAATCGACCCGTCCACCGCGTATGCCCGAGCTCCCCGGCGAGGCGCATCCCCTCGGCGCAGGCCGCGAAGGCCGCCGGCACGTCGCGGGTGGCGGACACCGCCAGGAACTGGGTGCGCAGCGCCATGAGGAGGGGAAGCGGGGCGCCCGAGTCATGGGCGAGGACGAGCGCCTCGGCCACCCGAGCCGCGATGACACCGGCCTTGTCCTGGGCATCGGGCGTCAGGCTCTCGAGCTGCGCCGACCAGATGAGCGCGTCGCGCCGTGCGCTCGGATCGCCGGCGCCCGGCGCATCGAGAAGATGCCGCAGCAGGTGCAGCACTCGTTCGCCTGTTCCGCGCCGTTGCGCCTCCCAGCCGAGGTCCGCCGCGAGGCGGAGCGCCCTCGCAGCATCGTGCTCGATGAGCCAGTGGAGCGCGTGCAGGCACTCCGGGAAGTCCTCGCCCATGATCGCGAGTGCGGCGTCCTCGTCGGCGTCCTCGACCGCCTCCGCCGCACGACGGGCCCGGTCCGAGAAGTGGCGGGCGTGGCGATCGCGCGCTTCGGAGGCGTGCCCGGACGTCTCGAGCCGCTCGCGTGCGAAACCCTGGACGAGTCGACTGAGCCGGTACCGGCCGAGCGTCGTCGCCGAATCCAGCTCGGCCAATCGCAGGTCGAGGAGCTCGCCGAGGGGGTTGTAGCACGATGCGACCAGGCCCTCGCAGACCGCTTCGACGGCCTCGATGGCGAACGGACCGGCGAACACCGAGAGCAGTTCCAGCAACCGCTGCGCCGCGGCGGAGGACATCTCGTGGGTCGTCAGGACCGCATCGCGCACCCCGCGCGCGCGATCGCCCGCACCGATCGGGGCGGTGAGCACGTCGAGGGCACGGCGGGGATCCGACAGGAGCGGATCGAGGTGGGTCAGGGGGATGAACGGCAGCCTGCAGGCGGCGAGTTCGATCGCGAGCGGGTTGCCGTCGACGGACGAGCAGATCCGACGGATGCGGTCGTCGACCTCCGGTCCGTCGCCGACGTCGACCCCGACGCTCGCGGCGGCCTGACGGAACAGCTGAGCAGCGGCATCCGCCTCGAGCGGCCCGACGAGCACGGGTGCGCAGCCCGGCGCACGGAGTTCCGGCACCGATTCGACGAGTATGGTGAGGGCGCCGTCCTGTGCGGCGAGCCGCACGAGCGACTCGGCCTGCGAGGCAAGCGGATCGCCTCGATGGATCACCAGCAACGACCGATCACGGTTCCCGCCGGGGAGCGACAACGGCATGCGGGCCGTGAAGCTCCGGACCGCCGGCATCACGTCGCCGATGCCCTCGGTTCGCAGTTCGAGGTGCTGGACGTCGGCGAAGCGACCTGTGGTGCGCTGGAGCACGCGCTCGACCAGCGCCGACTTGCCGACACCCTCCGGCCCGGTGACGTTGACCACGAATGGGCCGTCCGGATGCAGCAGCCGGTCGAGTTGCGCGCGTTCCGTGTCCCGACCGACCAGCGGCAACGGTGAGGTCATCTCATCTGCCTCGGCCACGGTGCCATGCCACGATGATGCCAGCCCTGGCCGGGAATGGGAACCGAACGCGGTCGGGGCTCCGGGCTCAGGCCTCGCGCTCGACAGGTGCCTGCAGCTCGGTCACCCAGTCGGGGCCGGGCTCGTGCCCGTCAGCCACGAGGTAGACCTCGCGAGTGGGGCCGGTGATGCGATACCCCTCGGCGACGATGCCGTCCATCAGCGTGCGCCAGGACTGCCCGATGCCGGTCATGTCGCCGCGGTGGATCAACGTGGCCATGGTTGCGACGGCAGGCAGCGTCACGACGTCGTAGCCCTCGCCCGACTGCGGATCCGGCTCGGCCGTGTACGACACGTGCACCGCGAGGTCGTCGCTGCCCTCGACCGGTTCGTACCAGAAGATGCCCGGCTCGATGATCGGCCGGCCGGCGGCGGTCAGTGCGTCGTCGAGCCGGCCGATCGCAGGGCCCACGACGGGACCCACGTTCTCGGGGCCCATCCCCTGCGCGACCGTGCTGGTCGCGTAGACGGTGACGGGCCCGACGGCGCGGTATTCGATGTGGTCGCTCATGGTCTCTGTTCCTTCGAGCAGCAACCGCTGCAGCTGGGCACTCGAGTACCGGCGGTACCCGCTGTGCTCGTCGACGTGCGCCGGCTCGAGCAGCCCGATCGCATCGTAATGGCGCAGCATCCGCACGCTCACGCGTCCGAAGGCGGCGAACTCTCCGATGGTGTACATGGTGGAGACCACGTTCGACCATGACACGGTGTGAGGGTCAAGCGACAGTGTCGAGTCGGACATGAGCCGGATCAGTGAACCCGTCGCCGTCCGCGGCGGGTTGACCATTCGCGCGGGGGGTGGGTGCGATCGAATCGGACCACGATAGTCGGGTCCGTCCCCTGCGCGATGAGCAGGCTGGATGACGAAAGGGGTCACCGTGATCGCTGCGCTGAATCGGCTCGTCGAGTCCGTCGAGGAGCACCTCACCGATGGTGAGATCGACCTCGCCGGGCTGGCGCGCGGACTCGGCACGACGGAGTACCACCTGCGGCGCATGTTCTCGTCGCTCGCGGGCATGCCGTTGTCCGAGTACGTCCGACGGCGGCGGATGACCGTTGCGACATCAGATGTGCTGGACGGCGGCGACCTGCTGGATGTCGCGGTGCGCTTCGGGTACGGGTCGACCGAGGCCTTCACCCGCGCGTTCCGCTCGGTCCACGGCGTCGGTCCCGGTGACGTGCGCCGTGACGGCGGCCCCCTTCGCAGTCAACCGCAGCTCAGGTTCCGCCTGACCATCGAAGGGAACACCACCATGGACACTCGCATCGCCGACCGACCGGCCTTCCGGCTCGTGGGCCACGCCGCGCGCGTGCCGCTCATCCACGACGGGCCCAACCCGCACATCCAGGCGCACATCGCGTCGCTGCCGCCGGAGGAGCACGCGCGCCTCAAGGCGCTGGGCGACACGACGCCGACGGGGCTGCTGCAGGTCAGCGACGACGTCGACCCCGACTACGCCGAGGGCAGCGAGCTGACCTACCTGCACGGCGTCGCCGTCGCGTCGGACACTGCGGTGCCCGACGACCTCGATCCCATCGAGGTGCCGGCGGGCGCATGGGCGGTGTTCCGCTCGTCCGGCCCGTATCCGGAGGCACTGCAGGCGACGTGGGCGGCGACGGCCGCGGACTGGTTCCCGTCGAACCCGTGGCAGCTGCGGCCCGGGCCGTCGATGGTCGCCGTGCTCGAGCGCGCCGATGACTTCAGCACGGCCACGACCGAGTTGTGGCTGCCGGTCGAGCGGGCGTGAGGGGTGAGGCGCCAGCCGCTCGCGCAAGGGCCCGGTCGGAACGACGCGACGCGTCAGTACCCCCAGATGTAGGCCGTGGATGACCCGAGCGAGTTGGACGCGACCGCCCTGACGGTCACGTAGACGGTCGGCTCCGGCCAAGGTGGGCACGGCACCGGGATACTGATCGTCCCGGTCGATCCGCGACCGGATGCGAGCAGGGTGTATCCGCCCGTGGCCTGGTAGTCGCCCTTGGTGTAGGCGTAGAGGATGTCGACGGTGTTGCCCTCGCGGGCGACCCACTTCATGTCGAACGAGGTGGTCCCACCGGCCGGGTCTCCGCAGATGCCGCGCGGACCGGGCGTCATCTCGAGCATTCCCGGATCGTACAGATCGACGACCGGCCCGCCCCCGCCGCCGGTGGGGTCGCCACCGGACCAGTCGTTCCCGGACCAGGCGTCCGCTTCCGCTCGGGCCTCCGCCTCCGCCTTCTCACGCGCAGCGGCCTCGGCCGCCGCAGCGCCGGCCTTCTGGGCTGCGACGACGGCGTCCGAGGCATCCTTCACTCGAAGGAGCGCGGCCACCATGTCGTCGGCTTCGGTGAGTTCGCCGACCGCCTTCGTGAGCGCGTCCCGCGAAGCGCCGGCGAGCGGGCTCGCGCTGATCAGTGCCTCGGCCTGACCCTTGGCACTCGCGACGAGGTCGTCGAAGGCCAGGTCGACGGCGGCGACGGCCGCCCTCAGCTCGTCGATGTCGCCGCTCGAGATCGCGAGGGCGAGCTCCATGCGGGCGCCGTCGAAGGCCGACGCGGCGTCGGCATGCACCGCTGCCCCGAGCGAGGCGGTGAGTCCGGCGAAGTCTGCGTTCAAGCGGGCCGCATCATCCTTCGCGGCCGCGAGGGCATGCGCCGCCTCCGCCGCGACCCGTTGCTCGGCTGCCGCCTCCTTCGCCGCGGCCTCGAGGAACAGCTGCCGATCGCGCTCGTCGGCGGCGAGCGCGGCCACCGGGATCGTGATGACGCCGAGGACGATGATCAGGACCGCGCCGACGGCGGCCGCCTTCACCGAGATCGGGAGCGACATGAATCGTCTGAAGAGCTCTTTCATCGACGCCCGCGTCGTGACACCTGGATGCACGGCGATAAGCATGCCATGCGCGCGAAGTGGTGGATGCCTGTGTGGAATGCGGGAGGGGAATGCGTGCCATCCGGTCGGACTGGCGACGGCAGCGGTCAGCGGATCTCCTTCGGCTCCATCGCGAGGACGGCGTGAAGCGACCTGCCGCTGCGGCCGTGGTGGACGGCGGAGGGTCGCCCGATGGTCTGGGAGGCCCCGCTCTCAGACCCGAACAAGGGTCCGCGGGAAGCTCTTGGCGCGGCAGTTTCCCACGTTGGTCCACGGGCTGTAGCCGGGAGTTCCTTCGTATTCGAACCTGATCACGACTTCCTGATCAGTGCCGTTCATGGTGCCTTCCACCTTCAGTCGGACGCGACTGACATCGAACTCGCCGAAGAATTCGAAGGTCACGTCGCCTGTGCTGGACGCAGAACCCTCGGCCCGCGCTGTGGACCCGTCCGACCCGCGGAAGACCATGGAAAGCCTCGACTGGCCGGCGCCGGAGAATGAGATGTCGATCGCCGTCGCACTCGCTGTCGACGGCAGCTTCATTCCGACTGAGAGCCCCCCTTGCAGGGCGAAGCAGTCCTCGCGAAGCGGCGTCGGCGTGATGTTCCAACTGCCGATCAGGTTCGACAGGTCGAACGGGGTGGCGGGGACAGCTGGCGGCGTTTCGGCGATCGGGGCACCCGATCCGGCGGTCGTTGCCGGGGCCACCGTCCCGAACGCGTTCATTCCGGCTTGAATCTCGGCGAAGAGGATCTGAAACGCCTCTTGCCGTGAGAATCCGTTCTGCTCCAGCGCTGTCACCTTCGCAGACAGCAACTCCGCCCGTCGCGTCAGGGCGTCGAGTTCTTGTTGAGTCAGTGGCATGGGTGCCTCCCCGCTACCTGTGGGCCGGGGGGCAATGGAAGCCCTCGCGACCCGGGCGGTCCTGCCAGCAGGCTAGACCTGCCGAGGCGGCCCCGACAAGCGTCGCTGGCCCGTCGGCGACGGTTGAAACGGGTTGACGGCGAGTGCACGCCTGCCTTGCGGGTGTGGATCTGGTTGCCCGTTCGTAGCGCCCGAAGAAACGGAGAGTGAAACACCGTATGTCGTCACCGAGGTCGTGGCGGCCGCCCAGTAGGCTCGTGATTCGCGTGTCGTGCTGGTCCGCTCTCGATCGACGGGGGTCGCGGGAGTCGGTATCCGTCGGTGCGCGTTCCGATAATCAAAGAGAAATGGGGGGCCCATGCAACGCATGAGACTCGCAACTACCACTGCTGGGATGGTCGCACTGCTGGCCGTTGCCGGCGTCGCTCCGGCGAACGCGGCATCGTCCGATGCGGGACCGCTGGACGCCATCGAGCGGGTCGCGCCGCAGGTGCTGACGAAGGTCGCCGAGGCGACGATGAAATCTCGTGGGACGACGGCGATCGCGTCGGACGAGGTCAACGGCGTCGAGGTCGAAGTGCCGATCGATCCGTCGGACGGGATCGCGGTCACGAACGTGGAGACGGGCCTGACCATCGGCGTCGGGCTGCCGAGCGCGCGGTCGGCTGACGACGCCGTCGTCGAGGCAGAAGGGGTGGTCTCGTACGACAACGGCGATGGTTCCGTCACGGTACCCGTCGTGAAGGATGACGGCTCGGTCCAGATCATGACCGTCATCGAGGACTCGACCGCGCCGACGGACTACGCGTACGCACTCGACATCCCGGCCGATGCCACCGTAGGCGAGGACGCCGAGACCGGTCTGGTCAAGATCCTCGACGCGGACGGTGGGTTCCTCGCCGGTGTGGCACCGGCGTGGGCACTCGACGCGAACGGCGACCCGGTCGCGACGCATTACGAGATCTCGGGCGACGCACTCGTCCAGGTCATCGACCACGGCGCCGGCACCGCGTACCCGGTCGTCGCCGACCCGTGGCTCGGGATCGCCCTCATCGACAAGGTCACCAAGACCTGGTATTCGGGGAAGGGCTACCGATACCACGTGTATCCCACGTGGTGGGGTCGTGGCGGTGCAGGCTGGGGTGCACGCTGGGAGGCCTGGTCCGAGACGAAGAAGAAGGGTGTGCCGCAGACGAGCACCCTCGAGAACCAGTTCTACTGTCACTACGACTACCGCCCGGTGACGACGTTCAAGGACTCGTGGAACCTGGAGTCGTGGGCCCCTGACAAGGGGTACTGGGGCTTCATGGCCAGCGTCTGCAACTGATCGGAGTCAGGGATGTTCACAAGACGGGCGATCATCGGCTACTGGATCCTCGCCGCAGTCCTGGCGGTGACGACCATCGTGCTCGGCACCCTGGCGGGGTACCACGCGGATGACGTCGCCGGTGCCCCGGACGGCTCCATTCCGCCGAACGACGTACTGCTCGGTTCGGTCTGGCCCACTGCCGGCCTCACCGTGCTCGCCGTGCTCTGGGCCGTCACGGCGATGGTCCTCGGAGCTGTGACGACCCGGCAGCGTGAACGCGCCGCCGGGACGGGCTCGTAGAGCACGATCACCCAGTGCGAAGAGCGGCGCAGGCCGCTCGTTCTGCGGCCGGCCTCCCGCCTCGATCAGGGGCGGGAGGTCGGCCTTGGCCGTAATCGGCGTCGGCGATCGCCTTGTCGTCGCACAGCTGCTCGCGTTCCCGGCGGATGCCGTGTCGTCCTCGAGAATCTCCCAAAGCCGAACGGCTCGCGGTCAGACAGGAGTGACGACTCACACCGAACGTCCCACCCGAGTGAAGGAGTACCTCGTGGATCTCGCCGACCTTCTCCACCTCACCCGCCCCGGGTGATCCCGCCGGCGCGTTGCGCGATGAGGACGGCGGGCGCGCGTCCGCCGGGGGCACCACTAGTACTGGGCCAGGAGGCGTCGGACCCATTCTTCGTACTCGTCGAGGTCGAACTGAGCGAGTGTCAGACTCTCGTCGATCCACTCCTCTGACACGGTCGCTGTCTCTTCCTGGGAGGGCGTGAGGTCGGGCTCATTGACGCTCGTCACACCCAGCCAGACCGGCAGCGCCTGCGTGTCGAGAATGATGCTGACCAGCTTGAGCTCGATCTCGAGTGCCTTCTGAGCGTCGGGGGAAAGTGCGTCCCATTCGATCCGGCGGCTCGCGTCATGCCCGGGTGCTGGGACGAACGGAGGTGCCTCTGCAGAGCGGGATCGGATGGCGCGTCCGAGCAGCTCAGCGCGCTGGATGATGGCTTGTTGGGCTTCGTTCCACCTCTCCGCACGCGGCAGGGCGTCCTGCATGTCCTCCAGCGCCTGCTGCGCGGCATCGAGCTTCTCGGCTTCAGCTTCGGCTTCCTTGCGGAGCTTTCGGCCCTTCCACACGAGCACTCCACCGATGGCCAGAAGCGCGGGCAAGGCGACGATGCCGGTCAGGACCGCCGCGCCGCCCGCCACGCCCATGCGACCGGCTGCGAGCGAACCACTTCCGAGCCACGCGAGCGTGGTGCTGGAGGCAGCCGCGCCGGAGAGCGAGGCGATCGCAGCCCCGGTCGATGCCGTCCCGGCGGCCGAGAGGGCGATGAGCACGCCGGCCGCGGTTCCTGAACCCGGCCCACCTCCGGCGCCCGCGCCTGCCGCGCTCTCGGTGATCGCCTTCAGGACGCCGGCCTCCGTCTGCTCCCTCAGTTGCCGGATCTCGCCCTCGAGCGATCCTGCCCTCTCGTCGGTCGCCCCGGCATCCTCGGTATCGAGCCGCAGTCGCCAGTCGAGCCTCGCGGCGGTCTCGAGGAACGGCAGGACGAATCCATTGGACGCTCGCTCGAGCGTGCGCTCGGAGTTGCGGACCTGGAACGTGACCCGTTCGGTGAGCAGGTTCGACGATGCGATGATCTGTGCTCTCCGGGCCTCGTTCTCGATGTAGATCGGCCCGGCCATGGCACGGGCGAAGACGCCGGGGCGCGAGAGCGCCGCGAGCGCTCGCTCCGTCTCCTCCTCGAGTTCTGCCTCGGTATGCCCGAGCGCGTCCAAGAGACGTCGGCGGTACCGACCGGTGGGGTCGGTCTTGCCGGACTCGATGCGGGAGATCGCCACGGCGGCGCTCTTCGGGCTCTCGTCGCTTCCATATCCGGCGATTCGCCCCAGCTCCTGCTGGCCCTTGCCGTTGGCGCGTCGCCACTCCCGCCCCCACGCCTTGAGTACCGATGCCTGCGCGGTCAGGCGGGGTTTCGGATCTGCGCGCGGGGTCGCCACTCTTGACACCTACCCTAACCTCGTGCCTATACTCGGGCTAATGTGGGGCTAACTTAGCACCCGTATGAGCCCACTCTATAGGGAGATCATCATGACGATGAGTGCACTGCCGGTGTGGTCGGAGCGGTCGGAGCAGGACACGCCCTCGTCCGGGACCGGGACCGGAACCGGAACGAGCGAGCCGCACTACGAGGCGCGCCCTCGCAACGGCAGCAACCCCTGGCTGATGCTCTTCCCCCTCGGCGCTGCAGCGGCGGTCTCGGCCGCTGTCCTGCTGCGGCGACCGGCCGTGCGCAAGGCGTGCGTCGAGGTCGTCCGGGATCCCGAGGTGCGTGATGAGTGCCGGGAGGCCGGTGAGCGCGCATACCGCGTGATCGCCGCATCTTGGCGCCGGCATGGTGGTCCGGAAGGATTGGCCGAGACCTTCCTGCGCTGACTTCGCCAGCGACGACGGTCGACGCGCGCGGGAGCAGACCACCGGATGGCGCAGACCTCGGCGCGTGCCTCGTCGAACGGCGGGAGGGGCTGAGGAGCTCAGTTCGTTCGGAGAGCACTGAGGATCGTCAATAGGCGAAGTCGATCGACGTCTGCTTCGTCCACCTGATGTCCTTCTTCTCTCTCGACGTCGACTTGCCGAGTTCAACGCTCGCCACGACCTGGTCCGCGACCTGGGCCCAGACGGTTGCACGGTGTGAAAGCGATACGACCGTGTGGGAGGACGTCAGACTCAGCGGCATGTTGAAGTTGGCCGCGACAATCCCATTCGTGATGGTTGAGGGGGCTCTGCACCAAGTGACCTGGATGGCTTCGTCGTAGAAGGGTCCGACGTACGATCCGGGCCCGAGCGACTGTACTTGGTCCGACTCGCTGTCAGGGTCGAGGTCCCATCCTGCTGCGATCTGGTCATTCCAGTAGAAACCCACTGTCCCGCCTTCTTCCTTCACCTGCGCTCGCGCCGTCCACTGCGAGGAAATGCACAACGCTGTGATGTCCTCGCTTGCGGCGCCGGTCACGCGGGCGGTCAGGCCACCCGCCAGGTCGAATGGCTCACCGGTGAACGAGTAGATCCCGACGAGCGTGCCATCGACGACTGCGTGTGCCGGAACTCGCCAGTCCGGAACCCCTTCCACGACATCGGGGATGCCGTCATCATCGGAATCTTCGTCGGCGGCGTCCGGCGTCCCGTCTCCGTCGGTATCCACCCATTGCCCACCGTTGGTCTCGACGGAATCCCCGATTCCGTCGCCGTCAGTGTCGGCGGAGAACGGGCTGGAGCCGATCTGAACCTCGAGATCGTTGGGAATGCCATCCTGATCGATATCGCTGTCGCACGCGTCGCCGAGTCCGTCCCCGTCGAGATCTGCTTGGTCGGCGTTCGCATCCGCAGGACAGTTGTCCTCACTGTCGATGATGAGGTCGCCGTCGAGGTCGGGTCCGGCGCCCAATTTCACGGCATAGACGCTCACTGACCACGTTTGCTGTCCGTCGATGGACTGCTTCGTGTACGTATAGTCGAGGGTCGTTCCGGGCGAGGCGATTTCGAGTTCGTCTGTACCGGGAAGCAGGACCACTTCGGTGAGGACGGTGCCCGCGAAGTCATTCAGCGGGATGCTGCTGCCACAGAGCCCGATCGTTCCCGTCCTGGCGAACGTGCTGGGAGTGGGGTTGGTGTACAGCCCTGTGTAGGAGATGGCGGGCGGAAGTCCCGTCCATTCGCTCGGGAAGCCGAAGCTGCGGCTGTAGTACCCGGTGCCGGACACGGAGCCGCTGTAGTTCTCGCCGCCGTCACCGGGGAGACCGTTGTCAGGGCACGACGGGCTTCGGCTATAGGTCTCGGATGCCGTGAACTCGAAATTCATGCTCTCCGAGTCACTGTCGATGAACGTGGCGAGCCTCGTGTGGTTGATCCGATCGGTGACGTGGCGATACTCGACCCGTGCAGTGAGCGCCCATGGAGCGAGCGGGTCAGTCTCCCCCTCGGCGTGTGCCGGTGCATGGGCGACTCCACCGCTCAAGAAGACTGCGGCGACCACCACCCATCCAGACAACCTCGATCTCCGGTGGCGCAGTTGCGTGCGAGAGCCGAGCATCACCCACTCCGATCCCCTTGAGAGCGCTCAGACTCTAGCGCGAAGGACGCGTGGGCGGCCTCCCCCCGACATGGGGTATCTGAGCATTGCTCAAGTGGCCTGGCGGGCTTCGCGAAGCTGAGTCGGACCCGGATCCGGCCCGGCCGGCAGCAGCCCCTCGCGTCAGCCGGTTCGGCCCTCGCTCACCGCCACCCCAGCGCCGGCGCGACGTGCGTCAGGAGCGACTCGAGCACGTGCGCGTTGTAGTCGACGCCGAGCTGATTCGGCACGGTGAGCAGCAGGGTGTCGGCGGCGGCGATCGCCTCGTCGTCGCGGAGTTGCTCGATGAGCGCGTCGGGCTCGGCGGCGTAGCTGCGGCCGAAGACGGCGCGGAAGTCGTCGATGACGCCGAACTGGTCGGACTCGTCGCGCTGGCCGCCGCCGAAGTAGGCGCGGTCCATGTCGTTCACGATCGCGAAGATCGAGCGGCTCACCGAGACGCGCGGCTCGCGCTCGTGGCCGGCCTCGGTCCAGGCGGCCCGATACGCCTCGATCTGCTTCCGCTGCTGCACGTGGAAGGGCTCACCCGACTCGTCCTCCTTGAGCGTCGAGCTCATGAGGTTCATGCCCTGCTCGGCCGCCCACACGGCGGTCGCGTCGGATCCGGCGCCCCACCAGATGCGGTCGCGCAGGCCGGGCGACTGCGGCTGGATGCCGAGCGGCCCCGGGTGCGGGTTCGGAAACATCGGGCGCGGGTTCGGCTCCGCGAACCGTGCGCCGTCGATGACCTGGAGGAACACCCCGGTGTTGTTCCGGGCGACGTCGGCCATCGTCGAACCCTCGGGCGCCGCGTAGCCGAAGTAGCGGTAGCCGTCGATGACCTGCTCGGGTGACCCGCGCGAGACGCCGAGCTGGAGGCGGCCGCCCGCGATGAGGTCGGCGGCGGCGGCATCCTCGGCCATGTACAGCGGGTTCTCGTACCGCATGTCGATCACGCCCGTGCCGAGCTCGATGCGACTCGTCTTCGCGCCCGCCGCCGCGAGCAGGGGGAACGGGCTCGCGAGCTGGTTCGCGTAGTGGTGCACGCGGAAGTACGCGCCGTCGGCTCCGACCTCCTCGGCCGCGACCGCCAGGTCGATCGACTGCAGCAGCACGTCCGACGCCGATCGTGTCTGCGAGCCGGGGGAGTTCGACCAGTGGCCGAACGAGAGGAAACCGATGCGCTTCATACACGTCTCCAACGTCTGGCGTGGCGGGGCATTCCGTCGGATGCCGGGCGAGTCGCGGCCCGCTCCTCTGCGAGCGAGATCGCCCAGGCCGCGTTGACGAGTCCGACGTGGCTGAAGGCCTGCGGGAAGTTGCCGAGTTGCTCGCCGGTGCCGGAGTCGACCTCCTCGGCGAGCAGCCCGACGTCGTTGATGTGGGCGATGGCACGCTCGAACGCGGCACGAGCCTCCGGAACGCGGTCGTCGTCCGCGAGGACGCGCGCGAGCCAGAAGGTGCAGAGCAGGAAGCTTCCCTCGGTGCCGGGGAGGCGATCGACCTCCGGTCCCGCCAGGTAGCGGCGAACCAGGCCGTGATCGTCGATGAGGTGCGCGGTGATGGCATCGACGGTGGAACGTACGCGCGGATCGTCCGGCGGCAGGAGTCCGACGAGGGGGATCATGAGCGCCGAGGCGTCGAGGTGATCGGAGCCGAAGGACTGCGTGAAGGCCCCGACCCGCGGGTTCCACCCGTCAGCGAGGATGGCGTCCCGGATGCGATCGGCGGTGCCGCGCCATCCGTCGACGCGGTCGCGCAGGCCGAGCCGGTCGGCCAATGCGGCGGCGCGATCGAGGGCCACCCAGCACATGAGCTTGGAGAAGAGGTAGTGCCGTGGTGCACCGCGGATCTCCCAGATCCCATGGTCGGGTTCGTTCCAGTGCACGGCGGCGGCATCCGCGAGCGAGGCGAGGAAGTCCCGCAGGTCGGGCGGGAACGGCGCGAGCTGGTCGGCGAGGATCGTGGCGGCGTCCAGCAGTTCGCCGTACACGTCGAGCTGCGGCTGGTTCCACGCGCCGTTGCCGATGCGGACCGGGGCGCTGCCGCGCCATCCGGCCCAGTGCGGCACCGTGCGCTCGGTGAGGTCGCGCTCTCCGCCGACCCCGTACATGATCTGCAGGTGGCCCTCGGGGAGCGCGGCAGCGCCGGCCGAGGCGATGAAGCCGAAGAAGTCGTTCGCCTCGTGCGGGCACGCGGCGACCCACAGCGCCTGCATCGTGAAGCTCGCGTCGCGGACCCAGGAATAGCGGTAGTCCCAGTTGCGCGCACCGCCGACGACCTCGGGCAGCGACGTCGTCGCCGCCGCGACGATCGCCCCCGTCGGCTGGTAGCTGAGCGCCTTCAGCACCCGACCCGAATGGTGGACGAGGTCGCGCCACGGCCCCTGGTAGGTCTGGTGCAGGTCCGACCAGTCGCGCCAGGCCGCGACCGTGGTGTCGATCGCGGTGATGATCCGGCCCGCCGAGTACGGCGGGGACGACGGCCGGCCGGCCTCCTGGAACTGCATCGCGAGCGCGATCTCGTCGCCGTCGTGCATCCGGAACCGTGCGGTGGCCGTGCCGCCGGCGATGACGCAGGGCACGGTCGACGAGAGCGTCAGCGTCTCGGCGCCGCCCGTCGCGACCAGCCCGCCGGGCACCGGATCGAGGTGGGGGACGACCGTGCCGTAGCCGGGACGGGGACGGAATTCCAGCTCGAGGTCGATCGACCCGCCCGTGCAGCGCAGGACGCGGAGGAGGGTGTGCGGTGCATCGACGCCGATCCGGTGCGGATCGGCGGGGGCGGGCAGCTCGAGCGCCTCGACGAGCTCGACCGAGCCCGACCCGGTCCGGTAGGTGCTGCGGAGGACCATGCTGCCGTCCACGTACGCACGCTCGACCGATGCGGGTTCCGTGGGTCGGATCCACCAGTGCCCGCCGTCGTCGTCGAGGATCGACGCGAAGACCGACTCGCTGTCGAACCGGGGGAGGCACAGCCAGGCGACGCATCCGTCGCTGGTGACCACCGCCGCGGAGTGCCGGTCGGAGAGCAGCGCATGCTGGCCGATGGGCAGGTCGCTCATCGCGGGCCTCCTCGCCTCGTCGCACCGTCAGGATACGCAGTGGGCGCCGGTGCGGGCGGTGTGACGACGAGGACCAGACCGTGGGCGCCCGGTGCACCGGGGGAGGCCGGTCATGATGCAGCTCGCCCCGCTCCCGGGTCAGCCGTCGACATCCTCCCGCGGCGGGTTGAACATGAACTCGATGCGGATGCCGTTGTCGTCCTCGACGAACGACGCGTAGTAGCGCTCGTTGAAGCGCGGGTAGGCCTTGGGCTCGCGGACCGCCGTCCAGCCCGCGTCCATCGCGATCGCGTGCAGGCGGTCGACCTCGTCGCGGGTGTCGACGGCGAAGGCGAGGTGCTGCCATCCGACGCGGCCGTGCCGGTGCGGTCCGGTGCCGGGCTCGCGGGCGGGCATGAGGACGAGCTCTTCCCGGCCCTTCAACCAGGAGACGCCGGCGTCGGCGTCCAGGCGGGTGCAGCCGAGGGCCGTCATCACCGGGTCGAACTGGGCGATCGAGCGAGGGAGGTCCTCGACGGAGATTCCGAGGTGGTCGAAAAGCGGCATCCGCTCATCGTACGGCGCTGCCGTTCAGTCGAACGGCGCGTCCTGCACAGGGAGCGCCCGCGCCCGCCCGAAGTACATGAGCTCCCAGATCGCCTCGTCGCGGTGCCGTTCGACGAGCGCGCCGCTGCGACGCACCGTGACGGTGACGGGCCCGGCGAAGCGGAGGTAGGCGCCGTCGAAGCGGGCGAGTCGGGCGAGCAGTCGCTTGACCGGCGACAGTTCGTCGGCCATTCGCGCACGCACGAGGTCGCGCTCGCGCGTGAACTCGACGACGATCTCGTCGTCACCGTCCACGTAGGTGCAGCGAACGACGGATGCCACGGGCTTGCCGGTGAGCTCATCGGTGAACACGTCCTCGGTCTCGAAGCGCACGCGGGACGCGTCATCCGCCACGATCTCACCGTCGCGCGCGAGCATGAACACCGGGATCGCCTGGTAGCCGAGCTTCTCGACCGCCGTGATGGTCGACGCGATGACGCTGTACGGGCCCGCCTGCCCGCGCGCCCAGTACCAGTCGTGCACGATGCTCGGCAGCGGCACGTTGCCCCAGTTGTGGTCGTGGTACCCGACGCCCGAGATCGCCCGCGTCGCACCGTCGAGCGTGAGCGTGCCGGTCACCGTGCCCTGCGGCACCGATGGGAGCCAGGCGAACACGTCGGTCCGCTCGGCGCCGAAGACGAGGTGGCCGGTGGCCGGCCGCCATGGCGGGATGTCGCCGGTGAGCGTCACCTCGATCGCGACCTCGTCGACCGCCGCGGCGATGCGGTAGGTGTGCAGGTCGCCCTCGAAGCGATTGGCGCCGACGCGCACGTCGCAATGATCGGTCGCGGCCGACCACGAGTCGGCGGGCAGGGGCTGCAGCTTCTCGATCGTGCGGCCGTCGGGCAGGTCGAGGTTGATGCGCAGCAACGGCGACAGCGGCCGGTTCGGTGAGACGGCGTCCTTGTTCTGGAACACCACCACGAGCTTCGAGCCGTCGTCGAGGTGAGCGTCGAAGTACCACCACTCGTAGGTGCCCGGGCGGTTCTCGGTGCGGGCGCCGTCCTCCCATGGCTCGATCGTGGTCGGGTCGAGGCCGAATCGCCGGTAGTCGTCGGGGCTGCCGGCAGCGGATGCCGCGGGGTCGGTGCGCATCGTGGCCTCCTCGCCTCGACGTATGCGTCGAGTCTGACACCCGTCCGCGGCGTACCGCATGCCGCGCGGGAGCGAGCGGCGCGGGTCTGCGTCCGAAACTGCTCGTCACGATCGTCGTCATCCCCTTGACATCTGAAGCCCGACCTTGCGAGTGTAGAACGGTCAACAAAGTGTAGATCGATCTACGGATCGAGGCCTCGAGGAAGAGGGATTCCCACCATGAAGTTGCCCATCACCCCACGACACGTGCGTGATCGTGAAACGAATCAATCGCCGGGGGCGGTGACCGTCCCGACCTCCGCTCGACGTCGCAGGGGAATGGTCGCGGTGCTCGCGGCATCCGCCCTCGCCGTCCCGGCGCTCTTCACGGTCGCCGCACCGGCGGCGGCCGAGGAGGTCGACTGCGCGGCCGTGCCGTGGATGGACACGTCGCTGAGCGCGGGCGAGCGGGCGGATGCACTGCTCGACGCCAGCAGCCAGCACCAGAAGTACCGCTGGCTCGTGGAACAGCCCGCGAACGACCCGACCCGGACGACCTGGAACCCCGCGTTCTCGGGCGAGGCGAACGTGGTGTACCCGGCGCAGCTGCCGTGCACGCCCGTCGTCGTCTACGCCAACGGCCCCGACGGCGTCTACCTCTCGGCCGGCACGACCGCGTGGCCCGGGCCGATCGCGGTGGCCGCGACCTGGAACCTCGAGCTCGGCGAGGAGAAGGCGATCGCGCACGGCAGCGAGTCGTTCGACAAGCGGAGCGCCGTCATCCTCGGACCGGGCATCGCCTCGGGCCGGACCCCGCTCTCGGGCCGCGGCTCGGAGTACTTCGGCGAGGACCCCGTGCTCTCCGGCCTCATGGCCGCGGCGAACGTGCGCGGACTCGAGGACGGCAACCCCGACAAGCCGATCATCGCGAACCTGAAGCACTACGTCGCGAACGAGCAGGAGGAGGCTCGCCAGTCGAGCTCGTCGAACATGGACGAGCGGACGTTCAAGCAGATCTACGACCTGCCGTACGAGATCGCCGTTCGCCAGAGCGACCCGGGCAGCCTCATGTGCTCGTACAACCAGGTCAACGGCGTGTACGCGTGCGAGAACGACATCCTCACCACGAGCCTGCGGCAGGACTACCCGTTCGAGGGCTACGTCATGAGCGACTTCGGGTCGGTGCACTCGACCGCCCCGTCGCTGAACGCCGGACTCGACCAGGAGCTCAACCGGCCCCGCTGGTTCAGCCCCGCGCGACTCGACGCCGCACTCGCCGCGGGTGAGATCACCCAGGAGCGGATCGACGAGGCCGCCTTCCGCGTCGTGCACTCCTACATCGCGGGCGGGCTCTTCGACCACCCGGTGCCCGCGACGCCCGTCGCGGACGTGTCGACGCCCGAGCACAAGGCGCTCGCCAAGGAGATCGCCGAGCAGAGCACCGTGCTGCTGAAGAACGAGGGCGTGCTGCCGCTCGCCGAGGGCGACCTCACGGTCGCCGTCATCGGCCAGACCGCCTCGACGACGCCGACCGGCGGCGTCAGCGCCAAGACCGGCTGCGCGTGGGACTTCCCGTTCGGTCCTCCCGGAAATCAAGCGCTGAACTGCAACGCGATCGTGGACCCGCTGACCGCGCTCACCGAGCGCGTCGGTGACGCCGGCGGTTCGGTGGTCTACGACAACGGTGCCGACCCGGCGCAGGCAGCGGATGTCGCGGCGGCGGCCGACGTCGCCCTCGTCTTCGGGTACTACACCATGGGCGAGACCAAGGACCTCTCCGACCTGCGACTCGACGGCAACGGCGACGCGCTGATCGAGGCCGTCGCCGCGGCGGCACCGAAGACCGTCGCCGTGCTCAACGCCGGCTCGGCGGTCGAGATGCCGTGGATCGACGACGTCGACGCCGTGTTCCACGCCTGGCACTCGGGCGAGCAGTTCGGCCCGGCGCTCGCCGAGCTCGTGTACGGCGACGTGAACCCGTCGGGCAAGCTCCCGATGACGTTCCCGGTCTCCGTCGAGGACACGCCGACGGCGCAGTCCGAGGCGCAGTACCCGGGCATCGCCGATGCCGAGGGAACCCTCCAGGTCGACTACAGCGAGGGCCTGAAGGTCGGCTACCGCTGGTACGAGGCCGAGGGCATCGAGCCGCTGTTCGAGTTCGGACACGGCCTGAGCTACACCGAGTTCGTGTACGACAAGGTCAGCGTCACGCCGAAGTCGACCTCGGGCGACAAGGAGATCCGCGTGCGGTTCCGCCTCACCAACACGGGTGGCGTCGCGGGCACCGAGGTCGCGCAGGTCTACCTCGAGCTGCCGAGCTCGACCGGTGAGCCCTCGAAGCGCCTCATCGGGTGGGAGCGCGTGAGTCTCGAGCCCGGCGAGCACCGCAACGTGCAGGTGACGCTGTCGGCCGAGGACCTCGCCGACATGCACCTGCTCGAGTACTGGGACACCGCGGCCGGTGACTGGGCCACTGCGGCCGGCACCTACGAGGTGACCGTCGGCGGCTCCGTCGACGCGGATGCCGCGGCCTCCTTCGCCGTGAAGTAGGCGCGGAGCCCGACGCCGGGTGGGCGGGAACGAGCTTCCCGCCCACCCGGCTTCGGCGTGCGGAGCCAGATCACCGAGCGGTCGCCACCCGCGAGCGCGTACGCGAGAAGGGCCGGTGCGGCATCTGCCGCACCGGCCCTTCTCCGTGTTCAGGCGAAGGCGTGAAGCCGGTCAGCCGGCCGCCGCGCTCGTCTCGATCGACGGGACCTCCGCGACGCGCACGGCGGTCGCCGCGATGCGGTGGCGACCGGGGCCCAGGCGGTCCGACACGAGGGCCACGCCGTCGACGGTGACCTCGGAGGCATCCGTCACCGGCAGGTCGAGCACCGCCTCGGCGCCGTACGGCACCTCGAGCTCGATCGCGAGGTCGCCGTCGGTCAGCGTCCAATCGATCGCGACGGGCCCGAGCCGCGATTCGACCGAGGCGCGAGCCCACGGGATCGACGCGGTCGGGCGCGGCGCCACGACGACGCGACGGTAGCCGGGGCGGTCGGTCGTGGGGGCGATGCCGGCGACGTACCGGTAGATCCAGTCGACGACCGCGCCATAGGCGTAGTGGTTGAACGAGATCATGCCCGAGCTGTCGCCCGTGGCCATCTCGCCCGAGTGGATGCTGCCGTCGGGGCCGATCGCGTCCCACCGCTCCCAGACGGTGGTCGCGCCCATCTCCACCTGGTAGAGCCACGACGGCGGTGCCTGGCGGAGGAGCATGAGGTAGGCCTCCTCGACGTGGCCCGTGTGCACGAGGGCGAAGAGCACGAGCGGCGTGCCGAGGAAGCCGGTCGCGATGCGGCCGTGCTCGGCGCGCACGTTGGCGGCGAGCGACTCGCCGATGCGCTCGCGGTCCGCCGAGGGAGCGAGGTCGAACTCGAGCGCGATCGCCGCGCCCGTCTGCGTCCGGATCGCGGCCTCGCCCCACTCCGCCCAGGTGTCGCGGGCCACGCGGTCGGCGATGCGGTCGGCGTCGGCGGCCCGGGCCGGGTCGCCCACGAGGCGCTCGGCGTCGGCCAGCAGGCGGGCGCTCCGCGAGAAGAACGCGTTGGCCACGAAGTCCGACGACACCTTGGCCTTCCACGGCTGGTCGCCCGGGGCGTCCGGGTCGAGCCAGTCGCCGAACTGGAACTCGGTGGGCAGCAGCCCGCGCGCGCCGGCGCGGCGCTCGAGGCTGTCGACGTGGCGTCGCATCGAGTCGAGCTGGCGGACGAGCACCTCCTCGCTGCCGTACGACTCGTACACGGCCCACGGCACGATGGTCGCGGCATCCGCCCAGCCGGCCCGGCCCATCACGCTGTGCGCGCCGCCGTCGGCGGGGAACGCGTCACGCGTCAGGATGTTCGGGACGACGGCCGCGACCGCGCCGTCCTCGTCCTGGTCGAGCTCGACGTCGCGCAGCCAGCTCGTCCAGAAGGACTCGACGTCGAAGAGGGTCGAGGCCGTCGGTGCGAACGCCTGGGCGTCGCCGGTCCAGCCGAGGCGCTCGTCGCGCTGCGGGCAGTCCGTCGGGAGCGACACGAAGTTGTCGCGCTGCGACCAGGCGACGTTCGAGTGCAGGAGGCCGAGCCGCGGATCGGCGCACTCGAAGCTCGAGCGCGGCCGGTCGGCGCTGGAGATCGCGACGGCGGTCGCCTCGACGACCTCGGCGCCGGTGACATCGGCGTACTGGAACCCGTGGAAGGTGAAGTGCGGCTCGAGGACGCTCTCGCCGTCGTGCGCGAGCACGTAGGTGTCCGACGCCCGGGCGGTGCGGAGCGCCGCGGTGTGCAGGGTGCCGTCGATCTCGAGCACCTCGGCATGCCGCACGACCACGCGGTCGCCGGCGCGCCCGCGGACGGTGAGCCGGAGCCATCCGGCGATGTTCTGGCCGAGGTCGAGGAACGTGTGCTCGCCGCGCGGCTGCGCCTCGACCGGCCATTCGCCGACCGTGCGCACGCCGGTCGTGATGCGGGGTTCGACGACCGAAGTGTCGACCGCGACCTCCTGGGCAGGTTCCCACTTCGACGCGTCGAAGCCGGGACGGTCCCAGCCGGTCGGGTCGGCCGCGAGGTCGACGTCGACGCCGTCGTAGAGGCTGGCGAAGCGGATGCCGCCGGTGGAGCGCTGCCAGTCCGGCCCGCTCCCGACGCGCACGTGCGTGCCGTCCGCGCACTCGACGTCGAGCTGGACGAGTGCGGCGATCTCGGCGCCGTAGTGCTCGACCTCGTCCTCCCAGCCGAGCCGGCCGCGGTACCAGCCGTCGCCGAGGAGCGTGCCGAGCACGTTCTCGCCCGCGGTGAGCGCGGAGGTGACGTCCCACGTGCCGAGCACGATGCGGTCGTCGTACGCCGTCCAGCCGGGCGAGAGGTGCTCGCCGAGCACGTCGTCGCCGTTGATCCGGATGTCGCCGACGCCCCAGAAGGTGGCTCGGAGTCGCGCGCGGACGGGCGTCGCCGGCAGGTCGAACGAGGTGCGGAGGAGCGTGACCGGGTCGTCGACGCGACCGGTGCCGCCGATCGGCCGAGCAGTGAGCTCGGCCGGGTCGAGGGCGGCCTCGACGACGGCCTCGTCGCTCCAGTCGGACCAGCCGTCGCGGGTCGCGATCCGCACGGCGTAGCGGCGCTCCGAGCCGGGAGCCACGTCGCCGCCCGGGGCGAGCACGCCGATCGGATCGTCCGATGCGATGGCGTCGGAGACACCGCCCGCGTCGCCCGCCCAGCGAACCTGGTAGCCGAGCTGGGGCGCGTCGGCCTCGGCCCGCCACGACAGCCGAACACCCCGGGCGGGCACGCCGAGCAGTCCGTCGGGGTACTGGGTGCGCAGCGAGTGCACGCGCGCGGAGACGTCGGTCGTCTCGAATGGAGGCAGCGTCGTGGACATCGAGGTCCTTCCGGGGGAGCGGCCGGCGGAGCCGGCGATGGTTCGAGGGGCTACTCGGCCCGAACGGCGCGGGTGGAGGCGCGCGGCTTCAGGACCGGGGTCACGGAGAAGTGCGTTGGCTCGGTGCGAGCATCGCGAATGCGTTCGAGCAGCAGGCGGATGGCGCGGTCGCCCATCTCGACACCGGACTGGTCGATGGTGGTCAGCGAGATCGCGGGGTGGCTGGCCATGTCGACATCGTCGTAGCCGACCACCGAGACGTCCGCCGAGGTCGGGCCGGCTTCGCCGACCGCGCGGAGCGCGCCGAGCGCGAGTTCGTCGTTGCCCGCGAAGATCGCGGTGGGCCGGTCGTCGTCGAGGAGGGCGAGCGTGTCCAGCCGCGCCGCATCCTCGGTCATGCCGGTGCGGACGACCCGGATCTCGTCCTCGAGCCCGGCGGCGCGCATGGCGGCCAGGTACTCCTCGAGTCGGATCGCGTGCGGCGTGCCCGAGCCGGGTTCCGTCACGTCCTCGCTTCGCGTGAGGTGCGCGATCCGGCGGTGGCCGAGCTCGAACAGGTGCGCCATCGCGAGTCGCGTGCCCGAGGCGTCGTCGCCGGTCACGGTGTCGTAGTGCTCGGATCGATCGTGGCGGCCGATCATGACGACCGGCATGCGAGCGCCGAGTCGCTCGAGCCAGTCGGTCGAGACGAGCGGCGAGATCGCGATGATCCCGTCGACCTGTCGGTCGGCGAGCGCGCCGAGCGCCCGGATGCCCTCGTCGCCGTTCTCGTCGGCGGGCGCGATGATCAGCTGGTAGCCGGTGCCCTGCAGGGCGGCGGTGGCGCCCGCGACGATCTTGGTGAAGAACGGGTTGCCGATGTGCGGCAGTTCGATGCCGAGCGTGAAGCTCGATCCGCGCATCGCGCGTGCCGCGACCCGAGGACGGTAGTCGAGCGCCTCGATCGCGGCGGTCACGCGTTCGCGCATCGCCGGGCTGACGCCGTAGGCGTTGCGGATGACCTTCGAGACCGCAGCACGGGAGACGCCGGCGTGCCGCGCGACGTCTTCGATGGTCGCCGCCCTCGCGTCGGTCATGCCGCTCTCCTCTCTTCGTCGTCAGGAGCGAACTCGTTGTCACTGTACACGTTCCAGCGGAAAACGGTAGATCGATCTACGCCAACGAGCACTTGGTGTAGACCGATTTACGTCACGGTTGTGTAGATCGGTTGACAAACGCTCGGCACGCTCCTAACGTGGCAGTCGCCACAGCACCGAAATCCCTCGGCGCTCCCCACCAGCGCAGTTGCTTTACATGGAGGTAAAGAAGATGGTCCCCCGTACGACGCGACGCTCGATCGTCGCCCTGGGCGCAGGCGGTCTCGCCCTGTCGCTCGCACTGACCGGCTGCAGCGCCGGCGACTCCGACTCCGACGGTGGAGCGGTCGAACTGTCGTTCCTCGTCGACAACGGCGAATCGACGGTCGCGACGGCCGAGGCGCTCGCCGAGGCGTTCACCGAGGAGAACCCCGACATCACGATCACGGTCGAGACGCGCCCCCAGGGTGCCGACGGTGACAACGTCGTGAAGACCCGCCTCGCCACCGGCGAGATGGCCGACCTGTTCCAGTACAACTCGGGTTCGCTGCTTCAGGCGCTGAACCCCGACCAGACGCTCGTGAACATCGCCGACGAGGCCTACGTCGACAAGCTCGACGAGAACTTCGTCAAGAGCGTCGCGACTGAGAACGGCGTCTACGGCGTCCCGATGGGCCAGTCGATGGCCGGCGCGATGCTCTACAACAAGGACATCTACGCCGACCTCGGCCTCGAGATCCCCGAGAGCTGGGACGAGTTCATCGCCAACAGCGAAGCGATCAAGGAGGCCGGCGTGGCCGCCCCGATCGTGCAGACCTACGGCGACACCTGGACCTCGCAGCTCTTCGTGCTCGGCGACTTCAACAACGTGCTCGCCGAGAACCCCGACTGGGCCGAGGAGTACACGAACAACGAGGCGAAGTACGTCGACCAGCCGGCGTTCGCGGGCTTCGAGCACCTGCAGGCCGCGTTCGACGCAGGTCTCTTCAACGAGGACTTCGCCTCGGCGACCTACGCCGACGGCGTCTCGATGGTCGCGACGGGCGAGGGCGCGCACTACCCGATGCTCACGTTCGCGGCCTCGCAGCTGGCGACGACGAACCCCGAGGCCACCGACACCGTCGGCTCGTTCCCGATCCCGGGCGACGACGCCTCGACCTTCGGCCTGACGGTGTGGATGCCGACCTACACGGTCTTCGTCCCGCAGTCGACCGAGGGCGCCAAGCTCGACGCCGCGAAGCAGTTCCTCGAGTTCCTCACGACGCCCGAGGCCTGCGACATCGAGGCCGCGGCCAACGCCCCGCAGGGTCCGTTCGTCGTCGAGGGCTGCGAGCTCCCGGACGACGTGCCCGCCATGGTCTCCGACCTCCAGCAGTACTTCGACGAGGGCAAGACCAACCTGGCGCTCGAGTTCCTCTCGCCCATCAAGGGCCCGGCCCTGGAGCAGATCACGGTCGCCGTGGGATCCGGCATCACCTCGGCTGCTGACGGCGCCGCCCAGTACGACGAGGATGTCAAGAAGCAGGCCCAGCAGCTCGGTATCGAGGGCTGGTAAGCCGTACCACCGCACTGCGGGGCCGGGCAGCCCGCCCGGCCCCGCAGCCATATCCGGGAGATCCACCATGACCACCGCGACGGCCACCGGCCGCACCGCCACGGGCAGGACGGCGACGTCGCCTCCGAAGCCCGCCAAGCGGAAGCCCATGAAGAGCCCCTACCCCTCGTGGTTCTTCATCCCCGCCGGCGTCTTCTACGTCGTGCTGTTCCTCGTTCCGACGGTCGCGTCGTTCTACTTCTCGCTGACGCGTTGGACGCTGTTCGACGTCGAGTTCATCGGCTTCGACAACTTCATCCGGTTCTTCCAGGAGCCGCAGCTCGTCACGGGCTTCATCAACACGTTCATCTACGCGTTCCTGACCTCGGGCGCGAAGGTCGTGCTCGGCCTCCTCTTCGGCGTCCTGCTCAGCTCGCAGATCGTCGGCCGCGGCTTCCTCCGCGCCACGATCTTCTTCCCCGTGCTCGTCAGCACGATCGGCGTCGGCATCCTCTTCAAGGTCCTCATGGACCCGTTCGACGGCCCGATCAACGAGTCGCTCGCCGTCCTCGGCATCCAGGGACCGGCCTGGCTGACCGACCCCTCGATCGCACTGCTCTCCGTCGCCCTCGTCGACATCTGGAAGGGCGTCGGCCTCGCCACGCTCATCTACATCGCCGGCATGGTCGCGATCCCCCAGGAGTACTACGAGGCCGCGAAGGTCGACGGCGCGGGCGCCTGGAACAACTTCCGCCACATCACGCTGCCGCTGCTCCGCCCCGCGACGGTCACCGTCGTGCTCCTCTCGCTCATCGGCGGCCTGCGCTCGTTCGACCTCATCTGGGCGATGACGGGCGGCGGCCCGGGCTTCACGAGCGACGTACTCGCCTCGGTCATCTACAAGCAGTACCAGGCCGGGTTCTTCGGCCTCTCCACCGCGGGCAACGTCGTGCTGTTCCTCGTCGTGGCCGCGATCATCTTCCCGCTCTCGTGGTGGCTCAACCGCAAGGAGGCCGACCAATGAGAAACGTCGCCTGGAAGTGGGGCGGCGGCTCGGTCGCCATCCTCGTCGCGATCGTGATCTTCATCGTCCCGTTCACGTTCATCGTCTTCACCGCGGGCAAGACCCAGGCCGAGGCCTCGTTCCTCGAGTTCAGCTGGCCGACCGAGTGGGTGTTCTTCGAGAACATCGCCACCGTGCTGCAGAACCGGGACTGGCTGCTCGTCCGCGCCTTCGTCAACAGCACGGTCCTCACCGTCGGTGCCGTCGCGATCATGGTCGTGCTCGGCGCGATGGTCGGGTACGTGCTCCAGCGCCGGAAGTCGCGCTGGAACCCGCTCGTCAACACGCTCGTGCTCGCGGGCCTCATCATCCCGCCGGCCGTCGTGCCGACGATCTGGGTGCTGCAGGGCCTCGGCCTCTTCAAGACGCTCATCGGCCTCATCGCGGTCCACGTGGCGTTCGGGCTCTCGTTCTGCATCCTGCTGTTCCGGGCGTTCGTCGCGACCATCCCGCGCGAGCTCGACGAGGCGGCGATCATCGACGGCGCCGGCCCGGTCAAGCTGTTCTTCCGCGTGATCTTCCCGCTGCTGCGCTCGGTCATCGTGACCGTCATCGTCGTGCAGGCCGTGTTCGTGTTCAACGACTTCACGTACGCGCTGTACTTCCTGCCGGGCGACGAGAACGCCACGGTGCAGCTGACGACGTTCAACTACATCTCGCAGTCGGTGAGCTCGTTCAACCTGCTCTTCGCCGACGTGCTGCTCATCACCATCCCGCCGCTGATCATGTACATCTTCTTCCAGCGTCAGATCGTCGCCGGAATGACCTCCGGCGCCGTGAAGGGCTGACGGATGCCGCAGCGGCCGCCGCGTTCGATCGACGAGCTGCGGCGGTGGGTCCGAGCCCGCTCGCCGCAGCCCTTCGACGACGCCGACGTGGTGCCGCGCGCGGCCGATCGCGTGTGGGCGTACGGGCGCGACCAGTACGAGCTCGCGCTGCTCGGGCGGCTGGTCGACGACGGGTTCGCGGCGAACCGGCACGTTCACTACCCGCGCAACCACGGCCGGCCGGCGCAGTGCGTGCGATTCCGTGCGGTCGCGACGTCCGTCGGGCGGGTGACGGTCCGGATGGCGGGTCGGGCCGAGGTCTCGGTGCGAGCGGATGCCGCAGGGCCGGCCGTATTCGCGCGGGTCGAGGTCGCCGGCGACTCCCTCCGGTTCGAGGTGCCGGCCGTCGGCGCCCTCGTCGAGTTCGACGTCGTCGCCCGTTCGGGCGAAGTGCCGGCGCTCGGCCTGCCGGGCGACGCGCCGCTCGGCGACTGGTCCGCGAGCCGCGACGACGGTCCGTGGGAGCCGATCGAGCTGCGCCCGGGCGGCGAACGCGCGCCGCACCTCGAGTCGCCCGGACACGTCGAGGTCGCCGCGATGCGTCGGGCCGACGGGCTGTACGACCTCGGCGCCCCGATCCTCGGGACGCCGATCCTCCCGCGCGGTCCGCAGCCGGTCGTCGGCAGCGGCGAGAGCGAGGCCGAGGCGCTCGCGGACGAGGCCGATCGCGAGACGCGCCACGACGTGGTCCGGGTCGATGACGGCTGGGCCACGAGGCATCCGCTCGGGTTCAGGTACCTGGCGGTCGAGGCGGGTGCCGCGCCGCCCGAAGTGCGCGTGCGCGCCGAGGTGACGCCGGTCGCGCGCCCCGGTGCGTTCGCGTGCTCGGACGATCGGCTGACGCGGATCTGGGCGGCGGCGCAGTACACGCTCCGCGTCTGCGACCAGGGGCTGATGATCGACGGGATCAAGCGCGACCGGATGCCGTGGGCCGGAGACCAGGCGCTCAGCACGCTCGCGAACGCGTTCGCGCTCGGGGACGGCGGGGTCGTGGCCGACGGGCTCGTCGCCCTCGGCCGACCCGATCACGGCTACGTCAACGGCATCGCGGACTACTCGCTCTGGTGGGTCGTCAACGCCGACCTGTACGTGCGGTACTTCGGCGATCACGCGTTCGCCGAGCGCGAGGCGGCGCACGTCGACGCGTTCGTCGCCGACCTCGCCCGGTTCGCCGACGAACGCGGCGTCTTCCGACCCGAGGCGCAGCGCGGCGGGTTCGTGGATTCCGGTCCCGGATCGGTGTTCCTCGACTGGGGTCTCGCCATCGAGCACGGTCGGGACCCGGTGGCGCTGCAGATGCTCTGGTGCTGGGCGCTCCGCGGCGCGGCGCGGCTGCTCGATCGCGTCGGGCACGCGGGCGCGTCGCGGTGGAGCGCTCTCGCCGACCGCGTCGAGTCCACCGTGCGATCGAGCGGATGGCTCGCCGAGGCCGATCGCTGGGCCGACTACCTCGGCGCGGACGCCACGACCTCCTCGCCCGCTCCGTACGCGAACTTCCTCGCCGTGCTCGCGGGGATGCACCCGGACGGCGTGCCGGATGGGGTCGCGACGTCGATCCGGACCGGGACTTCGGGGACGCCGTTCATGACCGCGTTCCGGCTCCGCGCGAGGCTCGCCGCTGGCGAGCACGACGCCGTGCTCGAGGAGATCGAGCGGATCTGGGGCGCCATGCTCGACGCCGGCCCGGGTACCTTCTGGGAGGAGGGGCCATCGGGCGGCGACCACCTGGCGATGTACGGCCGACCGTTCGGCCGCAGCCTCTGCCACGCCTGGTCTGCCGGGCCCGCCGCGCTCATCCCCGAGGCGGTGCTCGGACTCCGCCCCCTCGACGACGGCTGGGCACGATTCGAGGTGGAGCCGCGCCTCGGCGGACTCGAGTGGGCGTCGGCGGTCGTGCCGACGCCGCTCGGCGACCTGTTCGTGCACGCCGACCGATCCGGCGTGACGGTGCGGGTTCCGTCCGGCGTCGCGCTCGTGCGGAGCGACCCCGTCGACGGTGGCCGCGCGGAATGGGCGGTCCTATGATGACGCCGAGGGGAGGCGGGCGATGGCCGATCCCGTGCGCGACATCATCGGGGACTACGCCGCGTTCACCGCGCAGCAGCGCGACCGACTGCTCGCGCGAGGGATCGACATCTCCCCGTACTCGCTCAGTCACCTCGCCTTCCGGTTGCCGGAGTGGGACCAGTACGTGCACGTGCGGACCCTGCTCGAACGCCATGTCACCGCCAACGTGGAGGGCGTCTGGAACGGGCGGCCGATGTCGATGCTGCTCCTCGCGGAACCCCTCCGCGTGCTCGACGGCAAGTCGATCCCGCTCATCGAGCTCATCCCGCCGGTGCACCAACGCGTC
The DNA here is from genome assembly GCF_040496055.1 of Agromyces zhanjiangensis. Taxonomy (NCBI): domain Bacteria; kingdom Bacillati; phylum Actinomycetota; class Actinomycetes; order Micrococcales; family Microbacteriaceae; genus Agromyces; species Agromyces zhanjiangensis. Next base: position 569,668 of record NZ_JBEPKB010000001.1, on the reverse strand, counting down.
TACAAGATGGGCATGGAGCACTTCGGCGTGGTGGTCGGCGCGGAGGCCGACGAGTTCTCCCGCCGCCATCGGGCAGTGCTGACCGGGCAGCAGTTCCAGAACGAGTGGAACGAGCCCTACTACGTGCTGTTCGAGGACTTCACGCACGTGAAGTTCCATCAGCGGTCGCTCCGCGAGGTCGTCGAGCTGCAGGGAGCGACGTTCGACGGCATCCGTCACGTCGAGGGCTGGGTCCCGCAGCGACTCGTCACCGCGACCGGCCCGAACCCGCTGCCGCGCTGACCGGCATCAGCGCGCGTACCGCGGTGTTCTCGGAGCGCGGCGCCGGGGACCCCGTCATCGCCGAAGCGCGGCCGAGGCGGATGGCGAACCTGAGGGTGTCCTCAGGTTTTTGGAGCTGTCCCACAGCGAGAACGGCAATCGGTCGAGATTTCCTCAATCTTCCCGTCAGACTTTCCGCGGCGGAACCCCGCGAGGCGCTACAACTTGCCCAACCCGAACTCGACTGCAGTGCAACTGGGGGGTTCTCATGCGTTGGGTATGGTTCAGGGTGGCCGCCGCGATCGTCGCGGGTTCGGGCATCCTCGCCGGACTTCTGGTCAACGTCGATCGCGCGACGCGCGACGGCCAGGATCTCGGTCTCGTGCTGGCGAACTACTTCAGCATGTTCACGATCGTGTCGTCGATCCTCAGCGTGATCGTGCTGAGCGTCGCGGCGCACTGGATGCGCCGGCATCCGGGGCGGACGCCCGAGCCGGTCGGCGTCGCGCTGGCGCTCGCCGCGGTCACGGGACCCGTGATCCTGCTCGGCGTGGTGTTCAACGTCCTGCTGCGCGGCGAACCGCCGGCCATCGCGGCCACCGATCCGCTCTGGGTCGCCAACCTGGATTCGTGGGCGACCGAGACGCTCCACGTCGTCCTGCCGCTCTACTTCGTGGTCGACCTGCTGTTCGCGTCCCGGCGTCGCGGGCTCCCGTGGCGGGCGCTCACGGTCATCCTGAGCTACCCGCTCGCCTGGACGACCTACACGCTGATCCGCGGCGAGCTCGTGCCGAACCCCGACGGCAGTGCGCCGTGGTGGTACCCGTACGGGTTCCTCGACCCGCACGTCGCCGGATACGGGTCGGCGTTCGCCTACATCGGCGGCATCCTGTTCGCGTTCCTGCTGCTCGGCATCGCCATCATCGGCATCGGCCGGTCGCGCGAGCGGTACGCTGCCGCGCACGTTCGGGTCGCGCGGCTGCGGATCCGTGCCCTTCCGGGCCAGGTCGTCGCGTGGTTCCGGCGCCATCGGCGTCGGCCGTCCGGCCCGTCGGCGGGCTGAGGGCGCCTGGCGCGGGCAATGCGCTGATCACTGGAGGGGGCCGGCGCGAGCCGGCGCCCTGCCTCGGCTCGGCGCAGCGCAGCGCTCCGGGTCGGGGGCGGCGACGGGCGCGGGAATGAACGCCGATCCCATTCAGTTGTAGATACAACAACAGGCGATGGATGCCACAGGCCATGCAGAGGAGAGACCGATGACCGCCACCGAAACCGGCACCGGCCGGGGGACCGCGCCCGAGCGGGTCCTCAACGTGCAGACGGGCATGGATGCCGTGACGCTCCGCGTCGGCGACCTCGAGCTGATGTCGTCGTACTACGCCGACGCACTCGCGCTCCAGCCGCTGGAGGAGCGAGCCCGCGGCGTCGAGGTGCACCGCGTGCTCGGTCGTGGACGGACGCCGATGGTGCGACTGATCGGCACCCCCGGGCTGCCGCCGGTGGACCCCCGCCAGGCCGGGCTGTTCCACACCGCGTTCCTGTTCGAGGACGCCCCGGCGCTCGCCGCGACCGTCCTGCGCGCCGCCCAGGACCCGCGCAGCCGGTTCGTGGGGTCGAGCGACCACCTGGTGAGCGAGGCGTTCTACTTCACCGACCCCGAGGGCAACGGCATCGAGCTCTACACCGATCGCGATCGGTCGCAGTGGCAGTACGCGAACGGCGAGCTGCAGATGTCGACCCTCCGCCTCGACCCGAACGCCTACCTGCAGCGCCACCTCGACGAGCACACCATCGAGACCGTGGCGACGGAGGCCGGGAAGGTCGGACACGTCCACCTCCAGGTCGGCGACGTCGAGACCGCGCGAGCCTTCTACGTCGACGCGCTCGGCTTCGAGACGACCGTCGGCACCTACCCGGGCGCGCTCTTCGCCGCCGCCGGAGGCTACCACCACCACGTCGCGATGAACACGTGGCGGAGTGCCGGCGCCGGCCCCCGGGCGGCGAGCCTCGGACTGGGCGACGTCGCCATCACCGTCCCGGCGCGCGACGACCTCGACGCGCTCGCCGCCCGGCTGACCCACCGCGCGCTCCAGTTCGCCGACGACGGCCGTTCCATCGTGGTCGCCGACCCGTGGGGCACCCAGGTCACCGTGTCGATGGGCGGTTCCGACGTCGACGAGGTGCTCGCGCGATGACCCTCCACGCGATCACCTCGTCGGGGTGGGCGGATGCGTCGCCCGCGACGGATGCGGCGCCGGCCGTCGCCCTCTTCCTGCACGGCTTCGGCTCGCACGAGCGCGACCTCATCGCGCTCGCACCCGCGCTGCCCGCCGGCGTGCCCTGGGCGTCCCTCCGGGCTCCACTCGAGGTCCAGCCGCAACGGTTCGCCTGGTTCCACATCACCCGGCCCGGCAACCCGGATCCGGCGGTCGTCGCCGAGGCGACCGACGCGATCTGGGAGTGGGCGGATGCCGCGCTGTCGCCGGAGACCCGGATCGTGCCGATCGGCTTCTCGCAGGGCGGGCTCATGGCCTCCCAGCTCCTCCGCACCGCCCCCGACCGGGTGCTCGCACCGGTCATCCTCGGCGGGTTCGTGCAGGCGGCCCCGCAGCCGGGCGATGCCCGGCTCCGCGACACGCGCCCGGCGGTCTTCTCGGGGCGCGGCGCCGACGACCACGTCATCGCAGCGGCGGCCGTGGAGCGCACCGACGCGTGGCTGCCGACCCACTCGACGCCGACCGACCGTCGGTATCCCGGCCTCGGCCACGGCATCGACTCGCGCGAGTTCGCCGACGTCCGCGACTTCCTCGCCGAGCAGCTCGCGGCGGTCGACCGATGAGCACGGATGCTCCGAGTCATCCGTTCGAGATCGGCATCTTCACGTTCGGCGAGCTCACCCGCGACGCCGACGGCGCACGCGGCCACCCGCGGGCCCGCCTCGAGCAGGTCCTCGAATGGGCGCGCGTGGCCGACGAGTCGGGGCTCGACGTGTTCGGGGTCGGCGAGCACCATCGCCCCGACTTCGCCGTGTCATCCCCGCAGGTCGTGCTCGCCGCCGCCGCGCGGGAGACGCGGCGCATCCGCTTGACGAGCACCGTCTCCGTGCTCTCGAGCGCGGACCCGGTGCGGCTGTTCGAGGAGTTCGCCACGCTCGACCTGCTGAGCTCGGGCCGAGCCGAGATCACCGCCGGCCGCGGAGCGTACGTCGAGTCGTTCCCCCTGTTCGGGCAGGACCTGGGTCGGTACGACGAGTACTTCGAGGATCGGCTCGGCCTGCTCCTCGAGCTGCGCGAGCACAACCCCGTCACCTGGAGCGGCACCACGCGGGAACCCCTGCGCGACGCCGGGATCTGGCCGCGCCCCGTCCAGGAGCGACTTCCCGTCTGGATCGCGGTCGGCGGCACGCCCGAGTCCTCGCTGCGCGCCGGCAGCCTCGGCCTGCCGATGTACCTCGCCATCCTCGGCGCACCGTCGCGCTTCCGCGCGCTCGCCCGGTTGCACCGGGACGCCGCGGCCCGCGCCGGGCACGACGCACCGCGGCTCGGCGTGACCTCCCACTTCCATGCGGCCGAGCGGTCGCAGGACGCCCGGGACCGGTTCTTCCCGCACTACGCCGCCTACTTCGCGGAGAACATGCCCCGCGGCGGGCGGCTCGACCGTGAGGCGTTCGACGCGTGGGCCGGGCCCGGAGGGGCGCTGTTCGCCGGAAGCCCCGCCGAGATCGTGGACAAGATCCTGTGGGAGCACGAGATGCTCGGCCACACCCGCTTCCTCGCCCAGGTGGGGCTCGGGGGGCTCGGGCAGCGCGAGACGCTGCGTTCGATCGAGCTGCTCGCCACCGAGGTGCTTCCCGCGGTGCGTGCGGCGCTGGGGCCGGCCGACGCCGCGGCCTGACGGCATCGCCGCCCTGCGGTCAGCCCGACGGAGAGCGACGGGCCGAGGTGAACGCGCGCCGTTGCTCCGGATCGAGCCGATCGACGAGCGGTTCGAGGATGTCGGCCAGCGCGCGGAGCTGCTCCGGATCGAGCCGATCGACCACGAGCTCCCTGACCAGTGCGATGTGGCCGGGGACGGCGCGGACGAGCACCCGCCGGCCGGCGGTCGTCAGGTGCACGTTGACGATGCGGGCGTCCTGCTCGTCGCCCGCTCGTTCGACGAGTCCACGCGACGCGAGCTTCCCGACGACACGCGACAGGCGGGGCATCGTGGCGTTCACGGCGGAGGCGAGGTCGCTCGTCCGCAGGGACGAACCCTCCGACTGCTGCAGGATGCTCAGCACCATGAACTCGAAGTGGGTGATGCCCGACTCCGCCTGCAGTTGCGCGTCGAGCGCCGCGGGCAGCAGCTCGGCCGTCCACACCAACGACAGCCACGCCCGGGACTCGAGCGCGTCCATCCGCGGAACCTCGTACGTCATCTCGTCGTGAGTCTATTTCGGAGCTCGACTGCGCACGCCGAATCGCGCGCGACGGGGCGCCGGTCCCCTCGACCGTGCGTGCGTCGAGGTCGGACCGCCGAGGTCGGGCGGGAGCGGGCGCGCCGTCGAGGCAGGTGGTGATGCACGACCTCCGCAGATGCCACCCTTGCGCCTGGAACAAAAAATGAAATACCATTCCAAAATCGCACGGAAGGATCGGGAATGGCGACGACAGCGGGGTACGACGGTGGGGCACCGATGCTCGAGGTGCTCGACTCCTCCTACGGCGGCATCGAACTCGAGGCCGCGGCCGCTGCCCGATTCGACGTCGATGTGCGCGATGCCCGCGACGCGGACGGCAGCCGGATCGGCGCAGGGCCCGCAGACGGCGTCCTCGTGCAGTACGGTCCGATCACCGGGGCGGACATGGACGCGAACCCGAGCTGGAAGGTGATCGGCCGGTACGGCGTGGGCGTCGACACGGTCGACGTGGCCGCCGCATCCGCCCGATCGATCTCCGTCGTCAACGTGCCCGACTACTGCGAGGAGGAGGTGGCGACGCACGCCGTCGCGCTGATCCTCAACGCCGCCCGTCGGATCTCGGCGGCAGACTCGCTCGTGCGCCGCGGCGGATGGGCCGACTGGACCAGGCTGCGACCGATCGCGCCGCTCTCGACGGCGACGCTCTCGCTCATCGGCGTCGGCCGTATCGGGAGCGAGGTGATCCGGATGATGCGGCCGTTCGTCGGTCGGATCATCGCGCACGACCCGTACGCGAGCGCGCTCGACGACGTGGAGCTCGTGGATCTCGACACCGCACTCGCCGACGGGGACGTGGTGAGCCTGCACTGCCCGCTCACCTCGGACACGCATCACCTGATCGGTGCCGACTCCATCGCGCGCATGAAGCCGACCGCGACGCTCGTGAACGTCTCGCGAGGCGGCCTCGTCGACGGTGCCGCGCTCGCCGCGGCCCTGCGCGAAGGGCGACTCGCGGGTGCCGCCCTCGACGTGCTCGAGGCCGAGCCGCCCACGGCCGACGATCCCCTGCTCTCCGCACCGAACGCGATCATCACGAATCACCTCGCCTGGTACTCCGAGGCGTCGGAGGCGCGCCTGCGGGAGCGCCTCGCCGAGCGGTGCGCAGCCGTGCTGCGTGGCCGCGAGGTCCCCTCGCTCGTCAATCGCGCCGCACTCGCGGATCGAACGGGTTCCGCATCGTCGACGCCCGCGCTCTCGCTCGAACCGACCGCATCCATGGAGCACGCATGAACCTCGCCGCCGACTACTCGCCCATCGACCTCCTCGCACTCGCCCTCGAGCCGACGGGGGCGCCCGCCCGGGTGCTCGCCGGCGATCCCAGGACCTCGGAACACGTGTTCGCCGCGCGCGACGGGGTCGAGGTCGGGGTGTGGGAGGTCACGCCGGGCGAGTTCGCGTCAGCGAAGCCCGAGAGCGGCGAGGTCATGCAGTTCCTCACCGGTGAAGGCTCGATCGAGCACGACGACGGGGCCGTGACCGGGATCGCGCCCGGCACGGTGCTGGTGCTCCAGCCCGGTTGGAGCGGGACGTGGCGAGTCACGGCGACCGTGCGGAAGGTCTACACGATCTTCGATGCCCCGGTCGCGGACCCGTCCGGGGGTGCGGAAACGCACCGGAACACCGCCGACATCTGATCGAAATCCAATTTCGGTACGGTGTTTCATAATCCACCGACCGAACAGAACGCGAGAGGAGCTGACATGACTGCGACCGACACCACGACCCCGACGACACCCGTGGCGATCAACGCCGACCCGGTCATCCGGCGACGCATCGGCGCGATCACCGCGCGCGTCGCACTGCTCGCACCGGTCGTCGCGATCTACCTGGTCTTCTTCGTCTGGCCCGTGTTCAGCGTACTGCTGCGATCGCTGAGTCCCGACGGACGCTTCGACGCGGCGGCGCCGGTGATCGACCTCTCGAACTACCAGAAGATCTTCGTCGACGACTTCCTGCTGCGCATCGAATGGCGCACCGTGCTGCTCGCCGTGAACTCGACACTGCTCACCGTCCTCCTCGCGTTCCCGACGGCGTACTTCATCTCGAGGCTCTCGAAGCGCACCGCCGGCCTGCTGCTCCTGCTCATCCTCGTGCCGTTCTGGGTCTCCATCGTCGTGCGCCTCTTCGCCGTCACGTCGATCCTCAGCCCCAACGGCATCGTCAACCAGTTGAGCCTCGCACTCGGACTCGGTGAGACGTCCCTGCTGTACACGCAGGCCGGCACGCTGGTCGGCACGGTCATGTACCTGCTGCCGTACATGGTGCTCGTGCTCTACGCGGGCATGACCTCGGTCGACGACAACCTCGTGCTCGCCGCGCGCACCATGGGCGCCTCGTCGGTGCGCACCTTCTTCACCGTCTACCTCCCCATGGTGCGCGGCTCGATCGTGAGCGGCGCGCTGCTCGTCTTCATCCTCGGCCTCAGCTTCTTCCTCGTACCGGCGATCCTCGGCGGCCCGCAGGAGCAGACCATCTCGGTCTACATCCAGCAGCAGATCGACGTGTACCAGTGGGGCATCGCGAGCGCGATGGGCATCCTCCTGCTCATCGCGACCATCATCTGCTACGTCGGCGTGGTCAGGGTCGCGGGCAGCTTCCAGCCCGGCGGGATCGGCTCGGCGCAGGCGAAGGGCGTCAGCACGTCGCTGCCGTTCCGTTGGTCGCCGTGGATGGCCGGGTCGGCCGTCGTGAGCGTCGTCACCATCGCGTTCCTCGTGATCCCCGTGCTCTTCGTGTTCCCGCTCGCCGTCGGCGAGACGGGCACCGTCGTCTTCCCGCCGCGCGGCTTCACGCTGCGCTGGTTCGGCGAGGTCTTCACGAGCCAGACCTGGCTCGGACCGATCACGCAGAGCCTCATCGTCGCGCTCGGCACTGCCGTGCTCTCGGTCGGGATGGCGCTCGTGCTCGCCCGCATCACGAGCCGCATGACCTCGACCACCGGCAAGGCCGTCATCGGCGGCCTCGCCTTCGCGCCGATCGTCACGCCCGCGATCCTCCTCGCGATCGGCATCTTCGACGTCGAGCTCAGGCTCGGCCTCACCGGCACCGTGATCGGGCTCGTCTTCGCACACACGATCATCGCGTTCCCCCTGAGCTACGCCCTGATCAGCGCGGCGATGGGCTCGGCCGACCGCGGGATCGAAGCGGCCGCCTGGACGCTCGGCGCCTCGCGCGCCCGCGCCTTCTGGACCATCGTCGTGCGCGGCATCATGCCGAGCGTCGTCGGCGCCTTCGCCATCGCGTTCGTCACCTCGTGGGACGAGGTCGTGCTCGCACTGTTCGTCCAGACCGGACCCACCAAGACCCTCCCCGTCACGATCTACAAGTACCTCGAGAGCGGGATCGTGCCCACCGTGCCGGCCGTGGCCTCACTGCTCGTGCTCGTCGTCGTGCTCATCGTCGTCGTGCGCAGCGTGCTGAACCGCGCGACCGCCGACCGCGCCGCCCGCCGAGGGACCGTCCGGCCCCCAGCCCGACAGGAGAAGCCATGACCCTCTCGACGCTCCGCCGTGCGAACGGCCCCCACGCCGCCGCCGTGGGCGAACGCCGCGGCGAGGTCGTCGTGTCCGACATCGGCCTCGACTACAACGGCGTGCCGGCCCTCGCCGACACCGACCTCCACGTGCACGCCGGTGAGTTCTTCACCCTGCTCGGCCCCAGCGGCTCGGGGAAGACGACCCTGCTCCGCATCATCGCGGGACTGCTCGACCCGGCGCGCGGCACCCTCCACATCGATGGAACGGATGTCACGCGCACCCCCACCCAGAAGCGCGACATCGGGTTCGTGTTCCAGAACTACGCGCTGTTCCCGCACCTCACGGTCGCCGAGAACATCGAGTACGGCCTCAAGGTGCGAAAGCTCCCCGCCGCGAAGCGCGCGGCCCGCGTCGCCGAGATGATCGAGCTCGTCGCCCTGGGCGGCTACGCCGACCGCTACCCGGCCCAGCTCAGCGGCGGGCAGCAGCAGCGAGTCGCGCTCGGCCGCGCCCTCGCGCAGAACCCGCGCGTGCTGTTGCTCGACGAGCCGCTCGGCGCGCTCGATCGCGGCCTCCGCGAGGAGCTCGGCGCCGAGGTGCGACGGATCCAGCAGGAGTCGAACACCACGGCCGTCTACGTCACGCACGACCAGGAGGAGGCGTTCATCCTCTCCGACCGCATGGGCGTCATGCGCGACGGGCGCATCGTGCAACTCGGCACCCCCGAGCAGCTCTACCGCGAACCGAAGGACCTCTTCGTCGCGAAGTTCCTCGGCAAGACGAACCTGTTCCCCGGGCGCCTCACCGGGCGCGACGGGGCATCCGCACTCGTGCGCGTCGGCGACCACGACCTCGCCGCCCGCGCGAACCCCGCCATCCAGGGCGAGGACGTCGTCTGCTCGGTGCGCCCCGAGCAGCTCGTCCTCGGCGCAGTCGGCGACCCGGCGCAGCCCGGCCTCGAACGGCTCGCCGCCGCGACCGTGACCGAGGTCCGGTTCCTCGGTCAGCGCCGCAGCATCCACCTCGACGCCGACGGCATCGCCTGCGCCGCCGACCTCGACCCCTCGGCCCCCGTGCCCGTCGTCGGCGAGCAGGTCTCGCTGCTCGTGCGGCCCGGCGAGGTCGCGCTCGTCGCGGCCGAGTAGTGCGCGGTCGCGGCATCGGCCCGACCTGCGTCACGTCCGCACCACCGCACCACCACAGCACGCACCACCACCGCACCACCACAGCACGCATCACCAACCAGCACCACGAGACACCTAGGAGCAGCCATGAGTACCATCCGTCGTCACCGCCTCCTCCTCGCAGGAGCGGCGACCCTCGCCTCGGCGATCGCCCTCACCTCGTGCGCGTCGAGCGGCACCGGCGCCTCGTCGGAGGACGGCGCCCTCAGCGGCGACATCCTCTTCTACGACACCAGCGGCGGGCAGGTGTGGGAGGAGCTCGACGCGACCCTGTTCGCCGACTTCACCGCCGCCACGGGCGTCACCGTGACCGACGACTACAACGAAGCCGCGACGAAGTTCTTCGCCGCCGCCGAGGCCGGTCAGGTGCCGTGGAGCCTCGCGTTCCTGCCCACCGTGAACGATGCCGAGAAGGCCGCCGAGGAGGGGTACCTCGCCGAGATCGACACGTCGATCGTGCCCGTCGACCAGCTCGTCGAGGGCACCTACAGCGACTACGGCATCGAAGTCGGCACGTTCGGCATGGTCCTCACGTGGGACGACGAGGCGTACCCCGGCGAGAAGCCGTCGGAGATGGCCGACCTCTGGGACCTCGACACGTTCCCCGGCAAGCGATGCTTCTTCAACAACCCCCAGTACGGTTGGACCCTCGAGGCCGCGCTCCTCGCCGACGGCGTCGCTCCCGACGCGCTCTACCCGCTCGACGTCGACCGTGCCCTCGCCAAGCTCGACGAGATCAAGGACGACATCACCTGGTGGACGAGCGGCGCCCAGTCGATCGAGTCCTTCGAGAACGGCTCGTGCGACATCGGCATCCTCTGGGCGAACCGCGCGTTCGTCGCGGCGTCCGAGAACGGCTTCCCCGCGTCGATCACGTGGAACGAGGCCGGCTACTCGAACTCCGTCTGGGCGATCCCCGCCGACGCGCCGAACGCCGCTGCGGCGCAGGAGCTCCTCGCGAACGTCATCGAGAACACCGACGGGCAGATCGCCTTCGCGAGCAAGGTGCCCACGCCGATCCCCGCGTCGGTCGTCGGCCTCGAGCCCGCCTCGTTCCCCTCGGGCGTGCAGCAGTTCCTCCCCATCGGCGACAACGTGACCGACTCGATCCGCCAGGACATCGGCTACTACTCCGAGAACATCGACGCCGTGCTCGACCAGTTCAACCGCTGGGTCGGCGAGTGACCTGGTGACCCCGTGATCCCGAACCGAGCGGATGCCGCGGCCGGCCGGCCGGCCGGCCGCGGCATCCGCGCGGCGCACCACACGAACGACCCCGAGAAGGAGCCACCCGGATGCGCATCGTCTGCATCGACACCGAAGCCCAGTACCGCGAGATCATCGAACGCGACGTCGTGACACCCCTGCGCGCCGCAGGCCACGAGTTCGCCTGGATCGAGGGCGGGCGATTCGACCGGCCCGAGGAGGCGATCGCCGCAGCACAGGGCTTCGAGGCGCTCTACATCATCGGCGACCAGGGCCCGCTGCCCGCAGGGCTGCTGGAGCAGACGCCGTCGCTTGAGCTCGTGAGCTTCGTCGGCACCGGTGCGCGCCGGTTCGTGGACATGGCCGAGGCCGAGCGCGCCGGCGTCACCGTGACGAACGTGCCCGACTTCGCGAGCCAGAGCGTCGCCGAGCACGCCATCGCCCTCATGTTCGCGGTCGCGCGCCGCGTCGTCGAGGGCGACGGCATCGTGCGCTCGGGCGGCTGGGCGAAGCACCAGGGGCTCAAGCTCGCGGGCTCGCGCATCGGCGTCGTCGGCGCCGGCGCCATCGGCGGCCGCGTCATCCGCCTCGCGAAGGGGCTCGGCATGGAGCCGGTCTACTGGAGCCGCACAGTCGACCCCGACCGCAGCGCCGCCCTCGGCGCCGAGCAGGTGAGCCTCGAGGAGCTCTTCGAGACCTCGCGCGTCGTGTCGGTCCACCTGACGCACTCGCCCGAGACTGATCGGCTCGTGAGTCGCGGGCTGCTCGAGCGGATGCGAGACGACGCGATCTTCGTGAACACCGCACGCGCCGAGGTCGTCGACGGCCGGGCGCTCGACGACCTGCTCGCCGCAGGGCGCATCTTCGGCGCCGGGATCGACGTGTTCACGGAGGAGCCGCCCGCGACCGACGGACTGCCCGCGATCGCGAGCAACGCCGTGCTCACCCCGCACATCGGCTTCCACACCGACGAGGCCGACGACGTGTTCCGCCTCGCCGCCGAGAACATCCTCGCGTTCGCCTCCGGCGAGCCGACGAACGTCATCCGCTAGCGCCACCTACCGGCGACACCCACCGAGCACCATCCATCGAGGGAGCAACATCGCATGCAGATCCGACACGCCTCACACCCCGACGACGTCGCAGCACTGTCCAAGGCCGCACTGCGCGAGCGCTTCGTCGCCGATGCGCTCTTCGTGCCGGGCGAGCAGGTGCTCGTCTACACCCACGAGGACCGCATGGTCATCGGCGGCGTCATGCCGATCCCCGGTGCCCCCATCGAACTCGAGGCGCCCGCCGCGCTGCGCAGCGAACGATTCTGCGATCGGCGCGAACTCGCGGTGGTGCAGATCGGCACGGCCGGCACGGTCACGGTCGACGGCGTCGAGTACGCACTCGAGCACCGCGACGTGCTCTACGTCGGCCAGGGATCCAGGAGCATCACGTTCGGCGCCACGAGTGCCGGCGAGGCCGCGTTCTACCTCGCCTCGGCGCTCTCGTTCAGCGGTCACCCGACGACGCTCGTCCGCCTGCAGGACGCGCTCACCACGCGGACCGGGGATGCCGCGACCGCGAATCGGCGCACCGTGCACAAGCACATCCACGCCGACGGGGTTCGCAGCGACCAGCTGGTCCTGGGCATCACCTCGCTCGAGCCCGGGAGCGTGTGGAACAGCATGCCGCCGCACACGCACGACCGTCGCACCGAGATCTACCTGTACTTCGGCCTGCCGGAGGGTCATCGCGTCCAGCACGTGATGGGCGAACCCGACGACACGCGCACCCTCGTGCTGTCGGATCGGGACGCGGTGATCTCGCCGAGCTGGTCGGTCCACTTCGGCTCCGGCACGACCGACTACGCGTTCGTCTGGGTCATGGCCGGCGAGAACCAGGCGTTCACCGACATGGACCAGGTCGCCGTCACGGCACTCGCATGAGACCGGTGGCCGCTACCGTAGGGGCCACCCCGCGACATCCGGTCGGCACCACAGAACCCACTCCGAGAGGAACCCCGATGGTCGACACGTCTGCGAGCCGGCGCGATGCCGGAGGCACGACTGGAACGCAAAGCGTTGACCGCGCGCTGCAGGTGCTGCTCCAGGTCGCGGAGAGTCCGCCGCCGGGTCTGACGCTCGCCGCCTGCAGCTCGATCCTCGGCTACTCCAAGCCGACGACGATGCGCATCCTGAGGACGCTCGAAGCGCGGCAGTTCCTCCGATTCGACGACGAGCTCGGCGTGTACACGCTCGGCCTCGCGACGGTCCAGCTCGGGGCGGAGTACCTGAACCGGCTCGACCTGCGCAGGGCGGCCCTTCCCTCGATGCGGGCCCTCGTCGAGGAGACGCAGGAGACCGCGCACCTCGGCGTGCTGAGCGGAACCGACGTCGTCTACATCGAGCTCGTCGACAGTCCGCACCCCGTGCGCGTCTTCAGCCGTGTCGGTACCGCGGTGCCCGCATATGCGACGGCGATCGGCAAGGCGATCCTGGCCTGGACTCCCGAGAGCACGCGGTCGGCCCACGTGCCGCAGCCGCTCGTGGCCCGCACGCCGTACACCATCGACTCCGAGGCGGCGCTCGAGGCCGATCTCGCCGAGACGCGCGAGCGCGGGTACGCGATCGACGATCAGGAGAATCGGGAGGGCATCCGAGGGTTCGCCGCCCCCGTCTTCGACTTCCAGGGCCGAGCGATCGCCGCGGTCAGCATCGCCGGCCCGGCGACCCGCGTCACGCCCGACGCCGCCGGGGACCTCGGTGCTCGCATCATCGAGACCGCGGGCGAGATCTCCGCGTCGATGGGGGCTCCCGGGAACGTGGCGTGAGCGCGGCGGGGGTCTCGGAGCGGACGCCACGTCTCGCGGTCGTGACGGGTGCGAGCAGGGGCATCGGTCGTGCGATCGCGCTGCGACTCGCTCGGGACGGTGCCGACATCGTCGGGGCGGGTTCATCGATCGACGGGCTCGCGGCCGTCGCCGCCGAGGTGCGCCGTCTGGGACGGCGGTTCCATCCGATGGCCGCGGACCTCGCGGATCCGGACGCCGCGCTCGGCCTCGCCGAGCGCATCGAGGATCAGCACGGCACGCCCGACGTGCTCGTGCAGGCTGCCGGCATCAATCGTCGGGCACCGGCAGTGGAGCACTCCACGCTGGACTGGGACGACGTCGTCGGAGTCAACCTGCGCTCGCCGTTCATCCTCGCGCGCGAGTTCGGCCGGGGGATGGTGCGGCGGGGGAGCGGGAGGATCGTCTTCGTCGCCTCGCTGCTAAGCTTCCAGGGTGGACTCACGGTGCCCGGCTATGCCGCGAGCAAGGGCGGGGTGGCGCAGCTCACGAAGGCGCTGGCGAACGAATGGGCCGCATCCGGCGTGAACGTCAACGCCATCGCCCCCGGCTACGTCGCGACCGACATGAACGACGCGCTGCAGGCCGACCCGGTGCGCCACCGGCAGATCTCGGAGCGGATCCCTGCGGGACGGTGGGCGCGCCCGGACGACATCGCCGGCGCGGTCGCCTTCCTCACGTCGCCTGACGCCGACTACGTGCACGGGGTCGTGCTGCCCGTCGACGGAGGGTGGCTCGCGCGCTGAGCGCCGCGATCCCGTGTCAGCACCCGTGAAAGGACTCACGGCGGCGATCGATGGGTCCGAGCCGACCGGTATCGTCGCCGGCATGGATCTCCAGTTGCAGGGTCGCGTCGTGCTCGTGGTCGGCGGGTCCGGGTACATCGGTTCCGCGATCGTCTCCCGACTGCGCGAGGAGGGCGCCGAGGTCGTGGCGGCGTCGCGTCGCGACACCGCCGAACTGGTGATGGACGGCGGCGACGACGCATCCGTCGCCGCCGGGTTCGCCCGGATCCTGGAGGACTTCGGGCGACTCGATGCGCTCGTCGTGACGGCGGCGCCGTCGGCGCGCACGCTCGACCCGTCGAAGAACTCGGACCCCGCCCAGGTGCTCGAGGGAGTCGACCGGAAGGCGATGACCTTCCTGCGACTGGCGAACGCCGCGCTCGGGCCGATGCAGGAGGCCGGATTCGGCCGGATCGTCGGCATCAGCGGGCAGAACGCCTACCTGACCGGCAACGTCACGGGGTCGGTTCGGAACGCGGCGCTGACGATCGCCGCCAAGGGGCTCGCCGACGCGGCGGCCGGCACGGGCGTCACCGTGAACGTCGTCAGCCCGGGCCTCGTGACGGACACGCCGTCCGCTGACGTCGAGGTCGCCCGCGCCGGCGAGTCCAGCCCCGACCAGATCGCCGACCTCGTCGCGTTCCTCGTGTCCCCGCGTGCGGGCGCCGTCTCGGGTGAGTCGATCAACATCGGCCACCGCGTCCTCGGGGTCACGCACCTCTGAGTCGCCGACATCGGCGGGCGCGCGACTACTCCACGAGCTTCCCGACCGTCGACACCTCGCGCTCCATGAGCGCCGCGATCTCGCCCGGGATCGGGGGGATCTCCTCGCGGGTCACCCCGGTCGACGGCGACCAGACGAGGTTGACCTGCAGCGCGGCATCCGTCTCGGGGAAGTCGGAGCGGTTGTGGCATCCGCGGGTCTCGCGTCGTTCGAGCGCGGCGTCCAGGGTCGCGCGAGCGGCGAGCGCCGCCGACTTCAGGTCGAAGGCGTGGGCGAGGTCCTGGTAGCCGGCCAGGTCGGGGTGCACGCCGATGTCGGCCATGCGGGCCTCGATCGCGTCGAGCTCCGCGAGGCCGGCGAGCAGCCCGGTTTCATCACGCACGACGCCCGCGTGCTCGGTCATGGTGTTCCGGATGGCGCGCTGCAGCGCGCGCACGTTCTCCGGGCCATCCGCTGCCAGCAGGTCGTCGATCTCGGCGCGGGCGGCCGCGACCGCGGTTGACGAGCGCCGCTGCGCGTCGAGCCCACGCGAGTAGGCGGCGGCCGCCTGCCCGACGATGCGCCCGAAGACGAGCAGCTCGATGAGCGAGTTGCCGCCGAGGCGGTTCGCGCCGTGCAGGCCGGAGGAGGCCTCGCCGATCGCGTACAGCCCCGGGACATCCGTGCCGTGGTCGTCGGGGCGCACCCACACGCCGCCCATCGAGTAGTGCGCGGTGGGCGCGATCTCGATCGGCTCCTGCGTGATGTCGCGCATCTGCAGCTCCAGCATCGTCTGGTACACCCGGGGGAGGCGCCGCATGATCGTCTCGCGGGGCAGGTGCGAGACGTCGAGCCAGACGCCGCCGTCGGGCGTGCCGCGGCCCTCCTTGATCTCGGTGTACGCGGCCAGCGCCACGCGGTCGCGGGTCGAGAGCTCCATCCGCTCGGGGTCGTACCTGGCCATGAAGCGCTCGCCGAGGGCGTTCGTGAGGATGCCGCCCTCGCCGCGCGCGGCCTCGCTGATGAGCGTGCCGGCGGCGTTCTCGGGCTCGAGGATGCCGGAGGGGTGGAACTGCACGAGCTCGGGGTCGCGCACCCGGCCGCCCGCCTCGACGGCGAGGCGCCACGAGTCGCCCGTGTTCTCGTCGCGCCGCGACGAGGTGCGGCGCCAGATGCGGTTGTGGCCGCCGGCGGCGAGGACGACGGCGTCGGCGTGGATGAGGTAGCGCGTGCCGTCCTCGAGGTCGAAGCCGTAGGCGCCGAAGACCGCGCCGTCGTCGTTCACGAGGATGCGCGTGACGTAGACCGTGTCGAGGATCGGCACGTTCAGCTGCGCGGCGCGGTTCACGAGCGTGCGCTGGATCTCGAGGCCGGTGTAATCGCCCGCGAACGCGGTGCGGCGGTAGGTGTGCGCGCCGAAGAAGCGCTGCGAGATGCGGCCGTCCTCCTCGCGGGCGAACGGCATGCCGTAGCGCTCGAGGTCCTGGATGCCGCGGGCCGCGCCCTTGGTCACGGCCTCGACGGTGCGCGGGTCGGCGAGGAGGTAACTCTCCTTCAGGGTGTCGGCGGCGTGCTGCTGCCAGCTGTCGTCGGCATCCATCGTGCCGAGGGCCGCGTTGATGCCGCCGGCGGCGAGCGAGGTGTGCGCGTCGGACCTGGCGCGCTTGCCGAGCGCGAGCACGTCGACGCCCGCCTCGGCGAGTTCGATCGCGGCGCGCAGGCCCGACCCGCCCGTGCCGATGACGAGGACGGTCGTGGAGAGCTGGCGTTCCCGAGCGTTGGCGAATGCAGGCATGCGAACCACGCTAGGTTGGGCGGTTACATCCGTCCAATGCATCTTCAGTGTCAGGATGATGCGTTTAGGCTATGGATATGAACCTCGAGCAACTCCGGTCGTTCGTCGAGGTCGCGCGGTTCGGCAACTTCACGCGCGCCGCCGAGGAGCTCTACCTCGCCCAGCCGTCGCTGAGCCGCCAGATCGCGGCACTCGAACAGGACCTCGGCGCCGAGCTCTTCCACCGCGCCCGGGGCGGTTCCACGCTCACGGTCGCGGGGGAGTCGCTGCTGCCCCTCGCGCGCCGCATGCTCGCCGACGCCGAGTCGGTGCGGCGCGAACTCGCGGAACTCGCCGGCCTCGAGCGCGGCCGCGTGCGCCTCGGCGCCACGCCGACCCTCTGCATCAGCCTCGTCGCCGAGGTGCTCAGCACCTTCCACGCCGAGCATCCGGCCATCGAGCTGCACCTCTCGGAACGGGGCTCGCGGGCCCTCCTCGACCAGCTGGCCGGCGGCGAGCTCGACCTCGCGCTCGTGACCACGACGGATGCCACGTCCCCGGGCCGCGTCACCGTGACGCCGCTGCTCGTCGAGGAGCTCGTGGTCGTGTCATCCGCTGCTGCGCCGCCCGTCACGTCGCGCGAGACGATCTCGCTCGCCGAGGTCGCGAGGCTGCCTCAGGTCGTCTTCAGCTCGACCTACGACCTGCGGGCGGCGACGGATGCCGCGTTCCGCGCCGCATCGCTCGACCCCGAGGTCGTGCTCGAGGGTGCGGAGATGGACGCCGTGCTCCGGTTCGTCGAGCGCGGACTCGGCGTCGCCATCGTGCCCGCGCTCGTACTCATCGACCGGCCCGGGCTGCGCGCGGTGCGGCTCGCCGAGCGCGCGCTCGACCGGACGATCAGCCTGGCGATGCCGGCGGACGTCGCGCCGACCGCCGCCGTCGAGGTCATGCGACGCACGATCGCGGCGGAGGCGACGGCGTTCGCGGCGCGGGCGGGGGAGACGATGCGGGTGGTCGACGCCGGCGGCGCCTGACCCGCGGCGCTGGTCACATGCCCGGGATCTCCAGGGCCTCCAGCACCTCGATCGTGCCGACCTTCAGGTGCGGGTGGGCGTCCATGAGGGCGACGGCCGCGTCGGCATCCGCCGCCTCGACGATCGAGTAGCCCGCGACATCCGACGACGACGCGGAGGCGCCGGACGCGCCGACGGCCCGGCCGTTGCCGACCGGCGATCCGAAGTCGGCGAGGGCATCGCCGACCTTGCCGGCCCACGCCATCCACTCCTGCATCTCGGCCTGGCCCTCCTCGGGCGACTGCTGCATCTGCTCCTCCGCGCTCACGTCGGCCCGGTACAGCACGAGGTACTTCGCCATCTCCGCTTCCCCTTCGTCAGGGGCGCGGCGTCGACCTCGTGACGAGCGTCGACGCGCGCCATCGGGGCGAACGGTACTCCGGAAGGCGCCGCGCCGCAGCATCCGCATCGGGCGGACATCGAGTGCCAGGGGGTCGACGTCGGGGTGTCGCCGGTCCAGCGCCGGCGCAGCTGGTGCGCCACGGCCTCGGGTCGCCGGTCATCGACGGGTACGAGGGCCTCGACGGCGAGAGCCTCTACGGCGAGTCGGACGTCTGCGTCATCCAGGGCGGGGGCGCCTGCACGGACGATCGCCTGCGATTCGGCGGTTCGTTCCCGTGGGAGACGAGCGTCACCGACTTCACCGGCATGGCCGACGCCGAGTCGTGGCAGGTCACGCCGTCGCTCGACACGGTCCAGCAGGTCATGTCGGAGGTGGGTGCGGAGAACACCGCACTTCGGCAACAGCACGTCGGCGCTGATGGACGTCGTGTCGGGCGAGTTCAGCCCGAAGGGCCGGATGCCGTTCGCGCTCGCCGGAACGCGGGAGGCCATCGTCCAGCAGCACAGCGACACCCCGGGCTACGACGAGACGGACGACGGGGCGCTCTACCCGTTCGGCTTCGGTCTCACCTACGAGGAGTGACCGCCACTCGAGCGAGCTGAGGCGGCGGGCCGCCTTCGGGTGGCCCGCCGTTCCCGTCCGCTCGTGCTCCGCGCCGGTGGCCGGATCGCGGTAGGTTACGGGCGTGGCGTCCGCATCGCAGCGAGGCATCGGATGACGGGGTTGGCGTTGCCGGCCCCGGGCATCGTGCTCGGCGTCGCCTCCCTGGTGCTCAAGGAGGGCGCGACGATCGACGGGGCGCTCGCCGTGGTGCGAGCCGCCGTCGACGCCGGCGTGGCTGCCATCGACACGGCTCGCGCGTACGCCACGGTCGACGACGATGCGGCGGGGGAGCGGATCGCGCAGGCGGCTCGCGTGCAGTCGCCGGGCATCCCGATCATCACCAAGGCCGGGCACTTCCGGCTCGGCCGGGCCGCCTGGGATTCCGACACGAGCGCGGAGCGCGTCCGGGCCGACGCGCTGCGCAGCCGCGAGGTGCTCGGGGCTCCGCCGTCGCTGCTGCTCCTGCACCGGACCGATCGGGTCGACGACCTCGACGCGTCCGTCCGCGAGCTCGCGGCGCTCCGCGACGAGGGCGTCGTGCAGGCGATCGGCCTGTCGAACGCGACGGTCGAGCAGCTCGAGCGAGCCCGTTCGATCACGACGCTCGACGCCGTCGAGAACCGGTTCGCGCTGGGCATCGACGAGGCCGCCGAGTACCGCTACTGCCGTGACGCCGGCATCCCGTTCCTCGCCTACGCACCGTTCGGCGGACCGAAGGCCGACCCGCTCGCGACGCACGTGCCCCACGTCGCGGCGATCGCCCTCGATCGGGACGTCTCGGTGCATCGCGCCGCGCTCGCGGCGATGCTCGACGCGATGCCCGGTGCGTGGCCGGTCATCGGCTCGACGCGGATCGACTCGGTCGTCGACTCGCTCGCCGCGGTCGACCTCGCGGTCGACGACGACCTGCGCACGGCGTTCGCCGGTGACCTCCGGGCGCGCGGGATCGCGATCTAGCGCGGCCGGAGGTCGGGCCCGAGGCTACGGACGAAGCAGCACCTTGCCCACCCGGCCGGCGGTCGTGCTCGCCTCGACCGCCTCGGCGATGTCGTCGAACGCGTACGTGCCGGCGACCGGCAGGGTGAGTTCGCCCGCGAGGACGTGCCCCATGAGCTGACCGAACAGCATCGACCTGGTGTCGGCGTCCATGTCGCGGCTCACTCGGCTGCCCCAGAATCCCCGGATGGTGAGCTGCTTGAAGATCACGTCGCCGGAGGGGATGCGCATGTCGGGCGAGTGCATCGCCCCGAACACCACGAGCGTGCCCTGGTCGCCGAGCAGCGAGACCACGTCGGCCGACGCGTCGCCGCCCACCGAGTCGACGCCCGCGACGATCGGCGCGCCGCCGGTGAGCGCGGCGACCTCGTCGCGCCATCCGTCGGCCTCGGTCGACACGACGTTCGCGATACCCTGCTCGCGGAGTTCGGTCACGCCCTCGGCGCGCCGCACGAGACCGATGACGTTGATCCCGCGCGCCGCTCCGATCTGCGCGACCATGCGGCCCACCGCGCCGTTCGCCGCGTTCTGCACCATCCAGTCGCCCGGCTCCAGGTCCAGCGAGTGCAGCAGGCTGACCGCGCTGAACGGCATCGAGACGAGCTGTGCCGCCGCCTCGTCGGGGAGCCCGTCCGGCACCGGGATGAGCCCGGCGGCGCCGGCGACGAAGTACTCGGCCCAGACGCCGAACGTGCCGCCGGTGACGACGCGCTGGCCGACCTGGAGCCCGGTCACGTCGTCGCCCAGCGCGTCCACGACGCCCACGGCCTCCGTGCCCGCGGCGGCGGGAAGCTCGGGCTTGAAGCCATAGGTGCCGCGCACCGTCCACAGGTCGTGGTTGTGGATCGTCGCGAGCAGCGTGCGGACGCGGACCTGGCCCGGCCCCGGCTCGGGGAGCGGCCGCTCCTCGACCGCGAGCACGGTCTCGGGGGCGCCGAAGGTGGAGTGGATGAGGGCGCGCATGACGCGGCTCCTTTCGTTTCGCGTTCGTCGGCCGCCGACAGGGCGGCCGAGGTCAGGTGAGCCGGCTCAGCCGCCGGCGGGTGAGGTCGCGTCGGGCCCGGACGCCGCGGCCGCGTGCATCGACGCCGTGACGCCCTGCAGCGTGCGGATGAGCGATTCCGCGTCGCCCTCGCGCACCCCGGCCGCCTCGGCGATCCGGGCGGGGAGGTGCGCCAGCTCGGCGCGCAGCGTGGTGCCGCGCTCGCCGATGGCGACCGTGACGACCCGTTCGTCGGACGAGCTCCGGGCCCGAGCGACGAGCCCGGACTGCTCCATTCGGCGCAGCAGCGGCGAGAGCGTGCCCGAGTCGAGCTGCAGCAGGTCGCCGAGCGAGGTGACGGTCTGCTCGCCCTCGCGCCAGAGCGCGACGAGCACGAGGTACTGCGGGTAGGTCAGGCCCCAGGGTTCGAGCAGCGTGCGGTACAGCTGCGTCGTCGCCCGGGAGGCGGCGTACAGCGAGAAGCACACCATCTCATCCGTCACGACCATCGCAGAATGATTGCACACAATTGAATTGTGCACAACTTATACGCCCCGAACGACCCGGCTTCGGCCGTCGGCCCCACTAGAATCGCTGCACCGAGCGGCGCAGCCGCCGCGCGCAGGGCGAACCGGGGGTGCGTTCGTGGGTGACGAGGTCGAGACGGCTTCTCTTCGCTGTGCGGTGCCCGGCGCCTCGAGCAGACGTGGCGTGCGACCGGGTTCCCGCCGGCCGCCCTCCGCCCCGACGCCGACCCCCAGGCATCCGCGCTCGTGGTCGCCGCTCACGGTCGCGACCTGGGCCTTCTGCATCCTCGTCACGGCCTCCATGCTGTGGAGTCCGTACGTCGCGTTCGGGTTCCCGAACCGATCACTGCATCTCGTGCTCGACTCGATCGACAGCTGCGTCGCCCTGTTCGTGGCCTACCTGCTCCACAATCGCTTCATCCGCCGGGGCCGGCTCCAGGACTGGCTGCTGTGCGAGGCGCTCGTGCTCCTCGGCCTCGCGAGCCTCGTGGTCACGTACGTGATCGAGGACGTCGTGGGCATCCGCGACGGCCGGCTCAACGTCTGGCTGCCGCTGACCATGCGGGTCATCGGGGCGATCACGGTGCTCGCCGCGGCGCTCGTCGGCGACCGCATCGGCCCGCGGTGGCTCCGTCGCTGGACGATGGCCGCGCCGGTGCTGCTGATCGCCGTCGTCGCGACCGTGCTGTGGGCGGCCGGCGACCTGCTGCCGATCGCGCTCGGCGAGGATCTCACGGACGACTCGGCGGTCGACCCCCTGCTCGCGGGGCATCCGCTGCTCATCGCCGGCCAGGCCGTCGGGGCCCTCTCATTCCTCGTCGCCTCGGTGATCGTCGCCCGGCAGGCGGCTCACCGCAACGACGAATTGCTGCGCTGGCTCGCGCCCGCGTGCACGCTCGCGGGCTTCGCGCGTCTCAACTACCTGTTGTACCCGTCGCTCTACACGGACTGGTTGTACACGGGCGACGCGCTTCGCACGGCGTGCTACGTGCTGCTGCTCGTGGGCGCGCTCCGCGAGCTGCAGCTGTACTGGAGCGCGCAATCGCAGGTCGCGGTGGTCGAGGACCGTCGGCGGCTCGCGCGCGAACTGCATGATGGAGTCATGCAGGAACTGGCATACATCCGCGTCGAGTCCTCGATGCTGCCCGAGCAGACGGCGTCGAAGCGGCAGATCTCGGAGGCGGCCGTGCGCGCGCTCGACGAGGCGAGGGCCGCGGTCAACGCGCTCGGCAGCGTGGACGACGAACCCCTCGGCTACGTGCTGCATCGCGCCGCGCGCGAACTCGCGGGGCGCTACGACGTGCACCTCGAGGTCGACCTCGACGACTCCATCACCGCCGATCGCGACCAGCGGCACGCCCTGGTGCGCATCATGCGCGAAGCGGTCGTCAACGCCGTGCGGCACGGTGACGCTCGGCTCGTCCGCGTGCGCCTCCTCGAGGCTGGCGGCGCGCGGCGGCTCACGATCGAGGACGACGGCTCGGGCTTCGACGTCGACGCGGGGACGACCGGCGGCTACGGGCTCGTCAGCATGCGCGACCGGGCGAAGCGCCTGCCCGGGGCGATGCGGATCGAGTCCGCTCCCGGTAGCGGAAGCACGGTGACGGTCACGTGGTAGCCGAACCGATCACCGTCGTGCTCGCCGACGACCATGCGCCGATGCGCGACGCCGTTCGGCGTGGGCTCGAGGCGGGCGGATGCCGCGTGGTCGGCGAAGGGGCGACCGCCGACGAGGCCGTCGCGCTCGTCGTGGAGCACCGCCCGAACGTGGCGCTCCTCGACATCCACATGCCCGGCAACGGCATCCGGGCCGCCGACGACATCAGCCGCGCCGTCCCCACGACCGCGATCGTCATGCTCACGCAGTCGCGCGAGGACGACGACCTGTTCGACTCGCTCCGGGCGGGCGCGGTCGGGTACCTCCTGAAGGATGCCGCGCCGCAGTCGCTCGCCGACACGCTCCGCGGCGTCCTCGCGGGCGAGGCGGCGATGCCACCGGCACTCGTGACGAGGATCCTCGACGAGTTCCGCGGGCCGGCCCGGCGGCGGTTCGGGCGTGGGTCGCCGGCCGCGGCGAAGCTGAGCACGCGCGAGTGGGAGGTCATGGACCTGCTGCGCCAGGGCAACAGCACCGACGAGGTCGCCGGACGGCTGTTCCTGTCGCCGACGACGGTGCGGGTGCACGTGTCATCCGTGCTCAGGAAGCTGTCCGTGCGGGATCGGGCCAGCGCGTTCCGCCTGCTCGAGCAGTAGCGCCGGCGAACATCATCGAGGGGGCCGCGAGCGATGCTCGCGACCCCCTCGATCCCGGGGAGGGGCCGACCGTGCCTACTTCAGCATGAAGTTCGCGCTGATGCTGGACCCGTCGTCCGTCGTCATGGTGACCGTGTAGCAGGCGCCCGGCTTCTTCGGGGTCTGCCAGTTCTGGATGAACTGGCCGCCCGTGGCGTCGTACCGGAGCGCAGTGCCGCCGGTGGTGGTGAACTCGATATCGTCGATCTTCGCCGTGGCGCCCGGGCAGGTCGTCGGCGTGGCGGTGAAGCGGTCGACCACCGAGGTGTCGGTGAACTCCTTCGCGCCCGCGAAGACCTCGAACTTGAGCGGCACGGTGCTGCCGCCCTTCACGGTGTTCCACGTGCCGCCCATGTCGACGGGGCTGTAGAAGCCGCCGAGGTTCCACGCGAGGACGGTGTACGACAGGGTCGTGGTCGCGACGTTGCCCGCGCGATCGGTCGCGGTCGCGGTCAGCGTGTGCGGACCGACGGCCGTGCTGTAGCCGGTGACGGTGCACGCCGACGCGAGGCCCGAGAGCTCGTCGGAGGCGTCGCAGGTCGGGGCGGCCGGCACCTCGCCGAAGTAGTGCGACGAGCCGAAGGAACCCGAGAACCCGACCGTCGGTTTGGTGAGGTCGATGTTGATGCCCGTCACGGTGTCGGTGGCCGTGTTGCCGGCCCAGTCGACCGCGGTGCCCGTGACCGACTGGTTCTCGCCCTCGCCGAGGGTCGTCTTCGGGGTGCACGACTGGATGCCGGAGCCGCCGAGGTCGGCGCAGTCGAACGTCACGTCGACCTCGGTCTTGTACCAGCCGGCGGCGTTGGGGGTGGCGGGGTCGATCGTGTGACCGATCGTCGGCGCGCCCGTGTCGACGATGGAGTACGTCACCGTCGCGGTGTCGGCAGCCAGGCCGCCCTGATCGGTGTAGTCGCACGTGGCGGTCAGCGTGCCGAGGCCGTGCGAGAGCGTGCCGGTGACGACCGCGGGGAAGGAGCTCGGGCCGTCCTCGGCGTCGGTGACGGCGCACGTGGGCGTCGGCTCGGAGCCGATCTCGTAGGGCTGGGCCGAGACGCCCTGGACCGTGACCGACGGCTTCGTGTTCGTCGGCTGCGGCTGGGTCACAACGATGGGAATGACCACGTCGTTGAGGTACTTGCCTCCGCCGGCCGGCCCGGAGAGGATGGTCGCCGTGGCGGTGCCGCTCTCGGCGCCGGACTCGGCGGAGAACGTGACGGTGAAGAAGACGCCGCACGACGTGATCTCCAGCGGATCGGGGTTCGCGTTGACCCCTGCGGGAGTGACGATGTCGAGCACGAGCGGCGCGTCCCCGGCGTCGATATTGCAGCCGTCATCGGGGTCGCCTCCCATGCCGCCCCCACCTCCCGCGCTGTTCGCGATGAGACGGATTCCGGCGCCCTGCGTCGTCGCGCTTCCAGCGACGAGCGTCAGCGGGGCATCCGACGCCTGGATCGAATCGGCGATGGTGTCGGCGTGCGCGACCAGTGCGCTGCCGAACACGGCGGCCGCGGTGAGGAGCGCGGTGGCCGAGGCCACGCCCGCGCGTCTGATGCGTCGTTTCATGCGTCGTTCCCATTCCAAGTCGTTCGGCCGTTCCCCCCTCGGGAGGCCGTCGGATCGACGCTAGGCACGCTCGCGACGCAGGAGAACCTGTCGCGCGTTCAGATCCCTGAACATCGACCCGAACGGGGGGTAGATCGGGCCCGGTCTCGGGCGAATAGCGTGCTGGTCAGCCTGCGTCCGGCCGCATGCCGGTCGAACCGAGCACCCGCTCGACGGTCAGCTCGAGCACGATCCGATTCGGATTCGGGCGCGGCTGGCGGTATCGGGCGGCGTAGAGCTCGACGGCGAACGCGACCGCCTCGGGATCCGCGAGGATGCGGACCGGCCCTTCGAAGCTGATCCACCTCGCTCCGTCGACCGTGTTCACGCTCGCGCGTCCGTGGCGCTCGGCGTTGAGGAACTTCTGCGATCCGCGGCTGCCGATCACCCGGACGATGCCGTCGAGGTAGGTGATCCCGACGGGCACCGAGTGGATCCGGCCGTCACGGCCGATCGTCGAGAGCGTCGCGAGGTGGCGCTCGGCCAGGAACTCGCGTGCGGCGTCGGTGATCATCTCGTCTCGTACCCCAACCTTCACGGCGATCCGGCGTCCGCCGCCGCCGCATCAGTCTCCCATCCGCGGCGCATGCGGAATGCATCGCGGATGTCCCGTGGACGGGTGCCACGGCCGTGACACCCCCGTGCCCTACTGTCATCCCATGGGCACGACGGCGTCTGCGTACCTCACCGGCTTCGGCCGGTACCTTCCGGGAGATCCGGTCGACAACGACGGCATCGTGGCGCGCCTCGGGGGCGACGATCCGGTCACCGCCCGGATCCGCGGCATGATCCTCGACCAGAACGGCATCCGGCAGCGGCACTACGCGCTCGACGACGACGGCGAGCCGACCGAGCTGAACGAGGAGCTCGCCGTGAAGGCGCTCCGCGCGGCGCTCGACGACCGCGGCATCCGCGCCGACGACCTCCGCATGCTGGCGACCGCGACGACGATCGGCGACGTGCTCGTGCCGGGCTTCGCGTCGATGGTCCACGGCCGGCTCGGCGGCGGGCCCATGCAGCTGCTGTCGGCGTCGGGCGTATGCGCCTCGAGCCTGCAGGCCCTCGACGCGGCGGTGGGCAAGGTCAAGCTCGGCGAGCATCCGCGCGTCGCGGTCGTCGGGTCCGAGCTCGCGAGCCGCAGCCTCAGGCAGCGCCGGTTCGACGGCATCCGCGCGGGCATGGACTCGCACTTCCTCCGGTGGATGCTCTCCGACGGCGCCGGCGCCGTGGTCGTCGAGTTCCAGCCGCATCCCTCGCGGCCGTCGCTCCGCGTCGACTGGGTGCGCCACGTCTCCCTCGCGCACGAGCACGACGTCTGCATGCGTGCGGGCATGGACGGGCTCGAACCCGAGGTCGGGCGCACCTGGCAGGACGTCGGCATCGGCGACGCCGAGGCATCCGGCATGTTCGTGCTCCGACAGGACGTGAGCGTGCTCGACGACCTCGCGGGCGCGGGGCTCCGCGAGTTCGAGCAGCTCGTCGACATCGGCCTCGTCGACGTGAGCCACCTCGACCACGTCGTCTGCCACTACAGCACGAACGCGTTCCGCGACCTCGCGTTCGACGGGCTCCGCAAGCGCATCCCGACGCTCGACACCGACCGCTGGTTCTCGAACCTCGAGACCTGCGGCAACACCGGCGCCGCCAGCATCTTCATCGCCCTCGAGGAGGCGTGGCGCACCGGCCGGTTCGCGCCCGGCGAGACGATCCTGCTCGCCGTCCCCGAATCGGGGCGCTTCTCGTTCGCCTTCGCCCACCT
The DNA here is from genome assembly GCF_040496055.1 of Agromyces zhanjiangensis. NCBI lineage: Bacteria > Bacillati > Actinomycetota > Actinomycetes > Micrococcales > Microbacteriaceae > Agromyces > Agromyces zhanjiangensis. Next base: position 542,804 of record NZ_JBEPKB010000001.1, on the reverse strand, counting down.
CACCGTGGTCGCCCCACCCGATCAGCAAGGAGCCCCGACATGACGACCGACATGACGACGTCCGCCGCCGCGACGACGGATGCCTCGGGCGCGGCCTCGCCCGCCGACCCCGCCGCGCTCTCCGACCGCCTCGCCGACGTGTGGGTCGAGCTCGAGGAACGCCTCGACCGGGTGCCGATCCTCCGCGCGCTCGCCGAGGGCACCGTGACGATCGACGACTACCGACGGCTGCTCTACAACCTGCGGCAGCAGGTCGTCGACGGGTCGCCGTGGATCAGCCGCGCGGCCTCCAACTTCGACATCGACCACTTCACGCTCCGCGCCGCGGCGATCAAGCACGCCGAGGAGGAGCACCGCGACTACCTGATGCTCGAGCGCGACTACGTCGCGATCGGCGGATCGCTCGACGAGCTCCGCGCCGGCCGCAAGAACCTCGGCTCCGAGGCGCTCTCGGGCTACATGTTCACCTACGCCGACCGGCCGAACCCCGTCGGGCTCCTCGGCGCGATGTTCATCATCGAGGGACTCGGCGCGAAGCGGGCAGCGGGTTGGGCGGCGCGGTTCCAGGAGGTGCTCGGTCTCGCCGACAACCAGGTGCACTTCATGCAGTACCACCAGGAGGCAGATGGGGCGCACACGGGCGACCTCCAGGCGATCCTCGACTCGGGCATCATCGACGACGCGGCCGCCGACGAGATCGTCCGCTGCGCCGAGGTCGTGGCGCGGCTCTACGCGCTGCAGCTCGAAGAGCTGGACCGCTGACGTGCCGAAGATGCCGAAGGTGCAGGTGCCGAGGGTGCAGGTGCCGAAGATGCAGGTGCCGAGGGTCCCCGAGTACGTCCGCTCCGATCCGAGCATGTGGCAGGCGGTCTACGCCGACCCGTCGGTGCCGCTCGACCGCGCGCTCGTGCGGCAGATCATCAACGACCAGCGGCGCCTGTCGCGGCGGTGGCTCTACCCGATCGCGCGCGTCGTCTCACGGGTGCTCGTCGCGCTCATCTCGATCGTCAAGCGCGTGCTGCCGTTCCGGTGGATGCCGCTGCACACCATGGACGTCCTCTGCGTGTGGTTCCTCCGCCGATTCGTCTCGCCCGATGCCGTCGACCTGCTGATCCGGCACTTCGTCGTCGAGACGAACCTCGTGAACTTCATCATCCGGAACACCCCGGTCGACATGGAACCGGTGACGCTCCGGCCCGAGAAGCTCTCCGGGCTCGGCGACCAGGCCGTCGTCGAGCACGACGTCAACGTCTACGACGTGCTCATCGCCCTCGACGACGTGAAGCTCGCCAAGCCCGAGACGCTCGACTTCTCGCAGCTCGACGTGCCACCGCTCGACGCCGAGCGGGGTCGTCGCCGGCTGCTGCGCCTCGACATCCAGACCGCGCTCTGCGTCATGAACATCCCGTTCTCGATGGCGCTCACCGTCGAGGAGTACCGCCGCGCCGTGCACTCGATCCGCTTCGACGACTCGTTCCTCGAGATCCTCGCGCTCGTCACCGACGACGACACCTTCCGGCACTGGAAGCTCGCGGGCATGAGCCTCTGGATGGACTCCAACGTCGACGTGCCGCGCATGGTCTACCGCCACGCCCTCGTGTGCGAGTACGCGCACGCCCGCCTCGTGAAGCTCGCGGGCGGCGCGTACCCGCGCGACACCGCGACCCCGTTCGACTGAACGGGCGACGACGACGGATGCCCCGGGGCACGCGCCCCGGGACATCCGCTCGCCGTCTCGAGCCGGCCTACGCGGCCTTGCGCCGGTAGATCCGCATGGCGAACGCGAAGGCGACCGCCATGATGCCGACGAGCCACGCGAGCGCGACCCAGATGTCGGTGCCGACGGGCTCGCCCGCGAACAGTGCGCGCGTCGTGTCGACGATCGAGGTCACCGGCTGGTTCTCGGCGAACCAGGCGACGGGCCCCGGCATCGAGTCGGTCGGCACGAACGCCGAGCTGATGAACGGGAGGAAGATCAGCGGGTAGCTGAACGCGCTCGCCCCGTCGACGGTCTTCGCCGAGAGCCCGGCGATCACGGCGATCCACGTGAGTGCGAGCGTGAACAGGATCAGGATGCCGATCACCGCGAGCCACGCGCCGACGGACGCCCCGGTGCGGAAGCCCATGATGAAGGCGACTCCCACGACGATCGCGACCGACACCAGGTTGGCCACGAGCGAGGTGAGCACGTGCCCCCACAGCACGCTCGACCTCGCGATCGGCATCGACTGGAAGCGCTGGAAGATCCCGCCCTGCAGGTCGAGGAACAACCGGTACGCCGTGTAGGCGACCCCCGAGGCGATCGTGATGAGCAGGATGCCGGGGAGCAGGTAGTCGATGTACGACTCCGAGCTGCCGGTCCGGATGGCGCCGCCGAAGACGTAGGTGAACAGCAGCATCAGCGCGATCGGCGTGACCGCCGTGGTGAGGATCGTGTCGGGGCTGCGGACGATGTGGGTGAGCGACCGCGCGGTGAGGACACGGGTGTCGCTCAGGACATGGGTGGTCATCGTGATTCCTTCCCGGGCGCCGGGTCGGGCTCGTCGGCCCGGGCGGGCTCCCCGACGAGGGCGAGGAAGACCTCTTCGAGGCTCGGCTGCTTCTCGACGTACTCGACCTTCGCGGCCGGCAGCAACCGCTTGAGTTCCGCGAGCGTGCCGTTCCGGATGATCGCGCCCTCGTGGAGGATCGCGATCCGGTCGGCGAGATGCTCGGCCTCGTCGAGGTACTGGGTGGTGAGCAGCACGCTCGTGCCGCCGTCGGCCAGGGCGCGGATCGCCTTCCAGACCTCGATGCGCGACTGCGGGTCGAGCCCGGTCGTCGGCTCGTCGAGGAAGATCACGGGCGGGTCGCCGATCAGGCTCATCGCGATGTCGAGGCGGCGCCGCATGCCGCCCGAGTAGGTCGCCGCTCGGCGCCCTCCGGCCTCGGAGAGCGAGAACCTCTCGAGGAGGTCGTCGGCGGTGGCGCCCGGGTCCTCCACGTGGCGGAGCCGCGCGACGAGCACGAGGTTCTCGCGGCCGGTGAGCACCTCGTCGACCGCGGCGAACTGCCCGGTCAGGCTGATCGAGCGTCGCACCTCGGCGGGCGCGGCCCCGACGTCGAACCCCTGCACGGTCGCGGTCCCGGCATCGGCCTTCAGCAGCGTCGAGAGGATGTTCACCAGGGTGGTCTTGCCGGCCCCGTTCGAGCCGAGCAGAGCGACGATGCTGCCCGTGGCGACCTCGAGGTCGACGCCACGGAGCACGTGCACGTCGGCGAAGGACTTCTCGATGCCCTGAATGCGGATCGCCTGCGCTGCCGGCGCCGCGGGTGCGGCGGGCGCTGCGGCGATCATCGCGGTTCCTCCTCGTCGCGCTTGGCGTCGTCGATCGCCCTGGTCAGGCGTGCGCGCTCCTTGTCGATCCACTGCGTTCCGCCGTACGCCTGGGTGAACGTCTCGGCGAATCCGACCGGGTCGTCGCCGACGATGTCGCCGATGGGCGTGCCGTCGATGGCGGCGCGCTCGAACAGGTCGGCGAAGTCGCCGAGCATCGTGACGAGGGTGTCGCCGTCGGTGATGCCGCCGTAGTACATGAAGTACCGCTCGAACGCCTTCGCGGCGCCGGCGTACGGCTCGGGCAGGGCGGCGATGCGCGCCTTGTACTGCCGGTACTGCTTCTTCTGCTCGAGCGAGCCCGTGAGGGCTTCGATCCACTTCGCGGCCATGGTCACTTCTCCTCTTCGTGGAGCGGTTCGATGTCGTGGAGCTGTTCGATGCGTGCTGCGAGGAAGCTCCACGTCCTCCAGAACTCGTCGAGGGAGTCGCGCCCCCGTGCGTTGAGCGAGTACACCTTGCGCGGTGGTCCCTTCTCCGACGGCACCTTCTCGACGTCGACGAGGCCGCGCTGCTCGATGCGTACGAGCAGGGCGTAGATGGTGCCCTCGGCGATGTCGGTGAAGCCCTGTTCGCGCAGCCACGAGGTGATCTCGTAGCCGTAGGCGGGCCGGCCGGACAGGACCGCGAGCACGATGCCCTCGAGCGTGCCCTTCAGCATCTCGGTCGCCTGCTTGCCCATCGGGCCTCCTCGACTAATCAGTGTTGCTGAGTACCGGTACATAGTAACCAAGAGTACCGGTGGATAGCAACACTGAATACCGAACTCCTCGGCGGATGGCTCGTAGCCCGGACGTACGGCACCTTCTCAGGCGGAGCCGCTCGGAGCGCGGGTAGCCTGATCGGACGGGTCGCGGCGCGATGCTCCGGCACACGGCGACGAGGCCGACCCGGCGGGCACGAACTTCGATCCACCGCCCGAACGGAGCTGCGACCGATGACCTGGGACGACGACGAATCCGCCGGCGATCGCCGGCGCGATCCCGATCGGCGTGCGTCCGGGCGCGAGGTCCTCCTGCAGGTCGCGGGCTACCTCGGCCTCGTGACCGCGGTCGTCGTCCTCGTGGTCGGTGCCGTCGTCGCGGTGACCGTCTGGGGCGTCGCGGCGAAGCCGGGCGGATTCGCCGCTCCCTCCGCATCGGGGCGGGGGGCGCCCCTTCCGCCGGTCAGTGCGGCGCCGGCCGACGGCGGCGCCCAGGTCGGCGCCGGGGCGGAGGCGGCCGACGACCCGAACGCGCTGACCGGGTCGGAGGTGGCCCCCCTCGTGGAGCCCGAACCCGAGGCCGAGCCCGAGGTCGAGTCCGACTGGCTGACGTCCGTCGCCTCGGCGACCGGCATCCCGGCCAGGGCCCTGTCCGCATACGCGCTCGCGCACGTCTCGATCGCCGCCGAGGAGCCCACGTGCGGCATCGACTGGACGACGATCGCGGCCATCGGCGCGGTCGAGTCGTCGCACGGGAGCCATGGCGACTCGGTGCTGGGTGCCGACGGGGTCGTCCAGCCCACGATCCTCGGCCCGGCGCTCGACGGCGACGGCGTGGCCGCGATCCACGACACGGACGGCGGCGCCCTCGACGGCGATGCCAGGTGGGATCGCGCGGTGGGGCCGATGCAGTTCATCCCCTCGACGTGGGAGCAGTGGGGCGTCGACGCCAACGGCGACGGCGCGGCCGACCCGAGCCAGATCGACGATGCCGCCTACGCCGCCGCTCGCTACCTGTGCGCGTCCGGCCCGATGACGACCCCGGAGGGATGGCGCGCTGCCGTCTTCTCGTACAACCACCTCGAGTCGTACGTCGACAAGGTCGCGGGCATCGCGAACGGATACGCGGACGCGATCGGGTAGGCCTTCGTCGAACGTGCAAGACTGCCCCGATGACCGCCGACATCGAGCTCGCACGCATCGACGGCGGCACCGTCGCGATGCACGACGCCCGCCGCAGGCTGCGGTGGACCGTCGAGATCGAGCCGTTCGAGATCGGCGTGTACCCGGTCACGCAGGAGCAGTTGGCCGAACTCCTCGGTGAGACGGCGACGCACCCGCGCCGACCCGCGACGGGCGTGAGCTGGCTCCGCGCCATCCGCTTCTGCAACGCCGCGTCGGAGTGGCAGGGGCTCGACCCCGCCTACGCGTTCGACGGCGAGGAGGTGACCTGGCACGTCGACGCCGACGGGTTCCGCCTGCCGACCGAGGCGGAGTGGGAGTTCGCGTGCCGCGCCGGCTCGACGACCCCGCACTACGGCCCGCTCGACGACGTGGCGTGGACGAGCGCCGACGGCGTGACCGCCCCGCAGGACGTCGGCGGCAAGCTGCCGAACCTCAACGGGCTGTTCGACACGCTCGGCAACGTGTGGGAGTGGTGCTGGGACCTTCTGGACCCGGCCCGCTACGACGAGTACCGGGTGTTCCGCGGCGGCGGCTTCGCCGACGACGCCTGGAGCGTCAGGGCGTCGGTGCGCCGCGGGGGAGCGCCGCGCATGCACCACGAGGACGTCGGCTTCCGGGTCGCGCGCGGCGGCTTCGAGGCGACGGATGCCGCGCAGGGCTGGTCGGCGCAGGCCGACATCGAGCGCGCGACGGTCGACGGTCCGCTGCCGCCGGGCTGGACGCCGCGCGGCTGATCCGCATCCGGCGGGGCCGCCCACGCCGCCCTTCCGCTCGCGGTGCGGGGTGCCTACGGTTGGGTGCGCGCCCGGTGCACCGGCGCCGGGTCGAAGTCCGAGGGAGGATCCGCCGTGTCGCCTCAGCAGACTGTGCTCGCCGCCATGTCCGCGCTGTTCGGGCGTCGGGACATCGCGGCGCTCGACGAGTACGTCGCCCCCGGAGCCGAGCTGCGCGCGTTGGTGAGCGGGCTGCCCCCGTCGTACCGCTTCGAGCCCGTGCGGGTGATCGCCGAGGGGGAGTTCGTCGTCGTCCACGGCCTGCACCACGGTCTCGGTCCGGTCCCGCTCGTCGGATTCGACCTCTTCCGCCTCGTCGACGGGCGCATCGTCGAGCACTGGGCCGCGCGCACGCCGGTCGTGGACGAGCCGGTCGGCGGCCGATCGCAGACCGACGGCCCCGTCGAGCCGACCGGCCACGACCGGACCGCCGAGAACCGGGCGCTCGTGGTCGGTTGGATCGATCGGGTGCTCATCGGCGGCGATCGCGCGGTGCGGGCGGAGTACGTCTCGACGGAGCGCTACGCCCAGCACAATCCGGAAGTCGGCGACGGACTCGACGGGCTGGCCGCGGCCGTTGCCGCGTGGGCGGAAACCGGGCGCCGGCTCACGTACGTCGCGAGGCGGCAGGTCGTCGCCGAGGGCGACTTCGTGTTCGCGCGGTGCGAGGGCGACTTCGGCGGGCCGGTGGTGTTCAACGACCTCTGGCGGGTCGAGGGCGGCCGGATCGTCGAGCACTGGGACGTCATCGCCCCGACCCTGCGACCCGTGGACGGCGCCCGGGCCTGAGCCGGGCGCCGATCCGGCTACGGCAGCTGCAGCGAGGTGTCGCCGAGCACGATGGCGGCGACCGACAGGATCGCACCGGCTGCGACGACGAGCGCGGCCATCACGAGCACGAGCGCGGTGCCGAGGAGGGCGGCCTTCGACTCCTCGCGGATCGTCTGCGCGGGCGGGTTCGGGGTGTTCGAGGTCATCGCGGTTCCTTCTTCATGTCGGATCCCCTTCGATTCCGATTCGGAGGAGGGCGCTGAGGTGCTCTCCTCCCGGTTGGAGCACATGCTGCGCGCCCAGTGGCGAGGCCGAAACATACTTTCGGATGAACCGACCCGTGGATCGAGGGTCCGTCGTCGGGCGCGCCGCGGCAGCCCCGGGGATCAGCCCAGCGGGTCCACGCCGGTCGCCGAGACCGAGAGCTCCCACAGCCGCTCGGCCGACGGCACGTCGATCGCCCACTCCTTGACGCCGCCCGTCCGGAGGTCCGCGTGATCCGGGGGCACGACGCCCTTGAGGGAGCAGTCCTCGCAGTACACGCCGCCGCGCGACTCGAGCTCGGGCGCGGTCGCGGCCCACAGGCCGGTCGACGCACCCTCGGCCGGGGTCTTGAAGAGCGGATTCGGGTTGCCCTCCTCGTCGATCCACTGGCGGGCCACCAGCTCCTCGCGCGGCATGTGGCGCTGGAGGTCGGTCATGATGCCGCCGGGGTGGGCCGAGTAGGCGTGGATGCCGCGGGAGCCGCCGCGCGCGTCGAGCCCGACGGCGAAGAGGGCGTTGGCGGTCTTGGACTGGCCGTACGCGATCCACGGGTCGTACGGGGTCGTCTCGAAGTCGATGTCCTCGAACCTGACGGGGGAGCGGTAGTGCGCCGTCGATGAGTACGAGACGATGCGCGCGCCGTCGGCGAGCAGGTCGGCGACGCCGCCGACCAGGGCGAAGTGGCCGAGGTGATTCGTGCCGAACTGCCACTCCCAGCCCTGCGGCGTCTGCTGGTGGGGCGACGCCATGACGCCGGCCACGTTGATCACGAGGTCGATGGGGTGGCCGTCGTCCCGAACGGAGGCGGTGAGCGTCGCGACCGAGTCGAGATCGCCGAGGTCCATGGTGCGCACCTCGACGCCGTCGAGATCGGCCAGGGCAGCGGATGCCGCGTCTGGACGCCGAGCGGGGACCAGCACCGAGACCCCGGCAGCGGACAGCGCCTTCACGGTTTCGAGCCCGAGCCCCGAGTACCCGCCGGTGACGATCGCGCGCTTCCCTGCGAGGTCGTGCCCGGCGATCACCTCGGCGGCAGTGGTCCGATAGCCGAACCCGGCATCGAGCGCGTGCTGGCGGGCGATCATGTCCTGTGTGGTGACCATGTCCCGAGGCTAGGATCTCGAGTGCACTCGAAGTCAAGGAGGGGCGATGGCCATCGACGCGACGACCGCGGAGCGCACCTACAGCATCGGCGAGCTCGCCGACCGCACCGGGATGACGGTCCACACGCTTCGGTGGTACGAATCGCAGGGGCTCTTCCCGGCCGACGTGCCGCGCACCGCCACCGGCCGTCGCGTCTACGGCGAGGACGCCGTGCGCTGGCTGCGACTCCTCGCGCGGCTCCGGGAGTCCGGCATGCCGATCTCCGACATCGCGGCGTACTCCGATCTCGTCCGCGCCGGGCGCGGGAACGAGGGCGAGCGGGTCGCACTGATGGAGGCGCATGCGCGTTCGCTCGACGAGCAGATCGAGCAGCTGATCGCCGCGCGCGAGGTGATCCGCGCGAAGGTCTCCGACTACCGGCGCATGCTCGCGGAGCGGGGGATCGAACTGCCACCCGGCGAGCCCGCCTGACCAGGGCGGCGCGTGCCGCCGCCGGCGCGTACTGCGATCGCGGTACCCGAAGATCGGGCGATCGGAGGACGCGCCATCCGCTCGCACCGCGTTGACTCGAAGCACGGTCGCCGCACTCGGCGATCGCCCCGCCGAGAGGAGCACGATGTCCACCCCAGTCCTGCGTGTCGAGGGCCTCCACCGGGCCTACGGCCGCGGTCCGACCCGCTTCGAGGCGCTCAAGGGCGTCGACGTCGAGGTGCGCGCCGGCGAGTCGCTCGCGATCGTCGGCAAGTCCGGTTCGGGCAAGTCGACCCTGATGCACCTGCTCGCGCTGCTCGATCGTCCGACCTCCGGGAGCGTCGAGCTCAACGGCGTTCCGGCCGACCGCCTCCGCGGCCGCGAGCTCAACCGGGTGCGGAACCAGACCTTCGGGTTCGTGTTCCAGCAGTTCTTCCTCACCCCGAGCGCCACGGTGCTCGAGAACGTCATCCTCCCGCTGAAGATCGCGGGCGTCGGGCGGGGCGAGCGCAAGCGCCGCGGGATGGCCGTGCTCGAGCAGCTCGGCCTCGCCGACAAGGCCAAGAACAAGGCGATCGACCTCTCGGGCGGGCAGAAGCAGCGCGTGGTCATCGCCCGCGCACTCGTCAACGACCCGCAGGTGATCTTCGCCGACGAGCCGACCGGCAACCTCGACACGACGACCGGCGCCGCCGTCGAAGACCTCCTGTTCGGACTGAACCGCGAGCGCGGGATCACGCTCGTGGTCGTCACGCACGACGAGGAGCTCGCTTCGCGCTGCGACCGCCGGATCACCGTGCGCGACGGCCGGATCGAGGCATCCGCCACCGCGCCGACCGCCGCCGCGACCGCCTCCGCGACCGGCGAACCCGGTCGCCCGTCCGAGGAGGTGGCCGCATGACCCCCGCCGACGTCGTCGGCTCGGCCGTCGCGAACACCTTCCGGTCGAAGACCCGCACCATCCTCACCGTGCTCGCGATCTTCATCGGCGCGTTCACGCTCACCATCACGACCGGGCTCGGCACCGGGATCAACCGCTACATCGACCAGACCGTCGCCGAGATCGGCGCCGAGGACGTCATGACGGTCGCGCACCAGGCAGAGGAGACGACGGACGACGGCCCGCGCGAGTACGACCCGGACGCCGTCACGGCCTCCGGGCTCGGCGCCGACGGACCGGGCGGCGGCCGGAGCATCGACCCGATCACCGACGACGACCTCGCGACGATCGCGGCCATCGACGGCGTCGAGGCCGTCGAACCGCTCAAGCAGGTGTCGGTCGACTACGTCCAGCACGACGACGGCACCCGCTACGAGGTCTCGGTGGGGTCGTTCATCCCGGGCATGGAGCTCGTGCTCGCCTCGGGCGAGCAGCCCGACGCCGACGCGGCCGCAGCCCAGGTCGCGATCCCCGTCGACTTCGTCGAGCCGCTCGGGTTCGACTCGCAGGCCGACGCGCTCGGCAGCGAGGTCGCGTTCGGCGTCGCGGATGCCACCGGCGTCGAGCACGTCGTCATGGCCGAGGTCGTCGGCGTCTCCGAGGCCGGCCTCATCGGCAGCGGGAACAGCGTCTCGCCCAACACCGCGCTCACCGACGAGCTCTACGCCGCGCAGGCGACGGGCGCGATCGGGCAGACCGACCTCTACGGATCGGCGGTCGTCACGTTCGACCCCGAACTCGGCGAGACGCCGACGCAGGCGCTGAAGGACGACCTCGACGAGGCCGGGTTCACCGCGACCACGGTCGAGGACCAGATCGGCGCCTTCCAGTCGGTCATCGACGGCATCGTGCTCGTGCTCAACGCCTTCGCGGTCATCGCGCTCCTCGCCGCTGGCTTCGGCATCGTGAACACCCTCCTGATGTCGGTGCAGGAGCGCACCCGCGAGATCGGCCTGATGAAGGCGATGGGCATGGGCTCGGGCCGGGTGTTCGGGCTGTTCAGCACCGAGGCCACCTTCATCGGCTTCCTCGGCTCCGCCGTCGGCGTCGTGCTGGGAATGGTCGCCGGGACGGCAGTCGGCGACGCGCTCGCGACCACGATGTTCGCCGATCTCCCGGGCCTCACGCTCATCGCGTTCGACCCGATCTCGGTCGCATCGATCATCGTGCTGGTGATGGCGATCGCCTTCCTCGCCGGCACGATCCCGGCCGGGCGCGCCGCCCGGCAGGACCCCATCGAGTCGCTCCGGTACGAGTAGGAGACGGCGCGATGGATGAGCGGATGGGTCGGGCATGGGGGTGCCCGGCCCATCCGCGACGACGCGGATGCGCGAGGATCGAGGCATGAGCGACGGCGTCAGCGGGCTCGGCGCATCCCACCGGGTGGCAGCGCACCGGACCTTGCCCGCCTGGGCGTGGGACGTCGTCGTCGTGGTCGTCGCGATCGCGTCGGCGTGCGCGCCCTACCGCGGCCCCACGCCCGCGTTCCTCGCGGTCGAGTCGCCGGTCGCCTTCGCGCTCGCGCTCGCGCAGGCGCCCGTGCTCCTGCTGCGCCGCCGTGTCCCGATCGTCACGTACGGCGTGGTCTGGGCGCTCATGGCCGCCGGCACGCTGATCGTCGGAAGCGCACTGCCGTTCGTGGTGCCCGCCGCCATCGCGGCCTACGTCCTCGCGACACGGTCGCCGCGGCGCACCGTCCTCGTCGTCGTGGTCGCCTCGATCGTCCTCCTCATCGGCGTCGAACTCGTCGCGGGCGCGGGCGCCGGATTCGATCCGCGGCTGATCCCCGTGCCGGCGCTCCTCGCGTTCGCCGCCGCGGCGGGGGATGCCACGCGCTCGCGCCGTGCGTACGTGGCCGCGCTCGCCGAGCGCGCCGAGCGGGCGGAGGCCACCCGCGAATCGGAGGCCCGGCGTCGGGTCGCGGAGGAGCGGCTGCGGATCGCGCGCGACCTGCACGACGCCGTCGCCCACCAGATCGCCGTCATCAACCTGCAGTCGAGCGTCGCCGAGCGCGCGATCGCCGAGGGTCGCGAGCCCGACCTCCGACGTGCGCGCGATTCCGTCGCGACGGCGGCGCGGGCCGCACGCGAGGTGCTCGGCGAGATCGGCGACCTGCTCTCCACGCTTCGCACCGACTCCGACGACGCGACGCCCTCGGCCCCGGCGGCCGGCCTCGCCGACCTGGACCGGCTGGTCGACGACTTCGCCTCCGCCGGCCTCCGCGCGACCGTCCGCCTCGAGGTCGCCGATGACGCGGGCGACGTGCCTCCGACCGTCGACCGCGCAGCGTACCTCGTGGTCCGCGAGGCGCTCACGAACGCGAGCAAGCACGGTTCCGACGGGCGCGCCCACGTGCTCGTCGAGCGAGGCGCGTCGAAGCTCGCGATCTCCGTGACGAACGCCGCGTCGCGCGACGCGGCGCGGGTCGCGGCCGGGCCTGACCCCGGCCGCACCGAGCGCGCGTCGAGCGGCCACGGACTGCTCGGCCTCCGCGAGCGGGTCGCCGCCGTCAGGGGCACACTCGCGACGGGCGAGGACGACGGCGTCTTCCGCCTGCGCGCCGAACTCCCCGTGGGGCCACGTGGGGCGGTCGGGCAGGCGGATGCCCCGGGGCCGGATGCTCCGCCATCGGAGGCCCGAGGATGACCGCCCGGATCCTCGTCGTCGACGACCAGCCGCTCATCCGCCAGGCGGTGGCCGCGCTGCTCGGCGTCGAGCCGACCCTCGAGGTCGTCGGCGAGGCCGCCGACGGGAACGAGGCGCTCGCCCTCGTCCGCGAACTCCGACCCGACGTCGTGCTCATGGACATCCGGATGCCCGGACTCGACGGGATCGAGGCGACGCGCCGGATCGGCGCGGACCCGGACCTCTCCGACGTGCGGGTGCTCATCCTCACCACGTTCGAGGAGGACGAGAACGTCGTGCGTGCGCTGCACGCCGGGGCGTCGGGCTTCATCGGCAAGGGCACCGACCCCGACGCGCTCGTCGAGGCCGTGCACACGGTGCACGCGGGGGAGTCGCTGCTCTCGCCATCCGCGACCCGCGTGCTCATCGAGCGGTACGTGCGGCCCGGCCCGGTGCCGGCCCCGGCTGCGACGTCGGCGCTCGGCGCCGCGCTCGCGTCGCTCACCGACCGGGAGCACGAGGTGCTCGTGCTCGTCGCCGGCGGCCTGTCGAACGACGACCTCGCCGAGCGGTTGGTGATCTCCCGTCACACCGCGAAGACGCACGTGAACCGGGTGATGGCCAAGCTCGGCGCCCACGACCGCGCGCAGCTCGTGATCGCGGCCTACGAAGCGGGGCTCGTCAGGCCGGGAGGCGGCGTGGGCGGGGACTGAGCGCGCCGAACGGTCAGTCCGCGGACGCCCCGCGCATCGCGACGATCGCCGCCGCGATGCGGCCGACGAGTTCGACGGGCAGCTCGGCGCTGTGCGGGAGGTTCACCGAGTCCTTGCCCGTGCGGAGCGGAGCGACCTCCGACTCGAGCGGTTCGGGCAGCGTCGGCACGGGGTAGAGCCCGATGTGGTGCTTCCAGCCGGCGAAGTGCAGCGCGTACCGGCCGCCGAGCATGACGGCGGCGATGCCGTACCGCATCTTCTCCTCCGCCGGGGGTGGGACCTCGGCGACGATCGCGGCGCGCACGCGCCTCAGGCGGTCGGCGACCTCGTCGGGGAAGGAGGCGACGTACTCGTCCACCGTCTGGGCTGTCATGCGGTCATGCTCGCACCGCTCGGCGCGCAACGCGAGCACTCCGGAAGCCCCACGTCCTGCGCGCGCCCTGCGAATTCGCACGCCCCCCTGCCGTTTCCGGCCGACCTGGCGTAGATTGCGATATATCGCGTCAAGACACGTTATATCGCGTCGTCGGCGCGACGACCGCAGCGACGACGCGACGGGGAGGGGCGGCGCATGGATTCGGATGGGCGCGGAGGGTTCCGCGCGAGCCGGCGGGGGAGCCGGACATGACCGGGCTCGAGGTGGTGCTGGCGGCGCTCGGTGTCATCGTGCTCCTCGGGATCGCGAGCTTCGTGGCGGTCGTGCTCATCGTGCGGCACGTCTACCGCCGCATCCGCTACAGCCGCCGGGTCGACGGCGCGCTCATGCGCGGGCGGGCCAGGGTGAGCCGCGGCCCGCAGCGCACCATCCTCGACCTCCGGGTGCGGCTCGACGACGCGCTCGCGAGCGGCCAGGCGGCGGTCGACCTCGCCGCGACCGGCCCCGGTCCGCGCGGCGAGCTCCCGGGCATCTTCCGGCGCATCCGCGAGGAAGGCGTGTCGCTCGATGCGCAGCTGCGCCTGATGGAGAGCGAGATCGACCGGTCGGTGCTGACCTCGGAGCTTCCGGCCGCCGAGGAACGGGTCGGCCAGGTCGAGGCGCTCGTCCGACGCATCCGCTCGGCCGTGGCATCCGCCCTCGCCGGGTCGAGCGACGACGGCCTCACGGGCCTCCGCGCCGACGTCGACCGCGAGGTCGCCGCGCTCCGCGCGGGCGTCGAGGAGCTCCACGCGCTGAGCCTCCGCGACATCGCGGCCGACCCGACCCTGCGGCCCACCACCTCGACGGTCCGCGACCCCGCGACCGTGCACGACAGCTCACCCGTTCGAGACAAGGGGAACCGACCATGAGCGACAACACCTCCCGCATGCGCACCATCTTCCGGAGCAAGACCACCAAGGCCCTCGACCGGATCGAGGACCCGCGCGACACCCTCGACGACAGCTACGACCAGCAGGTCAAGCTGCTGCACGAGGTGCGGCGCGCGGTCGCCGAGGTCGCGACCGCGAAGAAGCGCATCGAACTGCAGGGCCAGGAGATGGGCGGGCGCTACCAGCGGCTGGGCGTACAGGCCCGCGACGCGCTGACGCAGGGCCACGAGGACCTCGCGCGCGCCGCGCTCGAGCGTCGCGCGCTGCTCGAGGGAGAGGTCGCGAAGCTGCAGGCGCAGTACACCTCGCTCGAGAAGCAGGCATCGCAGCTCCAGGAGCGCGAGCGCCGGCTCACCGACCAGATCGCCGCGTTCCGGGTCGAGAAGGAGACCATCAAGGCCACCTACACCGCGTCGGCCGCGCAGGTCCGCGCGAACGAGGCGGTCGCGGGGCTCAGCGCCAACATCGACGACATCGGCACGAGCCTCGATCGCGCGCGCGACCGCGTCGCGCAGATGCAGGCCCGCGCCGCGGCGACCGACGAGCTGCTCTCGAGCGGCGTCCTGAAGGACCTCACCGCGGCGCCCGACGCCGACATCGAGCGGCAGCTCGCGGCGATCACGGCGCAGGCCGAGATCGACCGGCAGATGCAGTCGATGCGGGATGCCGCGGGCCCGGGCTCGGCGGCCGCGGCTGACCGCGTGGATCAGGGACCCGACGGCTGGCTGAGCATCGGGCAGGGTCCGACCGGCTGAGGGGCCGCTCAGGTCTCAGGGTGACTCGGGCGCGTGGCCGTTCGCGTCGGCCGCCGCCCGAGCCGCCGCCGCAGCGCGCTCGACCCACTTCGGTGTGTCGCCGTACTGCTGGAACGGCACGAGCTGCCCGGCCGCGCTGTGCTCGACGAGCTGCGACATCCGTCGTTCGCGCGTCGTCTGCCGCTTGGCCGACACCACCCAGTGCACGACCAGCTTGCGGTAGCTCGGCGTCGCGGCCTCCCAGAACGCGGATGCCGCAGCATCCGCCTCGAGCACGCGCGTGAACTCAGGCGGCAGTGCCTGCTCGAGGTTCTCGAACGAGTAGATCGCCGACCGGTCGTCGCTGCGGCGTTCATACGCCGCGACGCCCGCCGGCCGCATGCGGCCCTCGGCCGTCAGGCGCTCGACGTGCGCGATGTTCACGGCCGACCAGTTGCTCTTCGGCTTGCGCGGGGTCCAGCGCTGGCGCCTCGCGACCTCGTCGATGCGCTGCGACACCGAGTCGATCCAGCCGAAGCAGAGCGCCTCGGGCACGGCCTCCTCCCAGGTGAGCCCACGCTCGGGGGCGCCCTTCTTGTAGAGGCCCATCCAGAGTTCGGTCTCGGTCTCGTGGTTGGCCTCCAGCCACGCTCGGAACTCGGCGGGGCCGGAGAAGAACAGGGCCGGTCGCTCAGGCGTGCCACCCGGCGTGCCGATGGATCCGCTCATGGTCCGAGTCTGCCAGCGGCCACCGACGTCGTGGCCTGCCGGCAACTCCGGTGACATGCTCTCGTACAAGTACGGGATCTACGCCTGGAACTTCGAGGTCGGGACGCAGTTCCAGCCGCCGTTCGAGAACGAGAACCCGATGGGCGCGTCGGCGCACGCCGAGTCGCAGGAATTCGCCAACGGCCTGGTCGAGCTCATGCGCGTGGCGTACGACTTCCAGACCGATTCGCAGCGGCCGTCGAGCTCGGTGGTCGTCTCGGCGAGCGCCGAGGCGGGCATGGTCGACATCGTCTTCGAGACGTCGGAGCCGGCGTCGGTGTTCTACACCGTCGACGGGTCGAAGCCGACGTTCGCCTCGACGCTGTACGCCTCCGCGGGCGTCCGCGAAGGCGGGGAGACGATCACGGTGCCCGCGGGTACGAAGGTCAAGTGGTCTCCGTCGATGCGGCCGGCAACATCGAGAAGAACTACAAGCCCGGTGGCGGCGGCACCAACTTCAGCACGACGACGGTGAACGCGCCGAGCTGAGCCTCCCTGCCAGGCCCGAACCGGCTGCGGCCGCGGCGTCCCGAGACGGATGCCGCGGCCGCGGTCGTTCCACGTCGCGGCGACTCGCCGGGTGCCGCCGGCACGCCGCGCGGTGCGTCAGGCCGCGTCGAGCCCTCGCTTGATGCGGCGCTTCGCGCCCTTCTCGACCAGCACCGGGACGAAGTCCCGCACCGGCCGGCCGTCGAACGCGTGGTGCTCCTCGTCGACGATGCGCCGGATCTCCTCGCGATCGAGCTGGGGGAACTTCTTCGCCAGACGGTCGATGACCTCGTCGACGCTGCGCTGCTCGTTGTCCTCGCGCGACGTGCTCTCGGGTGAACCCATGGACAGAGTCTCGTTCGGCTTCCCTGGGAACGCAATGCGGGCGAGGCGGTGGCGCGGACGCGCGCCCGGCGCGGGCTGCGGCGCGCGGCATCCGGTCGTATCGTGGCCCCATGTCCGACACCGCCATGCCCGACGCCATCCGGGCGTTCGTCGACACCACGAACGCGGGCGACTCCGAGGGGTTCGTCGCCGCGTTCACCGAGGACGCCTACCTCAACGACTGGGGGCGCGAGTTCCACGGCCGCGACGGCGTCGCGAGCTGGAACGAGACCGACAACATCGGCAAGCGGTCGCACTTCGACGTGCACGGCATCAGGGCGGGACGGATGCCGGGGCAGTTCCTCGTCACGCTCACCGTGACCGGCGAGGGCTACAACGGCCCCGGCGTCTTCACCTTCGACCTGCGCGACGGGCTGATCGCGCGGTTCCTCATCGCGTAGGCGGTCCGTTAGGCTGCGGCGCGTGCGTCGACGCACGCGCGGGGGAGGGCCGGGGGAGGGCGATGTCGGAGGAAGCGACCGGGGCCGCCCGGCGTCCCGTGCAGGAGCGGGCGGTCCGCACGCAGGCGGCGATCCTCGATGCGGCGGTGCAGGTGCTCGCCGAGGAGGGCTACGCCGCGGCGACGACCGTTCGCGTCCAGGAGCGCGCCGGCGTCTCGCGCGGCCGGCTGCTGCACCACTTCCGGTCGCGCACCGAGCTGCTGGTCGCCGCGGTCCACCACCTCGCTGCGGCGCGGCTCGACGAGCTGCTGGTCGACATCGACCTCCCCGATGAGCCCGGAGCGCGCATCGACGCCGCGATCGCGGCGATGTGGGCGTCGAACGGGCAGCCGGTCTACCTCGCCTCGCTCGAGCTGTGGCTCGCCGCGCGGCACGACGAGGGGCTCCGGGAGGCGCTGCTGCCGACCGAGCGACGGATGGGCGGCATCCTGCTGGAGATCCAGCAGCGGCTCTTCGGTACGGAACTGTCGGCCCGCCCGGCGTTCGCGCCGCTCATGGAGCTGCTCGTCACGAGCATGCGCGGCACGGCGATGACCTACGCGATCACGGGCGCCGACCCGGCGAGCGAGCCGAACCTCGGGCTCTGGCGCGCGCTCGCGCGCGAGCAGCTGCTCGAGGACTGAGCCGGCGGCGCCCGGCGCGCGGAGGGCGCCGCGGCCGCGACGGGGTGCACTGGGCGGGCCGCATGCTGCAGGTGCCGGTGCGAAAGCAGGATGAGCCGGGTCATCCGCCCCGTGGGGCACCCATCGGACGGCTCATCCGGCGGACTTCGCTCCCAAAAAAGTCAGACTTGACTGTTCTTCGAACGTTGCACAGAATGCTGCGTAGTGATCCGGCTCCGGCCGGCAAGATCCGCGAAGGAGCGATCGACGATGAGGATCCTCGTCCTGGTGAAGGACGTCCCCGACACCTACGCCGACCGGCGGCTCGACCTCGAGACCGGCCTCGCCGACCGCGACGCGAGCGAGCGGGTCGTCGACGAGATCGGCGAGCGCGCCCTCGAGGTCGCCCTGCGCCACGCCGACGAGCACCCCGGCACCGAGGTCGTCGTCATGACGATGGGCGCCGAGCCCGCGGCCGCCTCACTGCGCAAGGCGCTCGCCATGGGCGCGGCCCGCGCCGTGCACGTCCTCGACGAGGCGCTCCTCGGCGCCGACCTCGTGCTCACCGCCGAGGTCCTCGCGGCCGCGGCGCGCCACGTCGGCTTCGACCTGGTCGTCGCGGGCGACCAGTCGACCGACGGCTCCGGCGGCGTCGTACCGGCCATGGTCGCCGAGTTCCTCGACGTGCCGCAGGCGACCCGGCTCGAGTCCGTCGAGATCGCCGACGGCGCGGTCTCGGGGGTTCGCGCGACCGACGGCGGCACCGCGCGCGTGACGGCCGGACTGCCCGCCGTGATCTCGATCACCGAGCGCCTGCCCGACCCGCGCTTCGCGAACTTCAAGGGCATCATGGCGGCGAAGAAGAAGCCCCTCGAGACGCTCTCGCTCGCCGACCTCAACCTCGACGCAGCGGATGCCGCGACCGCACGATCGATCATGATCGCGATCTCGGAGCGACCGCCCCGGTCGGGCGGGACGAAGATCACCGACGAGGGCGACGCGGGCGAGCGGCTCGCGGCCTTCCTGGTCGAGCACCGGCTCGTCGAAAACGGGGTCGGCTGATGGAGGCCCGGGCGAACGAGCGTCGCGACGCACCGATCCTCGTCCTGCTCGACACGACCATCGATGGCGGACTCGCGCCGAGCGCGGCCGGCCTCCTCGGCGCCGCGGCCGGTGTCGGCGTTCCGGTCGCGGTCGTGGTCGCCCCGCCGGAGCGCGGCGACGAGGTGACGGATGCCGCGTGCCGCCTCGGCGCGACGCGCGTGCTCGTCGCGCGTCCCGATGGCCCGTCGCAGCTCACCGTCCCCGCGGTCGACGCGCTCGTCGCGGCCGCGGAGCTCATCCGCCCCGACGCCGTGCTCGTGTCGCACTCGATCGAGGGTCGCGAGGTCGCCGCACGCTTCGCGGCCCGGACCCGGGTCGGACTCGCGGTCGACGCGGTCGCGATCTCGCGCGACGACGAGGGCGTCGTCGCCCACCACTCGGTCTACGGCGGCGCCTACGACGTCGTCTCGGCGGCCACGTTCGGGCCGCTCGTCATCACGGTCCGCGTCGGCGCCGTCGACGTGCGGGCCGAGGCGCAGCCGCCGCGGTCCGAGCCGCTCGCCGTGGCGGCGTCCGGCCGCCGCGCGGCGACCGTGGAGTCCGTCGAGGCGCGCGTCGCCGAGACCGGTCGTCCCGAGCTGCGCGGCGCGGCGAGGGTCGTCTCGGGCGGGCGCGGCCTCGGCTCGGAGGAGCGCTTCGCACTCGTCGAGGAGCTCGCCGATGCGCTCGGCGCCGCCGTCGGCGCCTCGCGTGCGGCCGTCGACGCGGGCTTCGTGCCGCAGAGCCAGCAGGTGGGCCAGACCGGCGTCTCGGTCTCGCCGCAGCTCTACGTCGCGCTCGGCATCTCGGGGGCGATCCAGCATCGCGCGGGCATGCAGACCGCGAGGACCATCGTCGCGATCAACACCGACGCCGACGCACCGATCTTCGAGATCGCCGACTTCGGCATCGTCGGCGACGTGTTCCGGGTCGTGCCGCAGCTGATCACGGCGCTCGAGACGCGGACGGTCCGCTCGTGACCATGACGCGGCCACCGGTACGGCGAGGCCTGCCCCGTCGCCGGGGCGGCGAGCCGTGGCCCCCTTCGGGGTTCGCCCCCGCGGATGCCGGGGCGACGGCGACGGTGACGGTGTCGGCGCAGGCAGGGCCGATGGCGGATGCCGCGCCCGCGGCGGTCGGGACCGGCATCGTGGGACGACCGACCGATCCGATCGTCGCTCCGGGCATCGATGGGGTGCCGCCCGCCGATGCCGCCGCCGCGCTCCACGGACGCCCGGTCCGCCGCGGCCTCCCGCGCCGACCGGGTGGTGCGTCGTGGCCGCCCGCGGGCTTCGCGCCCGTCGCGGGCGCGCCCGAATCGGCGGTCGAGGCATCCGCCCCCGTGACGGCCGAGGCGCACACCGCGATCGCCGGCCTCGACCGTGCGGCCGTCGAGGCGCAGGTGGACGGCGCGCCGGCACCCGAGGCATCCGCCTCGACCCGCGTGTCCGTCCGCCGGGCGCTCGCCGCCGTGGGCCTCGTCCTCGGCGCCGCCGCAGTCGTGCTCGTCGCCCGCTGGCTGCGCACGCTCGACGGCGTGCAGGAGTTCCTCATCGCGTACCCGGGCGAGGCGCCGATGCCGGAGGGCGCGCCCGTCGGGTTCCCGGCGTGGCTCGCCTGGCAGCACTTCTTCAACGTGTTCCTCATGGTGCTGATCGTGCGGTCGGGCTGGCAGGTCCGCCGCGAGCGGCGACCCGCCGCCTACTGGACGCCGCGCTGGAACCCGGCGCGCAAGATCGGCCTGAACCTCTGGTTC
Source organism: Agromyces zhanjiangensis (assembly GCF_040496055.1). Taxonomy (NCBI): domain Bacteria; kingdom Bacillati; phylum Actinomycetota; class Actinomycetes; order Micrococcales; family Microbacteriaceae; genus Agromyces; species Agromyces zhanjiangensis. The sequence continues at coordinate 522,294 of NZ_JBEPKB010000001.1, read as the reverse complement.
CACCAGTCCCTCGACCTGCTCTGGCTCGTCAACGGGGTCGTGTTCGCGGTGCTGCTGTTCGCGACCGGGCAGTGGATGCGGATCGTGCCGACGAGTTGGGCGGTCGTCCCGAACGCGATCTCGGCCGGGCTGCAGTACGCGTCGCTGGATTGGCCGACCGAGAACGGCTGGGTGCACTACAACGGCCTGCAGCAGCTGGCGTACTTCGCGACGGTGTTCGTCGCGGCGCCGCTCGCGGTGATCACGGGCGTGCGGATGTCGGGGCTCTGGCCCGCACGCGCGACGGCGCTGAGCCGCATCTACCCGGTCGAGCTCGCCCGCGTGATCCACTTCCCGGTGATGCTGTACTTCATCGCGTTCGTCGTCGCGCACGTCGCGCTCGTGCTCGCGACGGGGGCGCTGCGCAACCTCAACCACATGTACGGCGGCCAGGACGCCGTGGACTGGGTCGGCTTCGCCGTCTTCGCGGTGTCGCTCCTCGTCATCGCCGCCGCGTGGGTCGCCGCGCGACCACTCGTGCTGGCACCCATCGCGGGACTGTTCGGAAGGGTGAGCAACCGATGAGCGTGCACGAGACCGAGCGGGCGCGTAAGACCGAGCAGGCGCCCGAGACCGAGTCGGAGATCGGCGCCGGCCCGCACCTGTCGTCGGAGCCCGACTGGCGGGACGTCGTCGCGACGGGGGCCGAGGCATCCGCCCTGGTCTCGCCGCCACTGCTCGTGCTCGATGGGATCGCTCGCCACCTCGACGAGCACGGCATCGGCGAGGGTCCGATCGAGTGGGCGCGCATCGGGGACGGGCAGTCGAACGTGACGTTCCTGCTGCGCCGCGGCGGCGCCGAGGTGGTGCTCCGACGGGGACCGCGGCCGCCGCTGCCGCCGTCGGCGCACGACATGCTGCGCGAGGCACGCATCCAGCGGCTGCTGCACGCCGAGGGCTACCCGGTCGCCGAGATCCTGACGACGTGCGAGGACCCCGCGGTGCTGGGCGTGCCGTTCTACGTCATGGGCCACCTCCAGGGCGACGTCGTCACCGACGACGTGCCCGAACGGTTCGACGACCCCGAGCAGCGCGCGCGGATGGCCGACGCGGCCGTCGAGGCGCTCGCCCGGCTGCACGCGATCGACGTCACGACCGGCCCGCTCAGCGGGTTCGGCCGGCCCGACGGCTACCTCGAACGGCAGGTGTCGCGATTCCGGGGATTGTGGAGCACGGTCTCGCGACGCGAGCTGCCGCTCGTCGACGAGGTCGCCGACAGGCTCGCCGCCTCGCTGCCCGCGACGGTTCGCCCGGCGCTCGTGCACGGCGACTTCCGGCTCGGCAACCTCATGTTCGCCCCCGCGGCGGAGCCCGTGGTCGGCGCGGTGCTCGACTGGGAGATGTCGACGCTCGGCGACCCGCTGGCCGACCTCGGCTACCTCGCCGCCACGTGGAGCGAGCCGGGGTCGCCCGCGACCACCATGGAGCTCTCGCCCGTGACCCGACTCGAGGGGTTCCCCGATCGCGACGGCCTCGTCGAGCGCTACGCGCGCCTGACGGGGGCCGACACGAGCGCACTGGCCTGGTACCAGGCCCTCGCGCTCTGGAAGTCCGCCGTCTTCAGCGAGGCGATCTACACGCGCTGGCGGGCGGGCGAGCGCCCCGACGACACGAGCTTCGCGCCGAGGCTCGAGGCGGGCGTGCCGCAGCTGCTCGAGGTGGCATCCGGCCATCTCGACCTTGTGCCGAGGACCACCTCGGCGTAGTGTGAATCAAGATTCACTTCTTGGTTCGGTTCATTCAACGACGAAGGGACGGCCGTGACACTCATCGCCGACGGGCCCACCGCCACGCAACTCACCACCACCGACCCGCGCGACGGCTCGGCCATCGCGACCTACCCGGTCGCGGGCCCGGCCGACGTCGATCGCGCCGTCGCCGCCGCCGCCGTCGTCGCGCCGTGGTGGCGCGACCGCGGCTTCGACGGCCGCCTCAAGGTGCTCCAGGCCTGGAAGGCCGAGATCGCTGCGAACGCCCGCGACCTCGCCGACGTGATCTCCCGCGAGACGGGCAAGACACCGGATGACGCGCTGCTCGAGGTCGTGCTCACCCTCACGCACCTCGACTGGGCGTCGAAGAACGCCCGGAAGGTGCTCCGCCGCCGCAAGGTGGCGGCGGGCCTCGCGAACTACAACCAGTCCGCGAGCGTGGGCTACGAGCCGTTCGGCGTCGTCGGCGTCATCGGCCCGTGGAACTACCCGTTCTACACGCCCATGGGGTCCATCGGCTACGCGCTCTCGGCCGGCAACGCCGTCGTGTTCAAGCCGAGCGAGCTCACCCCCGCCACCGCCAAGTGGATCGAGGAGGCATGGAACCGCGTCGCCCCCGACCGGCCCGTGCTGCAGGTCGTGGTCGGCGATGGGGCGACGGGCGAGGCGCTCGCGTCGTCCGCCGTCGACAAGGTCGCCTTCACGGGGTCGCCCGGCACCGCCCGCAAGGTCATGGCCGCCGCCGCCCGGAACCTCACCCCGATCGTGGTCGAGGCCGGCGGCAAGGACGCCATGATCGTCACCCGGCAGGCCGACCTCGACGCGGCCGTCGGCTTCGCCGTGTTCGGCGGCATGGGCAATGCCGGCCAGACCTGCGCCGGCGTCGAGCGCGTGTACGTCGAGGCGCCGGTGTACGACGCGTTCATGGAGAAGCTCGTGGCGTCGGCCGCTCGCCTGAAGCCCGGCCCCGAGGCATCCGCCAGCTACGGGCCGATGACCCTCGCGCGCCAGTCGGAGGTGATCTCGTCGCAGATCGCCGGCGCCCTCGAGCGCGGCGCGACCGCCGTCCTCGGCGGGGCGGACTCCGTGAAGGACGGCTACGTCGGCCCGGTGATCCTCACCGGCGTGCCCGACGACTGCGCGGTCGTGCAGCGGGAGACCTTCGGGCCGGTGCTCGTGGTCGACCGCGTGGCCGATGTCGACGAGGCCGTCGCCAAGGCGAACGCGAGCGAGTACGGCCTCTCCGCGTCGGTGTTCACCAAGGACCATGCCGCCGGGCTCGAGATCGCCGAGCGGCTGCGCTGCGGCGCCGTGAGCATCGACTCGGTGCTCGGCTTCGGCGGCATCCCGGGGCTGCCCTTCGGCGGCCGCGGCGAGTCGGGCTTCGGCCGGATCCACGGCGCCGACGGGCTGCGCGAGTTCAGCGTCGCCAAGTCGATCGCCGTCCAGAAGAGCAAGGCGTTCATCGACCTGCTCACCATGGACCGGTCCGAGAAGGACATGCACCTGGCGGAGCGGATGCTCCACATGCTGCACGCCAAGGGCGGCGCGAAGCGCTGACCCGGCGACGCCGCGCCGGCGCGGTCGCCCCCGACGGGTGGTCGCGTCGGCGCACGTCCGTGGTGCGCGTCGAGCACGCCCCGGTGGGCGCGCCGAGCGAGGTCAGGCGGCCGGTCGCCCGCGCACGCCGAGGGCGGCCCTGACGAGGGCCGCGACCCGCGCCCGCGTCGACGGCGAGTTCTCGAAGTGGACGATCCGCCCGACGTCGACGACGACGTTGAGCCCCGCGTGCACGCGCACCCGGGCCGCGCTCCCAGAGAGGTCGGGCCGCGACGTGCGCAGCAGCGAGACCCACTCGTCGACGTGTCGGCGCTGGATGCTGCGCAGTCGCTCCTGCTCGGCGTCGGGGAGCGCGCCGACATCGGAGAAGTAGACGCTCATCAGCTCGCGATGCGTGAAGCTGTGGGCGACGTAGGCGTCGACGAGCCGGTGCAGCGCCTCGTCGGGTGATGCCGCGCCCTCGAGGGCGTCGGCGGTCGTCGCGTTCAGCCGCTCGGCCGCGCGGACGCACGCCTCGAGCAGGAGCTCGGACTTGCTCTCGAAGTAGCGGTAGAAGCCGGAGGGCGTGAGGCCGACCGCGGCGCTGATGTCCTCGATGCCCGTGTCGTGGTAGCCGTCGCGGTGGAAGAGGGCGAGTGCCTCGCGGACGATGAGCTCGCGCTTGGACGCGCTCGGGATGCCGGGGGCATCCGTCTCGGCGCCGGCAGCGGGCCGCGGCAGCTCCGTCGCGGCGACATCGTCGGCGCAGGCCAGCAGGAGGTCGGCGAGGGCGCGACGCCCCATGCTCACGTGGTGGGACGTGATGCTCGCGACGACGCTGAGCGCGGCGGCCGCGAGCAGGCGCGCATCGTCGTCGGGCAGGCCCGGGCGCATGCGCTCGAGCGGCCGCCGCACGCGGCCCGCGAGCTCGGCGAACTCGTCCTGGAGCCGGCGCCGATCGTCTGGCTCGAGGTAGCGGCCCTCCCAGCGGTAGAGCCCGCCCGTCAGCCGGTTGTCGATGGTCGTCTCGACGATCGCCGAGACGATCTCGTCGTAGGCGGTACGCGCCGTCGCAGGGTCATCGGGATCGTCGGCGTGCGCCGCGACGAGGTCGTCCGTCGCCTCGACGAGGCCGCGCGCGAGCCGCTGCGCCGCGTCGAGGAACAACGCGTACTTGTTCGGGAAGTGCCGGTACAGCGCCGGGGCGGAGATGCCCACGGCCGAGGCGACCTCGCCGAGGCTGACCTGGTGGAACCCGCGCTCGGAGAAGAGGGTGGCGGCGGCCATGGCGATCTGCTGGCGCCGGTCTTTCGGCCTGACCCGGCGGACCCCTGCGTCCGCGGTCGGCGCCCCCATCGTGCCCATCCCCACAGGCTAGCGCAGGCGGGGCAAGAGGTCGGCGTGAATCGGTGTTCACAAGCGGTGTGAATTGAAATTAACAAAATCCGTGACAAGCGGCTCGCGGCGAGGCATACTGGCATCACCTGAGCCATCGGGCCCGAACCCGACGGCGGTACAGCGAAGTACGAAAGGGAACCCCGCATGAGCACCGAAGCCCCCGTCATCCCGCGGTCGGCACGTCGCAACCACTGGATGAACCAGGTCGCGATCCACGCGTCGAACCAGCCCGACGCCCTCGCCTTCCGCTACCTGGGCCGGGACTGGAGCTGGTCGCAGGTCCACGACCGCGTGACGCACCTCGCCGCCGCGCTCCGCCGCCGCGGGGTCGCCGAGGGCGACCGGGTGCTGATGCTGACGCTGAACAGCCCCGAGGTCGTCGAGACGGTCTTCGCGGTCAACACGCTCGGCGCGATCGCGGTGCCGATCAACATCCGGCTCACCCCGCCCGAGATCGCGTACATCGTCGACGACGCCGACGCCTCGGTGATCGTCGTCGACGCGCCGCTCGCACCGCTCGTGGGCGTCGTCGGGCAGTTCACCTCGCGCGTCGAGCGCGTGATCGTGCTCGGCACCCAGGCCGGCGAGGGGCAGGAGGCGCTGGAGGACCTCATCGCCGAGGACCTCGACGGGTTCCAGGCGCCCGACATCCCCGAGGATGCCACGGCGCTCATCATGTACACGTCGGGCACGACCGGCCGCCCCAAGGGCGCGATGCTCGACCACATCAACCTCTACGCCCAGGCGATCACCTGCATCCGCGCGAACGGCGTCGTCGACGAGTCCGACATCGCGTTCATGACCGCACCGCTGTTCCACATCGCCGGCCTCGGCTCGATCGCGCCGAACTTCATCATCGGCATTCCGACGATCATCCACCCGCTCGGGGCGTTCGACCCCGCCGCGATCGTCGACGCATGGGAGAAGGAGCGCGCGACCATCGTCTTCAACGTGCCGCAGCAGTGGCAGGCGATCTGCGCGCTGCCCGGCATCAAGGATCGCGACCTCGCCCTCCGCATCATCAGCTGGGGTGCCGCGCCCGCGAGCGACACGCTGCTCCGCCAGATGGAGGAGACCTTCCCGAACGCCCTCAACACGGCGGTCTTCGGCCAGACCGAGATGTCGCCCATCACGTGCGTGCTCCGCGGGCCCGACTCGCTGCGCAAGCTCGGCTCGGTCGGCAAGCCGATCCCGACCATCCAGACCCGCGTCGTCGACGACGAGATGAACGACGTCGCCCCGGGCCAGGTCGGCGAGATCATCTACCGCGGGCCGACCATGATGAAGGGCTACTGGCGGAAGCCCCACGAGACCGCGGAGGCGTTCGAGGGCGGCTGGTTCCACTCGGGCGACCTCGTCCGCCAGGACGAGGAGGGCTTCGTCTGGGTCGTCGACCGCAAGAAGGACATGATCATCTCGGGCGGCGAGAACGTCTACTGCGCCGAGGTCGAGAACGTGCTCGCCTCCCACCCGAACGTCGCCGACGTCGCCGTCTACGGGCGGGCCGACGAGCGCTGGGGCGAAGTCCCGGTCGCGGCGGTCGTGCTCGTTCCCGAGACCGAGCTCACCGTCGAGGCGCTCGGCGCGTTCCTCGCCGACAAGCTCGCCCGGTTCAAGCAGCCCAAGCACGTCGTGGTCATGGAGGTCCTGCCGCGCAACGCCGGCGGCAAGGTGAACAAGGTCGCGCTGCGCGCCGCAGACCGAGAGCCCGCGCAGGTCTAGGGCCATGACCGCGGCAGTGGCCGCGCTCGTCCGCGAGCGCGGCGGATCCGTCACGCTCTCGGACGTGACCCTCCGAGCGCCGGGCGACGAGGAGATCCTCGTCCGGGTGATGGCCTCGGGCGTGTGCCCGACCGACATGTTCGGCATCGACGGCGGCGCCGGCGACCGTTTCCCCGCGGTGTTCGGGCACGAGGGCGCCGGGGTCGTCGAGGCGGTCGGTGCGAGCGTCGAGACGCTCCGGCCCGGCGACCGCGTGGCGCTCGGATTCGCCTCGTGCCGCGAGTGCCCGGCCTGCCTCGATGGCCATCCCGCCTACTGCGAGCGGTTCGCGGCCCTCAACCAGGGCGCGCCGGTCGACTTCGCCGCGGCGGGGGAGCCCGTCACCGCGGGCTGGATGGGCCAGTCGGCCTGGTCGACCCACGTGGTCGTCCGCGCCTCGAGCGCGGTCGCGATCGGCGAGGACGTGCCGTGGGCGGTCGCCGCAACGCTCGGCTGCGGTGTGCTGACCGGAGCCGGCGCCATCCTGAACGTGCTCCGCCCGGGTCCGGTGGACTCGCTCCTCGTCCTCGGGGCGGGCACCACCGGGCTCGCAGCGGTCATGGCGGCGCGGCATCGCGGGCTCGCCCGGATCGTCGTGAGCGACCCGATCCCCGCCCGTCGGGAGCTCGCGCTCGAGCTCGGCGCGACCGAGGCGCACGCACCCGACGCGCTCGCCGCGGCGCTCCGGGGTCGCCCGCAGTTCGAGGCCGCGCTCGACACGGTCGGCTCGCAGGACTCGGTCGACGCCGCGCTCGGCGCACTCGCGGCACGCGGCACCTGCGCGACCGTCGCGCTCAAGCCGGGGTCGAACCGGGTCTCGATCTCGCAGTCGAAGCTGCTCTGGGGTCGCACGATCACGGGCGTCATTGAGGGCGACGCCGACATCGCTCGCGACCTCCCCATGCTCGGGGCGATGTGGCGGGCCGGGCGCCTGCCCGTCGAGCAGCTGATCTCGCCCTACGAGTTCGCCGACGTCGACGCCGCGGTCGGCGCCGCGCGCAGCGGGCGCTCGATCAAGCCGGTGCTTCGGATGTCGCGCGCCGACGCCGACGGCGAGGTGGATCGGCGGACGACCCCGCCTCGCTCGCCGTGCGACCTGCTCGTCCGGCTGCTCTCCGGTCGGGTCCCGGAGAGCGACCTCCCCGCCCTGTGGCGATCGCTCCCGGCCGTCGAACCGGCAGACCTGCGCGGACTCTGGCGAGGAACGGGCCTCAGCACGGGTCACGCCGCGCACCGCCTGCTGACGCGCAGCCGGTGGTACGGCAAGCTCTTCCGCTCCGACGACGACGTCGCCCCCATCGTCCGCGAGACGGACGCCGGCGACCTGGTGGCCGACCCCGCGCTGGCCAAGGGCGGCGCGAGCCTCAGACGGATGGCGCACGACGGCGTCGTCACGGCCGCGATGGCCTACGACGGGCAGCCGATCATCGACCTGTTCGTCCGACTCTCGCCCGACGCCGTGCTCGGCGTCATGACCGGTCGCGGCACCGCTGACGCGGGCCGCAGCTACTACTTCGTGCTCGAACGGGACGACGACCGCGACGTCGCGATCGCCCCACCCGACTGAGCCGATCCGGCCGGGCGGCACCACCGACCGCCCGGCCCGCACCACCGCGCACCCTGCGCTGCGCGGCCCCCACCATGCACCCGACACGTCCAGCAACCCACGTTCCGAGGAGGAACCATGTCCATCGCACCCAGCACCAGACGCATCCGCCTCCTGCCCGCCGCCGTCGCCGGCATCGCGGTCACCGCACTCGCCCTGTCGGGATGCGCCGGCCGCGACGCCGCGGACGACACCGCCGAACCCGTCGCCGAGGCGTGCAGCCCGGGGTTCACCGACACCGAGGTGCGGATCGGCAACAGCATCCCGCTCTCCGGGCCGGCCGCGGCGTACGGCGCCATCGGCCAGGCGCTGAAGGCCTACTTCGACGACGTCAACGCCGACGGCGGACTGGAGTTCGCCGACGGGTCGACTCGGGACGTGACCGTGACCGTCATCGACGACGGCTACGACCCCGCGAAGACCGCGGCGAACGTCCGCACGCTCGTCGAGCAGGACGAGGTGTTCGCCCTGGCCGGCGTGCTCGGTACCGGTGCCGCCATCAGCGTCGCGCCCTACGTGGAGGAGGAGGGCGTGCCGAACCTCTTCGTCGGCACCGGCAGCGACGCGATCCTCGCCCTGCACGAGGGCGATCCGTGGACGACGGGCTTCATGCCGCAGTACGGGTTCGAGGTCCAGGCGCTCGCCGAGTACCTCGTCGAGAACCACCCCGGCTCGACCGCCGCGATCCTCTACCAGAACGACGACTTCGGCGAGAGCATCCGTGCCGGGTTCGAGGCGGCGTTCGAGGGGACCGGCATCGAGATCGTCGCGGCCGAATCGTACGAACTCGCGAGCGCCTCGGTCGACAGCCAGGTCACGAGCCTCGCGGCATCCGGCGCCGACCTCTTCCTGGACTGGGCCGTCGGCGCGTTCGCGACGCAGTCCCTGAAGAAGAAGCTCGAGCTCGGGTGGGATGCGACGACCGTGATCAACGCCCCCGCCGCCGACGCGACGTTCTTCCTCAAGCCCGCGGGCGAGGGCGCGGCGGACGGCGTCGTGTCGATCGCCTACACGAAGGACATCACCGATCCGTCGCTCGCCGGCGACCCGGGCTTCGACGCCTGGACCGACTTCGCCGCCGCCCACCCCGACGAGGTGAACGCGCTGTCCGCTCCGGCGGCCGCCGGCTACCAGACGGCGCAGCTGCTCGAGGCCGCGCTCCAGCAGATGGAGGGCTGCACGCGCGAGGCGCTCCTCGACGCGGCGACCTCGTTCGACGGCCTCGAGCTCGACCTCGCGCCCGTCGCCGTCACCACGGCGCCGGACTACCCCTACGCGTTCAGCGAGATCGGCGTGCAGGTCTTCAACGGCTCGAACTGGGACCTCGCCGAGGGCACCTACACCGTCGACTGACGGGTGGCCCGGGGCCGGGTCGGGAAGCCGGCCCCGGCCGCCACCGCCCGACACCCGACCCCCGAGACGAGACACCCCACACGAGGAGGACGCGATGGACGCGCTGCTCGAGGTGCGCGACGTGCGCCTCTCGTTCGGCGGCCTGCAGGCGCTCGACGGGCCGAGCCTGACCGTCGACGACGGCGAGGTCGTGGGCCTCATCGGCCCGAACGGCGCAGGCAAGACGAGCCTGTTCAACTGCATCAGCGGGCTGTACCGCCCCCAGTCGGGCACCATCCGCGTCGCCGGGCGCGACGTGACGGACCTGCCGCGCCACCGCATCGCCGGGTTGGGCGTCGGCCGCACCTTCCAGAACATCGGACTCCTGCCGAGCCGGACCGTGCTCGAGAACGTGCTCGCCGGCGCGTACCACGCGACGCGCGGCGGGTGGTGGGCGACCGCGCTGGCGTTGCCCGGCATCCGTCGCACCGAACGGGAGTACCGCTCCCGGGCGCTCGACCTGCTCGCCGAACTCGACCTCGCCGAGGTCGCGGGGCGCGTGGTCGGCACCCTGCCGTTCGGCACCCTGAAGCGCATCGAGCTCGGTCGGGCGCTGATCGGCGAGCCGCGACTCCTCCTCGTGGACGAGCCGGCCAACGGGCTCGTGCACGGCGAGGTGATCGAGCTCGGGGCGACGCTGCGCCGGCTGGCCGCGGAGCGCGGTGCGGCGATCCTGCTGGTCGAGCACCACATGGGGCTCGTCAGGTCGGTCTGCGATCGCGTCGTCGTGCTCGACTTCGGGCGCCTGATCGCCGAGGGCGACCCGCGCGACGTCGCACGCGACCCGCAGGTCGTCGCCGCCTACCTGGGGAGCGCCGCATGAGCCTCATGAGCGTCGAGCTGGATGCCGCGGGCTACGGTCCCGCGACCGTGCTCCGCGACATCCGCTTCGCGGTGCCCGCCGGCGGGCGGCTGGTGGTCCTCGGCGCGAACGGCGCCGGCAAGACCACCCTGCTCCGGACGATCTCGGGCTTCTGCCGGGCCGAGGGGTCGATCCGCCTGGACGGCAGGGAGCTCGTCGGCAGGTCGCCGCACCGCATCGCGGTCGCGGGGCTCGCCCACGTCCCGCAGGGCAGGGGGACGTTCGGCGACCTGACGGTCCGCGAGAACCTGCTCGTCGGCGGGTCCACGAGGCCCCGTCGGGCGGCGGCCGCGGAGGCCGACCGGTGGATGGAGCGCTTCCCGAGGCTCGGCGAACGGAGCGCGCGTCCCGCTTCGGGACTGAGCGGCGGCGAGCAGCAACTGCTCGCGATCGCGCGGGCCCTCATGTCGGCGCCCCGCCTCCTGCTGCTCGACGAGCCGTCGCTCGGACTCGCCCCCAAGGTCACGACCGACCTGTTCGCCGCGCTCGACGAACTCGGCCGGGAGACGGACACGGCGATGCTCCTCGTCGAGCAGAACGCCGACGTCGCACTCGGCATCGCCGAGGACGCGCTCGTCATCGAGAGCGGCCGGGTCACCGTGCGCGGCTCGGCCGCCGAGCTGCGCGGCAACGACGACGTGCGCCGGGCCTACCTGGGCGTGTGAGAGGGGACGACGGATGCTCCTGCAGCAACTCGCAGACGGGATCGCGACCGGCGCCATCTACGGCGCGCTCGCACTCGCGATCGTGCTCGTGTACCGGGCCTCGCGGACGCTCAATTTCGCCCAGGGCGAGCTCGCACTGCTCGGTGCCTACGTCTCGTGGCAGCTCGCCGCGTGCGGCGTGCCGATCTGGATCGCCGTCGTGATCTCGATGGTCGTGCTGGCCGCACTGTCCGCCGGCATCGAGCGCGTGCTCATCCGCCCGCTCGTGCGCCGTCACCAGGCGCTGCCGCTCATCATCGTGACGCTCGGGCTCATGATCGCCCTGAACGCGATCATCGGCTGGGCGTGGACCTACCAGACGAAGGAGGTGCCGGCGCTCTTCGGCGCCGGCTCGGTCGAGCTCGGCGGCGCCGCCGTGTCGCGCCAGGACGTCGGGATCGTGTTCTCCGTGATCGTCGTCGCCGTGGGCCTCGCCGCGCTGTTCGGGCTGACCCGTGTCGGCCTCCGCATGCGGGCCGCGGTGTCCGCGCCGGAGTCGGCCGAACTGTCGGGCGTATCGACGGGCCTCACGATGACGATCGGCTGGGCGATCGCGGGCGCGGTCGGCGCCCTCGCGGGAACGCTCATCGCGCCCGAGCTGTTCCTGCACCCGGGCATGATGGCGCCGGTGCTCATCTACGCGTTCGCCGCGGCCACGCTCGGCGGGCTGCAGTCGCCCGTCGGCGCCCTGGTCGGCGGCATCGTGGTCGGCGTCGTCGAGAACCTCGCGGGCAGCTACCTGCCGAACGGCTCGGAGGTCAAGCAGGTCGTGGCGCTCGTCATCATCGTCGTCGTCCTGCTCGTGCGACCACAGGGCCTCTTCGGCCGGAGGGAGGTGGTTCGCGCATGACCACGACCACGACCACGACCACGACGGCGACCTCGCCCGTCCGCACGTTCCTCGCCGGCCGGGGCCGGCGCGGCTCGGCGATCGAGTGGCTTCGTCGCCCGCGACCGCCATTGGCACCGCCGCGATGGCTCGCCGTGCTGGTGGCGGTCGCCTCCGCGGCGGCGCTCGTCGTCGTGCCGCTCGTCAACCCGAGCTACGTCAACCTCACCGTCACGCTCGTCATGATCTGGACGATCGTCGGCCTCGGCCTGAACCTCCTCGTCGGCTTCGGCGGCCAGGTCTCGCTCGGCCACTCGGCGTTCTTCGCGATCGGTGCGTACGCGGTGGCCGTCGGCGGTGAGGCTGGGATGTCGCATCCCGCGACGCTCCTCGTCGCCGGGATCGTGCCGTTCGTGGTGGGCTACCTGGTCGGACTGCCCGCCCTCCGCCTGCATGGGCTGCAGCTCGGGCTCGTGACGCTCGGGATGGCCATGGCGACGCCCGCCGCCATCCGCGCGCTCGAGCCGCTCACGCACGGCAGCCGGGGCATCGCGATCGACGGCGATCCGCCCGCCTGGGCGCCGCTCGACCACGACCAGTGGGTGTACTACCTCGCGCTCGCGGCCGCCGCGCTCGGCTACCTCGTCACGCGGCGCCTCGCGCGCGGCCGGCTCGGCCGGTCGTTCGTCGCGGTGCGCGATGCGGAGCTCGTCGCCGAGACGCTCGGCGTCGACGTGTGGCAGACGAAGACGCGCCTGTTCGCGGCATCCGCCGTCTACGCCGGCGTCGCCGGGGGCCTCTACGCGATGCTGCTCGAGTTCGTCGGGCCCGAGAACTTCAACCTCACGCTGTCGATCTCGTTCGTGACGCTCATCGTCGTCGGCGGCCTCGCGACGGTGCCGGGCGCGGTGCTCGGCGCGATCTTCGTGCAGGTCGTGCCGACGCTCACCTCGAGCATCAGCCCTGCTGCGACGGGCGCCGCCTACGGCATCGTGCTCATCGCGTTCGCGTTCTTCCTCCCGTACGGGCTGGTCGGGCTCGCCCGCGCCGCGCTCGGCGGCGCCGTCCGCCGGCTGCCCGGCGGCGGCGCCGACTGACCAGGGCCCGCTCCCGTCGGCACCAGCCGCCCCGATCGGCGGATATACGATCGACCACCCGGTCGGCATGCCCGAGAGAACGGCGCGCCCGATCGTATATCCGCGGAAGTGAGCGTCGGGTGGGCCGGGTGCGTGCGGCGGCGCGGCTCAGGCGCCGCGAAGCCCGCCGCCTGCGCGATGCACGGCCAGGACGGGCACGGCGGCGTTGCGCGACAGGCGCGTGAGGGAGACCGCGAGCTCGGCGACATCCGCGGCCCTGATCATCTCGGACGCCGGGATCTCGTCGTGCTTCCACGCGGCCATGTCGGTGTCGACGTACCCCGGGCAGATGGCGGTGGCGTTCACGCCGTTCGGCCCCTCCTCGGCGCACACCGCCTCGCACAGCGACACGACCGCAGCCTTCGTGGCGCTGTACGCCGCCAGGCCGGGTTCGGCCATGAGGCCCGCGAGGGAGGCGAGGGCGATGACGCGCGCGCCGCGAAGGTCGGATGCCGCGGTCTCGCGCAGCAGCGGCAGCGCCGACGAGAGCAGGGCGAAGGTGCCGCGCACGTTGAGCGCGTAGTGCTTGTCGACCCGGCGGAGCGGCGTCTCGGCGATGCGGCTCCCGTGCCCCATGCCGGCGTTCATGACGAGTGCGTCGAGGCGCCCCCACCGCTCCTCGTGCGCTGCGAGCAGGCGGTCGAGGTCGTCGGGCTCCGATGCGTCGGCGGCGATCGCGATCACCTTCGCGCCGGACGCGGTGAGCTTGGCGGCCGCGGCCTCGAGCGGCTCGGGGGAGCGCGCGGAGAGCGTGAGGGCGAAGCCGTCGGCGGCGAGCGCCCGGGCGATCTCGAGCCCGATGCCGCGCGAGCCGCCGGTGACCAGGGCCGCGCGCGGTGCGGAGGCGGCATCCGTCGCGGTCGGTGCAGCGTCATCGTGCCAGGTCATGGCGGACTCCCTTCCCGTGCGCGCTCACCGCGCGCTTCGCGATCGACCAGCGATGCGTTTCGCTCGATCCGTCGTAGATGCGGAACGGGCGCACCTCGCGCCAGTACCGCGAGAGCAGCAGCTCGTCGGAGACGCCCTGCCCACCCGCGAGCTGCACGGCGCGGTCGACGATCCGGCCGACCGCCTCGGCGACGAAGGTCTTGGCGATCGACGAGGCCGTCCCGGCGTCGGGGCCTGCGGCGTCGCCGGCGTCGAGCACGCGCGCGGCCTCGCGGACGATCGAACGCGACGCGGCGAGGTCGATCTCGTTGTCGGCGAGGTGCTGCTGGGCGAGGCCGAGGTCGGCCAGGCGCGAGCCGAACCCGCGCCGCTCCGAGACGTGCGCGAGCGCGAGGTCCTGCGCGCGGCCGGCGAGGCCGAGCCAGCGCATGCAGTGCGTCAGGCGTGCGGGCGCGAGCCGGACCTGCGCCGCGGCGAATCCGCCGTCGACCTCGCCGAGCACGGCGTCATCCGGCACGAGGCATCCGTCGAAGCGCAGCAGGCTGTGCCCGCCGTAGAGGCCGGCGTCGATCGTGTGGACGTCGCGCACGAGCTCCATGCCCGCGGCGCCGCCCTCGACGAGGAACATCGTCGCGCCGCCCGCGTCCCCGGGCTCGCCCGAGGTTCGGGCGAGCACGATGACGACGCCAGCGTCGCGGGCACCGGTGATGAACCACTTCTCGCCCGAGATGCGCCAGCCGCCGGCAACCTTCTCGGCCTTCGTCGCGAGCGCCCGGGGGTCGCTGCCCGCGCCCGGCGGGGGCTCGGTCATCGCGAACGCGGAGTGGATCCCGCCGGCGGCGAGCGGACGGAGCCAACGCTCCTGCTGCTCGGCCGACGCGGCGTGCAGCAGCAGGTGCATGTTGCCCTCGTCGGGCGCCTGGATGTTCATGGCGAGCGGGCCGAAGAGCGAGTACCCCGCCGCCTCGAAGACGGCGGCCTGCTCGAGGGTCGTGAGACCGTGTCCGCCCCAGTCGGCGGGGAGGTGGGGGACGAGCAGCCCCGCGTCGCGCGCGGCGGCGCGCAGCCCGTCGCGCAGCTCGCGATCGCGAGCGTCGACGTGCTCGCCGTCCGCGTGGCGGTGGGCGACGCCGCGCTCGGCCTCCTCGACCGGGATCACCTCGTCGCGGACGAAGTCGCGCACGCGGTGCACGAGTCGGTCGATGGTGGGCGGCTCGTGGTCCATTCGCTTCCTCGCGACTCCGGGATGTCGCCTGCGGCATCCGTCTTCTCATCGGGATTAGAAAATCCGTCGTCCTGATTCTGCGGGAGAGTCGGGCGGCGGGCAAGGGCTCGCGCAGACATTTTCTAATCCAATGTAGAAAATGGCCACGGATGGACGTACACTCGACCTGCACGGGGAACACCCCATGAGATCGAGGGAGATCGAGACATGCCGCAGACGTCTCTCCAGGCGGCGGACCGCGTCCGCACCGTCTACGAGGAGGAGCACGAGCAGTTCCGCGAGATGGTGCGCGACTTCGTCGAGCGCTACGCCCGCCCGAACGCCGAGCGCTGGGAGTCCGCGGGCAAGGTCGACCGCTGGCTCTTCGAGAAGGCGGCCGAGACCGGCATCCTGGGCTTCACCGTCCCCGAGGAGTACGGCGGCGGCGGCGCCGACGACTTCCGCTTCAACGCGGTGATGGGGGAGGAGCTGGCCCGCAACCCGGTCTCCGACGGCATGGCCGGCATCGCACTGTCGAACGACATCGTGATCCCGTACTTCCTCGATCTGACCGACGACGCGCAGAAGCGCCGCTGGCTCCCCGGCATCGCGGCCGGCACGCTGATCACCGCCGTCGCGATGACCGAGCCGGGCACGGGCAGCGACCTGGCGGGCATCCGCACCAGCGCGGTGCGAGACGGCGACGACTACGTCGTCAATGGCAGCAAGATCTTCATCTCCAACGGGCAGAACGCCGACCTCGTGGTCACCGCGGTCCGCACCGGGTCCGACCCGCACAAGGGCCTCAGCCTGCTCGTCATCGAGGCTGACAGCCCCGGCTTCTCGCGCGGCCGCAACCTCGACAAGGTGGGGCTCCACGCACAGGACACGAGCGAACTCGTCTTCGAGAACGTCCGGGTGCCCGTCGCGAACCTCCTCGGCGCCGAGGGCCAGGGCTTCCTCGGCCTCATGCGGAATCTCCCTCAGGAGCGCCTCTCGATCGCCGCGGCCGCGGTCGCCTCGAGCGAGGGCGTCATCGAGCGTGCCATGACGTACGTGAAGGAGCGGCAGGCGTTCGGCCGGCCGGTCGCCACCTTCCAGAACACCCGGTTCGAGCTCGCCGACATGTTCACGGCGACGCAGGTGAGCCGGGCGTACATCGACCAGTGCATCCTGCGCCACTCGCGCGGCGAGCTGTCGGCGGAGGATGCCGCGGCCGCGAAGTACTGGACGACCGAGCAGTACGTGCAGATCGTGAACCGCTGCCTGCAGTTGTACGGCGGCTACGGCTACATGCGCGAGTACCGGATCGCGCGCGACTACGAGGACGCGCGCATCACCACCATCTACGGCGGCACGACCGAGATCATGAAGGAGATCGTCGGTCGGAGCCTGGGCCTGTGAACGGAAGGAATCACGTGGGCGAGGCATACATCTACGACGCCGTGCGCACCCCGCGCGGCAAGAACCGCGGCGGGGCGCTGCACGGCACCAAGCCGGTCGACCTCGTGGTCGGCCTGATCGACGCGCTCCTCGAGCGCAATCCCGGGCTCGACCCGGCCGCGGTCGACGACATCGTGCTCGGGGTCGTCTCGCCGATCGGCGAGCAGGGCGGCGACATCGCCCGCACCGCGGCGCTCGTCGCGGGGCTGCCCGAGTCGGTCGCGGGCGTGCAGCTCAACCGGTTCTGCGCCTCCGGCCTCGAGGCCGTGAACACCGCGGCCCAGAAGGTCGCGAGCGGCTTCGAGGACCTCATCCTCGCCGGCGGCGTCGAGTCGATGTCGCGAGTGCCGATCGGCTCCGACGGCGGCGCCTACGTGCAGGACCCGACGACGAACTACGACCTCTACTTCGTGCCCCAGGGCATCGGCGCAGACCTCATCGCGACGATCGAGGGCTTCAGCCGCGAGGAGGTCGACGCGTTCGCGAGCGAGTCGCAGCGGCGCGCCGAGGCGGCGTGGGAGCAGGGCTTCTTCTCCGGCTCGATCGTGCCCGTGACGGACCAGAACGGCGTGACGCTGCTCGACACCGACGAGCACCGCCGCCCGGGCTCGACCGTGGAGTCGCTCGGCGCGCTGCAGCCCGCCTTCGCCGGCGTGGGCGACCAGGCCGGCTACGACGCGGTCGCGCTGCAGAAGTACCACGCGGTCGAGCGGGTCTCGCACGTGCACACCGCGGGCAACTCGTCGGGCATCGTCGACGGCGCCGCGCTCCTCGTCATCGGTTCGAAGGAAGTGGGGGAGCGCTTCGGCCTCACGCCGCGCGCCCGCATCGTGGCGACTGCGGTGACGGGCTCGGAGCCGACCATCATGCTGACCGGTCCGACGCCGGCCACGCGCAAGGCGCTCGACAAGGCGGGGCTGGATGTCTCCGACATCGACCTGTTCGAACTGAACGAGGCCTTCGCGTCGGTCGTCATGAAGTGGATGAAGGACCTCGACATCCCGCACGAGAAGGTCAACGTCAACGGCGGCGCGATCGCGATGGGGCACCCGCTCGGCGCGACGGGCGCCATGATCCTCGGCACGCTGCTCGACGAGCTGGAGCGCAGGGATCAGCAGCGCGGGCTCGCGACGCTCTGCGTCGGCGCGGGCATGGGCATCGCCACGATCATCGAGCGGGTGTGAGGAAGAGGGACATGAGCAGCATCGCATTGGACAGCGACGCGGTGGAGGCCGCGGTCTACACCGGCTACGCGTGGGAGCGCGACGCGGACGGCATCGTCACCGTGACGATGGACGACCCCGACAGCAGCGTGAACACCATGAACGCGCACTTCACCGCGGCGCTCGAGGCGACCGTCGACCGGCTCGAGGCCGAGCGCGACGACATCACGGGCGTCATCCTCGCCTCGGCGAAGAAGAGCTGGTTCGCCGGCGGCGACCTGAACCTCCTCCGTGCCGCCGACCCGGCGAAGTCGGCGGAGGAGACCGCGCACATCGACCGGGTCAAGCACCTCATGCGCCGGCTCGAGGTCTTCGGCCGACCGGTCGTGGCGACCCTCAACGGCACCGCGCTCGGCGGCGGCTACGAGGTCGCACTCCTCGCCCACCATCGGGTCGCCGTGGAGGCCAGGGGCATCCAGTTCGGCGTGCCCGAGGTCTCGCTCGGGCTCCTGCCCGGCGGCGGCGGCATCACGCGACTCGTGCGCATGCTCGGGCTGCAGCGGGCGCTCTCCGAGGTCATCCTGCCCGCGACGAAGTTCTCGCCGTCCGACGCGCTCGCCGTGGGCCTCGTCGACGAACTCGTCTCGACGCCCGACGAGCTCGACACGGCCGCGCGCGCCTGGATCGCCGCGAACCCCGCACCGGTGAAGCCGTGGGACGAGAAGGGCTTCAAGCTCCCCGGCGGTGCGCCGACCTCGCCCGGCGTCGCCGGGATGCTCGCCGCGATGCCCGCCATGCTGCGCAAGCAGCTGAAGGGCGCACCGCTGCCCGCACCGCGCGCCGCGATGGCCGCCGCCGTCGAAGGCGCCTACGTCGACTTCGAGACCGCCTCGAAGGTCGAGACCCGCTACCTCGTCGAGCTCACGCACGGCCAGGTCGCGAAGAACATGATCAAGGCGTTCTTCTTCGACCTGCAGCACATCAACGCCGGCGGCAGCCGTCCGGACGGCTTCCCGAAGTACACCGCCCGCAAGGTGGGCGTCATCGGCGCAGGCATGATGGGCGCCGCGATCGCGTACGTGTCGGCGAAGGCCGGCATCGAGGTCGTGCTGAAGGACGTCTCGCTCGAGGCGGCCGAGAAGGGCAAGGACTACTCGCGCGCGCTGGAGGACAAGGCCCTCGCCCGCGGGAAGACCACGGCCGAGCGGAGCGCCGAGCTGCTCGCCCGCATCACCGCGACGGCCGACCCGGCCGACTTCGCCGGCGTCGACTTCGTCATCGAGGCCGTCTTCGAGTCGGTGCCCGTCAAGCAGGGCGTGTTCCGGGAGATCGAGGACGTCGTCGAGCCGGACGCCGTCCTCGGCTCCAACACCTCGACCCTGCCGATCACGCTGCTCTCCGAGGGCGTGAAGCGCACGGACGACTTCATCGGCATCCACTTCTTCTCGCCCGTCGACAAGATGCCGCTCGTCGAGATCGTGCGAGGGAAGAACACCAGCGACGAGGTGCTCGCGAAGACGTTCGACTACGTCATGCAGATCCGGAAGACGCCGATCGTCGTCAACGACCAGCGCGGGTTCTTCACCTCGCGCGTCATCGGCGAGTTCATGGCCGAGGCGGTCGCCGCGGTCGGCGAGGGCGTCGAGCCGGCCTCCGTCGAGCAGGCCGCGCTGCAGGCGGGCTACCCGGCCGGCGCGCTCCAGCTCTTCGACGAGCTCACACTCTCCCTCACGCAGAAGATCCGGCACGAGACCGAGGCGGCGGTGGTCGCCGAGGGCGGCGAGATCCGCACGCATCCCTCGCACGCCGTGATCGACTGGATGGTCGACGACGTGCAGCGGCCCGGCCGTCGGGCGGGCCGGGGCTTCTACGACTACGACGAGTCGGGCCGGCGCGTCGGCATCTGGCCCGGCCTGCGCGAGCAGTACGGCTCCGGCCGCACGGTGCTGCCGCTGAAGGACCTGCAGGAGCGCATGCTCTTCGCCGAGGCGATCGACACCGTCCGCTGCCTCGACTCGGGCGTGCTCACGAGCGTGCCCGACGCGAACATCGGCTCGATCTACGGCATCGGGTTCCCGGCCTGGACGGGCGGCGTGCTCCAGTACGTCAACCAGTACGAGGGCGGGCTTCCCGGCTTCGTCGCTCGCTGCCACGAGCTCGCAGCGGCGTACGGCGACCGGTTCCTGCCGCCGGCCTCGCTCGTCGCGAAGGCCGAGTCCGGCGAGACCTACGAGTAGGAGGCGAACGTGCTGTCGAACAGGTTCACGGAGGCGCTCGGCATCGAGCATCCGATCGTCCAGGGCGGCATGATGTGGGTCGGCCGCGCCGAGCTCGCGGCGGCCGTGTCCGAGGCGGGCGGCCTCGGCATCATCACCGCGCTCACGCAGCCGACGCCCGCCGACCTGGTGAGGGAGGTCGAGCGCGCCCGCCGGCTGACCGACAAGCCGATCGGCGTGAACCTCACGATCCTCCCGTCGATCAACCCGCCGCCCTACGACGAGTACCGCCGGGCGATCGTCGACGCGGGCGTCACCATCGTCGAGACCGCCGGGTCGAGCCCCGAGCCGCACATGGAGATGTTCCGCGAGCACGGCGTCCGGGTCATCCACAAGTGCACGAGCGTGCGGCACGCGCTGAAGGCCGAACGGCTCGGCGTCACCGCCGTGTCGATCGACGGCTTCGAGTGCGCCGGTCATCCCGGCGAGGACGACGTGCCCGGCCTGGTGCTCATCCCGGCGGCGGCCGACGCGCTCACCATCCCGTTCATCGCCTCCGGCGGGTTCGCGGACGGCCGCGGCCTCGCGGCGGCGCTCGCGCTCGGCGCCGACGGCGTGAACATGGGCTCGCGGTTCATGTGCACGGTCGAGTCGCCCATCTCCGACACCGTGAAGCAGCGGATCGTCGACGCCACCGAGCTCGACACCAACCTCATCTTCCGCAGCCTCCGCAACACGGCTCGCGTCGCGAAGAACGCCGTGAGCGACGAGGTCGTCGACATCCTCGCGAAGGGCGGGCAGTTCCCCGACGTGCAGCCGCTCGTCGCCGGGGCGCGCGGCAGGAGGGTGTTCGAGGAGGGCGACCTCGATGCGGGGATCTGGACGGTCGGACTCGTCCAGGGTCTCATCCGCGACATCCCGACGGCGGGCGAGGTGGTGCGCCGCACGGTCGCCGACGCGGAGGAGGTGCTCCGGCGCCGGCTCGCGCTCTTCGGCGAGCCGGTGGGGGCGATGTCCTAGCCGCGGCCCCCGGCGGCAGGACGACGGCGCCGGCGACCTAACCGGTCGCCGGCGCCATCCCGTACCGGACCATGTCCTGCGTCGCGCGCACGAGGTCGTCGAGCGTGCGGTGGCGGGGGTTCCACCACTCCGCCGCCCAGTTCATCGCGCCGAGCAGCAGCATGCGCGTCACCGTGATGTCGAGGTCGGCGCGGAGCTGGCCGGCGTCCATCGCGGCCGTGAACAGGTCGCGCCACAGCCGGGCGTAGGCCGCCTCCTCGGCGGCGGCCTTCGCGCGCAGCCCCTCGGGCACCTGATTCGCGTTGCGGATCGACGCGGTCGTGTAGTCGGAGATGAGCAGCTCGTAACGCAGGTGCGCCTCGACGGCCGTGAGGATCCGGTCGAGCGGCGAGGTCTCGGCGGGGAGCGCCTCGAGCTCCGCGACGACGTGGGCGTGCACGCGGGCCGCGCCGACCCACATGACCTCCTCGATGAGCTCGTCGCGTGAGGCGAAGTGGTAATAGATCGTCGGGGCCTGCAGCTGCGCGTGCGCGGCGACGTCCGCGAGCCGGGTGCCCGCATAGCCCTTGCGGCTCAGCACGTGCGCCGCGGCATCGAGGATGCGCTCGCGAGTGCGCGCCGACTTGCTGGTCGGCGCCTCGGCCGCGCGGCGCTCCGTCGTCTCCGCCATGATTTCGAATTCTAGTTAGATTCCGTGCGCTTGCACAGGGCGACGCGACGGCGCACACTGCATCCATGACCACTGAGGCCGATGAGCAGCAGGCCGTCGAGCACGTCGTCTCGCGCCTGCTGGAGCGCTTCCCCTCCCTCACCGAGGATCACGTCCACTCGATCGTCGACGAGGAGCACCACCGGTTCGACGGTCGGCCGGTCCGCGACTTCGTGCCCGTGCTCGTCGAGCGTGCCGCGCGCAAGCGCCTCGCGACCGAGGCGCCGAGCGTCCACCTCGAACCGGATGCCGCGGAGCTGGCCGCGGCCGACCAGGTGCGTCGCACCGGCGGCGCCGAGATCGATCCGATGGAGGTGACCCGCCGCGGCGATGCGGAGGGCAGCGACTTCCTCTTCGGCGACCTCGGCGGACGGAAGGCCTGACGGGACCTTCCGCCGGTGGCCGGGCGTCGTCGGTCGTACGATGGCCGGACCACGCCCGACCAGCGAACGGGAGGCGCCATGGTCCAGGTCCGCGTCCTCGGGATCGCGCTCGACGCGGCCCGGCAGCACATCGTCCTGCTGAAACCGCTCGGCGAGGAGTCGGCAGAGGGACGGGTGCTGCCGATCTGGATCGGCGAGCAGGAGGCGACCTCGATCCTCATCGCGCTGGGCGGCGACCACGCCCCGCGCCCGCTGACGCACGACCTCATGGTGACCCTCGTCGAGGCGGTCGGCGGGAGCATCGACCGCATCGACGTGACCCGCATCGAGGAGGGCACCTTCTACGCCGAGCTCACGCTCGTCACCCCGACCGGTCCGCTCGTGATCGACTCTCGACCCTCCGACGCGATCGGGATGGCCGTGCGCGTCGACGCGCCGCTCTTCGTCGCCGACGCGGTGATGGATGACGCGGGCATCCCCGCCGAGATGGTCGAGCACCACGACAGCGAGGACGAGGAGAAGCTCGAGGAGTTCAAGAAGTTCCTCGAGGACGTCGACCCGGAGGACTTCCAGGGCTGATCGGGGCGAGCGCGTGACACGACCCGCCGCCGCACTCCAGACTGTGGAGCACCGTCTTCACGAAGGAGTGATCAATGGGTCCACTGACGACGATCGGCCTGCCGGTCGCCTTGGGCGTCATCATGTTCGGCCTCGGCCTCAGCCTCACTCCGCGAGACTTCGCGCGGGTCGCGACGCAGCCGAAGGCGGTGGTCGTCGCCCTCGCCTGCCAGCTGCTCCTCCTGCCGGCCGTGTGCTTCGGGCTCGTGCTCCTCTTCGACCTTCCGCCGGTGCTCGCGGTCGGCATGATGCTGCTCGCAGCGTCGCCCGGGGGCACGACCGCGAACCTGTACTCGCACCTGTTCCGCGGTGACGTCGCGCTGAACATCTCGCTCACCGCGCTCAACTCCGTGATCGCCGTGTTCACCCTGCCGCTCATCGCGAACCTGTCGATCGCGTACTTCCTGCCGGGCGACGACGGGCTGGGCCTGCAGCTCGCGAAGACGCTGGAGGTCTTCGCCATCGTGCTGCTCCCGGTGATCGCGGGCATGCTCGTACGCCGCTGGAACGCGCGATTCGCCGATCGGATGGATCGTCCGGTCCGCATTGCGTCGATCGTGATCCTGGTCGTCGTGATCGCGGGTGCGATCGCGTCGAACCTCGAGTTGCTCGTCGAGAACTTCGGCCGGCTGGCGGGCATCACGGTGCTGTTCTGCCTGCTGAGCCTCGGGATCGGCTACCTCGTGCCGCGACTGCTCCGGGTCGAACGACGCCAGTCCATCGCGAGCTCGTTCGAGATCGGCATCCACAACGCGACCCTCGCGATCGTCATCGCGCAGACCGTGATCGGCAGCGTCGAGATGAGCCTGCCGGCCGCGGTGTACGGCGTGCTCATGTTCTTCGTCGCACTCGGGTTCGGCTTCCTGATCCGGGGCAGGGGGGCGGATGCCGCGGGCACGCCGGCCTCGGCGACCGCGACAGCGGACGGGGCGGGCGACCCCGGGCCCGCCGTGCCCGCTCGTAGCATGGGCGGGTGAGCGTGCTGTGGGTCGTCGCCGGGGTCGTCCTCATCGTGGTGGGGCTCGATGAGGTGTTCCACACGGTGCTGCACCCGACGGGACGCGGTCGCCTCTCCCACCTCGCCGCGCGCTCGACGTGGGCGCTGACCTCCCGGCTCGGCCGCCGCGGCCGCACCGTCGCCGGCCCCGTCGCCGTGGTGGCCGTCATCATGGTCTGGGGAACGCTCCAGGTCGTGGGCTGGGCGCTCGTGTACCTGCCCTTCGTACCCGACGGGTTCGAGTACAACCCGGCATCGACCCGCAGGCCTACCCCGCGATCGTCGAGGCCTTCTACTACTCCACCGTGAGCATGTCGACCCTCGGTCTCGGCGACGTCTACCCGACCGACCCGTGGCTGCGCATCTTCGCGCCGATCCAGGGCCTCATCGGGTTCGCGCTGCTCACCGCCGCGGTCGCGTGGTTCCTCCAGCTCTACCCCGACCTCGGCCGTCGACGCGCGCTCGCGCTCCGCATCGCCCTCATCCGGCGGGCCGACACGGCCGGTCACCTCCTCAACATGGAGTCGGCCACGTCGAGCGGACTGCTCGACTCGCTCACCGCCGACCTCGCGCAGTCGCGCGTCGACGTGTGGCAGAACGCCGAGTCGTACTACTTCACCGAGGCGGAGGAGACGGCCTCCCTCGCCGCTCAGCTGCCCTACGCGCTGCACCTGGCCCGGCTCGCACGGCGCTCGTCGGATCGCACCGTCCGCAACAGCGGCCAGATGCTCGAGGAGGCGATCGACGACTTCGCGAGCGTGCTCCGCGACCGGTTCATGCGTCGAGGCGACGACACCCAGGCGATCCTGCAGGAGTACGCGAGGCAGCATCGCCAGCGGCCGACGGTGCCCGGGGAGCCTGCCGAGTCCGCGACGTCCTGAGTGCAGCGACCCGAGCCTCCGGCGCGGCAGAATGGCCGACATGGATGCCGCGTTCCCCTCGCTGACCGAGATGCCCGCGCCGCAGTTCGTCATGTCGGGGGAGGGCCGCCGCATCGCGACCTACTCGTGGGGCGAGGAGGACGCGTCGACCGTGCTCTGCGTGCACGGGTTCGCGTCGAGCTGCCGCGACAACTGGGTGAGCACCGGATGGGTGCGCGACCTGCTCCGCGCCGGCTACCGGGTGCTCGGCGTCGACCAGCGCGGACACGGCGCGAGCGACACGCCCCACGAGGCATCCGCCTACGGCATGGACGCGTTCGTCGACGACCTGGTCACGGTCCTCGACACCTACCTCGTCGACGCCGTGCGCTACGTGGGGTACTCGCTCGGCGCGCGGGTCGGCTGGCAGGCGGCGGTGCAGGTGCCGCAGCGCATCGAGCGGGCCGTGCTCGGCGGCATCCCCGACGGCCGGCCGCTCGCACGCATGCAGATCGAGCAGGCCCGGGCGTACGCCGAGCACCGCACGCCCGTCGACGATCCGGTCACCCGGAACTACGTGACGCTCGCCGAGCGCGTCGCCGGCAACGACCTGCTCGCACTCGTCGCGCTCGCCGAGGGGATGCGCGCGGGCGACGCCGACCCCGACCCGACGAACCCGCCGCCGCAGCCGATCCTCTTCGCCACCGGCACCGAGGACGCGATCATCGAGCAGTCGCGCGCGCTCGCCGCGGCGACGCCGAGCGGCTCGTTCGCCGAGATCCCCGGACGGCACCACTTCAACGCGCCGGGCTCGCGCGAGTTCCGGCGCGCGGCGATCGACTTCCTGGCGGCCTAGGTCCGCCGTTCGGCGTCCGGCGTCGTCGGCACCGCCCGTCAGCCCTCCGTCTCGAAGTACAGGTGCGTGTGCAGCCGGCAGCGCGGGTTGAACGCGGCGCCGCACGCGGGGCACGCCTCGACGCCGAGGTAGGTCGCGATGGGCAGCTCGGCACCGCAGGCGCCGCAGAGGACGGCGCGCGCGTCGCGCTCGGCGAGCGGCCACTGCCGCGCCGGGTGCCCTGCGGCCTCCTCATGGCAGAGGTGGCACGGGTAGTACTCGCCGCAGCAGGCGAACCGGATCGCGACGATGTCGACCTCGGTGCGGTAGTGCACGCAGCGCGTCTCGTCGTCGACGACCGCGCCGAGCACGCGCGGTCGGGCGGGAGCGGCGTCGTGCGTCATGCCCTCCATCATCGCCGAGGACGCGCACCCGGACGGCTCAGCCGCGGAACACGAGGATCGGCAGCAGGACGAACGCCGACCAGAACAGTCCCGACACGAGCACGGTCCCGGTGACCGCCACGAGTGCGAGGCCCCACGGGCGCGCGCGCAGCGCGCCGACGACCAGCACGACCGTGCCGGCCGCGATCTCGATCCACCACCACACCGCACTCGTCGTGTCGGCGACGACCGTGAGCCCGTAGGCGCCGTCGCCGACCAGCACGCCGGCGAGCACCGACGTGCCGAGCGCGAGCTGCAGGCCACGTCGGCGCAGCGAATGCGCGGCGCATCCGATGACCGGGCCGGCCAACGCGCCGATGATCGCCCAGGTCGTCGGGTCGAACGCGATCCCGCGCCATCCGGATGCCACGGCGTAGCCGAGCGTCAGCGCCAGGAAGCCCGCGCCGCCCGCGATCGCCGCCTCGGGGTACCCGCGCGCCAGCCAGAGGACGAGGATCGCGGTCGGGATCGTCCAACCGCCGGCCGAGTTCGCGAGCGACGCCGTCTCCGGCGGCAGCACCAGCTGGCCCCAGGAGGTGAGTCCGCCGAGCACGAACGCGAGGGCGGCGACGAGCAGGATCCGGCGCGCGGCGGAGAACCACGGATGCCGCGGCGCGGGCGAGAGCGCTGAGCCGGAGCCGGCCGAGCGTGCCTCCGCGGGTGGCGCACCGGCCGCTGGGATGACGCCGCCGGACGCGCCCATCCCCGGCGCATCTGCGGCGGCGGCGCCCGGTGCGGCTGCCCGACCCGTGCCTCGTGCCATGCACCGCACGCTAGACGCGATGGGCCGGGCACGCGTCATCCGCTCGGCTGACTCGCAGGAGGTCGTGACCGCACCGTGACCGTGGAGACCGGGCCCACGCCGGTCGCGCCGACCGGTCACGCCGACCGGTCACGCCGACCGGTCACGCCCGGAACAGGAGGAGGCCGGCCAGGTACACGAGGTAGGCGAGGACGAACACGGCGCCCTCGATCCGCTGCATCCGCCGCCCGGTGAGGAAGACCGGGATGCACGCGACCGTCGCCCCGACCATGACGGGCAGGTCGATCACAAGGATCCCCGGGTCGACCCCGATGCCGTCGGCCGGGATGAGGCTCGTGATGCCGAAGATGAACAGGATGTTGAACACGCTGCTGCCGAGCAGGTTCCCCACGGCGATGTCGCGCTCGCGCCGGATGGTCGCCACGATCGCGGTCACGAGCTCGGGCGACGAGGTGCCGATCGCGACGATGGTGAGGCCGATCACCGAGACCGGGATGCCGAAGCCCGCGGCGAGGGCGACCGCGCCGTCGACGAGCCAGTCGGCGCCGACGACGACGACGGCGATCCCGGCGACGAGCAGGACCGCGTCGCGCACGGTTCGGGCCCGGGCACCGGCCACCGCCACACGGGCCCGCGGCTCGCCGAACTCGCGCGCGAACTCGGAGCGGGCGGCCAAGCCTTCCCGATGCGCCGCGCGCACGATGACCACCGTGTAGACGACCCCGAGGACGACGAGCAGCGCGCCGTCGAAGCGCGTGACGACGCCGTCGGCGCAGAGGAGCAGGAGGGTCACCGCGGCGACCACCATCGCCGGCAGGTCGAGCCGGATCGCGTGCGAGCGCAGCGTGAGTGGCCTGATGAGCGCGGCGATGCCGAGGATGAGCAGCACGTTCAGCGTGTTCGTGCCGACGATGTTGCCGAGCGCGAGCGAGCCGCTGCCCTGCAGGGCCGCGTCGATGCCGATCGCGAGTTCGGGTGCGCTCGTGCCGATCGAGACGACGGTCACGCCGATGACCATCGGAGAGATGCCGAGCCGCGCGGCGAGCCGCGTGCCGTTGCGCACGAGCAGCTCTGCGCCGCCGATGAGCGCGAGCAGTCCGGCGACGAGCAGCACGGAGTCGCCCATCGTGCTCCCTCCGCCGCGTGCCGGTTCGCCGGTCAGTCGGTTCGACAGTAGGGCCTTTCGCAGCGAATCCGCAGGTGCCTCCGCGGCGCGAGCGCCTAGCGTCGGAAGCATGGCCGAGGGCGGGCGCGACGGCGCCGGGGCTCGCGCGGGGCACGCGCGATGGAGTCCGGTGCGTCGTCGTCGGGACGAGCCGCCGGCCTGGACCCTGGCGCTCGCCGAGGGCGACGACGCGGGCCTCTTCGGGCCGGGCAGCGCCGTGTGGGCGGTCAACGGCGCCCTGCCGACGCTCGTCGCGGGCATCCGCGCGCTGCTCCTGCAGACCCTGCACCCGGGTGCGATGGCGGGCGTCCACGACCACTCGCGCTACCGGGAGGATCCGCTCGGGCGCCTCGACGGCACCGTGCGTTGGGTCGCCACGACGACCTTCGGCGACCGACGCGCCGCCGCGGCCGCGTGCGCCGCGGTGTCCCGGCTGCACGAGCGCGTGACCGGGACGTACGTCGATGCGCGCGGCGAGACCCGTGCCTACGCGGCCAACGACGAGGACCTGCTGCGGTGGGTGCACGACGCGTTCACCGAGGCGTTCATCGGTGCCCACGAGCGATGGGGCGGGCCCATCCCGGGCGGCGCCGACGCGTACGTCCGAGAATGGGCGGAGGCGGGCCGGCTCATGGGCGTGCGGGAACCGCCGACCTCGCTCGCCGGCCTGCGCGCAGAACTCGACGGGTTCCTCGCCGACGCCCGGCCCGACGAGCGCGTCGCCGAGGCCGTGCGGTTCCTCCGCCGCCCGGGCCTGCCCGGCGTGGTCGGCCGGATCTACCCGATCCTCTTCGGCGGGGCCGTCGCCTCGCTGGACGCGCGCGAGCGCAGTCTCCTCGGACTGCGGCGGCCGTGGTGGCCGGCGGTCACGCTCACCCGCGCGGTGCTCGCGATCGGCGTGCGCCGGTTCGGGCGGGTGTCGCCGAGCGAGCAGAACGCGCGGGCGCGGATCGCCCGGCTCGAGGGCGTGTCCGAGACGGCGCCCCACGCCTGAGCCGAGCGTGCCGGCGCCGGCTCAGTCGCGTGACTCGTGTCCTCGGTGCAGGCTCGGGTCGCCCCCCGGCTCGACCATGGCGCCGAACTCCTCGGCCGCGAGGGTCGCGATCACGCCCGTGTCGGCGCGCTCCTCCTCCTCGGCCGAGACCGTGCCGACCCCCGCAGCACCGGATGCGCCGGCCGCGCGGGTCGGCGCGGAGGCGCCCGCCGCATCCGCTGCCGCCCGCTCGTCGGCCGCCTCCTGGAGCGCGGACTTGGCGCGCAGCGGCGGCGTGCGGAAGAACAGCGACAGCACGAACGCGATGAGCACGACGACGAGCGCGACCCAGTACACCTGCACGGCGGACTCGTTGAACCCGACGAGGAACGGCTTGGCCAACCGCGGGTCGGCGCCCGTGAGGAACGACGTGTCGTCGAGCGCGCTGCCGCCGACCGAGGCCTCGTCGCCCTCGCCCGACTGCGCCTCGTCGAACGCCTGCTGCACCGCGGGGAGCGCCCGTTCCACGACCTGCTGCCGTTCCGCGTCGTCGGCCAGGTCGACCTGCGGCGGCAGGTTCGCGGTGATCGGCTCCACGATCGGCGCGTAGATCGTGGCCATGATCTCCTCGTTCGCGGGCGCCGCGGCGACCGTCGGGTCGAGGGCCGCATCGAGGGCGTCGGAGAGCGTCGCCTCGTCGGAGAGCGACCCCGTCACGTTCGACGGCATGAGCGTGAACAGGAGCGAGAGCAGCACGGCGGTGCCGGCTGTGCCGCCGATCTGGCGGAAGAACGTCGAGGCGCTCGTGGCCACGCCCATGTCGCGCAGTCCGACCGAGTTCTGGCTCGCGATCGTGAGCGTCTGCATGAGCTGCCCGAGGCCGAGGCCGATGAGCACCATGGCGCCGGCCATGACCCAGTACGACGAGTCGTACTCCAGGGTCGTGAGGTCGAGGAAGCCGGCCGCGAGCATGGCCGTGCCGAGGATCGGGAAGATCCGGTAGTGGCCGGTGCGCGCGATGATCTGGCCGCTCAGGATCGACGCGGTCATGAGCCCGAGGATCATCGGCAGCATCTGGAATCCGCTCTCGGTGGGGGTCGACCCGAACACCAGCTGGAGGTAGAGCGGAATCGTGAGCATCGCGCCGAACATGCCGAACCCCACGAACACGCCGATGACCGTCGCCATCGAGAACGTGCTCGAGCGGAACAGCTTCAGCGGGATCAGCGCGTCGTCGCCCATGGCGCGCTCGACGAGCACGAAGGCGATGAGTCCCGCGACGCCGACCGTGTAGCACGCGATCGCGATCGGGCTGGTCCATCCCCAGTCCCGGCCCTCCTCGGCGACGAGGAGGAGCGGCACGAGCCCGATGATGATCGTGGCGGCGCCCCACCAGTCGATCCTGACGCCGGGCCGGGCGTGCTTCGGCAGGTGCAGGAATCGCAGGACGATCGCGAGGGCGACGAGCCCGATCGGCACGTTGATGAGGAAGACCCAGCGCCATCCCGCGATCCCGAGGATCTCCTCGGCGCCGGCGAACAGGCCGCCGACGAGCGGCCCGATGAGGCTCGAGATCCCGAACACGGCGAGGAAGTAGCCCTGGTACCTCGCTCGTTCGCGGGGCGCGAGCATGTCGCCCATGATCGCGAGCGGCATCGACATCAGGCCGCCGGCCCCGAGTCCCTGGATGGCGCGGAAGGCGGCCAGCTCGAGCATCGAGGTCGAGAACGTCGCGAGGAGCGAGCCGACCATGAAGATCACGATCGCGGCGATGAACAGCGGGCGTCGCCCGAAGATGTCGGAGAGCTTGCCGTAGATCGGGGTCGAGATCGTGGAGAGGATCAGGTAGGCGGTGGTCACCCACGCCTGCTGGCTGAGCCCGTTCAGGTCGTCGCCGATGGTGCGGATCGCGGTGCCGACGACCGTCTGGTCGAGGGCCGAGAGGAACATGCCCGCCATCAGGCCGAAGATCACGAAGAGGATCTGCCTGTGCGACATCAGCGGCGCGGACGCCGGTGCTGGATTCGTCATGACCGTTCGATGCTAGCCCTCAGGGTCGTCCCTGTTGCCGGGCGGTTCGAGGGTCGCTAGGTTCGGCACTGCACGGCAGCATCATGCGTTCCAGCCTTGTCGAGGAGGCCTGCGATGCTCTCCAACCACAACGTGCCCGCCGTCCAGGCACCCGATCGCCGCCTCCTGCGCGCGTTCGCGTTCGATCCGATGAGCTCGCGGCTCAGCGGCCAGTTCCTCACGGTCGACATCCCGTTCGAGATCGGCCTCAGGCCCGGCCCGGAGGGCGAGCTCGTCCAGGTGGTCGACTACGACGCCACCCGACGCCGCTGGTACCACCCCGTCGACCTCGACGACCCGCCGGTGCTGGCCCAGGAGGGGCTGCGACCGTCGGAGAGCGACCCGCGGTCGCACCAGCAGATCGTCTACGCGATCACGATGAGCGTCATCGAGCGGTTCGAGCGGTTCACCGGTCGTCGCTTCCGCTGGCGCGGCGACGACCGGCTCCGGCTCGTGCC
This sequence comes from Agromyces zhanjiangensis, assembly GCF_040496055.1. Lineage (NCBI taxonomy): Bacteria > Bacillati > Actinomycetota > Actinomycetes > Micrococcales > Microbacteriaceae > Agromyces > Agromyces zhanjiangensis. The sequence goes on along the minus strand of NZ_JBEPKB010000001.1, from coordinate 491,111 downwards.
GCACGCCTTCTACGGACGTAACGCGTACTTCGATCCCGATCGGCGCGCCGTGCTGTTCGGCTACTACCGTGCCGACGACACCGACACGCAGGCGAGCCTGCCGCACCAGCTGATGTTCACCTGCCTCTCGGTCGACATCATCGCCCACGAGGTCACCCACGCCATCGTGCACCGGATGCGGCCGCTCTTCACGATCGCGACGAACTCCGACGTGTTCGCGTTCCACGAGGCGTTCGCCGACCTCGTCGCCCTGTTCCACCACTTCCTCTTCACCGACATCGTCGAGGACTTCGTGGCCGGCTCGCGCAGCGAGCTCTCCGACGCCACGGCGCTGCTCTCGCTGGCCGACGAGTTCGGCCGGTCGACCGGCCGCGGCGGGCCGCTGCGCTCGGCGGTCGGGTCGGCGCCCGACCCGGGGGACTTCCAGGCGGCGCGCGAGCCGCATCGCCGCGGCGCGATCTTCGTGGCCGCCGTGTTCGACGCGTACCTCGCGACCTACCGATCGCGGATCGCGGACCTCCGCCGGCTCGCCACGGGGGGCTCGGGCGTGCTCTCCGACGGCGAGCTCTCGCCCGACCTCGTCCGCCGCATCGCCGGCGAGGCCGTGAAGAACGCCGACCGGATCCTCGGCATGGTGGTCCGCGGATTCGACTACCTGCCGGCGGTCGACGTCACCTTCGGCGACGTCGTGCGCGCCATCATCACGGCCGACCGCGACCTGTTCCCCGACGACCGGATCCACCTCCGCGGCCACCTCGTCGAGGCGCTGCGACGCCGCGGCATCTTCCCGCCCGGCGTCGTCTCGCTCGCCGACCAGGCGCTGCTCTGGCGCCGTCCGACCATCCCGCTGAACCTCACGACGGGCGACGCGACGGTCGACCTCGGGCAGCTGATCCTCGACTCGACGATCAAGCTTGACCCCGCGGCGTCCTCGGTCACCGCGGCCGGCAACGCCGCCAAGGAGCGCTCGAGGGCGGTGTACGCGCAGACGGTGAATTGGGCGAAGGCGCACGCCGTCGAACTCGGCCTCGACCCCCGCGCGGGACGGATCCGGGTCCTCGGCATGCACGTCGGGTTCCAGAGCGGCGGCGACGGCCAGCCGCACCCGAGGATCTTCATCCAGATCGTGCAGCGGCGCGAGGACCTCGAGTCGGGACCCGACCGGGACACCCGGACCCGCCTCCACGCGGCCTGCACGGTGATCGCGAACGTCGACGGTCGCGTCGCCTGGCTCGTGCCGAAGCCGCTGCCGTACACGCGCCCGGCCGAGCTCGCGAAGCTGCCGGAACCGCTCCGGACGCACGGCCGCCATCAGCACGCTGCCGGCGTCGCGCGGCTCGAGGAGATCCACGACTGGTTCGAGGAGGTCGAGGACGGCGACCCGCTCGCGATCTGGCTCGACCAGCCCGCGGTCGGACGGCTGACGTTCGCGAGCCTGCACGCACCCGAGGAGGACTGAGCCATGTCCGCGGCGACCGTCACCATCCGGATGTACAACCCCGGCTTCGGCGACTGCTTCCTGGTCACCGTCGCCGACGACGACGCGACCTGGCGGATGCTCGTCGACTGCGGCGTGCACAGCCACGGCCGCGCCCGCGTCGGCGACGTGCCGCGGAAGATCGGCGACGTGGTCGACGCCGTTATCGCCCAGCTCACGGCCGAGAGCGACGACGGGACGCCGCGGCTCGACGTCGTCGTGGCGACCCACCGCCACTCCGACCACGTGTCGGGGTTCGCCGACGACGCCTGGGAAGCGGTCGACGTCGGCGAGGTGTGGGTGCCGTTCGTCGAGGACGAGCACGACTCCGACGCGATCGGCCTCCGCCAGGGGCTCTCCGTCGCGGCGACCGCCCTGCAGGGACTCGTGGAGCAGGCCGCCGGCGGGCGGCCGGTCGAATCGCTCGGACGTTCGATGGCGCTCGCGCTGGACTTCGCCGTGAACTCCGGTCCGAACCTCGCGGCGGCGAGGCGACTGGTCGACGGCGGGTTCAAGGGGGGTGTCGAGCACCACCAGGTCCGGTTCCTGCCGAAGCGCGACGCGGCGGCCAACCGCGTCGAGCTGCCCGTCGACGGTGCCGTGGTGCACGTGCTCGGGCCGAGTCGCGACCCCCAGGAGCTCAAGCGGATGGACCCGCCCGCCGCCGTGCACTGGCTCGAGGAGGCGGCCGCCGAACTCGGTCGCGAGGAGGACGACGACATCTTCGACCGCATGTACGAGGTGCCGCGCGACGAGGTCTCCGCCAGGGTCCCGATCCAGCTGGTGCGAGCGCGGAACGCCATGCGCCTCGGGCAGCTCGCGCTCGACGAGGAGGCGCTGCTGCGCGCAGCATCCGTCCTCGAACGCTCGGTGAACAACACCAGCCTCTTCTTCGTGCTCGACGTCCGCGGAACCCGGTTCGTCTTCGTGGGCGACTCGCAGCAGGGCGCGTGGGAGCACGTGCTCGACGCCCCGGAGTCGAGGGCGCTCGTGACCGGCGCCGCGTTCTACAAGGTCGGGCACCACGGCTCGCACAACGCGACGCCGAAGCCGGTCGCGCGCGAGCTCGTCCGCGCCGGCGGAGTGGCCATGGTTCCCGTCGGCACGGTGAAGGCATGGCAGGACAACATCCCGAAGTCGGAGATCCTCGAGGCGCTGCACGAGAGCGGCGCGCACGTGATCCGCGCGGACGATCCGGAGGCGGGCGCCCGGGGGGACGACGACCTCGACTTCCACGCCGCCCCGGACGGGCTCTGGAGCGAGGTGCGCTTCCGGATCCCCTGACCCGGCGCGCGATCGACGGGTCAGCGGATCCGCAGGGTCGTCCAGTCGTCGTCGACCCACGTCGCGTCGGCGGGCAGTCGCGGCCGGTAGTCCGTCGCCGACATCCGCTCGCGCACGCTCGCGTGCACCCGGACACCCGGGGGGATCGGTCGCCGACGCGGCACCAGCAGGCTCCACGCCGCTCCGTTCCGGTGCGCGGCACCGGCCGCGTGCGCGCCGGAGAACCCCTCGAACGCCTTCGCGGTGCGCTTCGCGTCGAGCTTCAGGCCACGGTCGACCGCGCCCTCGAGCACCCACTTCAGCGCGATGGTGGAGAGCTTCGGGTCGTCGGCGAACGTGCCGCCGACGTCGGAGTGGATGCCCGCGAACCACGCCTCCTCGAGCGTCTCGGGGGCCTTGGTGCGCACCTCGTACTCGCGGAACGGGCGACGCCGCTCGTCGATCGAGATGGCGTGCCGGATGTGGAGGGCGTTCGGCAGCTGCCTCGTGTACGGCCAGTCGGGAGCGATGCGCACCACGCCGAGCGCCTTCACCGTGTCCCACAGCCCGAGGTACTCGATCGGGATCGTGCTCCGGCCGTCGACCTGCTGTGCGAACAGGCGTGAGAAGCGGTGGATCTCGTCCCACGGGATCCGCCGCTCTCCGCCGCGGCGGGCGTACTTCGCGACCGCGTACTGGAGCTGGTTCTCCGAGCCCGGGCGCATGAGCCCGACGAGGCGGAGCATCCCCGTCAGCGCACGCGCGGTGAACGCGCCGCGGCTGAACCCGAACACGAAGATCCGGTCGCCGGGCTGCCACGTCCGCATGAGCCACGCGTACGCCTCGCCGAGGTTCTGCCGCATCCCCGCCCCGTAGACCAGCCCGCCGAGTCGGGAGAGTCCGCGCGCCAGCGGGGTCCAGGCGCCCGGCGAAGCGAACGTGCCGACGCCGGGGTCGTAGTACGCGACCTGCGCGGTCTCGTCCGAGAGGTCGAGCAGCTCGTACACCCGCACGCAGTTCGAGTCGGCATCGCCCCGCACTTGGCCGGCCGTCCCGTCCAGGCAGAGCACCAGATTCCGCGCCATGATCGCGTCCCCCCGGACGGTCGGCGCCCGCCGCTCCGCCCGAACGTCACGGTACTCCCCGCGCGTGCTCCTGCGGAAGGGAGCGTCGGCGACCGACTCCTTCGTCGCGGGACCGATGACCCGGCCGACGGCCGAGTCGGCCGCCTACCATCGGGCGCGACGGCCGGCACGCATCGCCGGCCCCGAGCGGATGGAGCGCAGCATGAAGATCGTCGTGGTCGGAGGGGTGGCCGGCGGGGCGTCCGTCGCAGCGCGCGCACGCCGCCTCGACGAGTTCGCCGAGATCGTCGTGCTCGAGCGGGGCGACTACGTCTCGTTCGCGAACTGCGGCCTGCCCTACCACATCGGCGAGGTCATCACCGATCGCAGCCGCCTGCTGCTCCAGACGCCCGAGAGCCTGCACGAGTCGCTCGCGATCGACGTGCGCGTCGGCGCCGAGGTCGTCGCGCTCGATCGCGCGGCGAAGACCGTCACCGTGCGCGAGACCGCGTCCGGTCGCGAGTACGTCGAGTCCTACGACCGGCTCGCGCTCTGCCCGGGCGCCGATCCGCTCCGGCCACCGCTGCCCGGGATCGACCTGCCCGGCGTGCACGTGCTGCGCAACGTCGCCGACATGGACGAGATCAAGGCGCAGCTCGACGAGGCGCTCGCGGCCGCGGCATCCGCACCGGGCCGATCGCGCACGCCGGTGAAGGCGGTCGTCATCGGCGCCGGCTACATCGGCGTGGAGATGGCCGAGAACCTCCAGCACCGCGGCGCCTCGGTGACGATCGTCGAGCTCGCCGACCAGATCCTGCCGCCGCTCGACAAGGAGGTCTCGGTGCCCGTCGAGCAGCACCTGCGCAGCCGCGGCGTCGAGCTCTTCCTCTCGACGGGCGCCGCGGCGTTCTCGGAGCGCCGCGGCGGCGGGCTCACGGTCGAGCTGACGAACACCCGGTTCGTCGACGCCGACCTGGTGATCCTGTCGGCCGGTGTCCGGCCGAACGTGGGGCTGGCCGCGGATGCCGGCCTCGAGCTCGGGCCGCGCGGCGGCATCCGCGTCGACACGCACATGCGCACGTCGGACCCGTCGATCTGGGCGGCGGGCGACGCCGTCGAGACCCCGCACACGGTCCTCCCCGGGTCGTGGATCACCCCGCTCGCCGGGCCCGCGAACCGCGAGGCGCGCGTCGCCGCGGAGAACATGTGCGGGCGCGACACCGAGTACCGCTCGACGCAGGGCACGTCGATCGTCAAGGTCTTCGACATGGTCGCGGGCGGCACCGGTGCGACGGAGCGGCAGCTCGTGGCCGAGGGAATCGAGTACCGCGCCGTGCACATCCACCCGTCCGGCCACGCGGGCTACTACCCGGGCACCGCGCAGATGCACCTCAAGCTGCTGTTCTCGCCGGTCGAGGGGCGCATCCTCGGCGCGCAGGTCGCCGGGTTCGACGGGGTCGACAAGCGGCTCGACGTGCTCGCCACGGTGGTCCGGCTCGGCGGAACCGTGCACGACCTCGAAGAGCTCGAGCTCGCCTACGCGCCGCCGTTCGGGTCGGCCAAGGACCCCGTCAACATGGCGGGCTTCGTCGCGGGCAACGTGCTGCGGGGCGACCTCGTGCTCTGGTACGCGAGCGACTGGCCTGCCGGGGTCGAGGGGGCGCGGCTCGTCGACGTGCGCACCCCCGAGGAGTTCGGGATCTGGCACATCCCGGGCGCCGAGAACGTGCCGCTCGCGACGCTGCGCGCGGCGAGCGCGGAGTGGGACCGCTCGGTGCCGGTCCGCCTGTACTGCGCGGTCGGCTTCCGCAGCTACCTCGCGTACCGGCTGCTCGTGCAGCGCGGCTTCACGGACGTCGCGACGCTGTCGGGCGGGTCGAACACGTTCCGCTTCCGGCACGAGGTCGAGCCCGCGTCGACCGTCGCGCCGCCGCCCGAGATCGCCTACGCCGAGGCGGTCGACCTGATCGCGGCGACGAAGGGCACGGGGAAGTCGGTCGACCTCGACTGCACCGGGCTCGCGTGCCCCGGCCCGATCATGCGGCTCTCCGCGACGATGGGCGACCTCGCCGTGGGCGACGAGGTCGTCGTGCGCGTCTCCGACCCCGGGTTCGTCAGCGACGGGCCCGCCTGGGCGGCGAGCCACGGGCACGAGCTGCTGTCGATGACGCCCGACGGTCCGGGCTACGTCGCGGCGTTCCGCAAGGGCGGCGCCGCGGCATCCGGGACCACCGCCGCCGTCGAGCGGCGGAACCAGACGTCGTTCGTCGTGTTCTCGGGCGACCTCGACAAGATGCTCGCCGCGTTCATCATCGCCAACGGCGCCCTCGCGATGGGACAGCAGGTCTCGATGTTCTTCACGTTCTGGGGTCTGAACGCGCTGCGGCGCGAGCACGCGCCGAAGCGCGACCACGGCGCGCTCGAGCGGATGATGGGCATGATGATGCCCTCGGGGCCGGACCGGCTGCCGCTCTCGCAGATGAACATGGCGGGTGCGGGCCCGGCGATGATCAAGCACGTGATGAAGGAGCACGACGTGCAATCGGTGCCCGAGCTCATGAGCGCCGCACGCGAGGGCGGTGCCCGGCTCATCGCGTGCACCATGACGATGGACCTCCTCGGCATCGCCGAGTCCGACCTGATGGAGGACATCGAGTTCGGCGGCGTCGCGACCTTCCTCGGAGAGGCGGAGAAGTCGGGGACGACGCTCTTCATCTGAGACCCGAGCGACCCGTCGGCCCCCGAACGGGGTCGGAGGCCGGTGTCGCCGGGTTCTCCCGCGTTCGCGGCATCCGCCCCTAGCATTGGCGCATGAGTGCGCCAGCCCCCGCGGCCGACACCACGACGAGCGCCGCCCGTCGCAAGGTCCGTCTGCGCCGCGGATCGAGCGACCGGTCGGCGGCCGCGCTGCTGCTCACCGGCACGGTGCTCGCGATCCTCTGGGCGAACTCGCCGTGGGGGTGGACCTACGAGGCGTTCTGGGAGACCGAGCTCGAGATCGGCCTCGGCGGCTGGCAGCTGCACGCCACCCTGCACGACGTCGTGAACGACGGGCTCATGACCCTGTTCTTCTTCGTCGTGGGCCTCGAGGTGAAGCGGGAGTTCACGATCGGCGAGCTCAACGACCGCTCGCGAGCGATCGTGCCGATCGTCGCCGCCGTCGCGGGCCTCGTGATCCCCGCGCTGCTCTTCGTCGTCATCGCGCTGCCGACGGGCGAGCTCAGCGCGTGGGGCGTCGTGATCTCGACCGACACGGCGTTCCTCCTGGGGGCCCTCGCGATCATCGGCCCGCCGTTCCCCGCCCGGCTCCGCACCTTCCTCCTCACCCTCGCCGTCGTCGACGATGTCGGCGCGCTGCTCGCGATCGGCATCTTCTACAACACCGGGCTCGACCTCGTGCCGCTCGCCGTCGCCGCCGTGCTCATGGTGGCGATCGCGCTCGTCAGGTACCTGCGGGCCGGGCGCGGCCTCGCGTACGGCGTGCTCGGCGTCGGGCTCTGGGTCGCGATCGCGATGGCCGGCATCCACCCGACCCTCGCGGGCGTCGCCGTGGCGCTCCTCATCCCGGTGTTCCCGCCGCGGAGGACCGAGGTCGAACGGACCGCCGAGCTCACGAGGGCGTTCCGCGAGTCGCCGAGCGCCCAGTACGCCGCCGCCGTGAACCGGAGCCTCCGCGAGTCGCTCTCGATCAACGACCGGCTCCAGGCCGAGTGGGGGCCCTACATCGCCTTCCTCGTGCTGCCGATCTTCGCGCTCGCGAACGCCGGCGTCCACCTCGACGCCGAGACGCTCGCGGCGGCCTTCACGTCGCCGCTCACGTGGGCCATCATCGCGGGCCTCGTCGTGGGCAAGTTCGTCGGCATCACCGCGGCGACCGCCATCGTGCGAGCGACCGGGATGGGCAAGCTCGCGCCGGGACTCGGGATGCCGCGGATCGCGGGCGGCGCCGCGCTGTCGGGCATCGGGTTCACGATCTCGCTGTTCATCGTGGGGATCGCGCTCGCCGACGGGGAGGCGCAGGACCACGGTCGCGTCGGCGTGCTCACGGCATCGCTCATCGCGTTCGGCCTCGGGTGGGCGATCTTCGCGATCGCGGATCGCCTCGACCCGCCGAAGGCGGTCGGCAAGGTACTCGCCCGGCCGTTCGACCCCGAGCGCGACCACTACCGCGGCCGACCCGACGCCCCGCACCAGATCGTCGAATACGGTGACTTCGAGTGCCCGTTCTGCAGCCGTGCCACGGGCTCGATCGACCAGGTGATCAAGCGGTTCGGCGACGACGTGTGCTGGGTCTGGCGGCACCTGCCGCTCGAGGGGGTGCACCAGCACGCCAAGCTCGCGGCCCAGGCGTACGAGGCGGCCGCGCTGCAGGGACGGTTCCTCGACATGTCGCGCACGCTCTTCCAGCACCAGGACGCGCTCGAGGCCGACGATCTCTGCCGGTACGCGGAGGAGCTCGGCCTCGACGTGCCGAGGTTCCTCGAGGACCTGCGATCGCCGGCGGTCGTGCGGCGCGTCGAGGACGACCAGATCGACGCCGAGCTCATGGACCTGCACTCCACGCCGACCTTCTTCGTCAACGGCCGACGTCACATCGGCCCGTGGGACTCGCGCAGCCTGATCCGCTCGCTCGAGGCGTCGGCCGAAGCGCCCGCGGAGGCCGCGGGCGAGCGCTGAGCCGCCGTCCGCAGGCGGGCCGGCGCCGCAGCCCGGGTGCCCGACCGTCTCAGCCCGCGGCGGTGCGGTGCCGCGAGACGCCCACGACCACGAGCGCCGCGCCGATCAGCGAGTAGACGAGGAGCGCGACGAGGTCGCCCCAGCCCGAGCCGACGCCGAGCCCCGCGAGGAGCAGGCTGTGCCCCGGTCCCGTCGGGATGAGGTTCGCGGAGCTCGCGATCGCGGCGGGCACGGTCGAGGAGACCCCGGCGGCCAGTCCGATGACGGCGGCGATCGCGGCGGCCGTCCGGCCGGGACCGCCGAAGCCGGCCGCGAGGCCGTGGTTCACGAGCGCGAACACCGTGCCGATGACGATCGCGGCCGCGGCGAAGCCCGTCCGTGCTGCGGCATCGGCGTCGAGCGCCGGCTGCAGGGCGAGGCCGACGATCAGCCCCTGCGCGGCACCGAGCGCCGCACCCGGCCAGATCGAGCGGGCCGCGATCGACACGGTCGACGCCGACGTCAGGAGGCGGCGTCCCGGCACCGCCCGGCGCGCGAGGGCGAGCACGATCGCACCGACCCAGAGCGCGAACGTCGCGAACAGCGGCACCGACTGCGTCCCGCTCGCGGGAACGGCGATGTCGGTGCGGGCGGGCTGCGCGACGACCGACGAGAGGGTCGTGATGTCGGATTCCGAGTAGGTGGGGATCTGCTCGACCGCCTCGGCGAGCCCGTCGGCGAGCTGCGCGGCACCCGACGACGTCTCGTCGGCCCCGGACGCCACCTCCTGCGCGCCGGCGTTCACCTGCTCGCCGCCGGCGGCGCTCTCCGCTGCCCCGGCCGCCACCTCGTCGGCCCCCGTCGACGAGGCATCGGCGCCCGCGACGAGGCCGGGCATGCCCGCCGCGAGCTCGGCGTTGCCGGCGGCGACCTGGTCGGCGCCGGCGGCCAGCGCATCGATGTCGCCGTCGACCGCCTGGACTCGGGCGAGCACGCTCCGGCCGCGCTCGCAGGCGGCGCCGGGACGCACGGCGCAGAGGTCGTCGACGACCCGGGCGACGTCCGCGGTCGCCCCGTCGAACGCCGCCGCGATCGCGTCGAGCGCTGCGGCGACCTGCGCCGAGCCCGTCGCGAGCTGCGCGGTGTCCGACGGCAGGGACTGCACCGAGGCGTCGAGCTGGGCGAGCCCCGCTGCGAGCGACGCCGCCCCAGCGTCCAGCGAGTCGAGCCCGGAGGCGAGCTGCGACGTCCCCTCGGCGAGCGAGCCCGCGCCGCTCGCGAGCGAGGATGCGCCCGACGCCAGTTCGGCGGCCCCGTCGGCGGCCTGGCCGATCTGCTCGTTGATCGTGTTGAAGCCCTGGTACACGTTGCCGAGGTAGCGCTCCGTGAGCTGGGCGTTGAACGTCGCCACGGCCGCCTGCGTGATGACGTCGGTGAGCGCGGGGTCGAGGTAGGCCGAGGCGGGCGTGGTCTGCACGTGCAGCGTGGCATGGACGGCGTCCGCCGCGGGCCCGGAGATCGAGGTCGCCTTCGCCGAGAACGATGGCGGGATCGTGAGCACCGCCGCGTAGCGCCCCTCGCGGAGCCCGGAGGCGGCATCCTCGTCGTTCGTCAGGATCCACGTGAAGTTCGGCTCGCTCGGCGCGGGCGTCGCGGTCGCATCCGGCCCGGGGTCGTCGGGCGCGCCCTCGCCGGCGATGCCGCCGATGAGGCCGGCCGCGAACTCGCGACCGAGCGGCACGGTCTGCCCGTTCAGCTCGACGGGCTGGTCGTCGTTCACGACGGCCGCGGTGACCCGGTCGAAGTCGCCGACCGGTGCCGCGAGCCCCCACGCCAGCAACCCGGCGACCGCGAGCGGCAGGAGCAGGACGCCGACGACCCCGAGGACGCCGAGCCGCTCGGCGCCCTGCGCCGACGAGAAGGTCGGGTCGCTCACGTCGTCGTCCCCGTCGTCGCCGCCTCCCTGGCGGATCGAGCGGAGGGGGCGGGCTCGAGTACTGTCCGGGCGAGCCCGTGCGGGAGCACCGCGTCGGCGGCCGGTGCGAGCTCGCACGAGACGAGTACGGTCAGCGGATGGCCCGTCCGGCGCTCGGCGCCGCTCGCGGCGCCCGTGAGCACCTCGCGGAGCTCGTCCCTGGCGGCCGGGTCGGCGAGGAGGTCGACGCCGTCGATCGCGAGCAGCTCCGGGCCGTCGGCCGCGGCATCCACGACGGCGGCGATCGGGTCCGGGACCCGGGCGACCTCGACGACGGCGCTCCGTGCCCGCACGCTCGCCGCCCGGACGGGCAGGACGAGCCCGAGGCACTTCAGCCGGCCGTCGACCACCGGCCGGCGCCCGGTGAGGGCGAGCAGCATCGCGCGGCGCTCCTCGGGAGACGCGCCGGCGACGACGAGCGCCTCGCCGGCGGGCACGCGCACGTCGACGTCGACGAGGCGCGGCTCGCGCCGCACCGCCACGCCCTGCCCGACGATCGCGAGCGCGTCGCCCGGTTCCGGCCAGTCGGCGAGCTCGTCCTCGCGGGCGAGCCCCTCGCCCTCGACGTCGAAGCGGGGGAGCACCCGATCCAGTCCCGCGGGGAACCACCACGCGTGCCGCCCGAACCAGGCCAGCACCGCGGGGGTCAGCGTCATCCGGACGATGAACGCGTCGATCGCGACCCCCGTCGCCAGGCCGAACGCGATCGGCTGCATCGACGCCTCGCCGTTCAGGATGAAGCCGCCGAACACCGTGAACATGATGATGCCCGCGGCCGTGACGACACGCGCCGAGGCGTGGAAGCCGCGCTCGATCGCGGGGCGCGGTTCGCCGTGCTTCAGGAAGTCCTCGCGCATGCGGCTGACGAGGAACACCTCGTAGTCCATCGCGAGTCCGAAGAGCACGCCCATCACGATGATCGGCATGAAGCTCGTGACCGACCCGACCGACTCGACGTTGAGCGGTCCGGCGAGGACCCCGTCCACGAAGACGAGGCTCGTGAGGCCGAAGGCGGCGCCGATCGAGAGGACGTACCCGAGGGCGGCCGTCACGGGCACCACGATCGAGCGGAACACCATCGCGAGGAGCACCAGCGAGAGCCCGACGACGAGCAGCCCGAACGGCAGCAGTGCGCCGCCGAGCCGCTCCGAGATGTCGACGCCGAGCGCCGTGTAGCCGGTCACCGAGAGGTCGACGGCGTAGTCCTCGAGGAACGCGTCGTGCATCCCGCGCAGTCGGTGCACGAGCTGCTCCGTCTGCTCGGAGTCCGGCGCGCCGTCGGGGATCACCTGGATCACGGCGGTGTCGCCCGTCTGGTTCGGCGTCGCGAGCGGCACGGCTGCGACCCCCTGCACGTCGGCGACCTGGGCCGCGATGTCGTCGATGAGGTCGACCGGGTCCGTGCTCTGGATCACGGACCCCGTGAGGATGAGCGGTCCGTTCGCACCGGCGCCGAAGTGCTCGGCGATGAGGTCGTACGTGACCCGCCCCGGCGCGCCCTCCGGGAGGGACCCGGAGTCGGGCAGGGCGAGTCGCAGGTTCGCGGCGGGCAGTGCGGCGAGGCCGAGCAGCACGGCGATGAGCACGACCGTGACCGGTGGCCAGCGGATGGCGGCGCGCACCCAGTGGCCGAAGAACCCGCCGGGCCTGGAGTCGGGTGCCGGTTCCCGGGCCGGGGCGTCGGATGGCGCGTCCGGCGCCTCGGGCGCGGCGCCCCCTGGTGCGGGCGCCGTCGGTTCGGCACCCGCGTCGTCCGCGCTCGCCGCGTCCGCCGGCGCCGTCCCGTGCCCGTCGTTCCCGTCGTGCCCCTCGCGCCCCGGTCGAAACCGCTTCGGCACGACATGCCATCCCGCGAACGACAGCAGGGCCGGCGTGAGCGTCAGCGCGACGAGCGCGGCCGTCGCGACGGCGAGGGCCGCCGAGAGCCCGGTGATCGTCAGGAAGGGGATGCGCGCGACGGAGAGCCCGAGCAGCGCGATGATCACGGTCGTCGCGGCGAACATGACCGCGGAACCCGCGGTCGCCACCGCCCTCGGTGCGGACTCGTCGGGCGGCATCCCGCGCTTCACCTGGTCCTGGTGCCGGGAGACGATGAAGAGCGAGTAGTCGACCCCGACCGCCAGTCCGAGCATGACGGCGAGGAGCGGCGCGGTCGAGGTGACCGTCAGCCAGCGCGTCGCGGTGAGGACGACGGCGACCGCGGCGCCGACGCCGACGAGCGCGGTGGTGATCGGCATGCCCGCGGCGACGAGGGAACCGAACGTCACGAACAGGACGACGAGCGCGATGAGGATGCTCGTGAGCTCGCTGATGCCGATCCCCGGGTTCACCTGCGAGTACAGCGAGCCGCCGACGGCGACCTGCGAGCCGTCGGGCAGGTCGCCCTGCAGGGTCGTGCCCTCGGCCTGGAGCGCGTCGGACGTGGAGGGAAGCACGTCGACGGTGCCGACCGACAACTGGATCGTGACGAGCACGGCCGACGAGTCGGAGGCGATGTCGGCCGACGATCCGTCGTCGTACGGCGAGCTGACGGTCGAGACCTGGGGGATCGCCTCGATCGCGGTGATCGCGTCCTCGACCGCCGACTCGAAGTCGTCGTCGGTGACGTCGCCGCCCTCGGGGGCGACCGCGATGAGCTGCGCCGAGGTGCCGGAGAACTGCGGGAAGGTCCGCGCGAGGGCGTCGAGGGCGTCCTGCGACTCGGTCCCCGGGAACGCGTAGGTGTTGTTCGTGCCCGTGCCGACGAGCCCGGCGATCGTGAAGAGCACGGCGAGGACGCCGACCCAGACGAGCACGACGAGGATGCGGGCGCGATAGGCCCAACGTCCGAGCGCGTGCAATGCCGAGGACATGTCTCACACTCCCCCCGAAGTGGAGTTGATCACCCCTCAACATATGGCGGGCCGCCCGACCGCCGCAACGACGGCGGGAGGACCGGGTCGGCCGCGCGCGTGCGGAACAGGTATGGTGGCACGTCGGCCCGCGCCAATCCGGGCCGCACCACGGCCACCGCGGCCGCGCGCGACGGGGCGCTCGAACGACACCATCCGGCTCGACTCGAGCCCCGCCGATCGGAGACCCATGCCCGCGCCTTCGCGACCCGCCGAGCCCGCCGACGCCCGAGCGGCGGCACGCGCACGCGTGCGCGACCAGCCGTCGGTGCTGACCGCGCTCCGCACGCCCCGCCTGCTCACCCGGGAGGTGCTCGCCGGACTGGTCGTCGCCCTCGCGCTGATCCCCGAGGCGATCTCGTTCTCGATCATCGCGGGCGTCGACCCGCGGGTCGGGCTGTTCTCGTCCTTCGTGATGGCCGTGTCGATCGCCTTCCTCGGCGGGCGCCCCGCGATGATCAGCGCGGCCACCGGCGCGGTCGCGCTCGTCATCGCGCCCGTCGCACGCGACTACGGCATGGACTACTTCATCGCGACGGTGATCCTCGCGGGCGTGTTCCAGCTCGTGCTCGGGGTCCTGGGCGTGGCCAAGCTCATGCGCTTCATCCCGCGGAGCGTCATGGTCGGATTCGTCAACTCGCTCGCGATCCTGATCTTCGCCGCGCAGCTGCCGCACCTCGTCGGCGTGCCGTGGCTCGTCTACCCGCTCGTCGCCGCGGGCCTCGTGATCATGGTCGGCGTGCCGCGCCTGACGAAGGCCGTCCCCGCGCCGCTCATCGCGATCGTCGTGCTCACGGTCGTCGTGGTCGCGGCCGGCTGGCAGGTGCCCACCGTCGGCGACGAGGGCGCGCTGCCCGAGAGCCTGCCCGAGCTGTTCATCCCGGACGTGCCGCCCACGTGGGAGACCTTCGCGACGATCGCGCCGTTCGCGCTCGCGATGGCGCTCGTCGGGCTCCTCGAGTCGCTCATGACGGCGAAGCTGGTCGACGACATCACCGACACCCGTTCGCGCAAGACGCGCGAGGCGCTCGGCCAGGGCGTCGCCAACATGCTCTCCGGCCTCTTCGGCGGCATGGGCGGCTGCGCGATGATCGGGCAGACGATGATCAACGTGAAGGTCTCGGGTGCGCGGACCCGCATCTCGACGTTCCTCGCCGGCGTGTTCCTGCTCATCCTCGTGGTCGGGCTCGGCGACCTCGTCGCGATCATCCCGATGGCCGCGCTCGTGGCCGTCATGGTCATGGTCTCGGTCGCCACCTTCGACTGGCACTCGGTCCGCTGGTCGACGCTGCGGCGGATGCCGAAGTCGGAGACGACCGTCATGGTCGCGACCGTGGTGGTCGTCGTCGCCACGCACAACCTCGCGATCGGCGTCATCGTCGGCGTGCTCGTGGCGATGGTCGCATTCGCCCGTCGCGTCGCGCACTTCGCGACCGTCACGCGTCGGGTCTCGCTCGACGAGCCGGTGCCGACCGCGCACTACCGCGTCGACGGCGAGCTCTTCTTCGCCTCGTCGAACGACCTGACCACGCAGTTCGAGTACGCCGACGACCCGGACCGGGTCGTGATCGACATGTCGGGCTCGCACATCTGGGACGCGTCGACCGTGGCGGCGCTCGATGCGATCACGACCAAGTACGAGCACCACGGCAAGCGCGTCGTCATCGAGGGGCTGAACGAGGCGAGCTCGGCGATGCACGCGCGCCTCGCCGGGCAGCTCGGCGCCGGGCACTGACGTCGGGCGCGGGTGCGCGCCCGCGGAGACGACGAGAGGCGGATGCCACGCGGCATCCGCCTCTCGCGCGATCAGGGGGTCAGACGCTCAGGTCGACGTCCTTCGTCTCCTTGACCAGCGAGACGCCGATCAGGGAGATGACCGCGGCGATCGCGATGTACAGGCCGATCGTCCACGACTGGCCGGTCTCGCCGAGCAGTGCCGCGGCGATCATCGGGGCGAACGCGCCGCCGAGGATGGCGCCCAGCGCGTAGCCGATCGAGACGCCCGAGTAGCGCACCTTCGCCGGGAACATCTCGGCGTAGAGCGCGGCCTGCGGGCCGTACGAGAGGCCGAGGCCGAACGTCATCAGGAACAGCGCCACGAAGTACCAGACGATGTTCCCGGTGTCGATGAGGAACCACATCGGGATCGCCCACAGCGCGAGGAAGGCGTACCCGATCTGGAAGGTGCGGATGCGGCCGAGGCGGTCGGAGAGGCGCCCGCCCCAGAGGGTGAACACGAGCCAGCCGAACGAGGCGAACGTCGTGGCGAGCAGCACCGTGGGTCGGTCCATGCCGAGCGCGGTCACCGCGTACGTCGCGAAGTACGCGATGAGCAGGTAGCCCGCGGCGTTGTTCGCGATGAAGATGATCGCGGTGAGGACGACGTTCTTCGTGTTGCTGCGGAAGAGCTCCTTGAGCGGGGCCGAGGACTCCTGCTTGCGCTCCTGGAGCTCCTTGAAGACCGGGCTCTCCTCGACCGCGCGGCGGATCAGGTAGCCGACGACGATCAGCACGATCGAGAACATGAACGGGATGCGCCAGCCCCACTCCATGAACGCCTCGGGCGACATGGTCGAGGTGATGACCCAGAGCGTGAAGGTCGCGAGGATCATTCCGACGGGCACGCCGATCTGCGGGAAGGCGCCGAAGAAGCCGCGCTTGCCCTTGGGGGCGTGCTCGACCGACATGAGCGCCGCGCCGCCCCACTCGCCGCCTGCGGAGAAGCCCTGCAGGATGCGCAGCGTGATCAGGAGGATCGGCGCCGCGATGCCGATGGCGGCGTACGTCGGCAGGAAGCCGATGAGCGAGGTCGACAGGCCCATGAGGATGAGCGTGAAGACGAGCATCTTCTTGCGCCCGAGCTTGTCGCCGAGCCAGCCGGCGACGACCGCGCCGAGCGGGCGGAAGAGGAACGAGATGCCGATGGTCGCGAAGGCGAGGACCTGTGCGAGCGTCGGGTTGGACTCGGCCAGCGGGGCGAGGAAGAGCGGCGCCAGGACGAGGCCCGCCGCCTGGGCGTAGATGAAGAAGTCGTACCACTCGATGGACGTGCCCACGAGGGTGCCGGCGAGGACCTTGCGCTCCTCGGTGGACATCCTCCCGGTGCGCGCGGATTCCTGGGTAGTTGCAGTCATGCGAACTCCGTTGTTCTGTGCAGGGTTGGAACGGGGGGCGGCGCGGGGGTGGTGCGCCGTTGCGGGTTTCCCGACCGATCGTTCGGTTGGAAATCCGACCATAGCGCACCGATTGCGCCGAGCGGTAGCCCCCTGCGACGAACGGCGGTGTCTGCGCGACGAACGGAGGCTCGCAGGTCTGCTCTGCTGCGAGGTCGCAGGATGAGCGCCGGCATGGCGCCGTGCAGCGGTTCGTGGCGCGGCTCATCCTGCGAATCGATGGCGTCCGCCGTCCGGCGTGCGGTGGCGCGGTCGGCCCTCGCATAGGGTTTCGCCATGCCCACGCCCGACTTCGTCCTCGAGCTCCGACGTCACGTCGGGACCGCGCCGCTGCCGCTCGTCGGCGTCACCGCGGTCATCCTGCGCGAGGGTCGCGTGCTCCTCGGCCGACGCTCCGACACCGGCGCGCTCACGCCGATCACGGGCATCGTCGACCCCGGCGAGGAGCCGGCCGTGGCCGCCGCCCGCGAGGCGCACGAGGAGGCCGGCGTGCGCATCCGCGTCGACCGGCTCGCCTGGGTGCACCAGGTCCCGCGCGTCGTCTACGGCAACGGCGACCAGGCCGATTACCTCGACCTCACGTTCCGGTGCAGCTGGCTCGAGGGCGAGCCTCACCCCGCCGACGGCGAGATGACCGACCTCGGATGGCACGACCCCGACGACCTCGGCGCCGTCAACGCCGAGCACCGCGCCCGCATCGAGGCCGCGCTCGCCGCGGAAGACGGACCGGCGCGGTTCGAGGTCGTCTGACGGGGGCGGTCGCGCGCGGCTCCGCTCAGTCCGCGAACGCGAGCAGGGCCGCCCCCACGAGTGGGGCGTCGTCGCCGAGCTCGGCGTGCACGACGCGTACCACCCGGGCGGCGGGGAGGACCGCTGTGCGGTGCGCGGCCTCCTCGACGAGGGTCAGGTAGTCGTCGGCCACTCGTGAGAAGCCGCCGCCGACGGCGACCGTCGTGAGGTCGAGCAACGCGCCGAACGACGCGATCGCCTGCCCCACGGCCTCCGCCGACCGGCGAACGGCCTGCACCGCGATCGGATGCCCCGCGCGGTAGTCCGCCGCGAGCTCGAGCCCGTCGGCGCCGGACCAGCCGTGCGCCCTCGCCCAGCGCACGGTCGCCGGACCCGACGCGACGGCCTCGACGGTCGCCGCGACGGGATCGTCGGGCGACGGGCGCCGCACCCACGACTGTCCGACGTGCCCCGCATTGCCCGTGTCGCCCCGGATCACCCGGCCGTCGGCCACGATCCCGCCACCGATCCCCGTCGAGACCACCATGGCGATGCCGTTCCGCACGCCGCGGAGCGCCCCGAACCGCATCTCGGCGAGCGCGATGCACGTGCCGTCGAGCGCGACGTGCACCGGCGCGGCGCCTGCGAAGCGTTCCACCGTCGGCACGAGCGGCACGTCGCGGATGCCCGGCATGTTCAGGGGCGACACGTGCGTGCCGTCGCCGAGGAGCGGGCCGGCCGTGCCGACGCCGACGCCGACCAGGCGGTGCGCCGGGCTCGCGGCATCCGTGGCCTGTTCGCACACCGAGGCGATCGCGCGGGCGAACGTCTCGGGCGCCTGCGCGGCGCCGGTCGGCGCGCGATGGCGGCTGCCTGGGACGATGCGGCCGGCGGCGTCGACGAGGGCCGCATCGACCTTCGTGCCGCCGATGTCGACGGCGAGGGCGACGGGGGACTCGGGCGGGGCTGCAGGCATGCGTCGATCATGCCGCGTGCACCGCCCCAGCGCACGCGGTTCGCCGTCGTCAGCCCTCGGGCGCGAGCTCGACGACGATCCGGTGCAGGACGCCGCGGAACCGGAACGGCACGTCGTAGTCGCGGACCACGGGCGTGCCCGAATCCTCGCCGACGTCGAGCGTCTCGTCGGCCGAGTAGCGAACCGGCACCGTCTCGTCGATCCGGCCCCGAGCGACCTCTGCCCCGTCGAGGACGAGCACGGCGGTGCCGCCGCTCCCCGGGGCACCGCCGTCGTACTCGAATTCGAGCACGAGCTCGTGCTCGCCCTGCCCGACGGGATCAGTGGCCGCGACCACGTACTTGTGCTCCGGGTAATGGGATCGTGCGTACGCGAAGGTGGGTCGGCCGTCGAGCAGGTAGAGCGCGTAGCCTCCGAACCAGCCTCCGTGGGTGATGAGCATGCCGTCGGCGCGAGCCACCTCGCCACCCTCGGGCACGCCGAACGTCGCGGTGATGCGATAGGACCTGTTCTTGGTGTCGGGCGCCATCCCCTCCGTGATGCGCGTCGTCCCGGGGTAGTAGGCGAACGTCGTGCGGCCGGCATTGCGCTGGGGGCGATTCTCGGGACGGACCCGTTCGATGTACCGGTCGTCGAGCGGCAGCACCTGGTTGCGACGAGCCTCGTCGAGGAAGATCCGGCGGAGCTCCTCGAGCTTGTCGGGATGCTCCGCGGCCAGGTTGCGCGACTGGGTGAAGTCCTCGTCGAGGTGGTAGAGCTCCCACTCGTACTCCTCGAACGGGTCGGCGGTCGACTCGCCCATCCCGACCCAGGGCAGGCGCTTCGGCGCCGTGTTCGCCATCCACCCCTCGTGGTAGATGCCCTGGTTCGCGATCACCTCGAAGTACTGGGTCGTGTGGTGCTCCGGGGCGACCGGATCCTGGAACGACGGTGCCAGGCTCGCCCCGTCGAGTGGGAGCTGCTCGACGCCGTCGATCGTGTCGGGCATGGGGATGCCGGTCGCCTCGAGGATCGTCGGCACGACGTCGGTGATGTGGGTGAACTGGCTGCGCAGGCCGCCCGCATCGGCGATGCGCCTCGGCCACGACACGACCATGGAGGTGCGGCTGCCGCCGAGGTGGCTCGCGATCTTCTTGTCCCACTGGTACGGCGAGTTCATGGCGTGGGCCCAGCCGTGCGAGAAGTGGTTCTGGAACCATCGGCCGCCGAACTCGTCGATGTGCTCGAGCATGTAGTCCTCGCGATCGACGACGCCGTTCACCAGCGTGGCGATCTCGCTCGTCATGCCGTGACCGGTCGGGTCCTCGGCGCTCGATCCGTTGTCGCCCTGGATGTAGATGACGAGGGTGTTCTCGAGTTCGCCGAGCTCCTCGATCGCGTCGACGACCCGCCCGATCTGGTGGTCGCAGTGCGCGAGCGCGGCGGCGTAGCACTCCATCTCGCGCGCGCAGACACGCCGCATCTCCTCACTGAGGTCGTCCCAGCGTCGATAATGGTCGGGCGTCGGGTTGAGCACGGCATCGGCCGGGATGACGCCGAGCTCGCGCTGCCGCTCGAAGGTGCGCACGCGCTGCTCGTCCCAGCCGTGGTCGAACGCCCCGCGGAACTTCTCGATCCAGTCCTTCGGCGCGTGATGCGGTGCGTGCGCGGTCCCCGGCGTGTAGTACGCGAAGAACGGCTTGTCGGGTGAGATCGCCTTCTGGCGGCGGATCCACGAGATGGCCGTGTCCGCGAGATCGGCGTCGAGATGGTAGTCGTCCTCTCGGCCGAGATACGGGTCGACGGGGATCGTGCCTTCGAAGATCGCCGGGCGGAACTGGTGGGCGTCGGCTCCGAGGAACCCGTAGAAGTACTCGAAGCCGAGGCCCGTCGGCCACAGCGTGAACGGTCCGGCCGGTGTCGTCAGCCAGTCGGGGACGTTGTGGTTCTTGCCGAACCACGCGGTGCCGTAGCCGTTCGAGGTGAGGATCTCGCCGATCGTGCCCACGCTCTTCGACACGATCGAGTGATACCCGGGGAACGGGGTCGAAAACTCCATGATGATTCCCGTCGAAGCGACGTGGTGGTTGCGCCCGGTGAGCAGCGCCGCGCGCGAGGGCGAGCACAGCGCCGTCGTGTGGAAGCGGTTGTACCGGAGCCCGCCTTCGGCGAGCCGGGCGTAGGTGGGGGTCGGAACGGGGCCTCCGAACACCTCGCTCGCCCCGAACCCGACGTCGTCGGTCATCACGAGCAGGATGTTCGGCGCCCCGTCCGGCGCGGTGACCTCCCGCGGCCATTCGATCGGATCCGACCCCGCGACCGTGCGGTCGATCCTCCCGACGTCCTGATGGGGTCGGATCGGGAGGCGGGTTCGGTCGGGCCAGGTCGCGTCGCGGTTCGTCACGTGCTCATGCCTAACCCCGGCGCGTGGATCACGCAATGCGCCACGGCGAGTTCGGGGCGACTGCCCGGTCAGCGCAGGTCGAGGCGCATGAGGACGCGCGGGAAGCCGTTCAGCACGCTCGTCGTGTCGGCGGACTTCTCGAAGCCGGCGCGCTCGAACGCGGCTCGCGTGCCGACGTAGGCCATCGTGAGGTCGACTTTCCCGCCGCGGTTGTCGACCGGGTACGCCTCGACCATGGGCGCGCCGTGCTCGCGCGCGAACGCGACGGCCCCGGCGATGAGGTGGTGCGAGATGCCCTGCCCGCGATGTCCCGGCCGCACGCGCACGCACCACAGCGACCACACGTCGAGGTCGTCGAGACGGGGGATGCGCCGGTTCGCAGCGAAGCTCGTGTCGGCCCGCGGATGGATGGCCGCCCAGCCCACCGGCACGTCGCCGTCGTACGCGATGACGCCCGGTGCGGGGTCCTCCGCGCACAGCTCGCGGACGCGCTCGCCGCGAGCCGGCCCCTCGAGCGACCGGTTCTCCTTCGACGAGGTCAGCCGGTAGCTGAGGCAGAAGCACACGTTCGCGTCGGGCCGCTTCGGGCCGATGACCGCGGCGACGTCGGCGAAGACGGATGCCTCGCGCACCTCGATCGTCATCGTCGCTCGTTCGACGTCGGATCGGCCCACCGCAGCACGCGCATCGCGCGCAGCGTGTTCCAGGGGCTGGGTTCGCCCTCCGGGGCGTCGACCGCGTACCGATTGCGGCCGGGCCAGCGCCGACCCGCTCGCCATCGTCCGTCGTCGTCGCGCTGCTCGAGCACCAGGTCGAGTGCCGGTCGCAGGCGCGAGTCGGCGTCACCGCCGGCGTCTCGGAAGTGATCGAGCGCGCGCAGCACGTCGTAGAACCAGTACGTGGGGAAGGTGAAGTTCGGGTAGCGCGGGTTCGCGAGCTCGCCCGTCGACTTGCGGCGGAAGAGGCTGCGCTCGAGCAGGTACTCCTCGCCGCTGCGTCGGGCGGCGATCACCGCGGCGTCCGTCGACCCGGTCGCCCGCTCGTACGCGAGCAGGCCCTCGATGACGCACAGCGTGGAGTCGAAGGAGGAGCGCTGCGACTCGTCGGCCGGTTCGCAGTTCCATCCGCCGTCGGGCAGCACCTCGTCGAGCAGGCGGGCGATGATCCGGTCGCTGCCC
Organism: Agromyces zhanjiangensis; assembly: GCF_040496055.1. Taxonomy (NCBI): domain Bacteria; kingdom Bacillati; phylum Actinomycetota; class Actinomycetes; order Micrococcales; family Microbacteriaceae; genus Agromyces; species Agromyces zhanjiangensis. The sequence continues at coordinate 469,346 of NZ_JBEPKB010000001.1, read as the reverse complement.
TCGCCGAGCACGCCGAAGTACGCGGCGTTCGCGAGGACGCCGCCGTTCACGCACTCCTCCACCTCGCCGCTGAAGTACGGCAGGTCGTCGAACTCGTCCCAGACGACCCCGGCGACGACGCGGTCGATCGCCTCGCGCACGGGCGGCGCATCGGGTGGTGCACCGAGGTTCCGGAGGATCTGGAGCGTCCACATGACCGAGTCGCGTTCGCGACTCGGGCCGTAGACGGCGCCGCCCCAGTAGCCGTCGTCGGCCTGCCCGGCGAGGAGCCGCGCCCCCCAGCCCTCGGTGGCGACGCGGGCGCGTTCGGCGGCGACCTCGTCGTGGGGTGCCTCCTGCAGGTCGCGCATGACCTGCCAGCGCACACTCGGGTCGCCGTCGAGGAGCCAGGTGATGACATCGTCGCGCATGCCGCCATGCTCGCCGATGCCACCGACACGCGCGAGGGGTCGACGTGCGGCGGCGGCCTCGCGGCGGCGCGCCTGCGGCGGCCGCGTCAGCGGTCCGCGACCTCCCGCGGCCACGCCACCTCGAATCGCTCGAACACGACGTCGAGGTCGTCGTGCCAGTCGACCCCGATGCCCGGGCAGACCCGCTGCCAGTAGCGTCGGTGGTTGTCCCGCCACGAGTCGAGGGTCCGGTCGTCCTCTCCCTCGTCGTACGCGAACGCGGCGTCGACGCTCGAGAACGGGCCGATCCGCAGTTCGGTGCTGCGGATGATCGCCCTCGGCCGGCCGGCCGAGTCGCACGCGATCCAATGGCTCCCGACGCGGGGGAGCGGCTGGCCCTCGTGCCGGAACTCCGCGACGAGCGAGGCGGTCGCCCGCTTCGTGCCGTCGAGCACGAGCCCGAGCAGTTCGTCGGTGAGCGAGGGGTGGTCGCCGAACACCTCGACGCTCGGCGGCTCGGTGTCGATGGCGCGTTCGGGGTGGGCGGCGCGGTACTCCTCCCAGAGCGCGGCGGCGGCGGCCTCGTCGACCGGCGCGTTCTCGGCGCTCACACCCGCCTCGCCAGCAGGCTGCCCGCCCAGCCGTGGCCGGTCGGGACGTACCCGGCCGGGAACTCGCCGTCGCGGGCGAACGCCGCCCACGCCGCGCGGAGCGCGGCTCCCGCCGCGACGAGGCTCCGGGCGCCGTCGGGCGCGAGCAGCGGCGTGCCGTCCCACGCCTCGGTCGACGGGAAGAGCAGCGCGACCTCGATCGCGTGCGCCGACCCGATCCGGCTCCCGTCGGGGTGACCGTCGAACTCGGCGACGCGCACGTCGGCGCCGCCGCCGGCGAGCACGCGCGCGAACCGGCGCGCGCCCCGGCCGTAGACCGCCCGGGTGGTGTGCGCGATGACGGCGCGTCGCAGGAGCGGGCCGATGACCGGTCGGGCGGCGAGCGCGGCGAGCCCGGGGTCGACCTCGAAGAAGAACGCGGTCTCGTCGCGGTTCGAGGTGACGAGCACCTCGAGGTCGGCGGCGTGCTCGCGCCAGGCCGCCTCGATGTCGCCCTCCGCGGGGAGCGGCGCGGCGCCGGCCCTCGGTCCGAACGGCATGGCCGACCGGAGCCCGGATCCGGCAGCGGCCTCCTTCGCCCGCGCCTGCGCGGCGAACACCTCGTCGAGCGGGGCACCCGGATCGAGGGGGCCGGCCGCGTCGGCCATGCGGCGCTGCATCACGGCGCGCCCCGTCCGGATGCCGAGGGGCGGGCTCTGGAGGACGACCCGGTGGAACAGCCCGCGGGCGCAGTCGGCGGCGATCAGGTGGGCCAGTGCGTCGCCGCCCGACGACTGGCCGACGGCGGTGATCCGCTCGGGGTCGCCGCCGAACGCGGCGATGTGCTCGCCGACCCACCGGAACGCGGCGACGAGGTCGAGCAGCCCCAGGTTGGCGGGGTGCGCGTCGCCGGTCGGGTACCCGAGGAGACCGAGGCGGGAGGTCACGGCGACGACGACGACCCGCTGCTCGCGCACGATGGCGGCCGGGTCGTAGCCGGCGAGGTCGCCGGCACCCGACACGTACGACCCGCCGTGCACCCAGACGAGCACCGGCATCGGCTCGTCCGGCGCACCCTCCGGCACGGTGATGGTCAGCCGCAGGCAGTCCTCGTCGAACTCGACGCCGCGGAGCGGCCCGCCGAGCAGCTCGTCGCTGGGGCTCGCCGGCTGCGGGCAGGCCAGCCGCTGGAATCGTCGATCGGATGCCTCGTCGGGTTGGATGCCGGCGGGCACGGGCTCCTCGAAGCGGCGCGCGGTGGCGTACCTGACGTTGCGCACCCGGACGACCCCGTCGCCCGACACCGCCGGGAACGAGCCGAGCGGCGTCTTGAGTTCGGTGGGCGTTCCGAGCGGCGGCGCGGCCGGCTCGGCGGTCGTTTCGGCGTCGGTCCGCTCGGCGTCGGTCCGCTCGGCGTCGGTCCGCTCGGCGTCGGTCCGGTCGGCGGTGGTCGGGTCGGTCTGCGTCATCGGGTTGACTCCTGCGCGCCCGCGCGGACGGTCCGCGTGCGGGGTGCGACGCCAGCGTAGCCGGACCCCCGGACGGGGGACGAGGCCGGGGCGCCGGAGGAGTAGCGTGTGGCGCGTGCCGCTCCCGGCCTACGGCGTGCTCGTGGGCGCGCTCTCCCAGCACTTCCGGGACCCGCCCGACGACGTCGGGCGCTGGTTCCACGTCAACCTGCGCCTGGTCGCTCCGGCGGGAACGTACAAGGTGGCCGTCGACGTCGACAGCAAGAAGTCCGAGATCGGCGTGCACTGGAAGCTGCTGAGCATCCGACGGTCCACGGTGGCACCCGCGGGTGACGCGACACCGGGGTACCACGAGCTGGCGCGCACGCGCGAGGCCGGGGCGATCGACCTGATCCGGCACCTGTCGTTCGCGGCGAATCCCGGTTGCATCGCCCTCGTCTTCGGCGCGCGCCGGAAGCCGTGGACGGTCGGCGACTTCGCGGAGGCATCGACCGCGCTGGAGTCGATCCTCGTCGTCGGCCGGCGCACGCTCGTCTGGGGCGAGCCCTTCGACGCCGGCGGGCTCGGCGTGCACAACGTCCACCAGAACCAGGGCGACCCCGCCGGATCCCAGTGGTGGCCGGAGAACGGCACCTGGCAGGACGGGGCCGTGCTGGTGGAGCGGCCGGACGGCGACTTCGACGCGTTCGTGTCGCGGTTCAGCACCCAGTCGGACCGGACCGACGACCAGGGCCACCCGATCTGATCCTCCGGGGCGGGACGGGGGTCAGCGGTTCGGGTTCGTCGCGGCGCCGTCGAGCCAGAGCGTGTCGGCGGGGTCGCTGTGCGCACCGCCGCTGTCGACGTGCTTCGTGCTGATCTGCGGGCCCTTCGTGATGACGTGCACGAGGGCCATGGCGTGGCCGCGGCCGAGGTCGTAGTCCTCGGCGAGCCACTGGACGATGGGGGTCGCCTTGGTGCCGGGCCCGAAGCCCTGCTCCTCGGCGAGTGCGACGAACTGGCGCGGGGTGAGCCCGGTCTTGGCCTCGATGTTGTCGAGGTAGGCCTGGAACGACATGCGGTGCTCCTTCGGTGGCGAGGTGATGGGTCGGAACGGGTGGTTCAGTCGTCGTCGGCCCACGTCTGGACGATGACGGCGGACGCGTGGATGCAGAGCACCTTCAGTCGGCCGTCGTCGACGTTCTCGAAGCGGTGCCAGACGCCGGCGGGCACGGTCGCGGTGTCGCCCGCCGTGGCGGTCAGGCGGCGCTCGCCCATGGTGATCTCGGCCGTGCCCTCGAGCACGACCCAGGTCTCGGAGTACGGATGCCAGTGCAGGCCGGGCCCTTCGCCGGGCTCGTTGTCGACGAAGAAGTACGAGATGCCGGCGCCGTGGTCGAGGCCGACGAAGCGGCGCGTGCGACCCGTGCCGATGCGCAGCGAGTCGGCCGTCACGATGACGTCGCCGGTCGGCGCCGCCGCGGTCGGCGCGAGCGTGATCTCGGCGGGGTTCATGGGTCCCTCGATTCGTGGTGGGTGACGGTGACGGATGCCGCGGCTCGTGCCGTGCGGCGGGTGCTGCGGTGCCTGGGGCAAGGCTCCCGCCCGAGGCATCCGCTCGGGAACTGTTTCGATCTGCATCGAAACATCGCGGCCCGGTGTGGGAGGCTGGCCGGGTGGAACCGGTGACGCTCGAGGCATCCGGCACGGCGTTCGTGCTCCGGCGCGCGGGTCGCGACGACGTCGACGCGCTCATCGCGCTGATCGCGGCGGACGCGCTGCGCGCCGCCGAGTTCGGGGCGACGCCCGAGGATCGCGCCGGCTACGTCGCGGCGTTCGAGGCCATCGACGCGGATGCCGCGCAGGTGCTCGTCGCGGTCGACGGCCCGGACGGCGAGCTCGCGGGCACCATGCAGCTCACGTTCATCCCCGGCCTCTCGCGCGGCGGCGCGACGCGCATGCAGATCGAGGCCGTTCGTGTCGCCGACCCGATGCGCGGACTCGGCCTGGGCTCGGCGATGATCGCGTGGGCGATCGACCACGCGCGCGAGCGCGGCGCGCGCCTCGTGCAGCTGACGTCCGACGCGCGCCGAGACGACGCGCACCGCTTCTACGAGCGTCTCGGGTTCGAGGCGTCCCACGTCGGGTTCAAGCGGTTCCTGTAGGAGACGGCATGGAGCGCCGCTACGTCGACTTCCGGCTCGCGCCGGGCGACGTGTCGGCGATCCGCTTCGGCGTCTCGCCCGGGCACGAGGTGTGCCACGCCGTCCGGGTCCTGCAGCGTCCGGCGGAGCATCCGCTGCAGTGGGGCTGGCTGCGGAGCGTGCGCGACCGCGTGCCGCGCGACGCGTTCGAGCTGTTCACGGTGCTCGTGCGCGAGTCGGGCTACTTCCCCGACTTCCTCACGACGACGCCCACGTGGGACCTCGAGCCGGCCGACGAGGCCGCGCGCCTCCGCGAGGTGCCCGACGAGCTCATGCGGGTCGACCTCGGCAAGGTCGCCGCCCGCTCCGATGGCGCGCGGCAGCAGGCGGTGCTGCGGATGCTCGACGACCTGCCGCGGACGCGGGCGATGGTCGCCGACGCCTGGCTCGAGCTGTGGTCGGCCCTCGTCGAGCCGGTGTGGCCGCGGCTCGAGCGGATCGTGCGGGCCGACATCGCGGTGCGCGCGCGCCGCATCGCGACGGACGGCATCGCCGCGATGGCCGTCGGCCTGCATCACGCCGTCGAGTGGCACGAGGGCGCCCTGCGGGTCGAACTCACCCAGCACTCCGAGGTGCTCGACTGCCGGGGCTCGGGCATCGTGCTCGTGCCGTCGGTGCTCGGCGGCGGGCGCTGCATGGTGCTCACCGAGCCGCCCGCGCAGCCCACGCTGTTCTATCCCGCGCAGGGCGTCACCGAGAACTGGGCGACGGATGCCACCGCGCTCGCCGAGGCGCTCGGCGCGCTGCTCGGGCCCGCCAGGGCCGCCATCCTGCTCGCCGCGCACGAGGCGCGCACCACGTCGCAGGTCGCGGCCGACTCGGGCCTCGCGATCTCGACCGCGTCGCACCACCTCACGGTGCTCCGCGAGGCCGGTCTCGTGGCCAGTCGCCGCGACGGCTCGCGCATGCTGCACCAACGCACGCCGCTCGGCGAGGCGCTCGTCGGCGCGGCGCTCTGACGACGGCCCGCGATCGCCGGCCGTCTGCGACGCGGCGCCCGCCCCAGCCGGTCGGGTAACCCCTATCCACGCCGACGACGGACGGGTAGGTTATGCCGCATCGACGCCCCCATGCCCCCGGTCCTCGGGCGCACCGACGAGCTCGAACGGCTCGGTGCGCTGCTGGGCGGCGCGCGCAACGGGCGCGGCGGTGCGCTGCTGATCCGCGGCGAGCCCGGCATCGGCAAGAGCACGATCCTCGACGAGGCGGTGCGGACCGCGAGCGGGCTCAGGGTCGTCCGCGCCGACGGGTACGAGGCGGAGGCGGAGATGCCCTTCGCCGGGCTGCAGCGGCTCGGCGCGCCGTTCGCCGGCCACCTCGCGTCGATCCCTCCTCGGCAGGCCACCGCGTTGCGGATCGCGGTGGGCCTCGACCGCGGGGAGCCTCCCGACCGATTCCTCGTCGGGCTCGGCACGCTCTCGCTGCTCGCCGCCGCGGGCGAGGTCGAACCCGTCGTGTGCGTCCTCGACGACGCGCACTTCCTCGACCCGGAGTCGTTCGACGTGCTTGCGTTCGTGGCCCGGCGACTCCACGCCGAGCGGGCGGCGCTCCTGCTCGCCGGGCGTGCGGACGCGCTGCCCCAGCCGCGCGTCGAGGGCGTTCCCACGCTGGAACTCGCCGGCCTCGGCACGGTGGACGCCGTCCGGCTGCTCACGAGTTCGGCGCCCGACCCGATCGATCCGTACCTCGCCGTGCGCATCGCCGACGAGACCGGCGGCAACCCGCTCGCGCTCATCGACCTCGCGCACGAGCTCACGGCGAGCGAGCTGACCGCGTCGTCCCTGTCCGAGGCGCCCGCCCCGATCGGGCATCGCCTGGAGGAGCACTACCTCTCGCGCCTCGCCGCCCTGCCCACCCCGACGCGACGCTGGCTCCTCGTCGCCGCAGCCGAGTCGACCGGGGACGAATCGGCCATCACGGCTGCCGCGCTCCGACTCGGCCTCCCGGCGGATGCCTCGTCGGCGGCCGAGCTGGCCGGCATCGTGTCCGTGCGCGACGGCGTCGCGTTCCGGCATCCGCTGGTGCGACTGGCGGCCTACAACGGCATGCCGGCCGCCGAACGTCGCCGCGTGCACGACGCGCTGAGCGAGCTCATGGACGAGCGCGGTCACCCGGACCTGGCGGCCTGGCACGCGGCCTCCGCGACCACGGGGCCCGACGCGGCCGTGGCCGACCGGATGGAGCTGGCCGCGGACTCGGCCGGTGGACGCGGCGGGACCGCATCGCGCGCGAGGCTGCTCGCCCGTGCGGCCGAGCTGACGCCCGACGGGCCGGTGCGCGACGCGCGGCTGCTCGCCGCCGCCGAGGCCGCGATGGGCGCGGGCGCGGCACAGCTCGCGCTCGAGCTGCTCGCGCGCATCGACGTCGGCCGGCTCGACGCGGTCGGCGAGGGGCGCCGGCTCATGCTCGGCGTCGGGCTCGCGCACTTCGTCGCGGACGCGGACGGCATCCTCTCCGGCGCCGCGACGATGCTCCGCGCCGCCGAGCTCTTCCACGGCCGGGCCCCCGAGCTCGAGCAGCGCGCGCTCATCGTCGCGTTCCAGTCGGCGATGACCGCCGAGTGGGCGCTCCGCGGGACCTCGCTCGCGGAACTCGGCCGCCGTGCCACCGAGGGGGCCGAGGTCGCCGAGGGATTGCGGGCGGTCGCGCTCCGCGCGATCGGTGCGCACATCGGGCTGCCGTATGCCGAGTCGCTGCCCGTCATGCGGGCCGCGCTCGACGAGCTCGTCGCGGCGGAGGACGCCGAGCTCCTCGAATTCGGGTCGTTCGTCGCCGCCATCACCGTGGCGGCCTGGGACGAGCGCACGTGCCTCGCGCTGCTCGAGCGGATCGCGGACGCCGCACGGGAGGCGGGAAGCCTGCAGGCCATCGACACCATGCTCTGGCTGCTGAGCCTCCTCGAACTCGAGCGCAGCGGTCCGGCGGCGTCGGGTCGCTACGTCGAGCAGGTGCGGGAGCTCCGCCGCGCGATCGGCTGGGACGCGGAGCACGTCGTGAACGCGGCGTACCTCGCCTGGTCCGGCGCGCCTCCTGAGCTCGTCGAGCAGATCGCGGGCGCGATCCTGCAGACCGGCTTCGCCGGCGCGTGGACGCTCGCGATGAACGGGCTCGGGGTCCGCGAGATCGCCGACGGCCACTACCGCGACGCCTTCCACCGCTTCGAGCCCATGGTCGCCCGCGACTTCCTGCAGGTCACCGCCCACCAGCTGCCGGAGCTCGTCGAGGCAGGCGCCCGGAGCGGGCACGCCGACGCGGTCCGCGGCGCGGTCGCGCAGCTCGAGATGTTCGCCGCCGTGAGCGGCACGCCCTGGATCCGGGGCCTCGCGGAGCGCAGTGCGGCGTTGCTCGCCGACGACGACGTCGCCGAGACGCACTACGTCGCGGCGATCGACCACCTCCGGCGCTCCACGGCCCAGCCCGCCCTCGGCCGTGCGCATCTCGTGTACGGCGAGTGGCTCCGTCGCATGAAGCGCCGTCGCGAGGCGCGCGAGCAGCTGCGCCTCGCGCTCGACCTCTTCACGCGCATCGCGGCCCCGGCCTTCGCGGCGCGGGCACGTCGCGAACTGGAGGCGACGGGCGAGCACGTGCCGCACCGCGAACCAGGCGGCTCCGCAGCCGAGGCGCTCACCCCGCAGGAGGAGACCGTCGCCCGCATGGCGGCCGAGGGCCGGACCAACGCCGAGATCGGCGCCACCCTCTTCATCAGCGTGAACACCGTCGACTACCACCTGCGGAAGGTGTTCCGGAAGCTCGGCGTCGCCTCGCGCCGACAGCTCGCCGAGCAGCTGCCCATCGGCTGAGCGTCACGACTACGAGCCCCACGTGGTTCGGTCGGGTGGGCCCCGGCGAGAGCATCGAGGCATCCGCTCGCTCGCCGCCGCGAGCCCGATGCCATCCGGGAGGCCGCCATGCCGTACGTCACCGCCGATGACGGCGCCGAGATCTTCTACACCGACTGGGGCGCCGAGGGCACTCCGGTCCTCCTCAGCCATGGCTGGCCGCTGAACTCGGACGCCTGGGCCGCCGCCGCCCGGTTCCTGGCCGAGCACGGCCATCGTGCCATCGCGCACGACCGTCGCGGCCACGGCCGGTCGAGCCGCACCTGGAACGGCAACGAGATGGACACGTACGCCGACGACCTCGCGTGCCTCGTCGACCACCTCGACCTGAACGACCTCGCGCTCGTCGGCCACTCCACGGGGGGCGGCGAGATCGTCCACTACCTCGGCCGCCACGGCAGCGCTCGCGTCGCGAAGCTCGTGCTCGTCTCGGCGGTGCCGCCGCTCATGCTCCGCACCGACGACAACCCGGAGGGCTTGCCGATCGACGTGTTCGACGGCATCCGCGCGGGCGAGGCGTCCGATCGCGCCCAGCTCTACCGCGACCTCGCCGACGGGCCGTTCTTCGGCCACAACCGCAACAACGACGTCTCGCAGGGCGTCCGCGACGCGTTCTGGCTCCAGTCGATGGCGTGCGGGCACCGCGCCGCGTACGAGTGCATCGCGGCGTTCTCGGCGACCGACTTCCGCGACGACCTCGCGAAGGTCGACGTGCCGACGCTGGTGATCCACGGCGACGACGACCAGATCGTGCCGTTCGACGTGGGCGGCAGGCGCTCGGCCGAGATGGTCGACGGTGCGACCCTCCTCGTCTACGAGGAGGGCGCCCACGGGCTGCCCGACACCGACCGCGACCGGCTGCACGCCGACCTGCTCGCGTTCATCGATTCCTGACCCGACGCACCCCACTCCCGGAAGGACACCGATCATGACCGACCAGACCACCCCCGACCCCGCCGCGCCCGACACCATCGTGCTCGTGCACGGCCTCTGGATGACGCCCCGCAGCTGGGAGGGCTGGAAGGCGCACTTCGAGGCGAAGGGCTTCACCGTGCTCACGCCCGCCTATCCCGGCTTCGAGATCGAGGTCGAGGCGCTGCGCGAGAACCCCGACGTCATCGCGAAGCTCACCGTGCCCGAGACCGTCGACCACCTCGCGGGCGTCATCGAGGCGCTGCCGAGGCCGCCCATCATCATGGGGCACTCGTTCGGCGGCACCCTCACCCAGCTCCTGCTCGCGCGGGGCCTCGGCGCCTCTGCCGTCGTGATGGACTCCGCGCCGACCGAGGGCGTCCGCGTGACGCCGCTGTCGCAGGTCAGGTCCCTCTTCCCGGCGCTGAAGAACCCCGCGAACCGGCACAGGGCCGTCGCCTTCACCCCCGAGGAGTTCCACTACGCCTTCGCCAACACGCTCTCGCGCGAGGACTCCGACGCGGTGTGGGAGAAGTACGCGATCGGTGCGCCCGGCGAGTGGATCTGGGCGTACGGCCTGATCGCGAACTTCAAGCCGGGCATGCAGGAGACCTGGGTCGACTACGCCAAGGACCGCGCGCCCCTGCTCTTCATCGGCGGCGAGAAGGACCACATCATGCCGCCGTCCGTCAACAAGTCGAACGCGAAGCACTACGCGAAGTCGCCGGCGGTCACCGAGTACGTCGAGTTCCCCGGGCGCTCGCACTGGATCTGCGCCGAGCCCGGCTGGGAGGAGGTCGCCGACCACGCGCTCGAGTGGGCGCTGGCCCACGCGCGGCCGGTCACGGTCTCCACGACCTGATCAGTCCGGCCGGTTGCCCGACTCCGGGCCGATCGTGAACGGCGTCGTGACGCCCTCGTACATCACGTGCGTGATGAGGCCGTCGACCGCGTGCTGCAGGGTGTGGCAGTGGTCGCTCCAGATGCCGGGGTTGTCGGCGAGGAAGGCGATGTCGTAGCTCTCGCCGGGATGCACGTCGAGCGAGTCGACGATCCACGGGCTGCCCGAGGTCGCGACGCCGTCGCGCGCGAGCACGACCACGTGGTGCCCGTGCAGGTGCATCGGATGCACCTCGCCCGAGTCGTTGCGGAGGCGCATGGCGACCACGTCGCCTTCGGCGACCTCGAACATGGGCACGTCGGGGAACAGCCGGCCGTTGATCGTCCAGAAGTAGCCCGGGCGGCCGTCGATCATTCCCGGGCGCCGGGCGATGGCGTACTCGTAGCTGCGGTCGGGCGACGTCGGATCGAAGGCGACGGCGTCCGGGTCGGGCGTGCCGTAGTCGAGCAGGTCGAGGGTCTCCGAGGGCGGCGGGGCGGATGGCGCGGGGCCCGACGGGTCCCCGACGACGACGCTCCGCGCGCCGCCCGTGCGCAAGCGCAGTGCGCTGCCCTCGGGCGGCACGGTGACGGCGACATCCGCCCGCCCTCCGGCGGGGACCAGTAGGCGCTCCCTGTCGACATCGGTCGGCCGGTTCACCTCGCGGCCGTCGACCGCGACGACGCGGAAGGGCGATGACGACCACACGGCGGCCGTGCCGGAATCGGTGTTGATCACCCTCACGCGCACCGTGGACCCGGGCTCTGCGGCGACGCGCTCGTCCTCGGCGCCGCCGTTCAGCGTGTGCTGGCCGCCGTAGACGTGCAGCACCGCAGTGACGTCGAGGTCGGCCGGGTGGGCGTCGGCCGGATCGGCGGGATCGATCACGATCGCGCCGAGGAGGCCGCGGAGCACCTGGTCGTGCGAGACCTGGTGGGAGTGGTACCAGTAGGTGCCCGCGTCCTCCGCGACGAAGCGGTACGTGAACCGGCCGCCGACGGGCACCGCGTCCTGCGTGATGCCCGCGACGCCGTCGGCCGCATTCGGCACGTCGATGCCGTGCCAGTGCAGCGTCGCGCCGTCCGCCACCGACTCGTTCTCCAGCGTCACCTCCACGAGGTCGCCCTCCGTCGCCCGGATCTCCGGGCCCGGCGACGTGCCGTTCACGGTGAAGCCCTCGATGGGGCGTCCGCCGTCGATGTCGATGGTCTCGGCGCGCGCGACGAGGTCGACGCGCACGTCGGCCGGGCGGTCGGGATCCGCCACGAGCTCCGTCACGTCGACCTCGCCGCGGGTTCCCGCGGCCGTTCCGGTGCCGGACGCCGCGGTGCCGTGGGCGTGCGCGGCGTCGCCGTGGCCGCCCGAGCCCATGTCCATGACCGAGTACTCCCCGAGCAGCGTGGAACTCCACGCGAGCGCGCCGGCGCTGAGCGCGGTCACGACCGCGACGGCGACGACGCCGGACCGCACGAGGTCACGCCGCGACGGCATCCGACGTCGCCCCCTCGCCGGTCGTCGGTGCGGCGGCGGCCGGGCCGCCTCGCCGGACCCGCAGCGCCGCGATCGAGGCCGCGGCGACCACCGCGAGCGCGTTGGCGCCGTGGATGAGCCCGAGGTGGGGCACGTCGGTGATCGAGAACCCCAGCGTGACCTGCAGCGCGACGAGCCCGAACGTGATCGCCGCCCACAGCCTCGCGCCGCGGACGCGGACGAGGAACGAGACCACGAGCAGCACGAGTGCGACGAGCGGGATCACGATGCCGCCGACGAGGCCGTGGATCATGAAGCCGGCCTCGCCCACCCCGGCGGCGTGGAAGCTCTCGAGCAGCGCCTTGTCGACGACGCCGCCCTCCGAGACGAGGTGCAGCATGCCGCCGAACGCGAAGGCGATCGCGGCGGCCTGCACGACGACGGCGCCGGCGACGGTCCAGGCGAGGCCGATGTAGAGCTTCTGCATGATCCCACTCCCTGTTCGTGCGGGCCGCCGGACGCGGCATCCGCTCGAGGGACAGGTTCCTCGCGTCGCTCGCCCGCCGGATCGCGGGGAACCGGAGGCTGCGTGGCGGCGGCCCGCAGAACGGGTGGGGGCCAGCCTCCAAGGGCGGACGCGGAGGACCCCCTCCCGTGGAGGCGCCGACAGGAGGACCATGGAGGCGTGGAGCGCAGGTGGGTGTGCCTGGCCGTACTCGGCCCGATCGGGGTCGCGTCGCTCGCGTACGTCGTCGTCGTGCGCGGGTTCGTCGACGGCAACGCCGATCACCGGCTCGCGTGGCCGATGCTCGGCGTGCTGCCGCTCTTCGTGTTCGGGATGTGGCTGCTCACCGTGTCGAGGTCGCGGACCGCGGTGTTCATCGCGCTCGCCGCGACGGCGATGCTCGCGAGCGCGGCGTACGAGGCGTTCGTGCAACGCAACGTCGAGGTCATCGGCGAGCCGTGGTTCCCCCTGCTCAACGCCCTCGGGCTCACCGCGGACGGCGTCTCGGCCGCGGCGTTCCTCGTCGTGTTCGCGGCGTTCCCCGACGGGGTGCCCGAGCGGCGCTGGCAGCGCGCCGTGATGCCGATCCTCTGGCTCCCCGCCCTGATGGGACTCCTCCAACTCCTGACCACGCCCCACGTCGTGATCTCGCGGTACGTCGGCGTGAGCGGCGACGGGATCCCCAACCCGTACGCGGTGCCGTGGCTGGAGTGGGCGGCGCCCGCGGTGGAGGTGCAGCCATGGCCCGCGGTGGCGCTCGGGCTCGCCGTGCTCGGCAGCCGTGCGCTGTTCGGAACGCCCGACGTGCGGACCCGGACCCGCGTGATGGCGATCACCGCCGCCGCGGCGATGGTCGCCATGGGGCTCTGGGTGCTCATCCCCGGCATACCCGGCGTGGACCTGCTCGTCTACGCGTCACTGATCGCCCTGCCGCTCGCCGCGATCCACGGGATCCTCCGATACGGCGCGTTCGACATCGCGCCGGGCGACCGCGGCCGGCTCGTCGCGCGATCGTCGGGCCTGCTGATCACGGTGGTCTACGCCGCCGCCGTGGCGACGCCCGCCGTGCTGCTGACGCCGCCGCTCCGGGCGATCCCCGCGATCCTGCTGACCACGGGGGTCGCGGTCGCCCTGCTCCCGGTCCGCGCGTGGCTGAACCGGCGACTCCATCGCGTGCTCTTCGGCGATCGCGACCGCCAGGTCGCGATGCTCGCCGAGCTCGGCACGCAGCTCGAGCATGCGGGTGAGCCCCGGGACCTGTTGGGCCGGCTCGCGGAAGCCGTGCGCGTGGGGCTCGATGCGACCTGGGTGCGCATCCGCGCGTCTGGGGGGGAGGGCGCGGCGGCACCGGTCGACGGGATCGCCGCCGTCGACGTCCTGCCCGACGTCGTCGCCGGTCGCCTCGATGCTGACGCCCCCGACCCGGTCGAGTCCTGCGACCTGGTCCACGGCGACGCCGTGCTCGGGCGCATCGAGCTCGGTCCGCGTCGGCGCGGCGACTACTCGGAGGACGAGCGGACGCTGCTGCGCACGGTCGCCGGCCAGGCCGCGGCATCCGTCGCGACCCTGCGACTGACCGCGCAACTGGCGGCGCAGCTCGACGAGTTGACCGCGTCGCGCGAGCGTCTCGTCGCCGCACAGGACGACGAGCGGCGTCGGCTCGAACGCGACCTGCACGACGGAATCCAGCAGGACGTGGTCGCGCAGATCGCGGGCCTCCGGCTGGCGCGCAATCGCCTCGGGCGGGGCGAGCTGACCGCGGCCGAGCTCACGGAACTGCAGGATCAGGCCCGTGCGACGCTCACCGACCTGCGCGAGCTCGCCCGCGGCATCCACCCGCCGGTGCTCAGCGACAACGGCCTGGTCGCCGCGGTCGAGTCGGGCGTCGCGCGATTCCCGATCCCGCTCGAGGTCGAGGCGGATGCCGCGATGCGGGCCGAGCGGTTCGCAGACGACGTCGAGACCACGGCGTACTACGTCGTGCGCGAGGCGCTCGCGAACACCGCGAAGCACGCGCACGCGACGCATGCGAGCGTCGCCCTCACGCGGCGCAACGGCACGCTGCGCATCGCCATCAGCGACGACGGATGCGGGATCGACGAGGCGGCGGGCGAGGGCGTCGGAGTCACCGCGACGGCGGTGCTGCACGCGTCGCACGGCGGGCTCGCGAACATCCGGGATCGCGTCGCCGCACTCCGCGGCACGGTGCGCGTCGGTCCCAACGAGCCGTCGGGCACGCAGGTGCTCGTCGAACTGCCGGTGGCCGCTCCACGTGGACCGGGTGGTCCGCGTGGATGAGCGCCGGACGCCTCCCTCGGATGAGCGCGTGATGCTCCGCGTCGTCATCGCCGAGGACAACTACCTCGTGCGCGAGGGCGTGCGCCGGCTCCTGGAGGACTCCGGCGAGGTCGACGTCGTCGCATCGGTCGGCAACGGCACGGATCTGCGCGACGCGGTGCGGCGGATGTCCCCCGACGCGGTGCTCACCGACATCCGGATGCCACCGGGCCACCACATGGAGGGCATCGAGGCCGCGCACGACATCCGGTCCTCCTCGCCGGAGACCGGCGTCGTCGTGCTCTCGCAGCACGCCGACGAGAGCTACGCGATGGCCCTCTTCGCCGATGGGTCGGCGGGGCTCGGATACCTGTTGAAGGATCGTATCGGCGACCTCGAGGACCTCGTGCACGCCCTGCGCGAGGTGCGTGCGGGCGGATCGGTCATCGACCCGCAGATCGTCGACACGCTCGTGCGGCGGCGCAGCGCGGCCGCGTCGAGCCCGCTCTCGGCGCTGTCGCCGCGCGAGCTCGAGGTGCTGCGCGAGATGGCGCGCGGCCGCACGAACGCCGGCATCGAGCAGGCGCTCTTCCTCTCGTCGTCGACCGTCGAGAAGCACGTCAACGCGATCTTCACCAAGCTGCGGCTGCCGGAGACGGGCGTGCATCGACGGGTCGCGGCCGTGCTCGCGTTCCTGCAGGGCGGCGGGGAGCAGGACGCGCCAACGCGGTAGGCGGTGCGGCGACGCGTCGCGATCAGCCCGCGAGCACCGCGGCGAGGCTCTCGCGCACGATCGCGAGGCCCCGGCGGAGCTCGTCCTCGGTGATCGTGAGCGCGGGCAGGAACTTCAGCACCTCGTCGTGGGCGCCCGAGGTCTCGATGACCAGGCCGCGCTCGAACGCGGCCTTCGAGACGCGACCGGCGAGCGCGCGGTCGGCGTCGCACGCGATGCCGTGGAACAGGCCGCGGCCGCGGACGACGAAGCCCAGCTCGGGGTGCTCGGCGGCGATCGCGTCGAGCTCGGCGCGGAGGAGGGCCGACTTCGCGGCGACCGCCTCCATGAACGCGTCGTCGGCCCAGTAGGTCTCGAGCGCGACGCGCGCCGACACGAACGCGAGGTTGTTGCCGCGGAAGGTGCCGGTGTGCGCGCCGGGCTTCCAGACGTCGACCTCGGGGCGGAGCAGGACGAGCGACATCGGGAGTCCGGATCCCGAGATCGACTTCGAGACGGTCACGATGTCGGGCACGATGCCCGACTCCTCGAACGCGAAGAACGCGCCCGTGCGGCCGACGCCGGCCTGGATCTCGTCGAGGATCAGCAGGATGCCGCGGGCCTCGGTGATCGCGCGGAGGCGCCGGAGCCACTCGGGGCTCGCGACGTTGATGCCGCCCTCGCCCTGGACGGCCTCGACGATGACGGCCGCGGGCAGGTCGAGGCCCGAGCCCGGGTCGTCGAGCATGCGCTCGAACAGGTCGAGCGTGTCGACGTCGGGGCCGAGGTAGCCGTCGAACGGCAGGCGCGCGACGTCGTCGAGCCCGACGCCGGCGGCGGCGCGGTAGTGGCTGTTTCCGGTGGTGGCGAGTCCGCCGAGGCTCAGGCCGTGGAAGGCGTTCGTGAACGCGACGACGTTCGACCTGCCGGTCGCCTGGCGGGCGACCTTGAGCGCCGCCTCGACGGCGTTCGCGCCGGTCGGGCCGGTGAACTGGAGCTTGTGGTCGAGACCGCGGGGGGCGAGCACGAGTCGCTCGAACGCCTCGATGAACGCCTTCTTGGCCGAGGTGGCCATGTCGAGGCCGTGGATGATGCCGCCGTGCTCGAGGTACTCGATGAGCGCGCGCGTGAACGCGGGGTTGTTGTGCCCGTAGTTCAGCACGCCGGCCCCGGCGAAGAAGTCGAGGTACTCGCGGCCGTCGGCGTCGACGAGCGTCGAGCCCGCGGCGCGGTCGAACACGGTCGGGAACGCGCGGACGTACCCGCGCACCTCGGACTCGCGACGGTCGAAGACATCCAGGGCGGTGGCGCTGCTCATGGCAGGGCGACTCCTCTCGAGGAAGGGACGGTGAGATGAGACTACGTCCTCAGCCCGGGAGTCCCGTGCACGGGGCATCCGCCGGCGAACTGCGCGCCGACCCGCGCTACGGCCGTGCCGGCCAGGACCCGCCCGGGCCGAGCAGCACGCGCCACAGCCAGTCGGCGGCGACCGTCACCGGCGGCCGCGGGTCGCGGGCGAGCCACGCCTCGATCACGCCGAGCGCCGAGCCGGCGATGCCGGCGCCGACGACGTCGAGGGGGAGCCCGTCGAACGCGGGCGTGTCCGCCCTCGTGATCCCCTCCTGCACGATCGACTCGAGTCGCGCCCGCAGGCGCGCCATGACGATCGCCGAGCCGTGCGGGCCGAGCACGCGGCGGTAGACCTCGGCGTTCTCGTCGAGGTGCGCGAGGTACTCGAAGAGGGCCTGGGGCGGCCCGGCGAGCGGCTCGGAGATCTCGGGGAGGTCGGTGCCCGCCTGCTCGGCGGCCGCGTCGAGCGCGTCGGCGAGCAGCGTCTCCTTGTCGGAGTAGTGCTGGTAGAAGCTGCTGCGGTTCACGCCCGCCCGGTTCACGATGTCGGCGACCGTGACCTCCTCGAGCGGATGCTCGCGCGCGAGCGCGAACAGCGCCTCCTGCAGCGCGCGGCGCGTGCGCTCGACCCGGACGTCCATACGGGGATTCTGCCAGCCGCCTCGGGTCGCGCCTGCAAGTTCGCCGACGAATGTCGGAAATCCGACATTCGTCGGTTATCCTCGTTCCGGCTCGACGGTGCGCCGCCCACCTCGCGATCCGAAAGGCAGCTACGGCATGGCAGAACTCCTCTACCGGCTCGGCCGGTTCTCCGCACGACGCTCGTGGGCCGTCATCGTCGGATGGGTCGTCGTCCTCGCCATGGCCGTCGGCGCGTTCCTCGCATTCGGCGGCACGCTCACCTCCAGCATGAGCATTCCCGGCACCGAGACGGAGCGGGTGAACGAGCAGCTCACCGACGAGCTCGACGGGCTCGGGGGAGCGACCGGCACCGTCGTGTTCCAGACGGACGACGGTTCGGCCTTCACCGACGACCGGGAGTCGGCCATCGGCGACCTGCTCGACCGGATCGCCGGGCTCGACGGCGTCGAGGACGTCGTGGACCCGTTCGCCGCGGCGTCCGACCGCGCCGACCGGGAGCAGCAACTCGCCGATGGCGCGCAGCAGCTCGACGACGCCGAGGCGCAGATCGATGCCGGCACGGCGCAGCTGGATGCGGGCGAGCAGCAGCTCGACGTCGGTCAGGCGCAGCTCGACGCGGCCGTCGCGCAGGCGCAGGCCGACGGCACCTACCCCTTCGCCGCCGCGCAGTTCGAGGCGCAGCAGGCCGAGCTCGACCGGAACCGCGCGCAGCTCGATGCCCAGCGCGCCGAGCTCGAGGCGGGCGCGGCCGAGCTCCCGGCGCAGCGCGCGCAGCTCGAAGACGGCCGGCGGCTCGTCGACGCGGCATCCGAGATCCGGACGGTCGCCGAGGACGGCAGCGTCGCCACCGGCGCGGTCATGTTCGAGGACGACCTGTTCACGCTCTCCGACGAGCTCAAGGCCGAGGTCGCGGCCGAGCTCGACGGCGCCGGCATCGACGGCGTGCGGGTCGACTACTCCACCGAGATCGCGGCGAGCATCGACGGACTCATCGGCGTCGGCGAAGTGGTCGGCGTCGTGCTGGCGCTCCTCGTGCTCGTCATCATGTTCCGCACGCTGCTGCCCGCCGTCCTGCCGATCGTCTCGTCGCTCGTCGGCGTGGGCGTGGGCGTCGCCGGGTCGATGGCGCTCTCGGGCGTCGTCGACATGTCGTCGGTCACGCCCGTGCTCGGCGTCATGCTCGGCCTCGCGGTCGGCATCGACTACGCGCTCTTCATCTTCAACCGGCACCGTCGACAGCTGCTCGCGGGCATGGACCTCCGGGAGTCGATCGCGCTCGCGAACGGCACCTCCGGCAACGCGGTCGTCTTCGCCGGGTCGACCGTCCTCGTCGCACTGCTCGCGCTGAACGTCACCGGCATCCCCTTCCTCGGCGTCATGGGCACGGTCGGCGCGGTGTGCGTGCTCGTCGCCGTGCTGATCGCCGTCACGCTCACGCCGGCACTCCTCGGGCTGATCGGCATCCGCGTGCTGAACCGCCGCGCACGGGCGCAGGTCGGGCACGACGCGCACGCGCGCCCCGAGCTGACGCCCATGAGGACCGGGCGCGCCCTCGTGCGTGCGACGGTCGCGATCGTCGCGCTGCTCGTCGTCGCGATCCCGGCGCTCTCGATGCGGCTCGGCCTTCCCGACGGCTCGTCGGAGGCCGCCGACTCGACGCAGTACCGCGCCTACACGGCGGTCGCCGACGCGTTCGGCGCGGGCCAGAACGGGCCCCTGCTCGTCACGGTCGCGCTGCCGGAGTCGGTCGACGACGACGCCGTCGTCGGCGTGCAGGCCGACCTCGCCGAGCGACTGCTCGAGGAGGACGGCGTCGTCGCGGTCGCGCCCGTCGGAGTGTCGGACGACGGCGACTTCCTCGCGTTCCAGGTCGTGCCGGTCGACGGCCCGTCGAGCGAGTCGACCGAGCAGCTCGTCCACGACCTGCGTGCGCTGTCACCGCTCGACGCCGGCGAGGCGGGCGTGGGCGACGCGGCCGGCCTCGACGGCGACCTCGACCTCGGCGTCGCCGGGCAGGCGAGCGGCAACATCGACATCTCCGCCAAGCTCGCGGGTGTGCTGCCGATCTACCTCGCGCTGGTCGTCGGCCTCTCGCTCGTCATCCTGGTGCTGGTGTTCCGCTCGATCCTCGTGCCGCTCATCGCGACCGCGGGCTTCGTGCTGTCGCTGTTCGCCGCGTTCGGCGCGGTGGTCGCGATCTTCCAGTGGGGATGGCTCGGCGCGGTCTTCGACGTGCACGACCCGGGCCCCGTGCTGAACTTCGCCCCGATCATCATCATGGGCGTCCTGTTCGGCCTCGCCATGGACTACCAGCTGTTCCTCGTCTCGGGCATGCGCGAGGCGTGGGTGCACGGTGTGCCGGCCCGCACCGCGGTCGTCGCGGGCATGCGCAACGGGCGCGCGGTCGTCACGGCCGCCGCGATCATCATGGTCTCGGTGTTCGGCGGCTTCGTCTTCTCGCACCTGACGATGGTCCGGCCGCTCGGCTTCGGCCTCGCGATCGGCGTGCTCTTCGATGCGTTCATCGTGCGGATGCTCCTGATCCCCGCGGTCATGCACCTGCTCGGCGAGTCCGCGTGGTGGCTGCCCAAGTGGCTCGACCGGATCCTCCCGAACGTCGACGTCGAGGGTGCCGCGCTCGAGCGGACGCACCCGGTGCACGGCGCGGAGCCGGCGTCGGACACGCCCGGATCGGCGGACGATGCGGCCGGCGCCGCGGCCGGCGCGGGCGATGCGACCGGCGAGGGCAGCGACGCGCAGGTGGCGGAGGGTGAGACCCAGCCGACTCGGTAGTCGGGTCGGTCTTCTGTGACGGATGCCGCGGGTGTGCTCGCGGCCGAGCACGAGCCCCAGCCGACTCGGTAGTCGAGTCGGGCTACGGCGACGGGACGCCGCGGGAGTGCGCTCGAGGCATCCGTCACTTCATTCGAGCAGGCGGCGAACGAGACGCGTCGTGCTCGACCTCGGCGAGCCGACCCCGGCCGGCGGCCTGCGCGGCGATGGCGGATTCGGTTCGTCGCACGACTCCCAACGATGTGCGGAAATCGGTCCTCGTCTGGGATTTCCAGAGGTCTCCAATGTCGGTGGGTGCTGGTTGACTCGTCGCATGACGCCGCAGCCGACCGCCGCTCTCGAGCGCACCGCACCGATCGGGGTGCTCGGCGATTCGGTCAGACGCGAGCCCGGTGCCGGCGACCAGCTCAGGGACGCGCTCGCCGACGTCGCCGCGCTCGAGCGCATGATCCGGTGGGCGCAGGCGCAGCAGTACCGCACGGTCGAGGCGGCGCGGCGGCTCCACGCCGAGGTCGAGGGCGTGACCGGGTCGAGTGGGTCGGCTGAACGCGACATGGCGACCCGGTCGTTCATCGCCGAGCTCGCGACCGTGCTCGTCGCGCCCGAGGCGACGGCGGGCCGGCTCGCAGCGGATGCCGGCCGGCTCACCGGACCGCGATCGGCCACGCTCGCCGCGCTCACCGCCGGCTCGGTCGGCGTGCCGCACGTGCGGTCGATGCTCGAACTCACGAGCGACCTGCCGGTCGACTCGGCCGACGAACTCGAGCGGCGATCGCTCGACGGCGCCGCGCAGCGGACGAGCAGCGCCTTCCGGCAGCGCGTACGCCGACTGCGCGAGCGGGTGCACCCGGAGCCGCTCGCGACCCGTCGCCGCCGTGCGGCCGACGAACGGCGCATCCATCTCGATCCGGCGCCCGACGGCATGGCCTGGCTGAGCCTCTTCATGGAGGCCGAACGCGCGGTCGCGATCGTCGACCGGCTCGACTCGCTGGCCGCGGCATCCGTCGCTCGCTCGGATGGGTCTCGCTCCGTCGGGTCTCGCTCGGCCGGACCTCGCTCGGCCGGACCTCGCGCAGTCGGGCAGAGCGACGTGCGGACACCCGTGCAGCGCTGTGTCGACCTCGCCGCCGACCTCCTCATGTCCGGCATCCTCGGCGGCGACGCCGCGCCCGCGACGCGTCGCATCGCTCTACGCGTGACGGTGACGGTTCCCGTCCTCAGCCTGCTCGGCGTGACCGACGAGCCGGCCGAGCTCGACGGGTACGGACCGATCGACGCCGAGACCGCGCGCATCATCGCCGCCCATGCGCCGACCGTGCGCCGCCTGCTCGTCGATCCCGAGACCGGTGCCGCCCTGTCGTACGGGCGCACCTCGTACCGCGTCGGCGCCGATCTCGCCGGGTACCTGCGGGTGCGCGACGGCCGCTGCCGCTTCCCCGGGTGCACGCGCCGCGCCGTCCGATCCGACATCGACCACACGACCGCCTGGGCGCACGGCGGCGGCACCGAGGCCGACAACCTCGCCCACCTGTGCAGGAGGCACCACCGGCTGAAGCACGAGAGCGGATGGCGTGTGGCCCAGGAGCCCGGAGGTGTCATCCGTTGGACGTCGCCCGCCGGTCACGTGCTGCGCACGCACCCGGAGGTGCCGTTCGATCCCGTCCCGCGGAGTTCACGGGCGGCCGTGGCGCCGCTCGCCCACCTGGCCGATCGATCCGGCGCGGAACCGCCGTCGCCCGAACCCGTTCCGCCGCCGTCAGGCCCCGCCGACATCGACGACGTCGAACCGCCGTGGCTGCACGCTGCGCCCGCGGCGTGAGGCGACGGACGCACCGTCCGCGCGCCTCGGTCGTCAGGTGATCACGGTCTCCAGCCGCTGCGCGCGCAGCGCGGCGACGTACGCGCGCGCCTGGTCGACCCTCCGCGGCCGCCGGATCCGCATCGCGTAGCGGAAGCGCTCGCCCGGGGCGGCCGGGATCACGTTCGGCTGAGCCGCGCACGACGGGCCGCCGAACCGGATGCTGATGCTGCCGTCGCCGTTCCGGACGAGTTCGCGGCCGGGGTAGCCGCCGCGCACGGGATCGAGACGACCCGCGTCGTCGAACTTCAGCACCGAGTAGGAGCCGCGGTCGGGATCGACGGGCGGTGGCTCGAACGTCCAGATCTCGCATCCGCTGCTCGTCGCCACCGCCTCGAAGTACACGCCGTGCTCGGCGGGCAGGCTGCCCCAGCCGATCGCGGTGCCGACGAGGTGGGCGTCGCGATCCGTGTCGCGCTTCGTGCCGAAGGCGCGCGTCAGGTCGACGTCGGCCGCCCGGCGCGCGAGGCTCGCGGCGACCGATCGGCGTGACGCGTCGTCGTAGGCCCTGGCCCGGTAGGGGTACGACGTGGCCGCGGTGATCCGCCTGAGGTCCTGAAGTTCGCGTGCGCGCGGGAGCCCGCCCTCGACGCCCGTGCGCCCGAGCACGTAGAGGTGCGTGCCGCGCGTGAGGTCCGCATTCGCGACGGTGACCGACTCGCCGGGGCCGACGACGGCGAGCACGTAGTGCGCCTCGTCGACGAGCACGTCCGCCTGGTACTCGTCGGAGGGCGCGAGCGACACCGTCGCGCGTCGGCTCACGTCGACGACGGCGTGCGAGTGGAGCACGTCGGGGTCGGGGCGGATCGCCCACGACTCGACGAGCGGCTCGCGCTCGTGGTGGAAGCGGTTCACCGGTGTCCGCCTCGCCTGCGCCGCGAAGTGGTGCGTGGACTCCGCACGGGTGAAGTTCCGGTTGGTGACGCGTCGCGGCATCGTCGGCCTCCCTGCCTGGTGGGCTCGGGTGCAGTCTGGCAAGAACGGCGCGCGATCGATAGGCCTTGCGGTCCGTGGCGGCCGTGCGGCTCGTCGGGCCGGGCGGACGGATGCCGCGGGGATCCCCCTCCCCGCGGCATCCGCGGCCTGCGATCTGCGCGACGCGCGGCTCAGTTTGCGATGCCGCCGCAGAGCACCGGCACCGTCGCCTCGAGCGGGATGCTCGCGCCGAGCGACGACGAGCGGCTCGAGAACGGGTCGGCCGCGTTGAACGCGTACATGCCGTTGCCGTCGAAGTCGATGCCGTGCACGACCACCTGCACGGTTCCGGCGTCGGTGTATCCCGGGACGTCCGTGAACGTGCGCTGGTAGTACAGGTGGCCGTCGGCGTCAGCCGTCGCGAACCGGTCGAGCGCGAGCGCGCTCGCGGGCGAGACGTCGCCCGTCGAGGTCAGCGACGTCAGGATGCCGCCGTAGAACGGTGCGCCGTCGAGCACGGTGACGACGCCGTCGGGGCCGGCCGCGGCCGGTCCGGGGCAGCCCATGTCGGTCGCGTCGCCCGGCACGCCGTGCAGGTGCATCGCGTGCGGCAGGTTCGGCGACAGGCCCCAGGCCTCGACGGTGACCTGCAGCTTGCCGTTCGGCAGTGCCTTGACGCGCGTCGTGCCGCTCGCGCGGCTCTCCGGGACGTCGGCGGGCTGCACCGCGTTCAGGTCGTAGCTGTAGCTCGCGACGCGGTCGGACGGGTTGTCGTCGTGGCCGGCGTATGCGGCGGTCGCGCCGCCGAGCGCCAGGGCGAAGCTCGCCGCGGTCGCGGCGATGATGCGTGGTGCGTTCCTCATGTCGTACTCCCTCGTATCGTGGGCGTCGGGTCCGCGCCCGTGCAGGGGGTTCGGAGCACGGGACGCTTCGGATGGGTCGACGCGGAACGACCGAGGTCGTCAGTCGAAGAACCGCACGCTCGCGACGCGCGCGCGGCCGCCGTCGGTGCGGACCACGCACCGGACGAGCGCGTGGTGCGTCGCGCCCGACTCGTCGACGAACGTGAGGGTGCCCGACACGCGCTGCGCGCCATCCGCCTCGGCCTGCTCCAACGACGTCGCGATCTCGACGTCGGTGTGCCCGCGCTGCTCGAGTCGCGCGGTCGCCGCGTCGCGGCAGAGCGCGTCGGCGTCGATGGGCGCTGACGCCGGCGCTGCGACGACTCCGGCGACGATCGCCGTACCGCCGGCGATGACGAGGACGGTCATGATCACACGGATCCACGTCGGGATCCGGCGAGGCCGTCCGGGTTGCAGGGCGGCCCGGTCCTGTGGGGTCTCCTCCTGTGTGGTTTCCTCCTGGGCGGTTTGTTCCTGGGCGGTTTGTTCCTGCGCGGTCCGTTCCGGTGCGGCGTCCGATGACGCGACTGCTGCGGGTGCGTGTGCGTTCATGGCGGAGACGTTCGCCCGAGTGGCTCGTCGCGGCATCCGTGCACAGCACGGAAATCGATCACATGCAATCTATGGGTTGCGTAATGGATGGCGAGTTGCAGCTATTGGGTTGCATATCGACTCGAAAGGAACCATCATGGTGAACATGACCGACAACCCGGCCTCCGTCATCGACGAGGGCACCTACACGGTGCGACGCACCATCCGCATCGACGCACCCGTCGAGAAGGTCTGGGCCGCCGTCACCGAACCCGAGCACATCTCCCGCTGGTTCGGGCGAACGGTGCTCGACGGTTCCGGCGTCGGCGCCGAGGGCACGATGACCTTCGACGGCTACGGCGCCGTGCCGATCCGCATCGAGGCGATCGACGCGCCGCGCTCGATCACCTACCGCTGGGGCAACGACGACGCCCTCGGGCACCTGCCCGACCGGGTCGACGAGGCCACCTCGACGGTCTTCACCTTCACCCTCGAGCCGGTCGCCGCGGCCCCGGTCGGCGGCGGAGCGGCGGGGGCCACCGAGCTCACGGTCGTCGAGACCGGATTCGACCGCACGTCCGACCCGGTCGCGAACATGCGCGCCCACGGCGAGGGCTGGGTGGACGAGCTCGACAAGCTCGTCGCGCTCCTCGGCGGCGACGGGCTCGCCGGGGTCCGCGAGGGCGCCGCGTGACCACGGGGGCGCTGGTCCCGGTGTTCGCCGCCCTCGGAGACGAGACCCGGTGGAGCATCCTGGCGGCACTCGGCGAGGGCGACGCATCCGCGTCGGCCCTCGCCGGGCGCCTGCCGGTCACCCGGCAGGCGATCGCGAAGCACCTCGCGGTGCTCCAGGAGGTCGGCCTCGTCGAGCCGATCCGAGTGGGCCGCGAGGTGCGCTATCGCGTGCTCGGTGCGCGGCTCGGCGAGACCGCTCGCCGGCTCGAGGCCATCGGCGCCGAGTGGGATCGCCGCCTGGCCGCGATCAAGGAGATCGCTGAGGGGCTGTAGGCCGGTGCCGCCGACGTCCACGGTGCCGGTGCATGCCGCCGCCGATCCGTCACTCGGCGGCGTCGAGGATCACGTTCGCGACGTCGCCCGGGTGGCTCATCATGACGACGTGCGAGCTGTCGATCTCGATCGTCGTGGATCCGGCGCGCGCGGCCATGACCCGCTCCGCCTCCGGCGGGATGGTGTGGTCCTGCGAGGCGACGACGTACCAGCTCGGTATCGTCTTCCACGCGGGCTCGCCCGACGGGGTGAAGAGCGCCTGCAGTGCTGCGGGTCGCTGCGAGGCGGCCATCACGTCGGTCTGCTTCTTCGGCAGGTCGGCGGCGAACAGCTCGCGGAAGTACGCGGGATCGATGTAGCCGTCGGCGTCACCTGAAGGGGCGCCCGGATACGGTCGGATGACGATGTGGTCGGCGAGGTCGGTGTGACCGCCGCCCAGCGCGTTCGCGTCCACCAGTCGCTCGCCCTCGTCGAGCGCGTAGGCGGCGACGTAGACGAGCGCCTCGACGTTGTCGAGGCCGGTCGCGGCGTTCGTGATGACCGCGCCGCCGTACGAGTGGCCGACGAGCACGATCGGCCCCTCGATCGTCTCGAGGATCGAGCGGACGTAGGCGGCATCCGTCAGCAGCCCGCGCAGGGGGTTGGATGCCGCGAGCACGGTGTAGCCGCGCTTCTGCAGCCGCTCGGTCACGTCGTTCCATCCGGACGAGTCGGCGAACGCCCCGTGGACGAGCACGATGGTCGGCTTCGGCCCGGCCGGGGCCCGCGCGACATCGGCCGTGGCCGGGATCGCGACCGAGAGCGCGGCCGCGGCGGCGACGGTCGCGACGGCGATCGCGACGCGGATCGGGCCACGACGGCGGTTCTGGTTCGTGGCGTGCATGGTGGACCTTCCTCACACTCGGGGACGGCGTGGTGGCCCGGACGGGCGCGGCCGTCGGGGTCAACCCTCCTGCGGGGCCGGGATGCGCCGAACCACGTGCGGCTCGTAGTCATGGCGGACGACCTGCTCGCGGCGGCTCAGTCCGGCATGGACCGGCGCTCGCCGACCGGCCCGTCGGCCTCCGGGAACGCGAGCGAGCCCGCCGCGACCCACCATTCCATGATGTCGTACGCGAGCCGGCCGGCCACGACCGACGGGTCGCCGGCCGAGAGCCGGGCCGCCTCCGCGAGGTCGCAGGCGAAGATCGACATGCCCCGGTACGACGGGTCGCTCTGGTCGCCGAACGGGCCGTTCGCGACGATCACGCCGCTGCGGCGCAGCTCGGCCCGGTAGGCGAGGTGGCGCGACTGCAGCTCGTCGAGCTCGGCCTCCGAGAGCTCCGGCGCATTCGCCGGGCGCCGCAGCACGACGAGTGTCACGACGTCGAACGCGTCCGGGACATGGGGGCTCCGAGGCATCCGCCGGTCACGCGTTCTCGAGCTCGGCGATCACGATCTTCTTCTGCCGCATCATCGCCTGGACCTGCTCCGGCCGCCGGGTGAGCTCGCCCATGTTCGCCGGGACGACCTGCCAGCTGACCCCGAAGCGGTCCTTGCACCAGCCGCACGCCTCGGCGTCGGGCACGTGCGAGAGCCGTTCCCAGTAGCGATCGATCTCGGCCTGGGCGGCGCACGCGACGATGAACGAGACCGACTCGTTGAAGGTGAACAGCGGGCCGCCGTCGAGGCACGTGAACGGCACGCCGTCCAGTGTGAACCGCCCGTTCAGCACCTTGCCCGACATGCCGCGGAAGTGCTCGTCGAGCGATTCGTCGGGATACTCGTCGATGCGGTCGATCGAGGAGTTCGGGAACACCTCGACGTAGTACGCCATCGCCTCGCGGGCCTGGTCGTCGAACCACAGGCACGGCTGGATCGGTGCGAGCTCGGCCATCGGAACCCCCTCGTCCGGGTCGCGCGCGGCGCGCGATCGGGGTCAGCGTACGCCGATGCCGCTCGGTCGGCGACAATGGAACCGGAACGCGGACGGGTGACGACGAGGGTGATCGACATGGGTGAGCAGGCGGATGCGACGACGGATGCCGCGAACGGCATGCACACGCCGGGGCACCACGCGATCGGCTGCCCCGAGTGCTTCGTGGAGCTGCAGCAGAACCACGACTGGTGGAAGGCGCGACCCGAGGGGTCGCGGCTCGTCGGGCTCGTCGTGCCGCGCGACGACATGCCGCCGATCCTCGAGCAGCGCACGGCGCTGACGCGATTCGGCGTGCAGATCCTCGACTTCCGCTACCCGACGCCCGACATGCCCGAGACGTGGGAGCAGCGACTCGGCCGACTGTTCGCGACGCTGCAGGCGGGCGACGTGCTGGTCGTCGTCAACGAGCTCGCACTGGGACGATCGCCCGAGGAGGTCGCCCGGACGATCCGCACCCTGCGTCGACACAACCTCGTCGTCAAGGTGCTCGGCCGCGGCGCGCCGCACCTGGAGGACGCCCGCGGCTGATCGGCGCCGCTCCGGCTCGACGGCAGGGCAAACCCCTTCTGCACGCTGAAGGGGTTAGAATCGATGGTGCGGGGAACGACTCCGCACGCCGGTCGAACGGGGGAGCGCATGACGACGGATGCCGCGGGCTCGATGCTGCTCGACCTCGTCAACTCGCGCATCGTCGAGCCGGACGGCGTGCACGACGACCTCGAGACGGATGCCGCGGCATCCGCCTGGCTCGTCGCGCACGGCGAAGGGGGGACGGTCGGCGAGATCGCCGACGCGCGCGCCGTGCGCCCCGTGCTCGTGGGCTTCCTGCGCGGCGAGCGAGGACTCGCCGAGCTCGAGCCGTGGACGGCCGCGGTCTCCCGCCACCCGGTCTTCGGTGCCGACGGCGTCACGTGGCTCGACGACATCGAGCCGGCCCGACGCATCGGTGCGCGAGCGATGCTCGAGTGGGCGAGCCTGCAGGGCGCCGAGGGTTCGAGGATCCGGCCCTGCGCGGCATCCGACTGCCAGCACTTCCTCATCGATACGAGCCGCGCGAACTCGCGGAAGTGGCACTCGATGGAGACATGCGGCAACCGCGCCAAGGCGCGCCGGCACTACGCGCGGACCAGGCAGGGGTAGCGCCATGGCGACGAACGATCGACCCGGCACGGTCGTCGCGTGCCCGGCATGCGGCACCCGCAACCGCGTCCCGTTCAGCGGTCGCGGACGCGTGCGGTGCTCGAACTGCCACGCCGACCTCCCCTGGCTCGTCGAGGCCGGCGACCTGAGCTTCGACGACGCGGTCGCGAGCCGCATGCTCGTGCTCGTCGACGTCTGGGCGGTCTGGTGCGGCCCGTGCCGCGC
Organism: Agromyces zhanjiangensis; assembly: GCF_040496055.1. Lineage (NCBI taxonomy): Bacteria > Bacillati > Actinomycetota > Actinomycetes > Micrococcales > Microbacteriaceae > Agromyces > Agromyces zhanjiangensis. The sequence continues at coordinate 440,838 of NZ_JBEPKB010000001.1, read as the reverse complement.
CATCGCGCCCGTGGTCGAGCAGCTCTCGCGCGAGCTCGCGGGGCGCCTGAAGGTCGTGAAGGTCGACGCCGACCGGTCGCCGGCGGTGTCGAGCCGGCATCGGATCACTGCCATCCCGACGCTGCTGCTCTACCGCGACGGCGCCGAGGTGGGCCGCCAGGTCGGCGCCGTGCCGGCCGCGCAGCTGCGAGCGTGGGTGGAGTCGGCGCTGCCTGCCGGGTAGAAGGGGCCGCGCGACCGCGTCGCGCCGGATCGGACGCGGGGTCTTGACGTGTCGCGTGCCCGGGAGTACCGTCGGTCACGAAATCGGTCGATCGACCGAACGAAACGAGGGGGAAGGCGAGATGCCGACCAACACGACCGTCACCAGCATCCTCGACGCCACGCGTCGCCTGGTCGTCGAGCAGGGCTACGCCGCCCTGTCGACGCGCAAGGTCGCCGACCTGGCCGGCGTGCCGCTCTCGCAGATCCACTACCACTTCGGCTCGAAGGAACTGCTCGTGCTGAGCATGCTCGACGCCGAGAACGCGCAGCTGCTCGAGCGTCAGGGCGCGATGTACGCGGAGGACGAACCGCTCTCGCAGCAGTGGGCGACCGCATGCGACTACCTCGACGACGACCTCGACTCCGGGTATGTCAGGGTGCTGCTCGAGATGATGGCGGCGGGCCTGTCGAACGAGCTCATCGGCGAGCGGGTGCACGACATCATCCACGGCTGGTCCGACGTGCTCACCACCGCGGCGCGGGCGCACGCCGCCCAGGGGTTCTCGTTCGGTCCGCTCACGATCGACCAGGTCGTCGCGCTGACGTCCGCGGCGTTCATCGGCGCCGAGCTCCTGATCCTCTCGGGCCACGAGGACGAACTGCCGCTGCGCGAGTCGCTCCGCGCGATCGGCGCGCTCATCGTGGCCGGCGAGCGGGCGATGGATCGGGAGGTCGCGTGATGGAGGTCGCGACGCCCACGTCGGAGGGCGACGTCGAGCGGGCCGGCGCCACCATCCACTACGAGGTCTACGGCGAGGCCGGGCCGACCATCCTGCTCCTGCCGACCTGGGAGCTCGTGCACGAACGCGTCTGGAAGATGCAGCTGCCCTACCTCAGGCGCCACTTCCGCGTGGTGATCTACGACGCCGTCGGTGCCGGGCGCTCGTCGCGACCGCTCGAGCCGGCGCGGTACAGCTTCGGCCACCGCGTCGCGGACGCGATCGCCGTGCTCGACGCGACGGGGACGGAATCGGCCGTGGTCGTCGGCTACTCGATGGGCGGCGAGATCGCGATCAACCTCGTCGCGATGCACCCGGAGCGGGTCTCCGGGATCATCTCGATCGCCGGCCACCACCCGTGGATCGTGCCGCTGCCGGAGCGGGCCCCCGACGTCCCGTACGACGCGGTCGCGAATCCGGAGCCGCGAGGCTGGGCGAAGTTCGACGTCGACTACTGGCAGCGCGACTGGCCCGATTTCGTCGAGTTCTTCATGTCGCAGGTGGCATCCGACCCGCACTCGACGAAGGCCTGGGACGACCTCGTCGAATGGGGGCTCGACCAGCGACCCGACGTCCTCGCCTGGTCGATCACCGACGACTACGACGAGCTCACGGTCGAGGAGCTCCGCCGCCGCCTCGAAGCGCTCGCGGTCCCGATGCTGCTCATCCACGGCACCGACGACCGCATCACGTCCTTCGCGTCCTCGCGCGTGATGCAGGAGATCATCCCGGGCGCCGAACTGCTCGAGATCGAGCACGCCGGCCACGCGCCCCACGTCCGATTCCCGGTACGCGTGAACCACGCCATCCGCGCCTTCGCCGATCGCGTCTTCGGCACGACCCGGCTCGACGGCACCTGGTGGGTGGGGCCCGGCCGCGAGCAGTCGGTGCTCTACCTGTCGTCGCCGATCGGGCTCGGCCACGCGCGTCGCGACCTCGCGATCGCGCAGGAGCTGCGGGCGCTCCATCCGAACACGCGCATCGACTGGCTCGCCCAGGACCCGGTGACCCGCGTGCTCGCCGTCGCGAACGAGCGCCTGCACCCGGCATCCGCCGCCCTCGCCAGCGAGTCCACGCACATCGAGCACGACAGCGGCGACCACGACCTCGCGGTGTTCCAGTCCCTCCGCGACATGGACGAGATCCTCCTGCACAACTTCATGGTGTTCGAGGAGGTCGTCGCCTCGGGGGAGTACGACCTCGTCATCGCCGACGAGGCGTGGGACGTCGACCACTACCTCTTCGAGAACCCGAACCTCAAGCGAGGCGCGTTCGCCTGGATGACCGACTTCGTCGGCTACCTGCCGATGCCCTCCAGGGGGCCCCGCGAGGCGGCCGTCGCCGCGGACTACAACCTCGAGATGATCGAGCACGTCGACCGCTTCGGGCGCATCCGCGATGCCGCCGTCTTCGTCGGCTCCGCCGACGACATCGTGCCCGACACGTTCGGCCCCGGCCTGCCGCGGATCCGCGACTGGACCGAGGAGCACTTCGACTTCTCCGGGTACATCACGGGGTTCGACCCCGCCGCACTCGGCGAGAAGGCCGAACTGCGGGAGCGCCTCGGGTACCGCCCCGACGAGCGCGTGGTCATCGCGGCGGTCGGCGGTTCCGGCGTCGGGGTCTCGCTGCTGCGTCGCATCGTCGCGGCCGCCGAGGCGGCGCACCGCGCCATCCCCGGCCTGCGGATGATCATCGTGACCGGCCCGCGCATCGACCCCGCGACCCTCCCGCAGGTGCCCGGCGTCGAGTACCGCGCGTACGTGCCGGACCTGCACCACCACTTCACCGCCTGCGACCTCGCGATCGTGCAGGGCGGGCTCACGACCACGATGGAGCTCACCGCGGCCAAGGTGCCGTTCATCTACGTGCCGCTGCAGCACCACTTCGAGCAGCGCTTCCACGTGCGCGCCCGGCTCGACCGCTACCGCGCCGGCCGGTTCATGGAGTACGACGAGCTCGAGCCCGAGGCGCTCGTCGCGGCGATGGCCGAGGAGCTCGGCCGCGTCGTCGACTACCGCGACGTCGAGACGGATGGCGCGGCGCGCGCGGCGGCGATGATCGGGCGGCTGCTCTGACGCTTCCGGGCGGATTCGCGCGGGTGGTCAGCGGCGCGGGCTCGGCGGACGGCGTCGCTCCCACGCGTCCGCGATGTGCGAGCGCATCGCAAGTTCGGCCGCGTCGGGATCGCCGGCCTCGATGGCGGCGAACACGTGCTCGTGTTCCTCGAGGGTCGTCTCGAGGCGGCTGTGGAGGTGGAAGCGGGCGCTCTCGCGTGCCTGCCCGAAGAGGATGTTCACGAGGTTGACGGCGAGCCGGTTCGTGCTCATCTCGCCGACCGTCGTGTGGAACACGACATCCGCGGCGTTGAACGCCGGCTCGTCCTCGATGGTGTCGCGCATGAGGTGTAGGGCCTCGCGGAGTCGCTCGAGCTCCTCCGGCGACCGGTTGGCGGCGGCGTCGCGCGCGATGACGCCCTCGAGCGACGCGCGCACGACGCTGAGGTCGTCGAGGATGCCGAGCGTCGCGTCGTTGGCGACGAGCGCCGAGAGCACGGTCGCGTCGACCATGTTCCACGACTGCGCGCCGAGGACCTGGGTGCCGCGGCCCTGGGCCACGGTCACGAGGCCCTTCTCCTCGAGCCGCTTGACGGACTCGCGGATGACCGTGCGGCTCACTCCGAACTGCTCGCAGAGCACGGCCTCGGGCGGCAGCGACGTGCCGGGGGCGAGGTCGCCGCGCACGATCGCGTCGACGAGGTCGGCGACGACGGTCACTCCCAGTCGAGGCGTCCGCGGGCGCGCGGCGATCGTCGGGTAGGCGGCGGATCGCTCCGCACCGGCGCGGGTCTCGATGGACATGCGGACAGCATAGCCGCCGAAAGTGGTAATACCTATGATCTTCTCTTGCGTCTTTGTAAGACGTATGATGTACTCGCTTCAAGCCCGACCCCCGGGTGTGCCCAGTCGTCAGAGACGCCGACCAGAACAGGAATGCGCGACATGTCACAGCACTCGTCCTTCCGACGCCGAGCAACTCGGCTGATCACCACCGGGGCCGTCGCGGCCACCGGACTCCTCGTATTGAGCGCATGCTCCACGGGCGCCGAGGCGGGCGGTGACGACACCTACGGCTTCGCCGCGGCGGAGCAGGTCGCCGACAGCCCCATCACCGTCTGGGTCGACGCCTCGCGCGAACCGGCGGTCACCGCCTTCCAGGAGGCCTACCCCGACATCGACGTGGTGCTCGAGACCTACGACGGCAACGCCGGCGGGAGCGGCTCCTTCCAGAGCAAGATCTCGCTCATGGACCAGGCCGGCGACGGCTGGCCCGACGTCGTCTTCTCGACGCAGCAGAACGACGCGATCTGGGCGTCCAAGGACACCCCGAACGGCGAGGCCGGCTTCGCCGCGCCCCTCAACGAGGGCCTCATCGACCAGGACTTCCTCGACGGCTTCGCCGACGGCTCGCTCGACTACGCCACCATCGACGGCACCGTCTACGGGCTCCGCAACGACCTCGCCCAGACCGTCTTCTACTACAACCAGAAGCTGCTCGACGAGTTCGGCTACGAGGTGCCGACGACCTGGGAGGAGTACGCGGAGCTGGGCGACCAGCTCGCGGCCGATCACCCGGGCTACATCCTCGGCAGCATGGGCGACAGCTTCATGACGTACGTCTACTACGGCGGCTCCGAGTCGCCCGTCTTCCAGTCGCCCGAGACCGGCGTGTTCCACTCCGACACCTCGGACGAGCACACCCAGAAGATCTCGGAGATCATCGACGGCATGCTCGAGAACGGCACCCTCGTGCAGGACAGCTTCTTCAGCGCCGAGTTCGCCGCGAACTACGCCGACAAGCTCGTCGGCGTGCCCGGCCCCGTCTGGTACACGGGCGCGATCTTCCAGGGCGGCCTCGCGACGCCCGCCGGTGAGATCGGCGTCGCACCCCCGCTGAAGTGGGAGGGCGGCGACGTCGCGGCCGGCAACGTCGGCGGCGGCATCTGGTACGCCTCGCGCCACTCCGAGAACCTCGAGGCCGTCACGACCTTCCTCGAGTTCGTGACGAGCGCGGACGAGTTCCAGGTCGAGGCCTCATCCGGCTACCCCGCGTACACGACGGCCGCCGAGAAGTGGCTCGCCAAGCAGGCCGAGGCCGGCTACTTCGTCAACGACGACTTCGAGACCGTCATGTCGGATGCCGCGGGCCAGATCTGGAGCGGCTGGAACGTGACCCCGTGGAGCCCCGAGACGGCCTGGGCCAAGGTCGTCATCCCCGGCATGGCCGAGGGCGAGTCGGTCGTCTCCCTCCTCCCCGCATGGCAGACGGAGCTCGAGAACGAGGCCACCGTCAACGGGTACACGGTCGAGTAACGTGACCGTCACCGCACCTCCGGCTCCTGCCGGCGTCGTCCCCTCGGGGCGGCGCCGGCCGGAGCGCCGGCGCGCGAGCCGGTCGAACGCGGGCCAGTCCCGCTTCGGCTACGTCTTCGTCAGCGGCTACACGCTGCTCCTCGTGGCGTTCGGCCTGCTGCCCACGCTCTACGCGCTCTTCCTCTCCTTCACGAGGAACGGCGTCTTCGTCGGGTTCGACAACTTCGTCCGGGTCTTCGACGACTACCGGTTCCTCCCCGCCGTCGGACACGTCGCGCTGTACGTCGTCTTCTGGCTCGTCAGCCTCATCGTCCTCGTCGTGGTCCTCGCGATCGTCGTGCACGGCATCCGGGTCCGCTGGCTCGGCGACACCGCCCGCTTCCTCTTCTACATCCCCGGTGCCATCGCGGGCGCCTCGAGCGTGCTGCTCTGGCTCTTCGTGCTCGACCCCTCGGTGAGCCCGGTCTCGGCGCTGCTGCGTGCGATGGGCTACGAGTCCCTCGTCAACGTCGTCGCGGTCGGCAACCTCCCCGTGGTCTTCACGGTGATCGCCTTCTGGGCCGGGGCCGGCGGCTGGATCGTCATCATGTACGGCGCACTCAACAACATCAGCGCCGACATCATGGAAGCGGCGCGCATCGACGGAGCCGGCGCCCTCCAGGTGGCCTGGCACATCCAGTTGCCGATGCTCACCAAGTGGATCAGCTACATGGGCATCATGTCGCTCGCCGCCGGCACCCAGCTCTTCGTCGAGCCCAAGGTCCTCGCGCAGGCGACGAAGAACGTCGTGCCGGAGGACTACTCCCTCAACCAGCTCGCCTACCTCTACGCGTTCCGACAGGGCGACTTCTCCGGCTCCGCCGCGATCTCGGTCATGCTCCTGGTCGTGGCGCTCGGCCTCTCCACCATCTTCATCTTCCGCGGAAAGCTGTTCGAACGTGACTGACCTCGCCGTGCGCCGCAGGCGGCGCGCACTCACCCCAGGGCAGTGGATCGGCCGCGCGTTCGTGGCCCTCCTCCTGCTGACCTTCGCCGCCTTCTTCATCCTCCCGATCATCTGGCTGCTGCTCGCGCCCACGAAGACCAACTCCGAGCTGCTGCTCAGCGGCCCCTTCGCATTCGGGTCGTTCGAGCAGCTCGCGGCCAATTGGAACGAGCTGTTCGCGTTCGGCAGCGGCGTGTTCGCGGTCTGGCTCGGCAACTCCGCCTTCTACTCGTTCACGGCCCTCGCGATCACGCTGATCGTCAGCGTCCCCGCCGGCTACGCGCTCGCGCTCATCGAGTTCAAGGGCCGGCGCCTGCTGCTCGTGACCACGCTCGTCGTGATGCTGATCCCGAACACGGCGCTCGTGCTCCCGATCTTCCTCGAGCTCAGCGCCGTGCGCCTGATCGGCAGCCCGCTCGCGGTCATCCTGCCGTTCTCGTTCTTCCCGTTCGGCGTGTACCTCACGTACATCTACTTCTCGACCGCGGTCTCGCGCGACCTGCTGAACGCGGCCCGCATCGACGGCGCCGGGGAGCTGCGCGTGTTCGCGCAGGTCGCGATGCCGCTCGCGACGCCCGTCATCGCGCTCGTCGGGTTCTTCAGCTTCGTGGCGAACTGGAACAACTACTTCCTGCCGTTCCTCGTGGTCGGCGGCCAGAAGATCCCGGTCCAGGTGGGCCTCGCGAACCTGCTGTCGAACGTGCCCGCCTTCAACCCGACGACGGCGTCGAGCATCGTCATCCAGTTGCCGACGCTCGCACTCGCGACCCTCCTGTCGGTCGCGCCGATCCTGTTGATCTTCCTGTTCGCGCAGCGCTTCCTCGTCGAGGGCATGACCGCCGGCGGGACGAAGGAGTAGGGACCCATGAAGATCACCGGGTACCGCACCCTCACCGCCCAGCAGCACTGGCGGCGCGCCATCGGCGACGTCAACGGCCACATCGTCGAAGCCGTCACCGAGGTGCCGATCGTCATCGTCGAGACGGATGCCGGCATCGAAGGCGTCGGCGTCGGGTCGCATGCCGACCTCGCGCGCCTCTTCCCGGCCATCGACGGCGAGGACCCGCGCGGCGTCGCCTCGCTGTTCGACCGCATGCTCGCCCAGGTGTTCAAGTCGGGCCACGCCGGTGCGACCTACGGCGGCGTCGCGACGTTCGACGCCGCGCTCTGGGACCTCAAGGCCAAGGCCGCGGGCGAGCCGCTCTGGCGCCTCCTCGGAGGACGCGACCGGTTCGTCCCCGGGTACGCCTCCGGCCTCGACATCGCGCTCGGCGACGAGGAACTGACCGCGTTCTACGGCGAGTTCGCCGATCGCGGCTTCGTCGCGGGCAAGCTGAAGGGCGGACTCGACTTCGACGCCGACCTGCGTCGGCTCGGCATCCTCGCGGACGCCCTCGCCGCGAACACCTCCCGGCCGGGGCTCATGCTCGACGCGAACGAGTCCTGGCAGGTCAAGCAGGCGGTGCGCTACGTCAGCGCCCTCGAGGAGCACGTCGACCTGCTCTGGGTCGAGGAACCGCTCCGCCGCTGGGATGCGGTCGGCCACGCGCGCCTCAGCACGGCGATCCGCGCCGCCGTCGCCACCGGTGAGAACCTCACGGGCGTCGACCAGTTCCGTCCGCTCTTCGAGGCGGGCGCGCCCGACGTCGTGCAGGCCGGCGCCATCTGGGGCGTCAGCCACATGCACCGACTCGCACTCGCCGCGGCGGCCCGCGACCTGCCGATCAGCCCCGTCGGCTACAACGCGAACCCGGCCGTCGCGCACGTCATGACGGCGGTGCCGAACCACCTCACGACCGAGGTCCAGGCCGTCGAGTTCGCCGACGGCGTGCTGGTCGACCACGAGTTCGCCGACGGCGGCATCGTCCTGAGCGACGAGCCGGGAGCCGGCATCCGCATCGACGAGGCCGCCATCGCGGGCGCGCGCAACGGCGACGGCTGGGCGAATCCGGCCGGGCCGCACATGCGCCCGGTGCGCGCCGGCCTGCGGGTCGTGCTCGACGGCGTCGAGCGCTGAGACGGACGGGAAGGTTCCGATGGAGATCAGGAAGGGCCTGCACCGCGTGCAGGCGCCGCTCGGGGAGCGCTTCGTGGCGCTCTACCTGCTCGTGGGCGACGACGCCGCGCTGCTCGTCGACACCGGCATCCGGGAGAGCATCACCGAGACGCTGCTGCCGTACCTCGACGAGGCCGGCATCCCGCGCGAGAAGCTGCGCTGGGCCGTCAACACGCACTGCGACTTCGACCACACGGGCGGCAACGGCGCGCTGAAGGCGGCGATCCCGACGGTGGAGATCGTCGCGCACGACCTCGACACCGAGCTCGTCGAGGACATCCAGCGACTCATCGACGTCCGCTACGGCGAGTTCCGCGAGACCGACGGCTTCGACGACCCGCCCGAGACGACCGCGTACCTGCGGAGCGTCTCCGACCTCGTCCGGGTCGACCGGCGCGTCGCCGGCGGCGAGGAGTTCGACCTCGGCGGCCGGAGCGTGCGCGTGCTGCACGTCCCGGGACACAGCCCGGGCCACGTCGCGGTGCACGACCCCTCGAATCGCGCGCTCCTGATCGGCGACGCCACGCTCGGCACCACCGTGCCGTACGCCGACGGCCGCGCCGCGTTCCCGCCCACCTACCGCGACGTCGAGCCGTACGTCGCGAGCCTCTCCGCGTTCCGCGACCTCGACGCCGACCTGCTGCTCACCGCGCATTACCCGGTGTACGAGGGCGCCGGGGTGCGGCGGTTCCTCGACGAGAGCGAGGCGTACACCGAGCGCATCGACGAGGTGCTCTTCGACGTGCTCGATGCCGCCGACGGCCCGCGCACGACGCTCGAGCTGGTGCGCACCGCGGGCGCCGAGCTCGGCCCGTGGCCGGCCGACGCGCTCGACTACGCCGTCTTCCCCGTGACGGGCAACCTCGAGCGGCTCGCCGCTCGCGGCGTCGTGGCCGAGCAGGCGGATGCCGCGGGCCGCCGTCGCTGGAGCCTCGTCCGATGACCGGGCGGGTGCGGCTCGGCGCCGTGGGCGCCGGCTGGTGGGCGACGAGCAACCACTTCCCGATCTTCGCGGGCCGCGAGGACGTCGAGCTCGTCGGCGTGTGCGGCATCGGGCCCGAGCTCGAGGACGTGCGCGCGCAGTTCGGCTTCGGCATGGCGACGGGCGACTACGACGAGCTCCTCGACCAGGACCTCGACGCGGTCGTGATCACGACGCCGCACGACCTGCACCATCCGCAGGCGGTCGCCGCGATCGAGCGCGGCCTGCACGTCCTCGTCGAGAAGCCCGTGACGCTGACGGCCGAGCAGGGCTGGGACCTCGCCGATCGGGTTCGCGATGCGGGCGTGCACTTCCTCGCCCCGTACGGCTGGAACTACATGCCCTTCACGGTCGAGGCGAAGCGACTCGTCGAGGCCGGGCACCTCGGCGAGATCCAGCACGTGCTCTGCCACATGGCCTCGCCCACGCGCGGACTCTTCGCCGGCGACACCAACCACATCCGCTCGCTGTGGGACTCGAAGACGAGCGGGCCCGACCCGCGCACCTGGCAGTCGCCGGGGCGCGGCGGCGGATACGCCCACGGGCAGGTCACGCACTCGAGCGCGCTGCTCTTCTGGTTGAGCGAGCTGCGCGCGGCATCCGTCATGGCCAAGGTCTCGAACGGCGGCGCCGCGGTCGACCTGTTCGACGCGGCCGTCATCACCTTCGACGGCGGCGCGATCGGGTCGCTCTCGGGGGCCGCGACGCTGCCCGACGGCAACCCGTACCAGGTCGACCTCCGCATCTTCGGCACCGAGGGCGTGCTGCTCCTCGACACCGAGCGCGAGCGCGTCTCGCTGCACCGCTACGACGGGCAGCAGTGGGACCTCGACATCGAGCCCGGCGCGGGCGCCTACGAGTGCATCGTGCCGCCGAACCGCTTCATCGACCTCATCACCGGCGCCAGCACCGAGAACAACTCGGACGCCGACGTCGCCGCGCGCTCAGTCGAGCTCATCGACGCGATGCTGCGCAGCGCCGCCGACGGCGGCGCCGAGGTCGCCGTCCACGGCCCGGCCGACGCCGGAGTCGCCCACCAGCACGAGGAGTCCGCGTGACCCAGACCCCCGTCGACCAGGACCCTGTCGACCAGACCCACGAGTCCCCGAAGCCCGGAGTGCTCGCGGGCTACCGCGTACTCGACTGCTCCATCGCCATGGCGGGCCCGTTCGCGGCCCAGCGCCTCGGCGACCTCGGCGCCGACGTCGTCAAGGTCGAGCCGACGACGGGCGAATGGCAGCGCCACGCCGCGGCCGGCGGCGCGGCGGGCAACGAGATCAACGTCTCGTTCCTCTCGCTCAACCGCAACAAGCGCTCGGTCGCGCTGGACCTGAAGTCCGAGGAGGGCCGGGCCGCGCTGCGCGAACTCGTCGCGGGCGCCGACGTCTTCCTGCAGAACTACCGCCCGGGCGTCGCCGCACGCCTCGGCGTCGACTACGAGTCGCTCCGCGCGATCAACCCGTCGATCGTCTACGTGTCGATCTCGGGCTACGGCGAGGACGGCCCGTACCGCGACCGCCCCGGCCAGGACCTGCTGCTGCAGGCGATGTCGGGCGCGATGCTCTCGGCCGGCCGCCATGGCGACGAGCCGTCGCCCGCCGGCCAGTACCTCGCCGACGCCGTGACCGCGTCGACCGCGTTCGAGGGCGTGCTCGCCGCGCTGCTGCACCGGGAGCGCACGGGCGAGGGCCAGCTCGTCACGGTCAACATGCTCGACGCGCTGACGACCCTCCAGATGCAGGAGCTCTCGGTGTTCACCGTCGGCCGCAAGACGCAGGAGCGCTCGGCCGAGCCGCACGCGCACGTCTACATCCGCGCGCCGTACGGCGTCTTCGAGACGAGCGACGGATTCGTCGCGCTCGCGTTCGCCGACCTGCACGAACTCGGCCGCCTCATCGACGAGCCCGCGTTCGAGGGCTGGCGCAGCGAGGTCGAGGGCTGGACGCGCCGTGACGAGATCCACGAGCGCACCGCGGCGAAGCTCCGCGAGAAACCCGCCGGCTACTGGATCGAGACGCTCGGCGCCGCCGGCATGTGGATCGGCCCGGTCTACGGATACCAGGAGCTCGTCGACGACCCGCAGGTCGCGCACAACGGCACGTTCGTCGAGTACGACCACCCCACCGAGGGTCACGTGAAGACCCCCGGCTTCCCGTACCGCTTCTCGGCGACGCCGCCGCAGGTGTACCGGGGTGCGCCGCTCGTCGGCGAGCACACGCGCGAGATCCTCGTCGAGGCGGGGTTCGACGACGCCGCCGTCGACGCACTGCTCGCCTCGGGGGCGGCGCGCGCGACCGAGACGGCGCCGGTCGCCGCGAGCGCGTGATGGCCCGCTACCGCGGGCTCACCTGGGACCACCCGCGTGGCCGCCTGGCGCTCGAGCGCGCGGCCGAGACTGCGACGGATGCCGCGGGCGCTCCGCTCATCGCCTGGGACGTGCACTCGCTCGAGGGCTTCGAGTCGGCACCCATCGAGGAGCTCGCAGAGCGGTACGACGTGATCGTGCTCGACCACCCGCACCTCGGCGATGCGCTCGAGACGGGATCGATCCGGCCGCTCGACGAGGTGTTCCCCCCGAGCCTGCTCGACGAGGTGCGCGCCGGCGCGGTCGGCCCGAGCGCGGCGTCGTACACGCTCGAGGGCCGGCTCTGGGCGCTCCCGCTCGACGCGGCCACCCAGGTGGCGGTGCGCGTGCCCGAGCTCGTGCCCGTCGCACCCCGGACGTGGGACGAGGTCGTGGAGCTCTCGACGGCCGCCCCGGTCGCGCTGAGCCTCGCGGGACCGCACGCGTTCCTCTCGTTCGCGTCGATCTGCGTCGCGCTCGGCGCCGAGCCCGCGGTCGAACCGGGCGGCGGCCTCGTCGACCTCGTGGTCGGCGCGCAGGCGTTCGGCATCATGGCCGAGCTCACGGCGCGCGTGCCCGAGGGTTCCGCCGACCTCAACCCGATCGGCCTGCTCGAGCGGATGCGGCGCGATCGCGACATCGCGTACGTCCCGCTCGTCTACGGCTACGTGAACTCCGCTTCCGGGCCCGGCGCGCTGCGCTTCGACGACGCGCCAGCGGCCGTCGCGGGCGGTCGCCGCGGCTCGACGATCGGCGGAACCGGGATCGCGATCTCGAGGCGCTGCGCGCCCGATGCCGCGCTGGTCGCGCATCTCGCGAGCCTCCTCGCCCCGGAGGCGCAGCGCACCTTCATCCCCGAGCACGCCGGCCAGCCCGGCCTGCGGAGCGCCTGGACCGACGACGCCGTGAACGCGGCATCCGGCGACTTCTACCGTGGCACGCTCGCGACCATCGAGGACGCATGGGTGCGCCCGCGCGTGCCCGGGTACATCCCGTTCCAGTCCGCCGCCTCGGCGGTCCTGCGCCGAGCCCTGCTCACGGGCGGATCGCCCGACGCCGCGCTCGCCGACCTCGACCGGGCGTTCGACGCCCTCGCCCGCGAACGGAGCACCGCCTGATGCAGCCGACCAGCCCGAACATCCGCCTCGACGTCGACGGCCACGTCGCGATCGTCACGATCGACCGGCCCGAGAAGCTCAACTCGGTCACGCCCGAGATGTCGTACGCGCTCGTCGAGGTCGTCGAGTGGGCGGATGCCGCCGACGAGATCCGCGCGATCGTGCTCACCGGCGCGGGGGAGCGGGCCTTCTGCGCCGGCTCCGACATCCGCACGCTCGACACGTACGCCACGCCGTGGGAGTTCCGGAACCGCACCGACTACTGCGACGCGATCCGGGAGGCGCGGAAGCCCGTCATCGCCGCGATCAACGGCTACGCGTTCGGCGGCGGGCTCGAGACGTCGCTCATCTGCGACATCCGCCTCGCCTCGACGACGGCGAGCTTCGCCGCGCCCGAGATCAAGCTCGGCTGGATCGGCGGCGGCGGAATGTCGACCTTCCTCGCCCATTCGATCGGCCCGTCGAACGCGGCGGTCATGCTCATGACCGGCGACCCGATCGACGCCGGGACGGCGCTGCGCTGGGGGCTCGTGAGCGAACTCGTCGAGCCCGAGCACCTGCTGGCGCGCGCCGTCGACCTCGCCCGCGTCATCGCCTCGCGCCCGCCCATCGCGGCGGAGACCGCGAAGGCGAACCTCCGCGCCGCGTTCAACATGACCCAGGACGAGGCCATGCGCTACGAGCGCGACCTGCAGACGGTCACCTTCGCCACCGCCGACGCGCACGAGGGCCGCGCGGCCTTCGCCGAGAAGCGCGCGGGCGTCTTCCACCGGCGCTGACGCGCATCCGACCCGACCGGACCGACGAGACAGGATCCACCGGAACCATGACGAGCACCACCACGACCTGGCCCGATGCCCGCGGCATCCTGCCCGACGACGCCGAGACCGCGACCCTCGTCGGCCGCGCCTGGACTGCAGGCGGCCCGAGCGTCGTCGCGCTCCGACCCGAGGGCGTCGTCGACGTCTCGCGCGCCTTCCCCACGATGCGGGCGCTCACCGAGCACGACGACCCGGTCGCCGCGCTCGCCGCGGCAGGCGGCCCCGTGCTCGGGACCCTCGACGACCTCCTCGCGAACACGCCGCCCGAGACCCGCGACGTCGAGCTCCCGTGGCTGCTCTCGCCCATCGACCTGCACGTCGTCAAGGCCGCCGGTGTGACGTTCCCCGTCTCGATGCTCGAGCGCGTCATCGAGGAGCGTGCCCGCGGCGACCAGGACGCGGCGGCGGCCATCCGCGCCGAGATCCTCGGCACGATCGGCGGTTCGCTCGACGCGCTGAAGCCCGGCTCCGAGGAGGCCGCGGCGCTCAAGGCCCTGCTCATCGAGCGCGGGTGGTGGAGCCAGTACCTCGAGGTCGGCATCGGCCCCGACGCCGAGGTCTTCACGAAGGCGCCCGTGCTCGCGACGGTCGGCCCGTGCGTCGACGTCGGCGTGCACCCCGCCTCGCAGTGGAACAACCCCGAGCCGGAGGTCGTGCTCGTCGTCAGCTCGACGAGTCGCATCGTCGGCGCGAGCCTCGGCAACGACGTGAACCTCCGCGACGTCGAGGGCCGCAGCGCGCTGCTCCTCGGCAAGGCGAAGGACAACAACGCCTCGGCATCGCTCGGCCCGTTCATCCGGCTCTTCGACGACGGCTACGGCATCGACGACCTGCGCGCCTCGGTCGTGCGCCTCTCCATCGACGGCGAGGACGGCTACCGTCTCGACGGCACGAGCGAGCTCGCCCGCATCAGCCGCGACCCCGCCGACCTCGTCGGCCAGGTGGTCGGCGCGCACCACCAGTACCCCGACGGCTTCGTGCTCTACCTCGGCACGATGTTCGCACCCGTCGACGACCGCGACGTGCCCGGCCGGGGGTTCACGCACCGCGACGGCGACCTGGTGCGCATCGCCGAGCCCCGCCTCGGCGCGCTCGTGAACCGCGTCCGCTCGACGGCCGAGGCCGAACCCTGGACGTTCGGCATCGACGCCCTCTACCGATCCCTGACCGTGCGCGGCCTGCTGGGCTGAGCCCGCCCGCGCCCACCGACCTCTGGAGACGAGATGCTGACCAGCACCGACCCCCGCACCGGCGAGACCCGTCCGACCGGCATCGCCGCATGCACCCCCGACGAGGCCGACGCCGTCATCAGGGCAGCGGATGCCGCATTCGCCGAGGCGTCCGCCCAGGACCGCCCCTGGCGGGCCGGACTGCTCGACGCGCTCGCCGACGCGCTCGACGCGAATCGCGACGAGCTCGCCGGCATCGCCGACCGGGAGACCGGCCTGGGCCTGCCCCGACTCACGGGCGAGGTCGGTCGCTCGAGCTTCCAGTTCCGCATGTTCGCCGAGGCCCTCCGGGACGGCGGCGTCCTCGAGGCGACCATCGACCACGCCGGAACGACCGCGCTCGGCACCCAGCCCGAGATCCGGCGCATGCTCGTGCCGCTCGGCACGGTCGCGGTGTTCGGGTCGAGCAACTTCCCGTTCGCGTTCTCGGTCGCGGGCGGTGACACCGCGTCGGCGCTCGCCGCGGGCAACGCCGTCGTGCTGAAGGCGCACTCCTCGCACCTCGAGACCTCGCGCGCCACGCACGCCGTGCTGCGCGACGCAGCGGTCGCTCACGGCGCTCCGGCGGGCCTCATCGGCATCGTCTACGGCACCGGGGCCGGCCGGGTGCTCGTCTCGCACCCGCTCGTGCAGGCGGTCGGCTTCACCGGGTCGCTCGGCGGCGGCCGCGCGCTCATGGAGCTCATCGACGCGCGCCCGCGCCCGATCCCGTTCTACGGCGAACTGTCGAGCCTCAACCCGCTGATCATCACGCCGGCCGCGGCGGCGGCGCGCGGCGAGGCGATCGCCGAGGGCCTGTACGCCTCGTTCACGCTCGGCAGCGGCCAGTTCTGCACCAAGCCGGGCGTCGCGTTCGTACCGGCCGGCGCGGCGGGCGACGCGCTCGTCGCGCGCATCGCGTCGAAGGCGGCGGATGCCGCGGCCTCCGTGCTGCTCAACGAGCGCATCGCCACCTCGTTCGACGAGATCCGCGACCGCCTGGTCGCGGACGGCGCGCTCGAGGTGCTCGCGCAGGGCGTGGCCGATCCGGGCGCGGGATTCACGGCCGCGCCGGCCGTGCTCGCCACGACGGCCGCCGGGCTCACCGCAGAGGCGACCGAGGAGGCCTTCGGCCCGCTGATCGTCGTCGTGCGCTACGCCGACGACGCCGAGGTCGTGCGGGCGCTCGACGCCGTGCCCGACTCGCTCACGGCGACCGTGCACAGCGAGGCGTCCGAGGCCGACGCGGTCGCCGCGCTCGTGCGCGAGCTCGCGCCGCGCGTCGGACGCCTCGTGTTCGACGGCTACCCGACGGGCGTGCGCGTCTCGTGGGCGCAGCACCACGGCGGGCCGTGGCCGGCGACGAACTCGCAGCACACGTCGGTCGGCGTGAGCGCCATCCGCCGGTTCCTGCGGCCGCTCGCCTGGCAGGACGCGCCGCAGGCGCTGCTGCCCGCCGAGTTGCGCGACGACTACGAGGGCATCCCGCGTCGCGTCGACGGCGTGCTGCGGCTCGGCTGACGTCCGGGAGGGCGGGCGGCGCGTGCCGCGCGCCCGGGTGCGTTCGGGCTCAGCGCGTGACCGGGTCGTCGCCGTGCCGACGCTCGAGGTCGCGCCGGGTCGGGAACCCCTCCCAGTCGCCCGGGTGCGTGCACGCCGCGGCGCCGGTACGCACCGCGAGGTCGAGCCGCCCGTCGACGTCCTCGCCCGCGAGGCGCGCCGCCAGGAAGCCGGCGACGAACGCGTCGCCCGCGCCGACCGTGTCGACGACCGCCACCGGGACGGCGGCGCGCTCGTGCACCTCGCCGTCGGCGAACGCGATCGCGCCCGCCTCGCCGAGCTTCACGACGACCTCGCTCGGCCCGAGGTCGGCGATCGCGCGGGCGAGGCCGGACGGCGTGGCACCCGCGCCATCCAGCCCGGTCAGCAGCTCGGCCTCGTCGAGGCCCGCGAAGACCAGGTCGGCCTGCGCCGCGAGCGAGCGGTACACGATGGCTGCCGAGGCCGGGTCCGGCCACAGCGAGCTGCGATGGTTCACGTCGAACGAGACCGGCACCCCGGCGGCGCGCGCCCGGTCGACGGCCCCATCGATCGCGGCGTGCGCGGTGCTCGAGAGCGCGGGCGTGATGCCGGTCACGTGCAGCAGCGCGAACGCACCGACGTCGACGAGGTCGAGGTCGGCGGGGGAGAGCCGGCTGCCGGCGCTGCCGGCGCGGTGGTAGGTCACGACGGTCCGCCCGGGCGCGGGCGTCTCCTTGATGAGGAGGCCGGTGGGCGCGGCATCCGTCGGCGCGACGACGTGCACGCCCTCGGCGCGGAGTTCGCGCACGACGCGCGTGCCGAGCCCGTCGTCGCCCACGCGGCCGAGCCAGGTCACGGGGGTGCCGAGGCGCGCGAGGCCGATCGCCACGTTGCCCTCGGCGCCGCCGGTGCCGACGACGAGGTCGGACTCGTGGGCGAGCGAGCCGAGGCCGCGCGTGCGGAGCACCCCGAGGCCCTCGCCGAGCGTCAGCACCCCGCGGGAGCCCGGCGCGTTCACGGCGACACCGCCGCGACGGCCTCGCGGCTCAGCCGCTCGACGGCCTCGACGTCGCCCGCCGCGATCAGCTCACGGGTCGCCATCCAACTGCCGCTCACCGCGAACACGTTCGGGTCGGCGAGGTAGTCGGCGGCGTTGGCCGCGCTCACGCCGCCGCTCGGCAGGAACCGCACGTCGGGGAACGGGCCCGCGAGCGCGCGGATCAGCCCGAGCCCGCCGAGCGGGCCGGCTGGGAAGAGCTTCAGGTGCGTGAGGCCCAGGCGCACCGCGCGCTGCACCTCGGTCGCCGTCGCGACGCCGGGCACGACGTCGACGCCGCGGGCGAGCGCGCGGTCGACGACGTCGTCGGCGAGCCCGGGGCTCACGACGAAGCGGGCCCCCGCGTCGACGACCCGATCGACGTCCTCCGGGGTGAGCACGGTTCCCGCGCCGACCGTGAAGTCGGGCAGGTCGCGCAGCGCCGCGATCGCGTGGATCCCGGCCGGCGTGCGCAGCGTGATCTCCGCGCACCCGATGCCGCCGCGCCGCAGCGCCTCGGCGACCGGCACCGCCCGGTCGACGTCGTCGAGGACGATGACCGGGACGAACCGCTCGCCGTCGAGCATCATCGGCCGAGCCATCCGCCGTCGACGGGGAGCACGACGCCCGAGACGTAGTCGGCGGCGGGCGAGGCGAGGAAGACCGTCGCCCCGGCGATGTCGTCGGCGCGGCCCCACCGACCTGCCGGGATCCGGTCGAGGATCGCCGTCGAGCGGTCGGGGTCGTCGCGGAGCGCCTGCGTGTTGTCGGTCGCGATGTAGCCGGGCGCGATGCCGTTGACGGTGACGCCCTTCGCGGTCCACTCGTTCGCGAGGGCCTTGATGAGCCCGGCGATGCCGGACTTCGCCGCCGTGTACCCGGGGACGTTGATGCCGCCCTGGAAGCTCAGCAGGCTGGCCGTGAAGATCACCTTGCCGCGCCCGCGCTCGAGCATGCCCTGCGCGACGGCCTGGGTGAGCACGAACTGGCTCGACAGGTTCACCTCGACGACGCGGTCCCAGAGCTCGAGCGGATGCTTCGCCGCGGGCGCCCGCTCGATGGTGCCGGCGTTGTTCACGAGGATGTCGATGCGACGGTTGCGGAGCGACTCGGCGAAGGCGAGGATCGCCGATCGGTCGGCGAAGTCGACCGCGTGCGCCTCGAAGCTGCGGCCGTGGGCGGCGACGGCCGCGGCGATCGCGCTGCCCTCGGCCTCGAGGCTCGCACTGACGGCGATGATGTCGGCGCCGGCCGCGGCGAGCGCCTCGGCCATCGCGAAGCCGATGCCGCGCTTGGCGCCCGTGACGAGCGCCGTGGTCCCGGTGAGGTCGAAGCTGACGGTCATGCCGGGGCCTCCTCGCCGGTCGCCGGCTGGCCGGCCTGGACGTCGACCAGCACCTTCATGGCGCGGCCGCCCTCGAGGTCGTCGAAGGCGGCCCGGGTCTCGGCGAGCGGCACGACCTTGGTGATGAGGAGGTCGCTCGGGATGGTGCCGTCGGCCACGAGCTCGACGGCGGTCTCGAAGTCGGTGCGCTGGTAGACGCGTGCGCCGAGGATGCGGAGTTCCCGCCAGAAGACGCGCTGCAGGTCGATCTCGCGCGGCTGCGGGTGGATGGCGACGACGACGAGCGTGCCGCGCACCTTGACGAGCGAGGTCGCGCCGAGCACCGCTGCGGCGGCCCCCGAGACCTCGAACACGACGTCGGCTCCGGCGCCGCCGGTCCACTCCTCGACCCAGGCGACCTGGTCGACCTCGCGCGGGTCGAGCGTGGCGAAGCCGAGGCCGGCGATCTGCGCGCGGCGGTTCGCGTCGAGTTCGATCACGGCGACCTCGGCGCCGAAGGCGCGCGCGACGGTCGCGATGAGCACGCCGATCGGTCCGCCGCCGATGACGACGGCCTTCTCGCCGGGTGCGACCTCGGAGCGCCGCACGTCGTGGACGGCGACCGCGACGGGTTCGACGAGCGCCGCGGCGTCGAGGGCGGTGCCCTCGGGGAGCGCGACGAGCACGTCGGCCGGGACGTTCCAGTACGCCTGGAGGGCGCCCGGCGAGTCGATGCCGATGAAGTCGAGGTTCTGGCAGATGTGCTCGTTGCCCGCGAGGCACGCGGGGCACGTGCCGTCCCACGCGAGCGGCATCACGGTCACGGCGTCGCCGACGTTCCACCCTGCGACGCCCTCGCCGATCGCGGCGATCTCACCGCTCATCTCGTGGCCGAACACGAGCGGGGTCTGCACGCGCGCGTCCATGCTGCCGTGGAGGATGTGCAGGTCGGTGCCGCAGAGCCCGACGTAGGCGACCCGCACCTGCACCTGGCCGTGGGCCGGTGGCCGCGGTTCGGCCTCCGAGACGGTGATGGTCGAGTCGCCCGTGTACGCGGCGGTCAGCATTGATCCTCCCAGCGGATGTCTGTGGTTCGACGCGAGAGATTCAGGAGACCTTTGCGCCGTGCTTCGGTCCATTGTGACAGAGAAATGGAATCTCGGCACGGAATCATCTAACCTTTAGACAGTCTTGTCGTCCCATGGAGGTTCCTCGATGTTGAGTCGCACCCTGCGGTCCGGCGCTGCCCTCACCGAGCTCGGATTCGGCGCCGCGCAGCTCGGCAACCTGTACCGGCCGACGACCGACGACGAGGCGCGCGAGGCGGTCGACGCGGCCTGGGCGAGCGGCATCCGCTACTTCGACACGGCGCCCCACTACGGCCTCGGCCTCTCGGAGCGGCGACTCGGCGAGGCGCTCCGCGATCGCCCCCGCGACGAGTTCGCGCTCTCCACGAAGGTCGGACGACTGCTCGTGCCGAGCGGGTACCCCGAGGGCACGATGGACGACGGCGGCTTCGCCGTCCCGGCGACGCTCCGCCGCGAATGGGACTTCAGCCGCGACGGCGTCCGCCGCTCGGTCGAGGAGAGCCTCGAGCGGCTCGGCCTCGACCGCATCGACATCGCCTACCTGCACGACCCCGACGGCCACGGCCCGCAGGCGCACGCCCAGGCGATCCCGGCGCTCATCGAACTGCGCGACGAGGGCGTCGTCGGCGCGATCGGCGCCGGCATGAACCAGTCGGCGATGCCCGCCGAGTTCGTCGCCCGGCACGACGTCGACGTGATGATGCTCGCCGGACGCTACACGCTCCTCGAGCAGGTCGCGCTCGACGACCTGCTGCCGATCGCCCTCGAGCGCGGCGTCGGCATCGTCGCCGCGGCCGTCTACAACTCCGGCCTGCTCTCGAAGCCCCGCCCGGCCACCGATGCGACGTACGACTACGGCCCCGCTCCGGCCGAGGTGATCGCCCGGGCGAACGCCATCGCCGACGTGTGCGAGGAGTTCGGCCTGACGCTGCCCGAGGCCGCCGTCGCGTTCCCGCTGCGCCATCCGGCCGTCGTCTCGGTCGTGGTGGGCATGCGCACCGCCGACCAGGTCGCCGGCACGGTCGCCCGCTACGGCGCCGAGATCCCCGATGGGTTCTGGCGGGCGCTGTCCGAGCGGGGGCTCGTGCGCGATGCCTGAGTCGTCAGTCCTCGTCGACGGGCTGCTCGTCGACGTGCCGTTCGGTGTAGTCCTCGACGCCGAGCACGTGCACGCTCATGCGGATGCGGGCCCGGTCGGGGTCGTGCGCCTCGAGCGCATCGAGGATGGCGCGGTGCTCTCGCTGGGTGTCGTGCACCGCCCCGTGCTGGTGGATGGCGCGCCAGAGCCTGGCGCGCGCGGTGCGGCCGACCAGCGCGTCGATGAGCGCGGCGAACGCGGGGTTGCCGCTCGCGTTCGCGATGACGCGGTGGAACTCGGTGTCGACGTCGATCGTCGCCTCGAGGTCGATGTCGTCGCCCGCCGCGAGGATCGCCTCGCCGCGCTCGAGGATCCGGCGCGCCTCGGCGAGCTCCTCGTCCGTGATCCGGAGCGCGGCGTGCGCGGCGGCCTCGGGCTCGAGCACGCGTCGGACGCCGAGCAGGTGCACGCTGTTCTCGGGGCTCTGGAGCTCGGCGAGCATGCCGAGCGGCTCGAGCAGCTGGCCCGGCTCGAGCGAGGTCACGTAGGTGCCGTCGCCCTGGCGGGTCTCGAGCACGCCGAGCACGACGAGCGCGCGGACGCCCTCGCGCAGCGGTCCGCGGGAGACGCCGAGCCGGGCGCCGAGCTCGCGCTCGACCGGCAGCCGGGAGCCGGCGACGAGCTCGCCGCTGGTGATCATCTGGCGGATTCCGTCGATGACGACGTTCGAACGCGATCCCATGCGCTCAGCATAGGTGCTGGACCCAGAGTCATCAGACCTTTCACCACGAACCGCGAGGAGGCGGCATGAGCGGCATCATCGACACCCACCAGCACGTCTGGGACCTGGACCGTGCACGATACGACTGGCTCACGCCGGAGGCCGGCGTGCTGTACCGATCCATCGGCATGGACGAGGTGCTCCCGGCCCTCGCCGCGACCGGCGTCACCGGGACGGTGCTCGTGCAGTCCGCCGACGACGACGAGGACACCGACCTCATGTTCGAGGTCGCGGCGAGCGAGCCGCTCGTCGTCGGCGTCGTCGGCTACGTGCCCCTGCACGAGCCGGAGCGCGCGGCCGAGCGGCTCGAGGAGCTCCGACGCCGGCCGCTGTTCCGCGGCGTCCGCAACCTCATCCACGACCGGCCCGACCCGCGCTGGCTGCTCCGCGACGATGTCGACGCCGGGCTCGGCGTCCTCGAGGCGGCCGGTGTGCCGTTCGACGTCGTCGGCGTCCTGCCCGAGCACCTCGAGGCGGTGCTGGAGGTCTCGGAGCGCCATCCGGACCTGGACCTCGTGCTCGACCACCTCAACAAGCCGCCGATCGGGAAGGACGAGCACGAGCCCTGGGCCTCGCTCATCGCCGAGGTCGCCCGGAACCCGCGCGTGCACGCCAAGGTCTCCGGCCTCTACTCGGCCGTCGGCGACCCGGCCGACTGGACCGTCGAGACCGTCCGCCCCGCCTTCGAGCACGCGCTCGACGTGTTCGGCCCCGGGCGGCTCATGTACGGCGGCGACTGGCCCGTCTCACTCATCGCCGGCGGCTACGAGCGCGTGTTCTCGGGCATCTCGGCGCTGGTCGACGGACTCGACGCCAACGACCGCGACCTCATCCTCTCCGGCACCGCACGCCGGTTCTACTCGCTCCCCGACACGGAAGGCTCACGATGACCGACAGCTTCACCCTCGCCCGCCTGGGCGCACCCGGCCGGGAGGTGCCCGTCGTCCGCGTCGGCGACCGCGTGCTCGACGCTCGCGGCGTCACCGCCGACTACGACGGCGCGTTCTTCGCCGCCGACGGCATCGCCCGCGTGCGCGACGCGCTCGACGCGCTCCCCGAGTACGACGGCGACGCCGCCCGCGTCGGCGCGCCGATCGCGCGCCCGGGCAAGATCGTCTGCATCGGGCTGAACTACCGCGACCACGCGGAGGAGACCGGCGCGGCCCTGCCCGCCGAGCCGGTCATCTTCATGAAGGACCCGTACACGCTCGTCGGCCCGAACGACGACGTGCTGATCCCGAGGAACTCCACGAAGACCGACTGGGAGGTCGAGCTCGGCGTCGTCATCGGCCGGGCCGCGCGGTACCTCGACTCGCCGGAGGACGCGCTCGCGCACGTCGCCGGCTACGCCGTCTCGCACGACGTCTCGGAGCGCGAGTTCCAGCTCGAGCGCGGTGGCCAGTGGGACAAGGGCAAGAGCTGCGAGACGTTCAACCCGTTCGGCCCCGACCTCGTGCCCGCCGGGCAGGTCGCCGACCCGCAGCAGCTCGGCCTGCGCCTCTGGGTGAACGGCGAGCTCCGCCAGGACGGCTCGACCGCGAACATGCTCTTCTCCGTCGCGCACGTCATCTGGTACCTCAGCCAGTTCATGGTGCTGCAGCCGGGCGACGTCATCAACACGGGCACTCCCGCGGGCGTCGCGCTCGGGCTGCCGGGCACGCCCTACCTCCGGGACGGCGACACCGTCGAGCTCGAGATCGACGGCCTGGGCCGCTCGGGACAGAAGCTGGTGCAGGCATGAGCGCCGCGGAGTTCGACGGCCTCGTCGCCGTCGTGACCGGCGGCGCATCGGGCATCGGACTCGCCGCCGCGCAGGAGCTCGCCGCGCGCGGTGCGCGCGTCGCGGTCCTCGATCGCAGCGTCGAGGGCCTGCCGGAGCCGCTCGTCGGCTTCGCCGCCGACGTCACCGACCGCGCCTCGATCGGGGACGCCGTCGCGGCGATCGGCGACCGGTTCGGCCGCATCGACGTGGTCGTGAACAACGCGGGCGTCAGCGCGGTCGGCACCGTCGAGGACAACGACGACGCCGAGTGGGCGCGCGTGCTCGACGTCAACGTCACGGGGATGGCCCGCGTCACCGCGGCAGCGCTGCCGTGGCTGCGGCGATCGGATGCGGCATCCGTCGTCAACCTCTGCTCGATCGCCGCGCTGAACGGCCTCCCGCAGCGCGCGCTGTACTCGGCGTCGAAGGGGGCAGTGCTCGCCCTCACCTACGCGATGGCGACGGACCACGTCGGCGAGGGCGTCCGCGTCAACTGCGTGAGCCCGGGCACCGTCTCGACCCCGTTCGTCGAGCGGATGCTCCAGGGGTTCGCCGACCCGGTGGCCGAGCGCGCGGCCCTCGACGCCCGCCAGGCGACGGGGCGCATGGTCACCCCCGAGGAGGTCGCCGGCGCGATCGCCTACCTCGCGAGCCCACGCTCGGGCTCGACCACCGGCACGGCGCTCGAGGTCGACGGCGGCGTCACGCACGTCCGCGCTCGTGCGGCGGGAGCCCGGGCATGAGCGGCGACTCCGCGATCACGGGTCCGACCCGGGGCACCGGCGTGACCCGCGTGCGCCGCCTCGGCTCGGTCATCGGCCTGCCCGCCGAGCACCGCGAGGAGTACGAGCGCCTGCACGCCGACGTGTGGCCGAAGGTGCTCGAGCGGCTGAAGCTCAGCAACGTCCGGAACTACTCGATCTACCGCCACGGCGACGTGCTCTTCGCGTACATGGAGTACGTCGGCGACGACCTCGAGGCCGACATGGCCGCCATCGCGGCCGATCCGACCACGCAGCAGTGGTGGTCGGTGTGCGAGCCGCTGCAGCGCCCGTACCCCGAGCGCGGCCAGGGCGAGTGGTGGATGGAGCTCCCGGAGATCTTCCACCTCGACTGAGCCGCCCGGGAACGCCGCGGTGCGCACCGCCCGTGCGCACCGCGACCCCGCTCGGCTCACCCGACGGTGAGCGGCTTCGACGCGGTCGTGCCGGCGCCGTTGGCGAACTCCATGACGAACACGTGCTCGCCCGTGAGGCCCACGATGGGCACCTCGACGTGCTGGGCCGCCGGCGTCGCCGCGACGAGCGTGCCGGCGGCGACCTCCTCGCCGTCCTGCAGCAGCCGCCACGAGTCGGCGTTGGTGCCCCACCAGAGGTCGGCCGAGAGCGTGAACGTGCCGTCGCCGTCCCAGTCGTCGTCCGACAGCTTGGGCGTGCCCGGCTCGGCGTCGGTCACCTTCACCGTGAGCGGCTTCGTGGCCGTCGTGCCCTGCGAGTTCGCGAGCTCGCCGCGGAACTCGTAGGTGCCGTTCGGCAGGCCCGTGATCGGCACGCTCGCGTGCTGCGCCTCGGGCGACGACGGCTCGAGGGGGACCGTTGCGATGAGGTCGTCGTCCCGGTAGAGCCGGAACCGGGTGGCGTTCGTGCCCCACCAGAGGTCCATCCGGACGTCGAAGTTCCCGTCGTCGAGGCCGTACTCCCAGCCGCTCGTAGAGCTCAGCACCGCCGTGCCGGGCGCCGCCGACTCGTCGTCGTCGGTCAGCAGCTCCGCGAGGCACGCCTCGTAGTCCTCGGGCGTCGGCGACCAGCGGATCCAGTCGAACGTCGCATCGATCTCCTCGGCGCCGAGGCTGCCGCGGAAGGCGTACGGTCCGACGTGGGTGAACGGCGTCTCCGAGAACAGGAACGGGCGGCCGTAGTCGGTGAAGTTCGCGCCGTCGTACGACACGCTCGACTGGATCGCGACGCCGTCGCTCGTCATGCGCAGCCACACGGTGTCGGCCTCGGGGACGGCCGGCGCGGCGGTGTCCTGTCGATTGTTCCCGTTCAGGTACCTCACGACCTCCAGCGTCTTGCCCGGCGTCGCCCGGCCGAGGTCGAACTTGCCGTACACGGTGTCGGACGCGTAGAGCAGGAGCCCCGCCTGCTGGTACCGCTCCGCGACATCGATCGTCACCTTCGTGGTCAGCTGCCACGGGCCGTCCGGCAGCTCCTGCTGGGGGAGGGATGCCGCGGCCACGCCGCCCTCGTACGCGGGGATCGTGAGCACGCCGTCGCTGACCGCGTGCCGCGCGGCGTCCGCGCGGACGACGCGGTCCCAGTCGGTCGAGAGCGCGTCGCCCTCGAACTCGTCCGAACCGGGTGCGGCGCACCGGTCGAAGACGGGGTTCTCGGGGTCGACGGGCCAGGCGACGGGGTCGGGCCCGCCGGGGCCCTCGACATCGGGACCGGCCTTCGCCCATGCGATGGTCGCGCCGAGGCGGTCGCCGGACTCGTAGAAGAGCCAGGTGTCCTCGCCCTGCGACAGGATCTCAGGCGCGGCGACCCGGCCGACGTCGTCGCCGACGCCGCTCGAGCGGTGCAGCAGCTGCGCGTCGCCGACCTCGGTGAGCGTCGGGTCGATGGTGCGCGCCATCACGTTGCCCGTGGAGTTGTGGTAGATCACGTAGAGCTGTCCGCCCCACTCCCAGAGGTTGCCGCCCGAGACGTTGCCGCTGTCGCCGGTGCCCGGGTCGACCACGGTGCCGGGCCGCACGTCCCAGGTGCGGCCGTCGACGGACTCCGCGAGCTTCAGGTGCCGGTGGTTGTCGGTGAAGTTCGCCATGTAGAACATGCCGTACCGGTACCCGGACGAGGGGTCGGGGTGCTCGAAGACGCGCGCGTAGCTCGTCTCCGTGACCTCCGGACCGCCCATCGCGTTGGTGACGGCGACGTCGCCGTAGTCGAAGTGGACGCCGTCGGTGCTCGTCGCGTACCGGGTCACGGAGTTCTCGCCGTGGAAGTAGAGGAAGACCTCGCCGGCCTCCTCGTTCCAGATCGCGTCGGGCGACGACACGTGCGAGACGTCGTAGTACGGCGACCAGTCGCTGGCGATGATCGGGTTGGCCTCGTACTCGGTCCATGGGCCGTCGAGGCTGTCGGCGTACATGAGCATGATGCCGGCGGGGCGGTCGTGCGGGGCGAGGTAGAGGTACCACTCGCCGAGCGGGTCGTCCAGGTACGCCCCGGCGTGGAACACGCTCGGGAAGATGAACTCGTTCGTCGGGTTGTAGAGCATCTCCGCCTTGTCGGTGATGACGCCCTGGTAGACGAAGTCGGGGAACGGTTCGGCCGCGGCCGCCGGGGCGGTCGCGGTGAACGGGGCGATCGCGAGTGCGGCGATCGCGGCGATGGCGGCGGCGCGTGGGCGCCGGCTGACGGGCATGCGGTAGCTCCTTCGATACGCGGGACCGGTCGGATGCCGCGACGGACGGCCCCTGCGGCGGATGGGCCGTCCTCGGCCTGCGCTGGGGCTTCTGTGACATCCGGCTTGCTAATCCGTATTAGCATCCGGTACGGTCTACGCTAATGCGGATTAGCACCGCAGGACAAGACCCGAAGGATCTCGATGACGACTTCCCAGACCCCGCCGCGACGCATCACGCAGCGCCGCATCGCGGAACTCGCCGGCGTGAGCCAGGCGACCGTCTCGCTCGTGCTGAACGACAAGGCCGACGGAGCCGGACGCATCCCCGAGGAGACCCGCGACCGCGTGCTCCAAGTGCTGCGTGAGACCGGCTACGTGGCCGATCCCGCCGCCCGACGCCTCGCCGGCCTCGGCAACAAGATCCTCGGCGTCTTCACCTACGAGCCCGCGTTCCCGACCGAGAGCCAGGACTTCTACGCGCCGCTGCTCAGCGGCATCGAGGAGGCCGCGGAGGAGCTCGGCTGCGACCTGCTGCTCTTCACGAGCGCCCCGGTGGTCGACGGCACCCGGCGCCTCCTCCACGAGAACAACCGCCTGCGGCTGGCCGACGGATGCCTCCTGCTCGGCGTCGAGATGGACCCGGTCGAGCTCGAGCGACTCGTCGCCGACGGCTTCCCGTTCGTCGCCGTCGGTCGTCGCGAGGTCGAGGGCGTGCCCTACGTGGCCATCGACTACGCGCAGGGCGCGGCCGAGCTCGTCGGTCGCGCCTGGGAGCTCGGCCACCGGCGGTTCGCCTACGTGCACGTCGACAGCACTGGCGAGTCGGTCATGGACCGCCGCGCCGGCGTCGTCGGCGAACTCGAGCGCCGGGGTGGTCCCGTCGCCGCCGCGGAACTGCTCGCGATGCCGGTCGACGGGGCGGATGACGCGGCGCTGCGGTCCGCGCTCGACGAGGTCCGCACGGCGGGCGCGACCGTGCTCGTGGTCGAGACCCACGAGACCGCCGTGCGGCTGCGCGGGCTCGCCGCGGCGGCCGGCGTCGAGGTGCCTGGAACGCTCTCGCTCATCGTGCTCGGCGACGCGGCCCGCGCGAACGGCGACTCGGGCGACTTCACCCGGCTCAGCCCGCCTCGGAGCGCGCTCGCGAGTGCCGCGACCACCCTCCTCGCGCGCATCCTCGACCCGCACGACGACATGCCGGACGAGGAGCTTCGCCAGACGCTCGCCTGCCCCGTGATCGCAGGCACCACCCTCGTCGCCCCGGAGGACGCCGCATGACCGGCCGTGCCGCGAGCGAGCTCCACGCCGACGTGCTGGTCGTGGGCGGAGGCCTGGGCGGGGTCGCCGCCGCGCTCGGCGCGCTCGAGGCCGGCCGCTCG
This sequence comes from Agromyces zhanjiangensis, assembly GCF_040496055.1. Classification (NCBI taxonomy): domain Bacteria; kingdom Bacillati; phylum Actinomycetota; class Actinomycetes; order Micrococcales; family Microbacteriaceae; genus Agromyces; species Agromyces zhanjiangensis. The sequence goes on along the minus strand of NZ_JBEPKB010000001.1, from coordinate 412,594 downwards.
GTCGTCCTCAGCGAGGAGTACCGCTGGCTCGGCGGCCAGCTCACGAGCCAGGGAGTGCCGATGGACGAGCACACCTGGATCGAGTCCTTCGGGGCGACGGCCCGCTACCGTGCCCTCCGCGACGGCATCCGCGACTACTACCGGCGGCACTACCCGCTGACGGCTGCCGCGCGCGAGGACCCGCACCTGAACCCCGGCGCCGGCCTCGTCGGCCGGATCTGCGCCGAGCCGCTCGTCGGCGTCGCGGTGCTCGAGTCGATGCTCGCGCCGTACCGCGCGACCGGGCGACTCCGGATCCTCCAGCCGGCCGTGCCGGTGGCGGCGCAGGTCGACGGCGACCGCGTCGAGTCCGTCACCCTGCGTGGACTCGACGACGGGCACGAGACGACGGTGAGCGCCGACTACGTCATCGACGCGACCGAGCTCGGCGACCTGCTGCCGCTCACGGGCGCCGAGTACGTCACCGGGTTCGAGTCACGCCACGACACGGGCGAGCCGAGCGCCCCCGAAGCGGCGCAGCCCGACAACCAGCAGGCGTTCAGCTGGTGCTTCGTCGTCGACCACGTCGCCGGCGACCACACGATCGACCGTCCCGAGCAGTACGACGCGTGGAGCACGGCGCAGCCGGAGTACTGGGGCGCGCCGATGATCTCGCTCACGGGGCCCGACCCGCGCACGCTGGAGACCGTCACCCGCACGTTCACGCCGAACGACGACGCACCCGGCGACCTCGTCGCCGACCAGCGCGCGGACGCCGGCGACCGCGAGCTCTGGACGTTCCGCCGCATCGTGGCGCGTCGCAACTTCACGCCCGGTGCGTACGCGAGCGACGTCGTGCTCGTGAACTGGCCGATGATCGACCACGTCGACGGCACGATCGTCGACGTGCCGGACGAGGTGCGGGCGGAGCGCGAGCATGCGGCCCGGCAGCAGTCCCTGTCGATGCTGTACTGGCTGCAGACCGAGGCGCCCAGGCCCGACGGGGGCACCGGATTCCCCGGGCTGCGGCTCCGGCCCGACCTCACGCAGGGGCCAGACGGGCTCGCGATGGCGCCCTACATCCGCGAGTCGCGCCGCATCCTCGCCGAGACCACGGTCACCGAGCTCGACCTCTCGATCGCGGCATCCGGCCAGGACGGCCCGGCCGTGTTCGGCGACAGCGTCGGCGTCGGCATGTACCGCATCGACCTCCACCCCTCCAGCGGCGGCGACAACTACCTCGACCTGCCCTCGCGTCCCTTCGAGATCCCGCTCGGAGCCCTGATCCCCCGACGGCTGGAGAACCTCCTGCCGGCGGGCAAGAACGTCGGTACCACCCACATCACCAACGGAGCGTTCCGGCTCCACCCGGTCGAGTGGAACATCGGCGAAGCGGCGGGCCGCCTCGCGGCCTTCTGCCTCGATCGTGCGTCCCGCCCCCGCGCGATCCGCACCACCCCTGGGCTCCTCGAGGAGTTCCAGTCCCTGCTCACACAGCGAGGCGTCGAGCTGCACTGGCCGCACGGCGTCTCCGGATACTAGGAGAAACCACCATGAGATCAGCAAGGGTGCTGACGGGTCTCGCGCTCGCGTCGGTCGCGGCGATGGCCCTGTCGTCGTGCTCCGGAGGCGGGGCGTCATCCGAGTCGGAGGACATCGAGCTGCGGATGACCGTGTGGACCTCGAACGAGGACCACCTCGCCCTGTTCGACTCCATCGCCGAGGCGTACATGGAGGAGCACCCGGAGGTGACCGAGGTCACCTTCGACCCGCTCCCGTTCGAGGACTACACCTCGACCGTGACGACCCAGATCGCCGGCGGCTCCGCCCCCGACCTGGCGTGGATCCTCGAGAACGCCGCCCCCGACTTCGTCGACTCGGGTGCGCTGCTCCCGCTCGACGAGACGCTCGAGGCCGACCCGGACTACGGCTTCGACGACCTCTCGGAGAGCGCCACCGCGCTCTGGCACGACGACTCGGGCGCCCTCGTCGCCTACCCGTTCTCGACGTCGCCGTTCGTGATGTTCACCAACGACGACCTGCTCGCCGAGGCCGGCCTGCCGACCGCCGCCGAGATGCAGGCGAACGGCGACTGGAACTGGGAGGGCGTCTCCGAGGCGGGCGCCGCGGTGCACGAGGCCACCGGCAAGGCCGGCTTCGTCATCCGCGACTTCGACTACACCACGTGGGACAACCTCGCCTCGGTGTGGATGGGCTGGGGCGCCGCGCCCTGGAGCGAGGACGGCACGCAGTGCACCTTCGACGCGCCCGAGATGGTCGACGCGTTCGAGTTCCTGCACGACGCCGCCTTCGACGCCCAGTCGATGCCCGGCCCCGGCACCACCGCGGACTTCTTCGCGGGCGAGTCGGCGTTCACCGTGACCCAGATCTCGCGTGCGTCGCTGCTCGACGGCAGCTTCGCCTGGGACCTGCTGTCGCTGCCCGAGGGCCCGGTGGGCGAGTACTCGATGGTCGGCCAGGCCGGCATCGGCGTCATGGCGTCGGGTGCGCATGCGGATGCCGCGGCCGACTTCCTCGCGTTCTTCACGAACCCCGAGAACTCGCAGCAGCTCGCGCAGTACTTCCCGCCGCCCCGCGTCTCGCAGCTGAACGTCGAGACGCTCGCCGCCACCAACCCGACGCTCACCCCCGAGCAGATCGAGGACGTGGTGATCCCCGGCATCGAGATCGGCGTCACCCGGCCGAGCCACACCGACTCGGCCGAGATCGGCCAGGAGGTCCGCAGCTCGCTCGACGCCCTCTGGGTGGCGGACGCCGACATCCCCGGTACGCTCGCCGACACCTGCACCGCGATCGACCCCCTGCTGGGCTGAGGAAGGCGACTCCCTCCATGGCCACCACCACGACGACTCCGGGTCGGGCCCAGGCCCGGCCCGGGGTCGCCCCCGCGCCGCAGCGGCGACGCCTCGTGCCCTCGTACCGGGCGCGCGACGCGCTCGCCGGGTACCTGTTCGTCGCACCGCAGGTGCTCGGCATCGGGCTCTTCGTCCTGCTGCCGCTCGGGCTCATCTTCTGGTACTCGTTCCACGAGTGGAACGTCCTCGCCGGCACGTTCCGCTGGGTCGGGCTCGAGAACTTCGAGAAGCTCGTCGCCGACCCGAAGCTCGCTCCGGTGCTCCAGGCCACCGCGGTCTTCTCGATCGGGCTGGTCGTGTGCAACCTGGCGCTCGCGCTCCTGCTCGCGGTCCTGCTGAACCGCAAGGTCCGCGGAATGACCGCGTTCCGCACGATCTTCTTCTCGCCCGTCGTGGTCTCGCTCGTCGCCTGGACCATCGTGTGGTCGTTCCTCATGCAGGACAACGGCGGCATCAACGGCCTGCTGCAGCTCGTCGGCATCGACGGGCCGAACTGGCTGCGCGAGGGCCCCACCGCCATGGCCTCCGTCATCGTCGTCCAGGTCTTCAAGAACGTCGGCCTCAACATGGTCCTCTTCCTCGCCGCCCTCCAGGGCGTGCCCCAGGAGATCCAGGAGGCCGCGCGGATGGACGGCGCCTCCGATCGCCAGCTGTTCTGGCGCATCACGGTGCCGCTCATCTCGCCGACGATCCTGCTCACCTCGATCATCACGATCGTCGGCTCGCTGCAGGTGTTCGCCCAGATCGCGGTCCTCACGCAGGGCGGCCCGGGCATCTCGACGACCGTGCTCGTCTACTACCTGGTGCAGCAGGCCTTCGACTTCCATCACTTCGGCTACGGATCGACCCTGGCCATCCTGCTCTTCGGCATCGTGCTGGTGCTGACCATCGCGCAGTGGCAGCTGCGCAGGAGGTGGGTCTTCTATGAGAACTGAGTCCGTCGCCCTCCGCGAACGGCACGAGGCGGAGCCGGCCGTGCCGGTGGTGCCGCCGCTCGGCGCGGCATCCGTCGACGCCCCGACCCACCGCCCCGCCGGACGTCGCCCCCGCAGCCCATGGCGCAACGTCGTCTTCTACGGCGTGCTCTGCCTGCTCGCCGTGCCGTTCGTCTTCCCGACCTGGTGGATGGTCACCTCGTCGTTCAAGCCGATCAGCGAGATCTTCGCGTTCCCGCCTGAGCTGTGGCCGTCGAACCCGACGCTCGACGGCTACGTGGGCGCCTTCACCGAGCAGCCGTTCGCCGAGCAGTACTTCAACTCGATGTACATCGCGATCCTGGTGACCCTCGGCACGATGCTGTTCTCGTCGATGGCGGGCTACGCGTTCGCGCGCATCCGCTTCCCCGGCCAGAACGTGCTCTTCGTGGTAGTGCTCACGGGGCTGCTCATCCCGAGCGAGGTCACGATCGTGCCGCTGTTCCAGATGTTCAACTCGTGGGGCATGATCGACACCCACTGGCCGCTGCTGCTCGTCACGACCTTCGGCGCGCCGAGCGTGCTCGCGACGTTCATCATGCGGCAGTACTTCATCACGCTCCCGGTCGAGCTCGAGGAGGCGGGGCGCATCGACGGCCTCGGGCGCTGGCGCATCTACTGGAGCATCGCCCTGCCGCTCAGCCGGTCGGCGCTCGCGGCGGTCGCGATCTTCACGTTCCTCAACGTGTGGAACCTCTACCTCGAACCCACCGTCTACCTGCAGACGCCCGAGCTCTTCACGCTGCCGCAGGCGCTCACGCGCTACACCGACGCGTACGGCGGCGAGATGTGGAACATCCAGCTCGCCGCGGCGGCCATGACCGCGCTGCCCGTGCTCGTCGTGTTCGTCTTCGCGCAGAAGCAGTTCGTCGAGGGGCTCGCCCAGACCGGGCTGAAGGGGTGAACGGCGGGAGGCGGTGGGCTCCTCAGCCCATCGCCTCCTGCATGCCCGCCTCGCCGAGGAGCCCGACCAGGGCGTCGAGCCGCGCGGTGCGCCGCTGCCCGTGCGGCATCGCGAGGACCACGTCGTTGGGCTCGACCGCATCGCGGACGCGGACGTACGCGACGTGCCGCCCGTCGAAGCTCTGGGTGCCGCGCGGGCGGCCGCTGAACACCGAGTAGCCGAGGCCGCGGGCGACCATCGCGCGCACGGTCTCGGGGTTCGCGAACGCCCAGCCGGCGCGCGGCACGACGCCGGCCTCCTCGATGAGCGTCTCGATCACGCCGCGCGAGCCCGCGGGCTGCACGAGGATGAGGCGTTCGTCGGCGAGGTCGGCCAAGGCGACGTCGTCGGCCTGGGCGAGCGGATGCCCCTCGGGGAGCACCGCGTAGGGCGCGAGGGAGCGGATGGTGCGGGCAGCCAGGCCCGGCGCGAGCTGCCGCCGGTAGAGCAGCGCGGCATCCGCCGTACCCGCGCGGACCAGCTCCTGCACCTCGCTCGCGAGCCCGTCGACGAGGTCGAGCTCGACGCGCGGATGCCGCTCGGCGAACGCCTCCGCCAGCGGGGGCAGGACGCGCGGCGACAGGGCGACCGTGCAGGCGACGCGGAGCGGACCTGCCACCTCGTCCTGCTCCGCGCCGGCGAGTTGCGCGAGCTCGTCGAGGTCGTCGATGATGCGGCGCGCGACGGGCAGCATCCGCTCGCCGGGGCGGGTGAGGACGACCCCCTTGGCCGGGCGCCGCACGAGCACCTGGAGGCCGAGCGTGCGCTCCATCTCGGCGAGGCCCGTCGACACCGCGGCCTGCGAGGCGCGGCACCGCTCGGCCGCGGCGCTCAGCGTGCCGAGGTCGGCCGCGGCCACGAAGTACTCGAGCTGTCGGACCGTCACGCCATTCATCGGTTCTCCTTATGAAGACCTTCGAAAACCTCCGCTGTACAGAACATTATGCGCCGCCGACGATGGTCTCATCAGGCACGTCGAAGGAGACACCGCATGACCGAGACCGAGCACCGCATCGTCACCCTGGGGACCGCAGGGGGTCCGCGCTGGTGGACGCCGATCGACGCGCACTCCCGGTTCGGCATCTCGACGGCCGTCGCCGTCGGCGACCGCGTCTACCTGGTCGACGCCGGCCTCGGCGCCGGACGCCAGTTCACCCGCGCGGGGTTCCGGATGGACCAGCTCGGCGGCATCTTCCTCACGCACCTCCACTCCGACCACACCACCGACCTCGCGAACCTCGCGCTGTTCGGCATGTTCGGGCTGAGCGGGGAGGGCGCGCCGATCCCGATCATCGGCCCCGGCGATCGCGGTGCGCTGCCGCCCGTCTCGCCGCGCGCGACCGTGCCGCCGCGGCCGGTCGCCCCGCACCTGCCGACGCCCGGCACCGCCGACCTGTTCCGGCTCCTGATGGAGGCGCAGGCCACCGACCTCAACGACCGCGTGCTCGACGCGCTGCGGCCGTCGCCGATGGATCTGTTCGACGCGCGCGACATCGCGATCCCCGCCGGCATCGGGTACCACCCGAACGACGCCCCGACGCCCGACATGGACCCCTTCACCGTCTTCGAGGACGACCGCGTGCGCGTCGACGCGATCCTCGTGCAGCATCCGCCGATCGCGCCCGCCTTCGCGTTCCGGTTCACGACCGACGAGGGCTCGGTCGCGATCTCCGGCGACACCGCGCCGTGCGCGAACACCGTCCGGCTCGCCGCCGACGTCGACCTGCTCCTGCACGAGGCCATCAGCTTCGAGTGGGTCGCCGAGGCCTACGGATCGCGCGAGGACGAGACCTCGCGCGCCTCGATCGACCACCACCGGAAGTCGCACACCAGCGTCGAGGAGGCGATCGCCCTGGCTCAGGAGGCCGGCGCGCGTCGCCTCGCCCTGCACCACCTCGTCCCGGGGCACCTGCCCACGGACGCCTGGCTCCGCGCCGCCGCCGGAGCCGACCTCGAGGTCCTCGTCCCCGACGACCTCGCCCGCATCTCCTTCGCCCGGGAGCGCGTGCTCGCGGCCTGACCGCGCCCGCACGCCGTGACACACTGAGACAGAGAGGTCGACGATGACCCAGATCACCCGCACCGCACCCCACGAGACGACGATGCCGACCACCGCGGCCGACGGCACGCAGCTGTCGATGACCACGAAGGACATGCGACGCATCATCGCGTCGAGCTTCATGGGCAGCATGATCGAGTTCTACGACTTCATCCTCTACGCGACGGCGGCGAGCCTCGTGTTCGGCCAGGTGTTCTTCGCCGGCCTCGGTCCCGCCTTCGCCACGTTCGCCTCGTTCGCGACCTTCGCCGTCGGCTACCTCGCGCGGCCGCTCGGCGGCATCGTCTTCGGGCACTTCGGCGACACGCGCGGCCGCAAGGTCGTGCTGATCCTGACGATGCTCCTCATGGGCGTCGCCTCGACGATCATGGGCCTGCTGCCGCCGACCGAGTCGGTCGGCATCATCGCGCCGATCCTCCTCGTGCTGCTCCGGATCGTGCAGGGCGTCTCCGTCGGCGGAGAGTGGGGCGGCGCCATCCTCGTCGCCCTCGAGCACGCGCCGAAGCAGCACCGCGGACTCGCGGCGAGCTTCGCGAACGCGGGCGGCCCGGTGGGTGCCGTCCTCGCGACGCTCATGCTGAGCTTCTTCTCGCTGCTGCCGGAGGACCAGTTCCTCACCTGGGGATGGCGCGTGCCGTTCCTGTTCAGCATCGCGCTCGTCGCCGTCGGCCTCGTCATCCGCCTCCGCGTCGCCGAGACCCCGATGTTCCAGCAGTTGGAGCAGATCGGCGCCCGCCGCCGCGTTCCGATCCTCGACGTGCTGCGCAACCACTGGCGCGCGGTGATCATCGCGTTCGTCGCGGTGCTCTCGTTCACCACCTCGCAGGGACTCATGACGGTCTGGGGCGTCTCGGAGGCGGTGGGGAGCGGCGCCGACCCCACCGGAGTCCTCAACTGGAAGGCGACCGCCGCGGTCGTGACGGTCGTCGTCTCCATCCTCGCGGCGAAGGCCAGCGACCGACTGGGGCGTCGCACGATGATCGTCGCCGGCTGCGCGCTGGGCATCGTGCTCGCGCTGCCGATCATCACGCTGCTCCAGACCGGCACCGTGTGGGGCTTCGCGATCGCGATCATCCTGGGCAACGGACTCGTGCAGGGCATGGTCTACGGGCCGATCGCCGCCTTCGTCGCGGAGCAGTTCCCCACCGCACTGCGTTTCTCCGGGGCATCCGCGGCGTACCAGTCGGCCTCGACGGTGGGCGCGGGCTTCTCGCCCCTCATCGCCACGAGCCTCGTGATCGGGTTCGGTGCGACGTGGCCGGTCGCGGTCTTCTGGATGGTCGTGCTCGCCGCGAGCGCGGGCGCCGTGCTGCTCGCCAAGGAGAGCAAGGACGTCGACATCCACGCCAGGCGCGGAGAGCGCTGAGCTCGGCTCACGGCGGGCCCGGCCGGACGACGGCCGGGCCCGCCGTCCTGTTCGGAGGGGCGCGGATGCGGAACGGCCGTCCCGCGGATGGTCACCGGTTCTCGGGCAGGTCCCCGGCGACGGGCAGCACGCGTTGGATCACGTCGGTCAGCGTGACGATGCCGAGCAGCTCGCCGTCGCGTTCCACGACGGCGAGCTGCACCTGCTCCTCGCGCATGCGCCGGAGGAGTTCGTAGGCGGGGGTCGCGGCGTCGACCCGGAAGGCGGGCCGCGCGAAGTCGGCCGCGCGGTCGCCGTCGGCGGCGAGCAGGGTGTCGCGAACGTGCACGACCTCGTCCATCCGACCGGTGCGGTCGACGAGGAGGATGCGCAGGTGCCCGGATGCCAGTGCCGCCTCGCGGAGGTCGGCGACCGTCGCATCCGCCGGTGCGGCGGTCGGAGCGCCGTCGGGCCTGGTGATGTCGTCGACGGTGAGCTCCTGCAGCGCGATCACCTCCGTGATCTGCGACCGCAGCTCGGGCTCGAGCACGCCCACCTGCGTCGAGTACTCGACGAGGTTGCGGATGGTGTCGGCGTCGCGCCCGCCGACCGCCGCGCGATCGACGGGCTCGACCCCGGTCCTCGCCACGAGTGCGTTGGCGATCCGGTTCACCCACAGCAGGAACGGCCGGAAGATGCGGATGAAACCGCGGGAGGGCAGGCCGATGAGCTTCGCGGCTCGCTCCGGATGTGCGATCGCCCACGACTTCGGCGCCATCTCGCCGACGACGAGGTGCAGGAAGGTGACGATGAGCAGTGCCAGCGCGAATGCGGCTCCGCCGGCCAGCCACTCCGGCAGGCCCCACCCGAGGAACACCGGGCCGAGCCACTCGTCCACCGCCGGCTTCGTGACCGCGCCGAGCGCGAAGGTCGAGGCCGTGATGCCGAGCTGTGCTCCCGCGAGCATGACGGTGAGCTCGTTCATCCCGCGCAGCGCCGCCCGGGCGGATGCGCTGCCGGCGGCGTCCTGCTCCAGGCGGTGGCGTCGGGCCCCGATCAGGGCGAACTCGATGATCACGAAGAAGGCGCTGAGCACGATGAGCCCGACGGTCACCGGGATGACGATCCAGGGGTTCATCGCTCGGCCTCCGGCTCGATGAGGGCGACCCGCACGACGGACGGCACGTGCCGATCGATCTCGGCGGCCTCGATGCGCAGTCGCGCCGACTCCGGTTCGTCCTGCTCCGCGAGGTCCGCACCGCTGACGGGAAGTTCGACGTCCACCACCTGACCCGGCCTCGGCAGATCGCGGAGCTCCGCGATCATGAGGCCCGCGATGGTCTCGTAGTCGCCGCGCGGCAGCCCGCGGCCGATGATGCGCGCCACCTCGTCGAGGTGGACATCCCCGTCCATGACCCAGACGCCGTCCGCGTCACGGGCCGCACCGGCGGTCGTCTCTACGTCGTGCTCGTCGGCGATCTCGCCGACGAGCTCCTCCGCGAGGTCCTCGATCGTCACGACGCCGCTGAAGCCGCCGTATTCGTCGATGACGCACGCGAGCTCGTTCCGGGTCTCGGTCAGGGCGTCGAGCGCGTCGGGCAGCGGCATCAGCGTCGGCACGACGAGCGGCTCGCGCATGATGTCGCGCACCGCGCGACGATCCTCCGGGTCGGCGCGCATCACGTCGGCGAGGTGCACCACGCCGATGGGTTCCTCGCGGTCGCCGATCACCGGGTAGCGCGTGTGCCCGCTCGCCATGATCGTCCGCAGGTCGGCGATCGGCGTGTCGGGCGCGACGACGTCGACGCGCACCCGCGGGACCATGGCGTGCTCGACGTCGCGACGCGGGAAGTCGAGGATGCGATCGAGCAGGATCGACAGCTCGTCGGGGAGGTCGCCGCTCGCCCGCGAGTCGTCGATGATGTGCTCGAGGTCCTCCGCGGTGGCGCTCGAGTCGACGTCGTGCACGGGCTCGACGCGGATGAGGCGGAGCACGGCGTTGGACGCCGCGTCGAACAGGGTGATGAGCCAGCCGAACACGCCGAGGTAGGCCTGCGTCGACCGGGCGAGGCCCCGCGCCAGCGGTTCCGGGTTCGCGATGGCGAGGTTCTTGGGGAACAGCTCGCCGAAGATCATCTGCGCGACCGTCGCGAGCGCGAGCGCGAGCACGGTGCCGATGGAGACGCCGACGGCCGGCGGCACGCCGACGCCGCCGAGCAGGGCTCCGAGCGACTCGCCGATGAACGGCTCGGCGACGTACCCGGCGAGCAGGCCCGTGACCGTGATCCCGAGCTGTGCGCCCGAGAGCATGAACGACGTGCGCCGGGTGACCGCGAGCGCGCGTTCAGCAGCCGCATCGCCCTGTTCGGCCGCCGCCCGCAGCCGTGCGCGGTCGACGGACATGTACGCGAACTCCTGCGCGACGAAGTAGCCGTTCGCGGCGATGATCGCGGCGGTCAGCACGATGCCGATGAGGAGGAGCAGGAGGGCCGCGGTCACGACAGTGCCTCGGCGGGACACGCGGGAACGCGTCGGGGACCATCGACAGGGTTGGGCACGGGGTGCTCGACGCCTCCAGGACTCGGTGGACTCATGCGAGCCTAGCGGCGTCCGCTCGGAAAGCGCTGTGGTCGGCAACCCGACGCGGTGTCCGCGTCGCGTCCGAGATTCAGGCGTCGCCGGGCGACCCGACCACCCGTCGGTGCACGTCCTCCATCGCGTCCGCCGGGATCGCCTCGGTGATCCACGGACCGGTGCCCTCGCTCGGGTCGAGGATCCCGTCTTCGAGCCAGGCGTAGTCGCCGCCGAGCACGCGCGAGGCGAGGCGCTCGTCGGTGGTGTCCGTGTTGTCCCAGAGCTCGTCGAGCAGTCGATCGGTGCGGTGACGGGACTGCTCGGCGAAGGCGTGGGCGAGCTGCTGGGCCGACCTTCGCCGGTCGGGGGTGTCGGCGCCGATCATCTCGGCGCGCACGCACGAGGCCGCGACCGCGAACAGCTCGGCGCCGATGTCGACGACGCGAGCGAGGAAGCCCTGCTTGCGCTCGAGGCCGCCCTGCCAGCGCGCCATGCCGTAGAAGGTCGCGCGGGCGAGCTTGCGGCTCGTGCGCTCGACGTAGCGCAGGTGCGTCGCGAGCGGTCCGAACTCGTCGTAGGCCGTCGGCAGGTCGCCCTTGCCGGCGACGAGCTGCGGTAGCCAGCGTGCGTAGAAGCCGCTCGCCGAGACGGCCGCCTTCAACCGATCGGCGACCTCGAGCTTCGGGTCGATGAGGTCGCCCGCCGCCGTGAGGTGTGCGTCCACGGCCTCGCGGGCGATGAGCAGGTGCATGATCTCCGTCGAGCCCTCGAAGATGCGGTTGATGCGGAGGTCGCGCAGCAGCTGCTCGGCGCCGACGGCGCGCTCGCCGCGGGCCCGGAGCGACTCGGCCGTCTCGAAGCCGCGGCCGCCGCGGATCTGCACGAGCTCGTCGGCGATGCGCCATCCCATCTCCGAGGCCCAGAGCTTCGCGAGCGCGGCCTCGATGCGGATGTCCTTGCGGTCCTCGTCGGCGAGCATGCCGGAGAGGTCGACGACCGCCTCCAGGGCGAACGTGGTGGCGGCGATGAACGCGACCTTGTGCGCGACCGCGGCGTGCTCGCCCACCGGGTGCCCCCACTGCACGCGCGCCGTCGACCACTCGCGCGCGATCTTCAGGCTCCACTTGCCCGCGCCGGCGCAGATCGCCGGGATCGCGAGCCGGCCGGCGTTCAGGGTCGTGAGCGCGATCTTCAGGCCCTCGCCCTCGCGTCCGACGAGGTTCCCGGCCGGCACGCGCACGCCTGTCAGCGACGTCAGCCCGTTCTCGATGCCGCGGAGGCCCATGAAGGCGTTCCGACGGTGCACGGTGATGCCCGGGGCATCCGCTTCGACGATGAACGCGCTGATGCCGCCGCGGTGCCCATCGGACTTCGGGACGCGTGCCATCACGACGAGGAGCTCCGCGACGACGCCGTTGGTCGTCCAGAGCTTCGTGCCGTCGAGGACGTACTCCGAGCCGTCCTCGCTCGGGACGGCCGTCGCCCGCAGCCGGGCCGGGTCGGAGCCGACTTCGGGCTCGGTGAGCAGGAACGCGCTGACCGCGCCGGCCGCGCACCGCGGGAGCCAGCGCCGCTTCTGCTCCTCGGTGCCGGCGAGCATGAGCGGTTCGGGCACGCCGACGGACTGGTGCGCCGACAGCAGGGCCCCGATGCTCGCGTTGACCGATCCGATCATCGTGAGGGCGTGGTTGTAGTAGCTCTGGCCGAGGCCGAGCCCGCCGTACTCGACGGGGATCTTCATGCCGAACGCGCCGAGGTCGGCGAGCCCCTGGAAGACCGCGTCGGGGATGCGGGCGTCGCGCTCGATCTCGGCGCCGTCGACCGTGCGCAGGAACGCGTCGAGGTCGGCGAGGAACGTCTCGCCGCGGTCGACCCGTTCGGCGTCGGGCCTCGGGTGCGGATGGATGAGCGACAGGTCGAAGTGCCCCAGGTACAGGCCCTTGGCGAAGCTCGGCTTCCGCCACTCCTGCTCGCGTGCGGCCTCGGCGACCGCTCGCGATTCCTGCTCATCGACGTGGGAGACGGTGGACTCTCGGGTGGTGCTCACGCGAACCTCCTCGTTCCCTTCCAAACGTACGCCGGGGGATCAGGGTGGACCAGCCCACGCCGCCGCTCGCGAACCGCTCGCCCGGTGAGCGCTACGCGGCGGCCTCGGCGAGCCGCCGACGCTCGATCCCCTCGAGCAGCAGGTCGAGCCCGAACTCGAACTCGGTCTGGTCGTCGCACCAGCCGAGCGTCGACTCGAGGTCGACGTGGGCGACCTCGGCGAGCATCGCGGCGAGGTGCGGCGCGAACGACCGCATCTGCTCGAGCTGCCCGGGCGGCGGGGCCTGCCCGTCGTCGGAGAGCTCCTGCACGTATCCGTAGATGCGGTTGCCGATCGCGTGGAGCGAGTGGTGGATGAGGTCGTGCGACATCCCCGCCTCGCGCATGATGCCGACGATGCCGTCGACGTGCGTCGCCATCGCGGGCGAGAACGACTTCCGCTGGTCGATGACGACAGGGGCCCACGGATGCCGCAGCAGCACGCGGCGCGCCCCGAGGATGCGCTCACGGACGGCGGCGGCCCACCTCGCGTCATCCGCCTGCGCCGGTTCGTCGCGCCGTCCCGGTGCCTCGGCCGCGATCTCGGTGAACGTCAGCTCGACGACGCCGTCGAGGATCGCGTCCTTGTTGGGCAGGTGGTAGTAGATCGACATCGCCTCGACGCCGAGCGACTCGGCCAGCGCGCGCATGGTGAGGGCCTCGAGTCCGTCGCGGTCGGCGAGGTCGGACGCGGCCTGCAGCACGCGCTCACGCGTGAGCGGCGTGCGCGTTCGCGCTTCTGCAGTCTTCGGCCCCATCTGTTCACCTTACAACGTGAGGTTTCTCGCTCCGGGGTATGGACACGGCAGGGATCGACGCGTATCTTACGACGTAAGACTTACAAGGTAAGGGAGCGATCATGACCACCACCGACACCCGCACGATGCGAGCGGCCGTCGTCGACCGATTCGGGGGCCCCGAGACCGTCGCGGTCACGGACCGGCCGCGACCGGAGCCGGCCGCCGACGAGCTGCTCGTCCGCGTGCACGCCTCGACGGTGAGCATCGCCGACCACCGCCTGCGCACGCGCGAGGTGCCTCGCGGGCTCGGTCTCGTCGTCGGCCCCGCGATCGGCTTCCGCCGCCCGAAGCACGCGATCCTGGGCATGGAGGCGTCGGGCGTCGTCGAGGCCGTCGGTCCGGCGGTCACGCGCTACGCGCCCGGCGACGAGGTGATCCTGATGCGCGGCGCGCGCTTCGGCTGCCACGCCGAGTTCGTGACCGTGCCCGAGGGCGGCGAGGTCGTACGGAAGCCCGCGAACCTCTCGTTCGAGGAGGCCGCGGCCGTCGTCTTCGGCGGGCACACCGCGCTGCGCTACCTCGACCTGGTCGACGTCGGCCCCGGCACCGAGGTGCTCGTGAACGGCGCATCCGGAGCCGTCGGCACGGCGGTCGTGCAGCTCGCGGCCCGCCGCGGCGCGCGCGTCACCGCCGTCACCAGCGGCGGGAACGCCGAGCTGGTCCGTTCGCTCGGTGCCGCGCAGGTCGTCGACTACACCCGCGAGGACTTCGCGGCCGCCGCGCCCGGCGATGCGCCCCGCTACGACGTGATCGTCGAGTGCGTCGGCAACGCGCCGTTCGGCCGCGTCGCGCACCTCATCCGCCCGGGCGGGGCGCTGCTGCTCGTGATCGCCGACCTCGCCGGCATGATCGGCGCCGCGCTGCGGCCGCGTCGCCGCGGCATCCTCGTGAACCAAGCGGGTGGCCCGATGGGCGCCGAGGGGATGGCGCGGCTCACCGCGCTCGCCGAGTCGGGCGACCTCCGCGCCGTCATCGACTGCACCTACGACCTCGACGACATCGCCGAGGCGCACCGCTACGTCGACACCGGGCGGAAGCGCGGGAGCGTGGTGGTGCGGATGGCCTGAGTTCGGCCGCGCGGCGGATGCCCCTCGGGCACCCGCCGCGCAGCCGTCCGATCAGCCGGGGAACCGGTCGGCGAACGCGTCGGCGCTCTTGCCGGCTCCGTGCGACTTGCCGGGAACCCGGACGTCGTTGACCGTCGACGTGTCGAACGCGAAGGTCGCGACGGCGGCCGCGACCGCGTCGGCGTTCACGTCGAGTGCGAACACGTTGACGTTGCCGACGAGGTCGTAGTCCGCACGCAGCGCGTCGTACAAGGCGACGTCCTGCCCGTCGCCTCGCAGGTTGTCGCACGGGTCGTGGTAGCACGGGTCGTACGAGGCACCGGCGACGCCGCCGTAGAGCGCCGCCTCGTCCGCGGTCTTCACGCCCTCGGCGCCGGTGAACAGGCCGCCCGCCGGGATGCCGATCGCGATGAACGGGCCGTAATCGCTGCGGCCGGAGAACTCGCTGTCCTGGTAGGGCAGGCCGCGGCTGCCGTAGAACGCCTCGAAGACGTCCTCGATCTCGGCGGACCCCTCGGGGATGAAGCCGTCGGGTGCCGTCCCGCCCGAGTTGTCGCCGTCGTACACGCCGAACATGTAGTTCGGCGAGGCGATCATGTCGAAGTTGAGGTACAGCGCGATGTCCGCGGCCTCCTCCTCGGTGAGCTGCTCGACGTAGTACTCCGAGCCGAGCAGGCCCTCCTCCTCGGCGCCCCACCAGGCGAATCGCACCGCGTTGTTCGGCTTCGCCTTCTGCATCTGGATCGCGGTCTCGAGCAGCGCCGCGCTGCCGGAGCCGTTGTCCTGGATGCCGGCGCCGTCCTGGACGCTGTCGAGGTGGGCGCCCGCCATGACGACGTTCGAGGTGTCGCCGACGGAGGTCTGCGCGATGACGTTGTACGCGCTGCGCTCCTCGGCCTCGTAGTCGACGGTCACGGTGACGATCGTGCCGGGCGTCGTCGAATACAGGTCCTCGCCGACCGCGGAGGTCGTGAAGACCACGGGGATCGTGAGGCCCGTCGCGTCGCCGATCATGTTGAGCAGACCGGTGCGGCCCGGCTGGCCCTCGTTCATGATGATCGCGCCGGACGCTCCGGCGGCCTGCGCGTTGAGCGCCTTGAGGGCGAAGCCGCACGAGCCGCGCTGCATGAAGGCGATGGCGCCGAGCGGGAAGCCGATGAAGTCCGCCGGGTCGCAGCCGCTCGTGTTGCTGTTGTTCGGCAGTCCTCCGGCCGGGACGTTCAGGTCGACGGGCACGAGCGTGCCGGTCGCGGTGCCCTCGGGCGTTCCGGGGTCGAAGGCGTTCCGCAGGAAGTCCTGGCCCTCCACGTAGTTGGTCGGCAACGGACTGATCCGGGCGAGCTCGCTGTTCTCCTCCGTGTACTGGAACGGGAACTCCTGCACGACCGGTGCGTAGCCGGCGGCACGGAGCTCGCCGACGACGTAGTCGACCGATGCCGCGTAGCCGTCGCGCCCCGCCGCGCGGTCTCCGCCGTTCGCATCGGCGACGTCCTGCAGGGCGTCGAGGTGCTCGAGCACGGCCTCGGCCGTCACGGCGTTCGCGAGCTTCTTGACCGAGTTGGGGTTCGGTGCCGCGTACGCGGGTGCGGCGGCGATCGTCGCGGCAGCGAGTGCCGCGATCGTTGCGACGCCCCAGATCCGCCTGTTCCTGTGCTGCATGCCGGCCTTCCCGCCGGTCACGCCGTCGTGCCGGCTCTCCGTAGCGGATGCTTCCACACCGAGCTGGCGCGGTCCAGCCCCAATCAGGGCAGCCCGCCCGCGAGCCTCAGACCGGCAGCGGCCGGTCGTCGACGATCGTCTTCATGACGAGCGTGGACTCGACGCGCCGCACGCCCGGCAGCGCCGACAACCGCTCGTCCCACAGGCGCTGGTAGGCGGGCAGGTCGGGCACGGCGACGCGCAGCAGGTAGTCGGGGTCGCCGAAGAGCCGCAGCGCCTGGATCACCTCGGGGATCTCCGCGACCGCCTCGTCGAAGGCGGGCACGGTCGCGCGGTTCGCCTGTTCCATCGTGACGAAGACGAGGGCGCCGAAGCCCATGCCGACGGCGTCGGGGTCGATCACCGCGCGGTACCCGGTGATCGCGCCGGATGCCTCGAGCGCCCGCAGCCGACGGTGCGTGGGCGACATGCTGAGCTGCACCCGCTCGGCCAGCTCCGTGAGGCTCAGGCGACCGTCGCGCTGCAACTCGGCAAGGATTCTCCGATCGATGGCATCCATGGGGTGGATTCTTCCACGCGGGCGGCGTGCCGTGGTGAAACTGGGCAACGGCTTCCACGCGGACTTCCGTACCTTCGTCGTATCGAGCGGAAGGGGGAGGTCATGGACGTCCAATTGCTCATCGCGTGCTCGGTGATGATGACCCTCATGGTCATCCTGCCGGGGCCGGACTGGGCGTACCTGATCGCGGCGGGCACGCGCGAGCGCACCATCCTGCCGTCGCTCGCGGGCATCCTGCTCGGCTACCTCGCGACCGTCGCCGCGGTCGCGGTCGGCGTCGGAGCCGCCGTGGCGACCGTGCCGTGGGTGATCATCGGGCTGACGTTCGCGGCCGCCGCCTACCTGACCCACCTCGGCGTGCGGGTGCTGCGTGAGCCGCCGGTGGTGGCGGCCGTCGCGGGCGGTGCGGCCGGCGGCCCGGACGGCGCGCCCGGCACGGCCGCCCTCGCCACGGTCGCGGGGGCGCCGGCCGGGGCATCCGCTCGCCCCTGGCTCCGCCTGCTGCAGGGCGCCGGCGTCTCGGGACTCAACCCCAAGGGCCTGCTGGTACTCGTCGTGCTGCTCCCGCAGTTCACGGATGCCGCCGGCAGCTGGCCGATCCCGGTGCAGCTCGCGGTGCTCGGCCTCATCTTCGTCGCGGCGTGCGCGGCGGTGTACTCGGTCGTCGGCTACGGCGCGCGGACGGTGCTGCGCCTCCGACCGTCGGCCATGCGGATCGTGTCGCGCGTGTCGGGTGCGGCGATGATCGTGCTGGCCGCCGTGCTCGTGGTGGAGCAGGTCGCGCACCTGGTCGGGTGAGCGGAGGGCAGGGCCTCACCGGAGGCTGAAACCGCCGTCGCTCGTGAGCACCTGGCCCGTGACCCAGGCGCCCTCCGACGTGGCGAGCCATCCGATGAGGTTCGCGACGTCCTCCGGGCGGCCGACGCGGCCGAACGGCGTCGTCGCGAGGTGCCGCTCGAGGTCGTCGAGCGGCCGATCCGTGGTCTCGGGGTCCAGGTACCCGGTGTCGACCGGGCCGGGGTCGATCGTGTTCAGGAGGATGCCGAGCTCGAGCAACTCGGCGGCGACCGTCGGCGTGATGCCCGCGAGCGCGGCCTTGCTCGTGGCATAGGCGACTTCGCCGCGCATGGGGCCGTGCACCTGGCCGGAGGTCATCCAGAACACCCGTCCCTGCGGCCGGTCGAAGGGCGCGGTGCGGCGGAGCCGTTCGCCGGGGCGGAGCGGCGCGGCATCCGCCTCGGATCGGGGCCGCTTCGCGCGCGCGAAGGCGGCAGTGAGCAGCAGCGTCGAGCGGCCGTTGACGTCCCAGAACGCGTCGAGCCGCGCCGGCGTCATGTCGAGGATGCCGCCGTCGTCGCCGCTCTTCGCGTGGTTGCAGACCAGGAGGTCGAGCTCGCCGGTGAGCGCTCGCGCCGCCGCGATCACCGCCTCGACCTGCGCGGGGTCGGCGAGGTCGGCGCCGACGTCGCCCATCACGGCGCCGTCTGCGAGCGACGAGCGGATGCCGGCGCGGACCGCGTCGAGGTCGTCGCCGCCCCACGGCTGGTCGAGGTCGTGCGGACGGAAGTGGTGGACGACGATGTTCGCGCCGAGCGTCGCGAACCGGGTCGCGACGGCGAAGCCGATCCCGCGTCGGCGGGAGACCCCGGTGACGAGCGCCGTTCGGCCGGCGAGGGGGAGCGATGCGTGCATGGGTGAGCCTTTCGATGGCGCGCGGGCGCGCTGGAATCGGGAACGAGCGAGGGCGGCTCACCGGCATTGCATGGCGTCACCGTAGCGCATCGGCTCGGCTCGGCGCACCGGGGGTGGGGTGCGCCCGCCGGGCCCGTAGCCTGTCCGGGTGGATGCCTGCGCCGCCCTCGCCGACTCGATCGACCGGCTCGCCGAGCGCGGCTACTCCGACCGGCGGTTCCTGAAGGAGCTCGGGCGCGTCGCCGGGGTGCGTCGCGGTCCGCTCTGGATGCTCGACGCGGCATCCGGTGGTGTCAATCGCCTGCGAGGGCGCGGATTCCGGCGCCACGTCGACGACCGGACCGACGGCCAGGCTCGGCACTTCGCGGGCACCGTGGCCGTCGCCGCGCGGATCGGCGGCCCCCTCACGAGGTGGCTCACGACGGTCGTGCTGCGCGACCCGCCCACGTCGGCGGACGGCCGGCTGAGCGACGAGGCGATCGAGTTCGCCCGGCTGGTCGGGTCCGGTGCGATGTCGCAGGCGGACGCCGCGGGGTGGGTGCGCGAGCGACTGTGTCACGCAGCGGGATGACCGCCGGGCGGCGCGACCGGCCGGTGCATGGGCCCGCGTCGTTCAGCGCTGGAGCGGCGTGACGCTGACGTCGACCGTGCCGAACGTCGCCGGCAGCTGGAACGGCTCGACGCCGTCCCAGTCCTCGACCGGGATCATGAAGAACGACACGTGCGTCGCGATGGTCCACGCGGCGACGACGCCGACGACCACGCGGACCGCGCGGTCGACTCGGCGGATCGCGTCGGCCTCGTCGCCTGCATACCGCAGCACGCGCGTGACGGTCATCACGACGATGACGGCGATCGCCAGGAACACGATGCCGCTCGGCTCGAGCGTCAGCGTGACGCACTGCCCCGCGGCATCCGTCGCCCGACCGTCGGCGTCGATGAATCCGCCGTCGCCCGAGAACCCGCCGGGGCAGTACCCCCGGCCCGCGCCGCCGAGCAGGCTGTAGGCCACGCCGGTGCCGAGGGCCCAGACGAGCAGGCGCCGAACGCGGTGCAGCACGGCCGCGCCGGGCAGCGTCGAGAGCGTGGGATCAGTCGGCTGGATCGTCGTCTCGGGCACGGCGACCTCCGGTCGGTAGGGTTCCCGCCATGCTGGCAGCGGATGCCGCGCCGGCACAAGGGCAGTGGACGGACTGCCCCGAGTGCGCGTCACCGGTCCGGCGTAGCCTGCACGCATGGACGCGCCGGACCCGGGCCACTCGAACCCGCGGGGGACCGCGCCCGACAAGTACGACGTCAAGCGCGCGCATCGCGACCTGTACGCCCCGTCGGCGACGGACTTCACGCTCGTCGACGTGCCGCCGATGCAGTACCTCGCCGTCGACGGGCACGGCGACCCGAACACGGCGCCCGCCTATGCCGAGGCGGTCGAGGCGCTGTTCGGGGTCGCGTACGCGGTGAAGTTCGCCAGCAAGAACGGGGCCGGGCGCGACTTCACGGTCGCTCCACTCGAGGGGCTCTGGTGGGCGGACGACCCCGGCGCGTTCGCCGCGAACGACCGGGCCGCATGGAATTGGACGATGCTCATCGCGCAGCCCGACTGGATCGACGAGCCCTCCGTCGCGGCGGGCATCGAGGCCGCCCGTTCGAAGGGTCGCGGTACGCCCTCGCTCGACGCGCTCCGCCTGATGCGCCTGAGCGAGGGCACGTCGGCCCAGATCCTCCACCTCGGACCGTTCGCCGATGAGGCCCCGACGCTCGCGCGGCTCCACCACGAGTGGATGCCGGCCCACGGCTTCACCTTCAACGGCCCGCATCACGAGGTCTACCTCAGCGACCCGCGGCGCACGGCCCCGGAGAAGCTGCGGACCGTGCTGCGGCAACCGGTGCGGAAGGCGTGACAGGTGGACAGCTCCTTCGCGGCAGTCAACCTACCGTCACGTCGATCAGCACCTTCCCGACCGTCCCCGCCTCGACCGCGTCGTGCGCCTCGGCCGCGCGCTCGAGCGGGAACCGCGTGAGCGGCAGCCCGGCCGCGTCGCCGACGGGGAGTGCGCCGTCCTCGAGGGCCCGGGTGAGGTCGTCCGCGGCCGCTGCGAGGGCGGCGGCGCCGACCGTGTAGAGCAGGAGGAACTGGTACCGGGCGTTGAGCGAGAAGTGGTGGCGCACATCGAGCGTCATCTCGGCGCCGCCGTCGGTGGCGTACACCGAGATCGAGCCGTGGTTGGCGATGACCTTCGCGTTGAGCGCCGCGTTGCGGGCGGGGGAGACCTCGACGACCTGGTCGATGCCGTCGGGCGCGACGGCGCGAATGGCGCGAGCGGCGTCATCCGTTCGGTAGTTCACGACGTGGTGGGCGCCGGCGGCGGTCGCGAGGGCGGCCTTCTCAGGCGAGCTGATCGTCGTGATGACGCGGGCCCCGGCCCAGCGGGCGAGCTGGATCGCGGCGTGACCGACCGCCCCGGCACCACCGGCGACGAGCACGGTGCGGCCGTCGAGCGCGCCCGGGCCGAGCCGCGCCGGGCCGCCGTCGTGCACGGTGAGGGCTCGGTGGGCGGTCATGGCGGGGACGCCGAGGGAAGCGCCGACGTCGAAGCCCGCGGCATCCGGAAGGTGCACGACTCGGCTCGCGGGGACCACCGTGAACTCCTGCGCGGTCCCCGTCGGTCGCTCGTGCGCGGCGAGGAAGACCCAGACCCGGTCGCCGACCGCGAACCCGGTCACCCCGTCGCCGACCGCATCGACGACGCCGGCGCCGTCCTGGTTCGGCACGACCTCGGGGAACGGCGTGGCCGCGCCGCCGATGCCGATGCGCGCCTTCCAGTCGGTCGGGTTGACGCCGGACACGACGATGCGCACCCGCACGTCGCCCGACCCGGGCTGCGGGATCTCGCGTTCCACGAGTCGCAGGACGTTCGACGGGCCGGTCTCGGAGTAGGCGATCGCTCTCATGCTCACTGGGAACGCGGCCACGGTCGGCGTTCTTCCCCGTCGCGGGGTGCCAATCGATCGCACGTGGACTGGTCCCGCCGTCGCCGAGGTGCTCGGCGACGCGAGCCGCCGTGGTTCGGCCGAGGGCCTGGGTCGAGCTCGACGTGCTGTTCGGCGAGGCGAGCCCGAAGGGCCGCCTGCCGTTCGACCTGCCGCGCAGCATGGCGGCGGTCGAGGCGAACCGCCCCGACGCGCCGTTCGACACCGTGGACCCGCTGTTCCCCTTCGGGCACGGGCTCGACCTGGGCTGAGCCGCCGCGGAGCCGCCCGCGGCATCCGCACCCCGGTCGGGGGTACGCTCCAAGCGTGCCCCCGACACCCGTGACCGGTGCAGCCGTGACGCAGTTCGCGGTGCTCGACGCGCTGCTCGCCGGAGCCTACGAGTCCGGCCTGCCGGTCGGCGAGGCGTGCGCGGTCGGCGACTTCGGGCTCGGCTGCCTCGAGGAGCTGGGCGGCGAGGTCGTGATTCTCGACGCGTCGGCGATCGAGTGCACGCTCGACGGTCCGCCGGCGGTCATGCGCAGGGACGAGACCCTCCCGTTCGCGATCGTGTGCCGCTTCCCGGAGGTGCCGCCGATCGAGGTGCACGAACGCGACATGGCCGGCTTCGCGGCATCCGTCGATGCCTCGCTCACGAGCCGCAACCTGTTCCACGCGGTGCGCTTCGACGGGCTGCTGTCCGAGGTCCGCGTCCGCGTGACGCCTCGGCAGCGGCATCCGCTCCCGCCCCTCGCCGAGGTGACGGAGCACCAGGTCGAGACGGTGGCCGCCGGCGTCCGCGGCACGCTCGTGGGGTTCTGGACGCCGGCGATCTACCAGGGCATCGCCGTGGCGGGGCTGCACCTGCACTTCCTGAGCGACGACCGCAGCGTCGGCGGGCACGTGCTCGACCTCGTCGTCGATGCGGGCGAGCTGCGCGTGGCGGCGTTCGCCCGGTTCGACCTTCGCCTGCCGACCGACGACCTGTTCCTGCGCACCGAGCTCACGCACGCCGAGGACCACCGCATCGTCGCGGTCGAGCGGGGCGGGGCGACGCGGTGAGCGTCGCGGCGTGCTGAGCGGGAGCGGGCCGGCTGATGGTGCACATCTCGGATGACGACTTCGAGCGGATGCTCGGCGAGGTGTTCGAGGCGCTCCCCGACGACATGGTCCGCGGGCTCGAGAACGTCGCGATCTCGTTCGAGGACCAGCCGGTCGCCCAGCGCCCTCGGCTGTTCGGGCAGTACCGCGGTCACCCGCTGACGACCCGGGGCGTCTACGGCTTCGGCGAGCTTCCCGATCGCATCACGCTCTACAAGAACAACCTCGAGGAGCACAGCGCCGACCTCGACGCGCTCCGCGCCCGGATCCGCGTCACCCTCGTGCACGAGATCGGCCACTACTTCGGGCTGGATGACGCGAAGCTGCGCGAGCTCGGCTGGGCGTAGCAGCGCCCAGCCGAGCTCGCGTCGACGTGCTCAGTTCGCGATCAGCGCCAGAGCACCGCGATCGCGGCGTTCGCGAACGTCAGGATCCCGATCAGCCAGAAGATCGCCGGCGGCACCGACCCGGTCTTGCGCTGACGGCCGGCACCGATGCCGAGGAGTGCGCCGATCACGATCAGGATCACGAGCTTCGTGCCGATCTTGGCGTAGTCCAGGTCGTACTCGATGCCCCACGGCGCGGCGAGCGCGAGCCCGGCGACACCCGCGATCGCGAGGCCCCAGTTCATGAGTCGCGTGATGCCGCGCTTGCCGTTGAACAGTTCGACGACCCAGGCGCCGAAGAGCACGGCGAAGCCGATCAGGTGGATGAGGACGACGAGGTGGCGGAGGAGTTCCATGCGGTCACGCTATCGCGAGGGCAGCGCGATGCGCTCGGGCTCGCCCGCGGCCGCTCGGCCCTCGGCGTTGCCGCGGATGAAGACGAGCAGCACGAGGGCGCCGACCATCAGCAGGACGGTCGCGGGCGAGACGAGGCCGATGAACACGTTGGTCGTGCCGCTGTTCAGTTCGTCCACGCCGCCGCTCGCGAGCATCGTCGTCGGGTCGGTGAGCCCGTGCAGGATCATGGCCCAGACGATGCTGCCAGTCGCACGCATGACGAGGTACATCAGGATGCCGAAGCAGAACGTGTAGAAGATCGTGAAACTCACGGTCCCGGCGTCCTGGCCGGTGAAGAAGTTGGCGCTGTGCAGTGCGGCGAACAGGAGCGCGGAGAGTGCCGCGACGACCCACTCGTTGTAGCCCGCTCGGCGAAGGAGGACGACCGCGACGCCGCGGGTGAGCAGTTCCTCGGAGAACCCGACGAGCGCGCCGGTGGCGAAGACCATCAGGATCACCGGGACGGAGTACCGACCGTAGTCCGTCCCGAGCGCGCGAAGCACGACGGGGATCAGCACGAGCACCACGGCGATCCACATCCACCACCGGCCGCGCACCGGCTGGCGCGCGAAGAGCGGTGAGGGCAGCCAGCGCACGGTGAGCGCGAACGCCACGAGCAGCACCGAGCCGACGACGAGCGGGAACGCGAGGGCGACGAACACGCTCTCAGGAGTGGCGAAGACGTTCTCGCGATCGATCGCGCCGCTGACGAGCGGCGACGCGAGGAGCGGCAGGAACTGGTACGCGGCAAGGTAGACGACCACGAAGGCGAGTGCCTTCCACCACCCTCCCCGATCCCAGAAGGCCGTCCATGCGTTGGTCCGGGCGGGGGCGGTGGACTGTTCGGTCATCGGTGCTCCACGGGTCGGGGGTGCAGGACGGAACGATCGGTGCTCGGCTGGGTGCCGACAGCGCCACGCTAGCGCGCGGACCCCACGATCGGGCGGGATCACACGGCGCGTTCGGTCGCGCCGACGCGCCGACGACGGGTTCCAGGACTGGCCGCATGCTCGGAGCAGCGCATGGCGGTGCGGGAGCGCGTCGCGGGGGTGCGTTGCTCGCCGTCGCGGCCTGCGCGAGCGCGATCGTCGGATGCTCCGTACCGGCGTCCGACCGGACGGCGGGGTCGGAGGCATCCGCTCGCACCGAGCTCGGCACGTTCGCCGCCGTCGGCGACTCGATCACCGATGCCGACAGCCGCGACTTCGTGACCGGGGACCTTGGGCCCCGCGTCGTGGGCGTCGCACGTCGTCGACCAGGGCTTCACCTTCGCGGGCGGGTGGCGGAGTGGGGCGCGACGACCGAGCGGATGGCGGAGTCGGTCGCGCCCGTCGAGGCCGACGTGCTCGTGATCCTCGCCGTCACGAACGACCTCGCGTTCGGCGTCCCGTTCGGCGGAGATGAACGAGCGCCTCGACGACCTGACCGACGAGCGCGGGTGGCGGTTCGTCGACGCCTGCGCGGGCCTGCGCACCCTCGACGGGCGGTTCGCGGAGGGCATGACCTCCGACGGGCTGCATCCGTCGGAGGAGGGCGCCCGGGTGCTCGGCGCCGCGATCGCCGAGCGGCTGCGGGAGGGGTCAGGCCAAGCATCCGGCACGTGCCGACGTGCCTCGTCCTCGGGACCAAGGTCACTCCACGCGCCCCGCGCATGAGGCTAGGTTCTGGGGCCGTACGCGACGACCGGTCGTGACGGCGGGGGCGCCTGGGGGAGACGAGCGCGCCCCGCAGATCTCAATGGGGTGATCTGATGAAGTCCTCGTCGATGCAGTGGGCCGCGCAACTGGCGCTCGTGGGGCTGGTGCTCACGACCGCCGCGATCGATTCCGGTGCGAGATCCGGTCCACCGGCGGAGGGCGCGCAGGCGACCGCCGCCGGCCTGCAGGCCGCGGTCGCGAATGCCTCGACGAAGGTGCCGGAGGGCACGGGCAACCTCGCCGAGGACATCCGGATCATGCTCCTGCGGTCGTACGTTCCCGCCGACGGGCGCCTGTCCATCGACGCCGACCCGCCGAAGATCACGATCGTGAAGCGCGATCCGTCCTCCGGCGACCTCACGCGGTTCGAACTGCCCGACTGCCCGACGCGCATCACCGACACCGACGCGTTCACCGACCTCTTCAACGACACGAAGAGCGAGACCGTCGAGCAGCACTTCCGCGACATGGCCGCCGACCTCGGGTTCAAGAAGAAGGACCTCGCTCGCGCGGGCACGGCCTTCCCGTACTGCAGCTGGTGGGCGCGCATCAACACCAAGGTGTACGACAGCCGCGACTACACGCGGAACACGACGCCGGTGCAGGACGGCATGGACATCTTCCTCCCCGACTCGGATGCCACGTACTGGGCGGTCCCGTTCGACGCGAGCACCGAACCGGACCGCCACGGACTCGTCCTCGACCACGTCGAGATCGACGGTCAGTTCCAGGAGCAGCTGTTCATGTCGTACGTGCTCTACGACTCGAGCATGGACTTCTACTACTACGAGAACGGCGCCGGCACGATCTGCCAGTCGTACAACACCGACTTCCAGATCGAACCGGATGCCGGTTCCGTCAACCCGTGGGTCGACGACAGCACGGCGTACGAGGACACGTACACCATCCGGCTCGTGCCCGATCCGCAGGGCACGGACTGCAGCGGTGGCGGTCCCGGCGCCTTCGCCAGCGACGGCACGGACTTCAACGTACTGCCGCTGAATCGCACGGGCTCGGGGTACGGCCCTTCGGCGTCGAGCGCGAGCCCGGTGCAGGGCGACTTCTTCGGGGCGGCCGCCGACGGCTCGGTCCCGCGCGCCTCGAACGCCTGCGCCTACGTGGGTGCCGACCTGACGCCGTGCTCGACGCCGCTGATGTTCGTCGCGCCCACGGCCGCGGCGCAGAACAGCGTGTGGTCGAACCCGGTCGCCGGGTACCTCGCCGCCGGATTCATCCCGGCGCCGGACGAGGTGTACGTCTTCCGCGGCAAGGCTCCGCGCGTCCCGGTGGGTGCGAGCCCGGTGCCGTGGAACGACAACGATCCGGCGGAGTACGACATGAGGTACTTCTCGCTCTGCCTCGACAAGAAGGTCTGGCCGTACCCGGCGCAGGATGCGAACTGGTCGTGCGCCAACGGCTCGTTCGGCAGCGGCGAGTACGACCCCGTGAAGAACCCCGACGGCCTGACGCGGCTCGCCATCGGCGCGGACGGGTACTGGACCGCGATCGTGTCGTCGGCGGACCTCAGCGACAGCCAGCAGGTCGGCGATGCGACCGTGCTCCGCGTGGAGGCCGGCGTGCCGGCGGCGATGATCATGCGCCACATGGTCGTCAGCGACGACTTCCACAACGCCGTGCAGGACGTCCCGCGCGACGGGGCGTGGACGTCGGCGTTCGCGACCCTCGGCGAGTACTACCCGGTGAACTCGGTCGTCTGCAACCTCGGACAGTTCGAGCAGCGGGGCTGGCAGGAGGGCGGATGCTTCGTGCCCCCGGTGGGCTGAGCCGGGTCACCGGTGCGCGCTGGGCCGAGCGGGCGGGTCACCCGACCTGCTCGGCCAGCGCGACGATGATGCCCGCAGGCCCGCGCAGGTAGCAGAGACGGTACTCGTCCTCGTAGTTCGCGACCTCGCGCAGCAGTTCGCCGCCGAGCGGGCGCAGGCGGGCGAGCGTGTCGTCGAGGTCGTCGACGGCGAACATCACGCGGTGCAGCCCGAGCGTGTTGGGCGGTGGCATCGCGGGTGACGGGGCGGATGCCTCGGGGCGGAGGTACGTCGTCAGCTCGAGCCGGCCGTGGCCGTCGGGCACGCGCATCATCGCGATCTCGCTCCGGATGCTGTCGAGGCCGACGGCCTGGTCGGCGAACAGCCCCTCTATGTGCTGGCGGCCCTCGAGCTCCATGCCGAGCTCGGCGAAGAACGCGATCGCCGCATCCAGGTCGTCGACGACGATGGCGACGTTGTCCATGCGCTGGATGGTCATGCGCCGAGCCTAGGGGCGCCCCATGGGATCCACGCGCCATCCGACCCATGCATCTTGACGAACGGCCCTGACGGGGCGATGGTGAACACGTCAACCGCGATGGCGCGGGATGCCGCGCGAGGGAGCGAGCCGCATGGAGACCACGACCGACCTCACCACCGAGCAGATCGCCCGAGCGTTCTCGGGCCATCGATTCGACCTGGCCCTCCAGCATCTCGCGGATGACGTGATCTGGACCTCCGTCGGCGGCGGTCCGCTGGTGGGCAGGAAGGCGGTGGCGAAGGCGATCGAGCGCACTGCCGCCGATCTCGCCGACGTCACGACGGAGTTCCAGCGGTTCCGTTCGGTCGTGGGCGAGGACAGCGTCGTCGTCGATGCGCTCGCTCGCTACACCGACGCCGACGGCGGGGTGTCGATCGTGGCGTCCTGCGACGTCTTCGACTTCGCGGCCGACGGCCGGATCACGGAGATCGTGTCGTACATGATCGAGCTGCCGAACTGAGGCGCCGGCCGCGTTCGGCGCCGGGTCAGTCGAGTTCGCGGAGCTCGGTCGTGCGCTCGCTCGGGGTGTCGCCCGTGTTCACGACGCCCTGCGGCTCGATGAGGATCGCCGAGACCTCGCCCGCGGCCTTCGGGCAGTGCTCGACGCCGCGCGGGACGACGTAGACGTCGCCCGGCCCGAGCTCCACGTCGCCCGCTCGCAGCTGGATGACGAGCTGCCCCGAGAGCACCATGAACAGCTCGTCGGTGTCGGGGTGCGAGTGCCACGTGAACTCGCCGAGGAGCTTCACGACCTTCACGTCGTAGTCGTTCACGCTCGCGAGCCGGTGGGGCTGCCAGTGCTCCGTGAACGAGTCGAGGGCGTCGTGCACGTTGCGGATCCGGGCGTCGCTCATGGTCCGATCCTCGCCCCGGCGATCGCCCGCCGCAACGCGGGCAACCCCGTCGCCCACGTGGGGAGGAATGGGGGCGACGACGAGACCGGAACCCGTCGTCGCCCCCGCACCGTCACCCCTCCGTGGCTGCGACCGGCGCGGCCACCACGGCGAAGGATGCCGCGAGCAGCGCCTCGTCGCGCGAGGAGGGCCCGACCAGCAGCTCGAACGTTCCCGGCTCGACCACGCGCGTGCCGTTCGCGTCGACGAGCGTGCAGTCGGCGACGGCGAGCTCGACGGAGACCACGCGCGACTCGCCCGGTTCGAGGTCGACGAGGCGGTACGCCTTCAGCTCGGTGTCCGCCCAGCTCACCGACGTCACCTGGTCGCGGAGGTACGCCTGCACCACCTCGCGTGCCGGACGGGTCCCGGTGTTCGTGACGCGGACCTCGGCCCGCACCGTGGCATCGGGCGCGACGGCGTCGTCGAGGACCCGGAGGTCGTCGTACTCGACGGTGGTGTACGTCAGGCCCTCGCCGAACGCGTACGCCGGGCTCTGCGTGAGGTCGGCGTAGCGGGTGCCGTGCTGGCCTCGGATCTGGTTGTAGTAGGTCGGCTGCTGGCCGGCGTGCCGGGCGAACGAGATCGGCAGGCGCCCGCTCGGCTCGACGAGTCCGAGCAGCAGCTCGGCGATGGCCCGCCCGCCTTCCATGCCGGGGTTCGCGGCCCAGACGAGCGCCGACGCGCGCTCCGCCGACGGCGGGAGCACGAGGGGCTTCGAGGCGAGCAGCACGACGACGAAGGGCGTGCCGGTCTCGGCGACCGCGTCGAGGAGCGCGACCTGGTCGCCGACGAGTTCGAGCGTCGCGGTCGAACGGCCCTCGCCGACGAGCTCGATGCGGTCGCCGACCACCACGACGGCGAGGTCGCTGCGACGTGCGGCGTCTGCGGCCTCGGCGATGAGCGCCTCGTCGGGTGCGCAGGGCACGACCACCTGCGGTCGCGGCTGGCCGTCGGGGAAGAACGCGCCCGCGGGATCCTCGTCGAGGGTCAGGATGCGCGCACCCTCGGCGTGCTCGACCGTCCAGTCGGCCGGCGTGGTGCGCCGCAGCCCGTCGAGCACGGTCGTGATCATGCCGCGCGGGTGGCCGTCGGGCAGCCAGTCCGCCTGTCCCGACGAGCCCGCCCAGTCGCCGAGCTGCGTCTGCGCGTCGTCGGCGAGCGGGCCGATGACGGCGACCCGTCGGGGGGTGCCGTCCGAGATCGCGCGGCCCGCGGCATCCGGAACCCGACCGGGCAGGAGTGGGAGCACGCCGTCGTTGCGCAGGAGCACGAGCGACCGGCGGGCCGCCTCGAGGTTGAGCGACGCGTGCGTCGAGCTGCCGACGACCGCGTCGATGCGCGCGAGATCCGGCTTCCGGGGGTTCTCGAAGAGGCCGAACTCGAACTTCAGCAGCAGGATGCGCGAGACCGCGCGGTCGAGGTCGGACTCCGCGAGGAGCCCGCGCTCGATCGCCTCGAGCGCCCCGCGGAAGAAGCCGGGCGTCGTCATGACCATGTCGTTGCCGGCCTTCACCGCGGCGGCCGCCGCGTGGGCGTAGTCGGGCTGCACCTTCTGCTCCCACACCATGCGGCCGACGTTGTCCCAGTCGGTGATGAGCGTGCCCGTGTAGCCCCACTCGCCGCGCAGCACGTCGTTCAGGAGCCACTCGTTCACCGTGATCGGCACGCCGTCGGTGGTCTGGTACCCGAGCATGAACGTGCGGCAGCCCTCCTTCGCCACGCGTTCGAACGGCGGCAGGAACCAGGAGCGGAGCTTGCGGCGCGAGAGGTCGGCCTCGCTCGCGTCGCGGCCGCCCTGCGTCTCGGAGTAGCCGGCGAAGTGCTTGGCGGTCGCGAGGATCGCCGTGTCGTCGTCGAGCCCGCCGCCCTGGTAGCCGCGCACCATCGCCGAGGCGAGCTCGCCGATGAGGAACGGGTCCTCGCCGAAGGTCTCGTCGATGCGCCCCCAGCGCAGGTCGCGCGCGATGCAGAGCACGGGCGAGAAGGTCCAGTGGACCCCGGTCGCGGCGACCTCCACGGCGGTCGCGCGCGCGACCCGCTCCAGCAGGTCGGCGTCCCACGACGCGGCCATGCCGAGCTGGGTCGGGAAGATCGTCGCGCCCTCGAAGAACGAGTGCCCGTGGATGCAGTCCTCCCCGACGAGCAGGGGGATCCGCAGTCGCGTCTGCGCGACGAGCTCGTGGGCGAGCGCGATCCGCTCGGGCGACGCGTGCAGGATCGATCCGACGTGCTGCCGCAGCACCTGGTCCTCGAGGTCCTCGCGGGCGTCGAGCTGCAGCATCTGCCCGACCTTCTCCTCGACCGTCATCCGGGAGAGGAGGTCGGCGATGCGGTCGGCGACGGGGCGGTTCGCGTCGAGGTACATGGGTGCGACGATATCGGCGGTGGTCACGGGTTCTCCTCAGTCCGGGTGGCGGGGCGCACGACGGTCACGGTGTCGTTGACGTTCAGCCCCTTCTTCTTCATCGCGCGGGCCCGCTCGCCGGCGGACCGCAGGCGCGGGTTGACGTACTCGTCGATGCCGAAGTTGATGAGCGAGAGGGCGACGCCGATGGCCGCGATGCAGAGCCCTGGCGGCAGGTACCACCACCACTGGTTCTGCCGGAACGCGCCCTGCGCGCCGGCCCAGTTGAGGATGGTGCCCCAGTTGTAGGTCGTGACCGGGATGACGCCGATGTACGACAGGGTCGTGAGGGCCAGGATGGCCGCGGTCACCGTGCCGACGAAGCTCGCCGCGATGAGCGCCATGAGGTTGGGGAGCATCTCGACCGTGATGATGCGGCGGAGCGGCTCGCCGTTGGCGCGCGCGGCCTGGATGAAGTCGCGGTTGCGCAGCGACATCGTCTGGGCGCGCAGCACGCGGGCGCCCCACGCCCAGCCGATGAGGCCGAGCACCGCGGCCACGACGACCAGCGGCGGGTCCTCGAACATCGACGCGACGATGATGATGAGCGGCAGGCCCGGGATCACGAGGAAGACGTTGGTGAGTGCCGAGAGGCTCTCGCTGCGCCATCCGCGGAGGTAGCCCGACATGACGCCGACGACGATGGCGATGAGGGTCGCGATGATCGCCGCGAGGAATCCGACGACGATCACGCCGCGCGTGCCGTGGATGACCTGGCTCAGCACGTCCTCGCCGATGTGGGTCGTGCCGAGCCAGTGCTCGGCCGACGGCGGCTGGAAGCGCGCGGTGTGGTCGACCGCGGTCGGCGAGTACGGCGCTAGCACGTCGGCGAAGATCGCGACGAGCACGAAGAACCCGAGGATCGACAGGCCTGCGATCGACTTGCCGTTGCGGAACATCGCGAAGGCGGAGCCCAGCTTCGAGCGGAACGTGGGCCGCGTGCGCGGCGGGCGGTCGCCCGGCTCGTCGGCCGTGCGGATGGTCGCGGTCGCCGGCACCCCGGCCGGGCGGGCCGTCGCCGGATCGTTCGTCCGGTCGGTCACGGTGGTGTCCATGGCTCAGGCCTCCGTCTGGCGCGTGCGCGGGTCGAGGAATGCGTAGGCGACGTCGGCCAGGAGGTTCGCCAGCAGCACCGAGAGGGTGATCACGAGGAAGACGCCCTGCATGAGCGCGTAGTCCTTCGCGTTCGTGGCGTCCAGCAGCAGCTTGCCGACGCCCGGGTAGCTGAAGACCATCTCCATCACGATCGTGCCGCCCACGATGAAGCCGATCGACAGCGCGAAGCTCTGGATCTGGGGGAGCACGGCGTTGCGTGCCGCGTAGCCCCAGAGCACGCGCTTGCGGGGCATCCCCTTCGCCTCGGCGACCATGACGTAGTCCTCGTCGAGCACGGTGAGCATCATGTTGCGCATGCCGAGCATCCAGCCGCCGAGCGAGGCGAGGATGATCGTCGCCGCCGGCAGCGTGCCGTGGTGGATGACCTGACCGATGAACTCGGGCGAGAGCTGCGGGCTCATGCCGACGCCGTAGGCCTTGCCGATCGGGAACCAGCCGAGGTTCACCGAGAACAGCGCGATCGCGAGCAGCCCGAGCCAGAAGTAGGGGATGGTGCTGAGGAACGTCGTGACCGGGATCAGTGCGTCGAGCCGGCTGCCCCGGCGCCATCCGACGATCGCGCCGCCGATCGTGCCGATCGCGAACGAGACGATCGTCGCGAAGCCGACGAGTCCGATCGTCCAGGGCAGCGACTGGGCGATGACCTCGGTGACCGGGCGCAGGCCGTGCAGCAGGGAGACGCCGAGGTCGCCGCGCAGGAGCAGCGCCCAGTAGTCGAGGTACTGCTGCCAGAGGCTCTTGTCGGTGTCGAGCCCGAGGAGCGAGCGCAGCGCATCGGCCGCCTCGGGGCTCACGTTGCGGTTGCGCGAGAGGTACTGCGTGACCGCGTCACCCTTCATCATGCGCGGCAGGAAGAAGTTGATCGTGATCGCCGCCCACAGCGTGAACAGGTAGAACACGGCGCGTCCGCCGAGGAATCGCCACGGGACGCGCGAGCGGCCCCTGACCGCACGTGTCGCCGTGGTGCCCGCCTCGACCGCGTCGGGGAGGGTGGCGGCATCCGTGCCCGTGGTCCCGTCGGCGTCGACGGGGCCGCCGCCGCGGGTGTGGACGTGGGGCTGGGTCGTGGTCACTGCGCACCTCCGTGGATGCCGGCTGCCGTGGCGAAGTGCTGGTCGGGGTCGGGGGATGCCGCGCGCAGCGCCTGCGTGTACGGGTCCTTCGGGTTCAGGATGACGTCGTCCGCCGGTCCGCGTTCGACCACGCGCCCCTGGTTGAGCACGAGGATCTCGTCGCTGAAGTGCCGGGCGGTCGCGAGGTCGTGCGTGATGTAGAGCACGCCGAGGCCTTCCTCGCGCTGCAGGTCGGCGAGCAGGTTCAGCACGCCGAGGCGGATCGAGACGTCGAGCATCGACACCGGCTCGTCGGCCACGAGGAGCTTCGGCCGGGAGGCGAGGGCGCGGGCGATCGCGACGCGCTGCCGCTGGCCGCCGGAGAGCTCGTGCGGTCGCCGGTCGATCACGACGTCCGGGTCGAGCCGGACGCGCTCGAGCAGGCGCCGCACCTCGGCGTCCTCCTCCGCCTTCGGCACGATCCGGTCGAGCCGGAGCGGGCGCTGGAGGTGGTACCGGATCGAGTGGTACGGGTTGAGGGACGCGAACGGGTCCTGGAAGACCATCCGCAGCTGCTGGCGGTAGGCGCGCAGCCCCGCGCCGCGACGCGGGATCGGCTGCCCGTCGAGCCGCACCTCGCCGCTCGTCGGGGCCTCGAGCTGGGTCAGGATCTTCGCGATCGTGGACTTGCCGCTGCCGGACTGGCCGACGAGGCCGATCGTCTGGCCGGAGCGGAGCGTGAAGCTCACGTCGTCCAGTGCGGTGATGTGGCCGGCGCCGCGCACCGCGTACACCTTGGTGACGGCATCGAATTCGAGGAGCGTCATCGCAGCACCATCCCCTTCTCTCCGGTGAGGCGCGGGAATGACGACAGCAGCGTCTTCGTGTAGTCGTCCTGCGGGTCGTGCCAGATGCGCTCGGCGGTGTCGAGCTCGACGATCTCGCCGTCGCGCATGATGGCGATGCGGTCGCTGATCTCGAGGAGGAGCGGGAGGTCGTGCGTGATGAAGACGACCGAGAAGCCGAACTCGTGGCGCAGCGCCGAGATCTGGTGGAGGATCTCGCGCTGGACGAGCACGTCGAGGGCCGTGGTCGGCTCGTCCATGATCATGAGCTGCGGGCGGAGCGCGAGCGCCATCGCGATCATGACGCGCTGCCGCATGCCGCCCGACAGCTCGTGCGGGAACGAGCGGTACCGCTGCGCCCCCACCTTGACGATCTCGAGGAGCTCGACGACGGCCTCCCGGCGCTGGGCCTTCGTGAGGCTCGGGCGGTGGACCTCGAAGACGTCCTCGAGCTGCGAGCCGATCGTCGCGACCGGGTTCAGGGAGTTCATCGCGCCCTGGAAGACCATCGAGACCTTGTCCCAACGGAACCGGCGCATCTCGTCGGCCTCGAGCGCGTTGACGTCGATGTCCTCGCCGCTCGCGTCGTGGAAGACGACCGAACCGCTCGTGATCACCGCCGGCGCCTTGAGCAGGCGCTGCACGCCGTAGGCGAGGGTGGTCTTGCCGCATCCGCTCTCGCCGGCGAGGCCGAGGATCTCGCCGCGGCGGAGGTTCAGCGTGACGTTCCTGACCGCTTCCACGGCCGGGTCGACGTCGTACACGACCGAGAAGTCGTGGACGGAGAGCAACGTGTCGCTCATGGGTGGGGGTTCCCTTCGTGAGGTCCGACGGGCGGGTGGGGCGGATGCACCGGATGCATCCGCCCCACCCGGTCCGGGTCAGCCGGCGGGCTGCAGGCTGGTCAGGACCTGGACGATCCCGGGCTGCGTCGGGTCCGCCGAGGCGTACTGGTCGTCCTCAGTCGGCCAGCCGACGTAGTTGCGGGTGTTGTACTCGCCGAGCAGCGGGTGCGAGCCGAGCGGGATGGCCGGCACGTTCTCGACGAACGCGGCCTGCATGACGGCGAGCGCCGCCTCGCGGTCGGCGTCGGACGACGCGTTGGCGTAGGTGTTCAGCGCCTCGGTGACCGCGGGGTCGTCGAAGCGGCCGAAGTTGAACTGCGCGCGGTCGTCGACGATCCACTTCGGGTCCATCGTCGAGGTGTAGAGGCCGTAGGCGTTGCCGGTGTCCTCGAGCCAGTGGATGATCGCCTGGAAGGTGCCCTCCTGGCGAGCGGCGTCCCAGCCGCCCCAGTCGGGCTGGTCGACCTTGACCTCGATGCCGAGCGCCGCGTCGAGCTCCTCGGCGATGAGGGCCTGCTCGGTGTTCCAGTCGCTCCATCCGGCCGGGACCGAGATCGAGAACGAGACGGCCTCGCCGTCGGGGTCGATGAGCTTCTCGTCCTTCCAGGTGTAGCCGGCGTCCTCGAGGATGCCCTTGGCCCGGTCGACGTCGACCTCGTAGACGTCGTCCGCGTACTCGGGCAGGATCTCGTCCTCGAGCAGGCCGCTGAGGCCCGTCGCGCTCCAGATCGCCGTGCTCGCGCCCTCTCGCGCGATGTCGACGTAGGCCTCGCGGTCGATGGTCCACGCGAGCGCCTCGCGGAGGGCGGGGTCGTCGAACGGCTCGGCCTGGAGGTTCATGAACAGGGTGCCGGCGCCGGCGGTGGGCGATGCGAGGAAGTGGTTGTCCTCGTCGGCGGCCAGGTAGCTGTCCTCGATCTGGGGGATGAACGCCTGGGCCCAGTCGGCCTCGCCCGAGACGAGCGCGGTCGTGAGGGCGGCGTTGTCGCCGTAGGAGACGTAGTGCAGCTCGGGCACGGCCAGGTCGCCGCCCCAGTAGTCCTCGTTCGCGGTGAGGGTGACCGACTCGGTCGACCAGGTGTCGAGCACGTAGGGGCCGGTGCCGACGGCGAGCCCCTCGCCGGTGAGCGGGTCGGTGTTCGGGTCGTCGATGCCCTCCCAGATGTGCTTGGGCACGATCGGGGTGTGCAGCACGCGCGACTGCGCGATGTACTTCGAGTCGGCGAACTTCAGGGTGATCGCATCGCCGTCGACGGTCGCGCCCTCGTACTTCAGGCCCGAGGTGTCGGCGAGCCTGCCGGTGAGGAACTGGTCGAAGGTGAAGACGATGTCGTCGCCGGTGAACTCGGTGCCGTCGCTCCAGTTCACGCCGCTGCGCGGGACCACGGTGAGCTCGGTGTAGTCGTCGTTCCACTCGACCGACTCGGCCAGCCACGGGGTGGTGCCGAGGTCGCCCGTCGGGTTCACGAGGGCGAGCGGTTCGAAGATCACCTTGGCGTAGCCGTACTTCGAGGCGGACGAGTCGCCGAGGTACGGGTTGTGCGATTCGGTGGTGATCGCGCCGTCGGGCTTGGCGATCGTCAGGGCGGCGCCGCTCTCCGCCGGGGTGCTGTCGGTGTTCGCGCCGGCGCAACCGGTGAGCACCAGCGTCGCGGCGATGCCGACGACGCCGAGGGACGTACTGAGCCTCATTGCTTCTCCTTCGTGTGGGGGCACGACACCGTGCCTGCCTGAAGGGCGACGCCGGCGTCGAGTGATTGCTGGGTTAACTTACTATCAAGTAAGTAAGTTAATCAACGCGCAGGTTCTGGAGCCTCGGAGGGCGTGCGTAGACTCGGTTCCGACAGGCTGGGAAGGGGGGTGCGACAGATGTCTGGAGCGATGACCGGTCAGCGCCGGCAGCCCCGTTCGCGGCCCGAGACGCTCGCGCGTCGGCGCGACATCCTCGATGCCGCGGTCGAGATCTTCGGGAACAAGGGCTTCGCCGGCGGCACCCTGCAGGAGATCGCCGATCAGGTCGGCATGACCCACGCCGGGATCCTGCACCACTTCGGGTCGAAGGACCAGCTCCTCCTCGAGGTGCTGAGCCACCGCGACGAGACGGATGTCGCCGACCTCGAGGAGCAGCACATCCCGGGCGGCATGGCGCTCTTCCGACACCTGGTGCGCACGGCGTTCGTCAACGCGCACCGGGCCGGCATCGTGCAGGCGTACGTCGTGCTGTCGGCCGAGTCGGTGACCGACGACCACCCGGGGCGCGTGTTCTTCCAGAAGCGCTACGAGACGCTGCGGGGTGAGGTCGCCCGCGCCTTCGAGGTCGTGTGCGAGGAGCACGGCGTCGCTGCGCCTGAAACGATCGAACTCGCCGCGGCCAGCATCCTCGCCGTCATGGACGGCCTGCAGGTGCAGTGGCTGCTCGATCCCGACGCGGTCGACCTCGGTCGCGCGTCGGAGTTCGCCATCGAGGCGATCGTCGACTCGGTGATCTCACCGTCGCCGTCGCCGCTGGCCTGACGACCGAGGGCACGGCGCGAGTGGAGAGCGCGGGGCGGTTCCCGTGGCGGCACGGTCGTCGAGGGCCGCGTCTCCGGACCCTGCGTCGATGACGGCGGGCCCGCCTACGCTGGCGTCATGGCTGAGGACGAGCTGACCTTCCAGACCACGATCGGCGTCGATATCAAGGGCGAGACGTGGAGTTGCGTCGAGATCCCCGGGCCCGCCGAGTTCTTCGGCACGGGCAAATCGGTCCGCGTCGACGCGAGCATCGACGATGTCCGACTCGAGAACGTGGGCGCGATGGTGACGGGGACGGGCGGCCACATGGTGTCGCTGAACGCGAAGGTGCGCAAGGCCCTCGGCAAGGATGTCGGCGACCCGGCCGAGGTCACCGTCGCCAGGCGATAGCCCGTCGGGAGACGGCGTGCCCGGGCCCGGGGAACGACCGGAATCCCCGCACGGGCGAACCGAGTCCGGCGGGCGTCATGCCGCCAGCGCTCCTCGCAACTCGAATCGTGCTCGCCCGCCGAGTCGGGGCACCTGCTCCGGGTCGACGTGCGGTGGCGGGATGAACCAGACGTCGTTCGGGCCGGCGTGGATCCTCCACCCGTCGCGGTGGATCATGTGGTGGCAGAAGCTGCAGAGCAGCACGCCGTTCGACAGGTCGGTCGGGCCGGCGTCACGCTCCCACCAGCGGATGTGATGCGCCTCGACGTAGGTGATGTTCTGACCGCATGAGGCGCAGCCGCCGTCGCGCTCGCCGAGGGCGAGTCGCTGCGCCCGGGTGAACAGCCGGGCCGCTCGGCCGAGGTCGAGCGGAATGCTGTCGCCACCGAGCACGGCCGGGATGAGCTCGGCGTCGGCCGCCATGCGGCGGACCGTGCCGCCGGAGATCGGCTGGTCGAGGCCGTCGATACGGGCGTGCCCGATCTCGCGGACGAGGGTCTCGAGGTCGACGCGGACGACGACCGTGGTCTTCGCGAGCGGCGCGAGGGTCTGCGCGCAGCCGAGTGCATGGCGTGCGAGCGCGGCGAGCGCGTCGGCCTGAATCTGCGGGATCGACCGGCGATACTCCACGACCGGCGTCGGTGCATCGCCGTGAGGATCGCTTCGGCGCAGCGCATCGCTCACGAGAGCGTCGATCGCGGCCTTGACCGGCGCAGCGCTCTCGGGATCGAGGCGGGCGTGCAGGTGCACCATGCCATGGCCGTCTTCGCGCATCGTGAGCGAGCGCTCCATGCGGAGTTCGTCCTCGCGCGGCTCCACGCCGTCGGGATCGAGCCTCGCCTCCGCCTCGCGCACGCCGCGGGTGAGGGTCTCGAGCGGCACACGCCCCGCCAGATCGACGAGTGCCGCCTCGACCACGTCGGCCGGAGCGGCATCCGCCCTCACTGACGCGCGGTCGAGCATCGACGTGATCGCCGATGCGGCCTCGATGCCGATCGTCGCCCATGCCAGTGCGGCGGCGACGTGCGGATGCCGCGACGGCCCGCGCTCACCGCTGAACGTCTGTCGCTCGGCGGTCGCGGTGCCGACGGCGATCAGTCGCTGCGCGTCGGCGCGCGATGCTCCGGTTGCTGCGGCGATGAGCCGGGTCGGATTGCGGAACCCGTGCGCCTTCGCGAGCCCGGTCTCGCCGAACTCGGGCCCGGAGCGCTTCGCCACCTCGGCGGCGACCCGCGCGAGCACGGCCTCGACTCCGCGCCGCATCACGGCGAGCG
Source organism: Agromyces zhanjiangensis (assembly GCF_040496055.1). Lineage (NCBI taxonomy): Bacteria > Bacillati > Actinomycetota > Actinomycetes > Micrococcales > Microbacteriaceae > Agromyces > Agromyces zhanjiangensis. The sequence goes on along the minus strand of NZ_JBEPKB010000001.1, from coordinate 373,753 downwards.
CGTCGGCGACCTGCACGAGGCCCGGATCGCTCATCTGCTCGACGTCGGCCTGCACCGACTCGCCGTTCACGCCCCACGCCGGCATCGCGCCGGCCCACGCCTCGTCGAGCGCGGCCAGGTCGCGCTCGATCGCTGCCAGCGCGACCGCGGCGGGGAGCGTCGCCTGCTCGAGTGGCCGGGGGAGTTCCATGCCTCCATCCTGGACTCACCCACCGACATCCGTTCGCGCCGGAAATCGCCGATGACCAGCGATTCTCGGTGTTGATGGATGATGCGATCGGCGCCCTGTGGAGGACGAGTCCGGCGCGTCCGGGGTGTCGCCCGCGCCCGGCTCACGCCGTCGCGGCCGGCACCGCCCTCACGCCGCGCTCGCGGCGAGCCACTCTCACGCCGTCGCGGCGAGTGCCCGCACGGCGCGCTCGACGATGGGGCGCACGTCGAGCTCGGGGTCGACGGTGAGGCGGTGCAGGATCAGGCCGTCGCCGAGGGCCATGAGCGCACGCCCCGCGGGGAGCGGGTCGGGGATGCGGGCGGCGGTGACGAGTCGGTCGGTCCACTGCTCGAACTCGCGGCGCTGGCGCTGCAGCGGCGCGAGGAGCTCGTCGTCGGCTCCGAGTTCGAGGAACAGTGCGTACCGGGCGCGCGTCCGCACGGCGAACGGGCCGGTCTGTGCGAGCAGCACTCCGCAGAGTCCCTCGATGATCGTTTCGGGAGTTGGCTCGTCGAACAGCGTGGGGGAGAAGTCGGCGCGCTCCAGGTCGGCCATCCAGTCGATGATCCCGGCGAGCAGCGCGCGCCGAGTGCGGAACCAGTTCGAGGTCGATCCGGGGGGCAGCTCGGCCCGGGCATCCACGCGGGCGTGACTGAGTGCGCGCACGCCCTCCGACCCGAGCAACTGAACGGCCGCCTCGAGCGCCCGTTCCCTCGTCGTCGGCATGGACACCGTCCCGTCTCGCATCTACTATGGACCTAGTGGATCCACTATGAAGCTAGTATCCACTGCTGCAGAGGGGGTTCCCCGATGGACACGCCGATGCCCGAGGCATCCGGATTCGAGCACCTGACCATCACGACCCCGGGGCTCGCCTCGCACGTCGCGGTCATCGGCGAGGGCGATCCCGTCGTCATGCTGCACGGCTTCCCGCAGCACTGGTGGCAGTGGCGCGACATCGGGCCGCGGCTCGCCGAGCAGGGCTATCGGGTGATCTGCCCCGACCTGCGCGGTGCCGGCTGGACCGTCGCCGAGAGCCCCCGGGTCGAGCGCGAGACGCGCCTGCGCGATCTCGTCGCGATCCTCGATGCGATGGACCTCGATCGCGTGCGACTGGTCGGCCATGACATGGGCGCGATCACCGCGATGCAGCTCGCCTACGCGGACCCCGAGCGGGTCGAGGCGCTCGTGTGGCTCGCTGCGCCTCCGCCCTTCATGTCGTTCAGCCCGAAGATGCTGGGCGCGCTGCGTCACCTTCCACCGCTGGTGTGGCACCGGCCCGGCCGCTCGTTCGCGGGACTCTTCGGTCCGGAGTACGCGGCCCGGCCACTCGCACCCGGCACGGTCGAGGCGTACCTGGCGCCGATGCGACGCCCGGAGATCGACGGCGCCGTGCGCCCGCTCTACCGCGGGATGGTGCTGCCCGAGGCGATGCGCATCGCCAGGGGCGCCTACACGGCGCAGCGGCTCCGTCCGCCGACGCTCTGCGTGTTCGGCCGCGGCGACGGCGCCTACACCGAGGCCGACCTGCGACGGCTGAGCGGCGACCCGGCCCGGTACGCCGATCGCTTCGAGTTCGCGTTCATCGACGGGGCGTCGCACTTCATCACGGATGACGCGCCCGAGGCGGTCTCCGAGGTGATCCTCGAGCACTTCGTCGGGGCGGATGCCGCGGCCTGACGGCGGCGGCGCAAGGCACCGTCGGCGCGTCATCGCGTCGGTCAGCGCGCTCGCCGGATCCAGTCGAGCGTCAGGCTCGCGACCGCGTCGGGCGCGTCGTCGGGGAGCAGCTTGCCGGCGTCGTCGACGAAGGCGAACTCGACGTCGTCGGCGTATCGCGCGGGGTCCCCGCAGAGGCGCCGGATGAGCGGCTCCTCGAACCTCGTGTCGACCCGGCCGAACGCGAACAGGGTCGGGATGGTCAGGCGCATGCGCGTGTATGCCCCGCGGCTCAGTCGCATCGACTCGGGGATCACCATGCCGCGGTAGAGCGGGCGCACGGCCCCGTCGATGTCGGCCCGCTGCATGGGTGCGAGATGGGCGTCGATCGTCGTTTCCGGCGTCGGCCGCGCGTTGTACTGGTCGGCCCAGACGCCCCGCAGCGATGCGCCCGGGCGATGCCAGAGCAGCTTCGGCATGTGCCGGAACGCGGCGACGAGCTTCGGGCTGAACGAGATGAACCCGGGCGGCACCGAGAGCTGCACCGCCCGGCCGACGCGGTCGGGGTGGGTGTAGGCGAGCTGCATCGCGGTAATCGCCCCCATGTCGTGGCTGACGAGGTGCACGCGCTCGATTCCGAGGGCGTCGAGCACGGCGAGAAGGTCGTGCATCCGCGTCTCGCGTTCGATGCCGGGGTCGTCGGCCTCGGTCCACCCGGCGCCGCGGAGGTCGGGGCAGATCACGCGATACCCCTGCTCGGCGATGCGAGGTGCGACGCCGCGCCACTGCCACCAGTGCAGCGGGAAGCCGTGCAGCATCACGACGGGTTCGCCGTCGCCGATCGTGGCGACGTGGGTGCGCAGGCCCGCCGTCTCGATCGTGACGTGCTCGAAGCCCGATGCCTCGGGCAGCGGTGGCGCCCACGCCGTCGTTGCGGCGGCGGAATCGCGGTGGGGATCTGGTGCACGCATGACGACTCCTTCGTCGAGCGGAACTACTATGTTTATAGTAGACCCCTTCGCTGAGCGCGTCCAGCGCGTCTCCTCCGGTGGCGTCTGATACCACGCTGGTACCACTCCGGCGTAGAATGGATGCCCACAACGATCGGGAGGGCATTCGATGGCCATGACGCTCCGGCTCGACGAGCACCACGACGAGCTCCTCGAAGCGCTCGCAGCCCGGTTCGGCCGTTCGAAGACCGAGGTGGTCCAGATCGCCCTCGATGAATTGGCTGCGCGGGAGGACAAGTCGGCACGCACGCGCGCCGCGTTCGCTCGCGTGCGCGAGCGGGACGCCGAGCTGCTCGACCGCCTCGCCCGGTGACGGAGTACCTCGACCCCTCCGACGTGGAGGCGCTCCTCGAGGAGGAGGGCTTCTGCTACAAGGACGGCGTTCGTGGCCGGAACCTGCTGCTCTCCGCGCTCGCGTCGCCGATGCCCGTGTTCGGCGAGGAGGTCCATCCGTCACTTGAGGAGAAGGCGGCGGCGCTGCTGCTGGCGGTCAACCGCAACCACGCGCTCGCCGACGGCAACAAGCGCCTGGCATGGTTCGTCACCGTCGCGTTCCTCGAGCTCAACGGGTTCGACCTCGCGGTGACGGACGTCGGGGCCACCGACCGTTTCCTCCGCGCGGTCGCTGCGGGTGAGGTCGAGCTCGACGCGCTCGCCGAGTGGGTCGGCGAACACCTGGACCGGGTGACCTGACGTGCCGCCGCTCCGCGAAGGGGATCGCCCCGGGTGTCCCAGGGCGATCCACCTACGGAGCTGGACTCGGAATCGGCCCATCCCGGCCTGGCGTCGCGACATCGTTCTTGTCCGACGTCGGGATGCGATCCAGGACGACCTGGGCCTGTCGATCGATGAGGCGGGTGAACGCCTCCTGCGAGACCCCGAAGATCACGGCCCACGCGGCGATCTCCTGCTGGCTCGAGATGGTGAAGCTGTCCACGAGCTGCAACAGCAGGAGTGCGAGCACCGCCGTGAGTGCGCCGATCGGGAGCTTGACCAGGATCGACCAGAGCGGCACCGAGTACGGCACGGCCGAGCCGCGGAGGTGGCGGATCCCGATGGCGCCGACCACGGCGGCGCCGACGATGCCGAACATCTCGACGACGGCGACGTCACCCCATGAGGGAGCACTGCCGCCAGACGGGCAGTACGCAGGCTCCGGGCCGGTTCCGATCGGCCAGCACAGGTTGATCGCGTTGGGAGCGATCCAGCCGCCGAATGCCACGACAACCGCCACGGCCATCACGGTGACGCTCGTGATGATCAGCACGTTGCGGAAGTCCCGGACCTGACGATGCTGCTCCGCGCTCACGGCGAACGACGCGCGCAGCGCCATCGCGCCGCGCTTCATGCTGCCGGCCCGAAGCGTGTCGGACCGCTCGTCCGGGAAGGCGTCCGTGGCGCCGTCGAGCGCAACGAGACGCACGTCGCGCGGCTTCAGTCGCTGCGTCGCCCGCTCGCGGATGTCGTCGAGCACGGCGACGTTCTCGACGCGGTCCTCGGTCCACTCGACGAGGAGCACCTCGGCCCGGTGGATGGCGAGCCAGACCCGTTCGAGATCGCTTCCGCGCCAAGCGGTGGCGAACCGGCGGCGGATCATTGGCGCAGACGAGGCGACGGCACTCGCCGAATCGAGAGTCGAACGGATGGCCGACACGATGTCCTCAGGCGCGGTCTCCTCGATCTCGCGAGTTGCGAGGTGCAGCTCGCGAATGCGATCGAGTGCTGCGATACGCCACGCGGCGAGCGGCTTCGGCTTCGCGTTCGCGTTCGCCTTCGCCTCCGACCTCGTCTGCGCGGGCGAGGCCGATGGCGGCGCCGATGACCGCTCAGGACCGTGGGTCTCGCCCGTCGCGTCGCGGTCGTCGTCCCGTGTACCTCCAAGCGTCTGGGTCGGCCGCTCGGCCACGTCCTCCGCAATGGACTCCATCAGCTGCGTGCCGACGATCGCCGAGTGATCGGCAGTGCTTCCCGCACGGCGCCACCGCGCCATCAGGTCGGCCAGCGCATGGCTCAGTCGTGCCAACGCGCTGCCGAGGCGGGTGGCGGGGAGCTGGAGTGCTCGTTCTGCATTCATCGGTTCGGCCTTTCGGTTGTCGATCGCGATTGGAGGTTCGGAACGTCGGACGTCGGCGTCCCAGCGACTGCTCACGGGCACGCAGGCAGCGGAGCCGACCAGGTATCGGCCGAGCGTGCGACGTCGAAGCAGTTCATGCCGCTGCCGTCCCAGAAGACGTCCACGGCGGGGAACGGTGCGAGTCGCGGGTCGGGGTTCGAACCGTTGCCCTGGGTGACGTTCCCGGAGACCACTCCGTCGTCGGGGGTCGGGTCCACCGCCGGGTCGAGCACGGCATACTCGGGCGGCAGCGACAGGACTCCGATGCCGGCGCTGGCGTTGCCGTTCACCGTGTTGCCGATCAAGCGCACGCGATCCCCGGCGATGTTCAGCAGGCCGATGCCGCCGGGCACCTCGCTGAGCAGCTCGCCGGGGTCGGTGATCGGGTTGGCTCGCCGGTTGCCCGAGAACGTGTTGTCCTCGACGAGGATGTCCTCGGTCGTCTTCACCGCCAGGCCGGGGATTGCGAAGACGATGGCACCGACGGCGTTCGCGGTGGCGACGTTGCGACGGACCGTGACGCGGCTGGCGAGTTCGACCTCGATCCCGACCGTATTGTCGTGGACGACGTTGGCGTCGATCAGGATGTCGGTCGACTGCCCGATGTAGATGCCGGAGTCGCGCGCGCCCGACACCTCGTTGTGGTCGATGCGGCCGTCGGTGCTCGCGATCGGATAGATCCCGTAGAGCGGGTTGTCGACATAGCTGCCCTCGGTCAAGCGGAAGCCGTCGACGCCGCGGAGCAGGACGCCGCTCAGCGAGTACCCGCGGATCTCGAGCCCGTGGAGTGAGAAACCCGAGAGTCGGCTCCCGTCGGTGCTGCGGACGCGGATGCCGATCGGTGCGCCGAGGCCCGTCCCGTCGAGCACTGCGCCATCTTCGCCGAGGATGGTCAGGTCGGAGGTGGTGACGCGAACGACCTCACGGTAGACGCCTGCTGGTACGACGACCGTGTCGCCGGGTGAGGCGGCATCGACTGCGGCTTGGATCGTCGTGGTGACGACGACGTTCGTATCGGCGGTCGCAGGCAGGGCGGGGCCGGCCACGAGGAGGCCGATTGCCGAGAGCGTGGCCAGGATGGCGGCCGGCCTCGGACGGTGCGTGACGATGGCCATGATGAACTCCTTCGATTCGTGCTCCTCCCACGGTGCGGGTGAGCACCGGAGGCGGCCTCCCTGAAACCATTGATTCCGGCCGGATTTCCTCGCCGCCCGCTCGGCCCGGTGTGAGAATCAAGCGTGGCCAGGACCGTGCTCCTCGTGGATGACCACGGCGGGTTCCGCCGGATGGCCCGCCTCCTGCTGGAGCGCGCGGGATACGTCGTCGCCGGTGAAGCCGACTCCGCAGCCGACGCGGTCGATTCAGTGCGGCGGTTGGGTCCCGACCTCGTCCTCCTCGACGTGCTGCTGCCCGACGGCAACGGAGCCGATGTGGCAGAGACGCTCGCAAGGCTCCCTCGCCCGCCGGGCGTGGTCCTGACCTCGAGCTATCCCAGCGGAGGACTCGGCGACCGGTTGCAGAACCTTCCGCTGCTCGGCTTCCTGCAGAAGGACGAACTCTCCGTCGAACGCCTGAGAGAGCTGTTCGGATGACTGCCTCCGAGTCTCGTGGTCGGTCGCCGCTCGACCGGCCCGCGCTCGTCCTGCTCGTGGCTACGATCCTGATGCTCGCGGTCGATGCGTGGGTGCTCGCCACCGTCTCCTATCGCTCGTCCGTGATCACCGTGGTGCGCGAGTCGTTGTTCGTCGCGGCATGGATCGGAGTGGGCGTCGTCGCGTTGCGGGTGCGCCGCTCGTTCTTGGCGCGTCGGATCCTCGCGCTCACGCTCGTACTCGCGGCGAACTTCGTCGGCTCCGCTCGGCTCGTGAGTGAGGCCATCCCCATCCGGGCGCTCGACACGCTCGTCGCGATCCTGGTTCCGCTACAGGTCGCGTTCACGGCGCACCTCCTCGCGTCGTACCCGAGCGGACGGCTGAAGGGGCCCGGCGAGCGGCGACTGGTGTCCACGGCATACGTCGTGGGTGGACTCCAGGGCCTCTGGTGGGCGTTCGCCGTGGCCGGCCCGGATGACTGCGTCGAGTGCACGCGGCACCTGGTCGCCATTGAGATCACCGAGCCCGTCGACCGTGCAGTCACCATCGTGTTCGTCGTCGCGTGGGTGATCCTCGCCGCCGGCCTCGTCGCAATCCTGGTCGCACGGTACCGTCGGGCGGGCCGACGGGAGCGCCGACTGCTTCGCCTGCCGTACCTGTCGATCGCGGTCAGTGCGACGTTGTACGCCGCCCTGACGGTCACCGCCGCCATGCAGGGCGAACGCAGCCCGTGGCTCGTCTCGACCGGGACGCTGGCCGCCTTCCAGCTCATCGTGCTGCTGGGCATCCCACTCAGTATCCTCGTCAGCCTGCTGCACGAGCGGCTCGCCTACCGCCCCATCGGCGAGCTCGTCGTCGAACTGGCGGGGGGCACTGACACCGACCTCGAGCGGTCGCTGGCCGTGGCACTTCGCGATCCCGAACTCTCGATCGCGTTCCCGATCGATGGAGGCTTCGTCGATTCGCACGGGCGGCTGGTGCCGCGACCCGAGCCGGACGGCCGAACCACGGTGACGCCGGTGAGCAATGGTGACGGCGGCACGCCGCTGGCGTTGATCCGCCACGATCGCTCGCTCGACGATGAGCCCGCCCTCCTGACCGCAGCGGGGTCCGCGACCAGGCTCATCCTCGAGAACACCCGGCTCCAGGCCGAGGTGCGGGCGCAGCTGATGCAGGTCCGCGAGTCGCGCACGCGTATCGTCACGGCGACGGATGCCGCGCGGGCGCGGCTCGAACGCGACCTCCACGATGGCGCGCAGCAGCGGCTCCTGGCCATCGGCATCGCACTGCAGCTGCTTCGGCAGCAACCAGGCGACGCGGCGTTGCTCGAGGCAGCGGAGTCCGAGCTCGCCAGCGCGCTGGCCGAGCTGCGCGATCTCGCCGCCGGAATCCACCCGGCCGTGCTCACCGACCTCGGGCTCCTCGCGGCGCTCGAGGACCTGGTCGCGCGGCTCGGCGAACGGGTCCGCCTCGAGATCGCCTCGCCGATCCCTCGTTGCGCTGCGGCGACCGAGGCCGCCGCGTACTTCGCCACGAGCGAGGCGATCACGAATGCCCTGAAGCATGCCGCACCGTCTCCGGTGCTGGTCTCGGTTGCGCAGGACGACGGCCGGCTCATGATTCGCGTCTCCGACGAAGGGCCGGGTGAAGTGGACCCGAACGGCACCGGCATCCTCGGCATCCGGGATCGACTGGCGACCGCCGACGGCGCCCTCATCGTGGACAGCCCGCCCGGGGGCGGCACCCGGCTCACCCTGGAGGTCCCGTGCGCCTGATGGTCGTCGACGACAGCCTCCTCGTTCGAGAGGGCTTGGTCGCGCTGCTCTCCGCACGCGGCCACGAGATCGTCGAGATGGCGGAGAACGCGACGACGGTGCCGGCGCTCTTGAGGACGAGCGCGCCCGACGTGGTGATGCTCGACATCAAGATGCCGCCGACCTACACCGACGAGGGGCTCCGGCTCGCCGCCGGCATCCGTCGTCACCATCCCGGCATCGGAGTGCTGGTGCTCTCCCAGTACTTGGTGGCCTCGTACGCGGCGCTGCTGCTCGAGCACTCCCCGGAACGCGTCGGCTACCTCCTCAAGGACAACGTCCTCCGCGCCGACGTGCTCGACGAGGCGATCGCCCGCGTCGCGGACGGCGGCACGTTCGTCGACGCGATGCTCGTCGAGCGTCTCGTCGCCGCGAACTCGTCACTCGCGGCACTCAGCGAGCGCGAGCGGTCCGTTCTCGCGCTCATGGCCGAGGGACTCTCCGACCGGGGGATCGCCGAACGCCTCACCATCAGCCTGGCCACCGTCTACACCCACGTGCAGCACGTCTTCACGAAGCTCGACCTTCCGGCGACCTCGTCTGACAATCGTCGCGTCCGCGCGGTCGTGGCGTATCTCGCAGCGCGCCGCGGCTGACTCTTCGCGCCAGCCTTGAGCGCAGGCTGGGTCAGGCGTGGCGGAGCCCGCTCACCCCGCCCCGCGCCGCCCGAACGCCCCCGCGAACACGGCGTGCACGAGTGGGATGATCGACACCCCGAGCAGGATCCCGCCCCAGACCGGTTCGTCGAGCCGCAGCAGGATGCCGCCGAGGAACAGCCCCACGAAGATCACCGCCGACACGATCCGGCCGGCCGTGCGCTCGAGGCGGGTCATCCGCTGTTCGATGCGCGGTGACTGAGCGACGAGGCGGCCCTGCTCGATGCGGTCGACGACCTTGTCGAGGCGCTGGGGGAGACGCCAGGCGGTGCCGACCACCGACATGGCCTCCTTGCCGATCGCCTGCACGAGGTTGCCGCGCTCGTCGCGCAGCAGCTGGGCGGCGTAGGGCTCGACGGCGTCCCAGATGTTGAACTCGGGGTCGAGCGAGCTGCACATACCCGACGTCAAGGACATGGCGCGGATGATGAGCAGGAAGTTCTCGGGCAGCTGGAACGGCAGCGTCCGCATGACCTCCCCGAACTCGATCGCGAATCGTCGCAGTTCGCGCTCGTCGACCTGCGCGAGCTCGGCGAAGCCCATGCCGCCGAAGCGCGCGAACAGCTCGGTCATGGCCCGCTCGAGCTCCGCGGTCTCGGCGGTCGGCAGCAGGAACCCGACGCTGCGGAAGCTCTCGACCAGGCGCTTGCCGTCGCGCGCCGCCACCGCGATCATCAGCTGCTGCAGCGCCTGCCGCAGCCCGTCGGGCACCTGGCCCATCATGCCGAAGTCGATGAACGTCAGTTGCCAGGCGGGCGCGGCGGGCGCGGTGGTCGCCTCGGCAGGGCCGGACGGGGCAGCGGATGCCGCGTCGGGCGCCGGCCCCGGAGCATCCGTGCCCGTCGACGGCAGCGATGCGGACCCCGCGCCATCCGTCTCACCCGACAGCACCCCGACCGGCGTGACGAAGATGTTCCCGGGGTGCGGGTCGGCGTGGAAGTACCCGTCGCGGAAGAGCTGGTCGAACATGACCGTCGCGAACTGCGCGGCGACGGCCTTCGGGTCGATGCCGGCGGCGATGAGCGCCGCGCGGTCGTTGATCTTGATCGCGGTGACATCGGCGAGGGTGAGCACGCGGCGCGTGGTGCGCTCCCAGACGACCTCGGGCGCGGCGACGCGCGGGTCGCCCGCGAAGCTCGCCGCGAAGCGCTCGGCGTTCTGCGCCTCGTTGACGTAGTCGATCTCCTCGAGGCTCGTCGTGGCGAACTCCTCGACGAGGCTGGGCAGGTCGACGCGGTTCGCGACGAATCGCACGCGGCTGAGCCAGTCGGCGACGCGGCGGAGCGCCTTGAGGTCGACGTCGACGATCACCTCGATGCCGGGCCGCTGCACCTTCACGACGGCGTCGTCGTAGCCCATGTCGGCGGCGTCGATGGAGGAGAGCCGGGCGCGGTGCGCCTGGCCGAGGGATGCCGCGGCGACCGGGGTCGGGTCGAACGACGCGTACGCGCGCTCGAGCGGCATGCCGAGCTCGGCCTCGGCGAGGCGGCGGATGTCGTCGAACGGTACGGGCGGCACCTCGTCCTGCAGCCCGGCGAGTTCGCGCGTGATCTCGGGCGGCAGCACGTCGAGCCGCGACGAGAGGTACTGGCCGACCTTGATCATGAGTCCGCCGAGGTCGACGGCGAGCACGTGGAAGCGTTCGGCGATGCGCGTCAGCCGCGCCGCTCGCCCGCGCGCCGCGAACCGGGCGAGCCCAAACCGGGGCAGCACGATCTCGAACCACCAGGTCTGGATGATGTACCTGGCGGCGAATCGGAGGATCCGCCGGTAGCGGGCGCGCGTGTTCCCCACATCGGGCATCCTGCCTGCCGGATGCCGACGTGTCGAGGGCACTCGGTCAGCCCTGGGCGAGGATCGAGTAGAGCTTGCGGCGCGCGTCCTCGAGCACCTCGACCGCTTCCTTCACCTGGTCGGGGGTGCCGGTGCGGCCGACTTGCGCGGCCGCCTGCGCGAGCTCGATGCCGGCCTTGGGCAGCGCGCCCGACATGCCGAAGTCGCGCCCGCCGCCGCTCCCGCCGGTGCCGCTGCCGGGCGGGGTCGGCCAGGGCGGGGTGCGGTCAGCGGATGCCTCGGCCTCGGCCGTGCCCGCCTCGGTCAGCGTGTACGTCTTGCGTCCACCCTCCTCCTCCGCGGTGATGAGTCCCTCGTCGGCGAGCAGCTGCAGCGTCGGGTAGACCGAGCCCGCGCTCGGCTTCCAGGCCCCGCCGCTGCGCTCGGCGATCTCGGTGATGATCTGGTAGCCGTGCATCGGCTTCTCAGCGAGCAGTGCGAGCACCGCCGCGCGGACGTCGCCCTTGCCCATGCGGGGTGCGACCTTCTGCTCGAACATCCCGCGCAGCTCTTGCATGGCATCCCAGAGGCCCTGCCCCGGGTTGCCCCGGCCCCAGTTGCCCGAGCCGCTGCCGAAGCCGCCGCCCATGTACGAACCTGAATCGCTCATGATCTGCCTCCCTGAACCGGGGCCCTGTTCGGGTCTCGACGATATGTCAACGATATATCGCTCACCGTCGACGGTGGTCGTGAATCTGCTGGGAGGTTCGCGTGCACCAGAATCGAGATCACCATGACGAGCAGCCCTCGCGCAGAAGACGTGAAACCCGCCCCCGCGCGCATGCGCATCGCCGACCTGCACCCGGAGCTCCGACGCGCGTATCGGTGGTTCCCCCGCCCGCAGGTCCGACACGGGTGGCAGCGGCGGATGGCGCAGGCCGCCCTCGGGCTCATCCCGACGCCGAAGCCCGCCGAGGGTGTGCGGTTCGAGCGGGTCGACTTCGACGTCCCCGGCACCGGGGTCCGGGTGTTCACGCCCACGGACGCCACTGCGCCCGTGTCGCCCGAGCCTCGGTCGGCCGAGTCCCAGTCGGCCGGGTCCGGGGCCGGCGCTCGCGGTGCGCTGCTGTGGATCCACGGCGGCGGCCTCGTGATCGGCGCCGCCGCGCAGGATGATGCCTGGTGCGCGCGGCTCGCGGAGCGACTCGGCATCGTCGTCGTGGCGGTCGAGTACCGGCTCGCCCCGGAGCATCCGTTCCCGGCAGCCCTCGACGACTGCGTCGCGGCGCGGCGGTGGGTGCAGGATGCCGCGGCCGCGCGCGGCATCGACCCGGCCCGTGTCGCGGTCGGCGGGCAGAGTGCCGGCGGCGGACTCGCGGCCGCGCTCGCGCAGCGCCTGTTCGACGAGGGCGGAACCCAGCCCGTCGCACAACTGCTGTATTGCCCGATGCTCGACGACCGCACCGCGGCGCGGCGCGACCTCGACGCGGTGCGGCATTTCGCCTGGACCAACCGCGACAACCTCGTCGGCTGGTCGTCGTATCTCCAGGCTGCGCCCGGCGCCGACACCACGCCCGACTTCGCCGTGCCGGCCCGCCGCGCCGACCTGGCGGGGTTGCCGCCGGCGTGGATCGGGGTGGGCGACATCGACCTGTTCCACGACGAGGATCTCGCCTATGCCGCCGCACTCCGCGATGCGGGCGTCGAGTGCAGGGTCGACGTGGTGCCGGGCGCGCCGCACGGCTTCGAGTCGATCGCCCGGGCCGCCGGCGTGACGCGGGCGTTCCACGCCCGCGCGCGGGCCTGGCTGGGGGAGCGGCTCGCGGCGTCCGCCGAGGTCTGAGCTCGGGCGTTCCGGCGCCTGATCGTCATGGTGGACGCTCGGCGGCCGGGATCGCGTCATCCCGACCGCGGCCCCACCGTCTCCAGAGCGGATGCCTCCGGCGCCGCCGCAGCCTTCGCCTTCCGCCGCTCCGGCGCGTTCGCGATGAACACCCCGGCCACGAGCACGGCCCCGCCGACTGTCTCCCATACATTCGGCACCTGCCCGAGCAGCACCGCCGCCGACGCCATCGCGACGACCGGCGCGAGCAGCACCCACGGCACGACCGAGGCCGAGCGGTTCCGCGCGAGCAGCCCGTTGAAGATCGCGTACCCGACGAGCGTGCAGAGGCCTGCGGTGTAGAGCGTCGAGAGCAGCGGGCGCCATCCGAATGCGGCGACGCCGGCGGCGATCGCGTCGGGCCCCTCGATGAGGGCCGACAGGCCGAGCGCGGGCAGCGGCACGACGAGCGACGACCACACCGTGAGCGACAGGGCGCCGAATCGCCGCGCGGGCGCGACCGGGCCGGCCTTCCGCGAGATGACGTTCCCGATCGCCCAGGACAGCGCGGCGAGCAGGCACAGCACGACCGCGAGCGCCGGCGCGTCGCCGCCGCGACCGAGGGCGACGACGCCGAGCCCCACCGTCCCGAGCAGCACTCCCGCGACCTGCAGCCGCGTGGGCCGCTCGCGCAGCGCGAGCGCGGCGACGAGGATCGTGAGCACGACCTGCGCCTGCAGCAGCAGGGCGGCGATGCCGGGCTGCAGGCCGAGTGCGATCGACGTGTAGAGCAGGGCGAACTGGCCGAGGCTCATGAAGAGGCCGACGCCGACGACGGTCTTCCAGCTCGCGAGCGGGCGCGGCACGAGGACCACGGCGAGGGCGACGACGGCGAACCGGATGGCGACGAAGAACAGCGGCGGGATGCCGTCCATGCCCCAGTCGATGACGACGAAGTTGAAGCCCCACATCGTCGCCACCAGCGCGGCCAGCAGCATGTCGCGTCTCGTCATGGGTCAAGGGTGGCCCGAGGCATCCGGAAACACCAGAGACCATTTCTCCTCATGAATCGGTAGCATTGCTGCATGATCGATCTCGAAGCCGTGGTTGCGCTGCGCGCGGTGGCCACGAACGGCAGCGTCGCGGCGGCGGCGGATGCGCTGGGGTTCACGCCGTCGGCGGTGTCGCAGCAGATCAAGCGCCTCGAGCGCGGCACGCGGGTCGCGCTGCTCGAGCGCGCGGGTCGCGGTGTGGTGCTGACGGATGCCGGTCGCCACCTCGTCACGTCGTCGGCGACGGTGCTCGCCGACCTGGAGCGCATCGAGGCCGACCTGCATCTCGCAGGCCGGGGGCCTGGGGTGGATGGCGCGGCCGCGCGCCGCATCACGGGCGAGGTGCGCATCGGGGCGTTCTCGACGGCGGTGCGGGGGCTGCTGGTCGACGTGCTGCCGCGGCTGCGGGCGGAGCATCCGGAGCTGCGGGTGCCGATGCGCGAGAGCGAGCCGTGGGAGACGATCGCGCTTGTCGCCTCGGGCCAGCGCGACCTCGGCATCGTGCACCGGTGGGGCGGCGTCGCGCTCGCGATGCCCGACCACCTGGTCGAGACGCCCCTGTTCACGGATGTCGCGGACGTGATCCTGCGCCGCGAGCATCCGCTCGCGCTCGCCGGGGCCGCGGCGCTCACGCCGCAGGACCTCGCCGACGAGGAGTGGGTCGCGACGTTCGACTCGACGATCTGCCGCCAGTGGCTGCGGCGCCTGTTCGACGGCGTCTCGAACGCGCCCCGCATCGTGCACGAGTCGATGGAGTTCGAGAACCACCTCGAACTCGTGCGCGCCGGTCTCGGGGTTGCGCTGGTGCCGCGCCTCGGGCGGTCGCAGCTGCCCGATGACCTCGTGGCGATCCCGACCGTGCGGCCGGCGTCGGTGCGCGGCGTCGCGGCCGTGCATCGCCGCAGCCAGGCGGATTCGCCGGCGCTGCAGGCGGTGCTCGATGCGGTGCGGGATGCCACGGCCCGTCGCGACGCGGCCTGAGGTCCTCGGAGCTGGAGCGCGCCCGGTGTCCGATGCCTCGAGCGGTGCGGCCTAGTTGGCGTCGTCCATTCCGGTGTAGTGCACGGATGCCCCGTGGCATCCGGCCTGCGTCCAGTCGTAGGCGTCGCCGAGCGGTTGGTCGTCAGCGCCCCAGAACGCCTCCTGCCATTCGGGAGTCCGGGCGTCGTTGAAGGCGTCGAGCTCGTCGCGAACCGCCATCGTGTCGCCGTTCTCCCAGGTCTGCCACATCGGAATGAAGGCCGCCCGGAACCCCTTCTCGGCCATGCACGCCGCGTCGAGGTGGTCCTGCATCAGGCCGACCTCGACGTCGATCGCCCATTTCTCGACGAACTCCGCCGACGGCCTCGGGATCAGGTCGAGGTCGGAGGTCTCGTCGTACACGGTGTACCCGAGGATGGTGGCGATGCCGCCGGGGGCCTGTTCGACGTCGCCGTCGACCGAAGCGGATGCCTCACCTGAAGCGGATGCCGCTGCCGGCGACGCACTCGGCTCGGGGCCGGTCGGCGTGAGCGTCGGGTCCGTCGCCGAATCGGTTGCGGTCGGCGGGACGTCCGACGCCGCGGCCGACAACTGCTCGTATCGGTTGACCTCGGAGACGGCCGCTGCGGTGAGGGCTGCACCGGTTCCGAGGGCGATGACCGCTCCGACGGCGCCGATGAGGAGTGCGACGCGGCGCCGCGGCATCCGTCGGCCCCGTCGCGCTTCGTCGCGTCGACGCTCGTCATCGAGCAGGTCCTGCATGTTCATCGGGATTCCTCTCCGGTAGGGACGGATGCGGCAGCTGTCGGGAGGCGGCGCGCCGGGTTCGCCCACTGGGCGGTGCCGGCGAGGCAGAGGATCGCGATGCCGGTGCCGATGGCCCAGGCGGCGGATTCGAGCCACGTCACCCGGTTGATCACGAGGAGCGCGGTCGCACTGATGTAGTACAGCGCCTCGACGCTCTGCGCGAAGATCAGGAGGCCGGTGACGGCGAGCACCGCCGCACCCCAGTGCCGCGTGCGTCGGTGCCACAACAGCGCGGTGGCGACGAGCGCGACCGCGCCGAGGGCGATGGTGAGCGCGGCGGAGTTCGGGACCCAACTGATGTCGTCGATCAGGAGTGCGCGCACCTGGCGGGCCGCGGTGAACGCGCCGACCGCGACCTGCACGATGCCGATGACTGCCACCGCGGCGAGGAGCAGCCCGTCGGCGCGCGGCAGGCTGAACCGGATGCCCTCGCGGCCGGTGAGCTGCGCGCGCCGCCAGCCGAGGTCAGCCGGGATGCCGCGCAGCATCCGCGTTCGGATCGACCGGGCCGTGGCGCGCCGGCCGATGCCGGCGTCGGACGCCCACGCCGTGTGCTCGTGCAGGTCGGAGAGGATCTCGTGCTGCCGGTCGGCCGCGACGAGGGGATCGAGCCCGCCCGTGTAGCGCAGCGTCCAGTGCAGCGTCGCCCGGGCGGCGCGTTCGACCGCTCGGTCGTTTCGGCCGGTCATGCGAGCGCCTCTCCGGTCACGGTGCCGCGCTGCTGCTCGGCGCGGGCGGCCGCACGAAACGCGGCCTCACCGGCTCCGGTCACCCGGTAGAGGCGTCGACGCGGGCGTCCGTCGGCTTCGGCCAGCTCGGGCGCTTCCCATTCGGATTCGAGCAGCCCCGCGGCATCCATTCGATTCAGGGCGCGGTAGAGCGTGCCGTGGGCGATCAGTGCGGATCCGTCCCGTTCGGAGAGCGTGCGCGCGAGCGCGAAGCCGAAGAACGACCCCTCGCGCGGCTGGATGGTGAGCCCCGCATCGAGGATCGCGAGCTCGATCGGGAGGAGCACTCCAGGGCGTCGTCGTGGCATGGTCGCGACTATACGCACCTATGTGCGTATAAAACAAGGGTGTCGGTTCGGGGAGGCGTTCCGGTGCCAGACTGACGTGGATGGCCCTGCACCACGACGAGATCCCGATCGACGCCGACCTCGCGGCATCCGTCATTCGACGCGAGCGCCCCGAGTGGGCCGACCTCCCTCTGGTCCGTGCCGGGGGAGGCACGGACAACGTCATGTTCCGCCTCGGCGATGAAATGCTGGTGCGGATGCCGCGGACGCCCGGCGGCGTCGCTTCGCTGCGAAAGGAGCGCGAGTGGATGCCGCGGCTCGCGCCTCGGCTCCCGGTGCGCATACCCGAGCCGGTGCACGCCGGTGTTCCGTCGGATCGGTACCCGCTGGACTGGTCGGTGTACCGGTGGATCGAGGGCGCCCCGCCGGCATCCGACACGGTCGACGACTGGGCGCGGTTCGGCGCCGACCTGGCGGAGTTCGTCCGCGACCTGCACCGCATCGACCTGATGGGGGCCGAACGGGAGAGGGAGCTGAGCTGGTACCGCGGCGGCAGCCTGCGCGAGCCGGTGTCGTGGGTGGAGCCCGCCTTCGCGGCGTCCCGCCCCCTGGTCGGCGACTCGCTCGACGTCGACCGGCTCGAACGGTGGTGGCGCGACGCGCTCGCGCTGCCCGACTCGCCGGCGCCGCACGTGTGGCTGCACGGCGACCTGCGCCCGGGCAACCTGCTCGCCCGTGACGGGCGGCTGTGCGCGGTCATCGACTTCGGCGCGCTCTCGGTGGGGGCACCCGACGCCGAGCACGCCGCAGTCTGGGACCTGCCGCCGGCGGCGCGCCGTGCCTATCGGGACGCGCTCGACCTCGACGAGCCGACGTGGCTGCGTGCCCGCGGTTGGGCGATCGCGGTCGCGGTGAGCGGCATCCCGTACTACTGGGGCACGTTCCCGGAGTTCGTGGCGGAGTGCGTGGCGCGGCTCGAGGCGATCCTCGCCGACGGCGGGCACTGACGGGGTTCCGAGGCGACGACCGAGTCGCCCGGGCGTCGATGATGTCGAAGCTCGGGCGCGGGCCTGGCATCGTCGCCGTTGTTCGAGATCACGAACTCGCAGCAAGAAGTTCGACGACGTGTGGTGATCATGATGCCCGAGTGCGCGCTGAACGCATCCGCCCGGCGTCATGCCGCGCGCGCCTCGCGCAGCTCGAATCGCGCCCGGCCCCCGAGTCTTGGCACCTGGGCTGGGTCGATGCGCGGTGGTGGGATGAACCAGACCTCGGTGGGGCCCGGGCGGATCTGCCATCCGTCGCGGTGGATCATGTGGTGGCAGAAGCTGCAGAGCAGGACTCCGTTCGAGAGGTCGGTCGGGCCGGCGTCCCGTTCCCACCAGTCGATGTGGTGGGCTTCGACGTAGCCGATGTTCTGGCCGCAGGAGGCGCAGCCGCCGTCGCGTTCGCCGAGCGCGAGCCGCTGCGCCTTGGTGAAGAGTCGGGCGGCCCGGCCGAGGTCGAGCAGCAGGCTGTCGCCACCGAGCACGGCTGGGATGAGTTCCGCGTCGGCAGCCATGCGGCGCGCGGTGGCGGGGGAGATCGGCTGTTCGAGGCCGTCGATACTCGCGTGCCCGAGCCCGTCGATGAGGGTGTCGAGGTCGACGCGAACCACGACCGTGGTCTTCGCGAGCGCCGCCGTCGTTTGGCTGCAGCCGAGGGTATGGCGGGCGAGTGCAGCGAGCGCGTCGGCTTGGAGCTGCGGAATCGACCGCCGGTCTTCGACCGCAGGGCTGATGGCCCCCGGCTCGCGCCGGCGCAGCGCATCGCTGACGAGCGCCTCGATCGCCGCCTTCACCGGTGCGGCGCTCTCGGGGTCGAGGCGGGCATGCAGGTGCACCACCCCGTGGTTGTCTTCGCGCATCATCAGTGAGCGCCCCATGCGCAGCTCGTCGTCGCGGGGCTCGACTCCGTCCGGGTCGAGCCGCGCCTCGGCCTCGCGCACCCCGCGCATCAGCGTCTCGAGCGGCACCCGCGCTGCCAGATCGACCAGTGCCGCCTCGACCACGTCGACCCGGCTCACCTCAGCCCGGGCCGCCGACCGGTCGAGCATCGACGTGATCGCGGCCGCCGCCTCGATGCTGATGGTCGCCGTCTCGACCGCCGCTGCGACATGCGGATGCCGCGCCGGCATCCGCTCACCACTGAACGCCTGCCGCTCGGCGGTCGCGGCACCGACGGCGATCAGCCGGTGTGCGTCCGACCGCGACGCTCCCGTCGCGGCCGCGATCAGGCGCACCGGATTGTGGAATCCCTGTGCCTTCGCGAGACCGTCGACGCCGAACTCGGGCCCGGACCGTTTCGCCACCTCGGCGGCGACCCTGGCGAAGACCGCATCGACTTCACGACGTGCCTCGGCGAGTGCATCGACGACCCGCACCAGCCCGGCATCGCCCATCCGTTCCACATCGACCTGAACCGCCCCACTCGCCGGCATCGCACCCGCCCACGTCTCCCGCAGCGCTGCCACACCGCGCTCGAGCGCAGCCAGCGCGGGCACCGCCGCGTGCGCCGGGTGCGTCGGCTGCGCGGGGGTCGGGGGCTCTTCCATGCTTCGATCCTGCACCCACCCACCGACATCCGCTCGCGCTCGAAATCTCCGTTGACCAGCGATTCTTCCTGTGGATGAATCGATGCGAAGGCGCCTTGTGGAGGAGAAGTCAGCAGGGCGTGCCGCGCTCCGTGATCAGCATGGACGTCACTGGATCGACGGCGCCTGCGCTTGGATCGGGTCGACGAGCAGCGATGCCGCCGCCCGCCCGCGCACGCCGCCCGCCCCAGACGCCCACGCCGGCCGCCCGCCGGCGCTAGCGGCGGCGAAGCGTCGCGCCACCCCGAAGGCGGCCGGCCGCGTCATCCGCCGTCTCAGCTCAGCGCGTCGGGCAGGCTCAGCACCGCCAGCACGGCGACGACCGGCGTCATCGTGCCGTCGGGCCGGGGAGGATCGCACCCGATCATCGCCGGCCGCACATGATGGCTACCGCCGCTGGCCGTTGGGCAGCCGCCGAGCGTGTCAGTCGCCTGCGAAGACACGTTCTTCGAACGCAGGACGGAGATGCTCGGTGAAGAGTCGCGCGACGAGTTCGCCGCGTGTGTTGACGCCGCACTTCCGGTAGATCGCCTTGACGTGGTCGCGCACGGTGTATGGCGAGAGGGTGAGCTCGGCGGCGATGTCCTTGCTCGTCAGGCCGCGGGCGAGCGACATGACGATGGTGATCTCGCGCTCGGTCAACCCGTAGGTCTCCAGCATCATCGGCAGCAGATCGGCCGGCCGGGCGGGTTCGAGCGTCAGGGCGACATGACCGTCGTGGGCCTCGGTCGGGGCGGCCGTGACGCGCAGCCATCGGCCCGACGCGGCTTGGATCCGCGTGGTCATGATCGTCTGGGAGTTGCTGTGCCGTGCTCTGGTGAGCAGCGCGAGCAGCAGCCCTGGCAGTTCGTCGGCCGCGTTATCGCCGCCGTAGCGGAACCCGCGTACGGACTCCAGCATCCGGTGGCCGTCGGCGGTCAGGTGCTCGATGCGGTTCTCGCCGTCGACGACCAGGATGGCCGTCGAGGCATCCGCTTGGGACTCGCCGTGGATCACCGCCTGGCGGAGGGCGCGGGCGATGAGATGGCCGACGGTCTGCACGTCGCGGACCTCCGCGTCGGTGAATGCGCCGTTCGGTTCGTCGCGGATCAGCGTGCCGACTCCCCAGCAGGTCGATCCGAGCACGAAGGCGACGCGCAACTCGTCGGAGGCGCCCAGCCCGGCGTACAGGTCGTTGAACAGCGGCGAGCGGGTCAGTTCTCCGTCGGTGGCGTCGAACAGCGTGCTCACGGGCGGCGCGCGCCGGGCGAGGTCAGCGAACTTGTTGTAGCCCGGTGAGACCAGTTCCAGATCCCAGAACGGAGCGCATGCGGAGGGATCGAAACCTTCGACCACGCCGGCAGTGGGCAGGATGGTACGTGGGTCGACGGTCATCACGGCGGCCCATCGGAACACCGCCACGTCGTGCAGCGCGCGGAGCGCGGCCTGGAGGACCTCGTCGACGTCCTCATCGACGCCGGAGTGCTGGAGGAGCCGGTCGCGCGCATGGATCAGCGCGGATGCCACCATGGTCCGAACGCTAGTCCCGTGGGCCGCAGCCCGCATCCCCTGTTTGCGGGGGTTCTCCATCGGCATGCGGGATGGCGCGGCGCGGCCGCCGAGCGCATCGTGAGCGTATGACGTCGCTCGACGCAGCCTCGGTCACCGCCGCCGGATCCACCCGGTCGTGGTGGTGCCTCGGCGCCCGCGTGACCATCCACGTCGGGCGGGCCGACACCGGCGGGTTGTTCACGCTCGTCGACCTGCAGGCCGAACCCGGTTTCCGTCTGCCCCGGCACGTGCACCGGGTCGAGGACGAGGCCCTGCTCATCCGCAACGGTGCCCTCGACGTGCAGTGCGGCGACCGAACCTGGACCGCCGAGGCGGGTGCGTGCGTGTTCCTCCCGCAACGCGTGCCGCATGCGTTCGAGGTCGCCTCGCGCGAGCCACTGCGCGCCTGGCAGATCATCGCCCCTGGGGGGATCGAGGATCTGCTTCCCAAGCTGGGCCACCCGGCGCCCGGGCCGGGGCTGCCGCCTCCGCATGGGTGGGATGTCCCGGGACTCGTCGGGATCGCCGCCGAACACGGAATCGACATCCTGCCATGGCGATGATGCGGCCGAACCGGCCGCGACGCCACAGATGAGCCATCAGCGGGTTGGAAGAAGGAAAACGAACATCGATCAGGAGGTCATCATGATCACTCGAGCGCTCTTCGCCGTGCTGGCTGCCGCCGTGCTGGCGGCGGTACCCGTCGGCGCAGCCTCAGCGAACACCGATCAGGTCGAGCAGTTCAGGTTCGTGGGCGTCGACGACGATTTCAGCGCCGAGCTCACGGATCTCTGCGGTATTCCGCTCACCGTGACGGTCGACGCCCATGAGACGCACCTGTTCTTCGAAGACCGGGGGCAGTTCATCATCCACTACACGGCCGTGATCACGGGAGGCGCCAACGTCATCCAGCTGGCCGAGAACTTCGTCGAGACCGACACGGACGACAGCGTCACGTGGGTCGGCGTGCCCTTCCACGTTCTGGATGCGGAGGGGAGGACCCTCATCAGGGACGCCGGCTATGCCTCGTTCGCCTTCGAAGACGGGATGGTGACGCTCCACGGTCCGCACCCGGGCTTCTACGGCTTCGACATCTGCGGCGCGCTGATGGGGTGAGGGTCCGCGGCGGGCAACAGGACCAACGCCCTCTCGACGCCGACGCCCCCGCGCGCAAGGCTGGGCAGGGAAGACGAGAGAGCGGAGCACTCCGATGACGATTACGCAGTCCGACCGCAGTAGTGGTGACATCCTCGGGTTCGTCGTGTCCGGCGACGTGACGAAGGCCGACTACGACGTGATGACGCCCGCGGTCGAGGCCGCGGTCGAGGAGCACGGCACGGTGAAGCTGATGCTCGACCTCAGCGACTTCCGGTGGGAGAAGGTCGGCGCGTGGGGTTCCGACCTGCACTTCGGTCGCGAGTTCCACGAGAAGGTCGCGCGCATGGCGATCATCGGCCACAAGAAGTGGGAGGAGCGCCTCGCCCACCTCGCCACCCCGTTCTACGCGCAGGAGGCGGCGTACTTCGACGACCCGGATGCCGCCTGGGCCTGGCTCCGCAGCTGACCTCCGAGAGCGCGGCGGGCGCGGCAGGCTTCAGAGCTCCGCCGTGAGCCCACCGTCGATGACGACGTCCGCGCCGGTGATGTTGCCGGCGACCCGGTCGCTCGCGAGGAACGCCACGAGCGCGGCGACCTCCTCGGAGGTCGTGAACCGGCCGGTGACCATGGATGCCTCGGCACCCGCGACCACGTCCGCCCGGGGAGGCCCCGGCCCCGCCGCCGGCCGAGGCCGCGGCCGAGACCGTCGCCGCCACCCCTCCGTCGCCGAGCCAGAGGTCGGTCGCCACCGGACCCGGGCTCACGGTGTTGACGCGGATCCCGTCGCGACCGACCTCCTTCGACAGCGACTTCGAGAAGTTCACGACGGCCGCCTTCGCGGCGCTGTAGTCGATGACGGCGGGGTCGGGCAGTCGCGCGTTGACCGAGGCGACGGTCACGATGGCCCCGCGGCCGGCCGCTCGCATCGGCGCCAGGGCTGCCCGCGTCATCCGGATCGCGGTCATGGCGTCCAGCTGGAACGTGCCGATCCATTCCTCGTCGCTGACGGAGGCGAAGCCCCCCGTGCGCGGGCGTACCCCACCGACGTTGTTCACGAGGATCCGGAGCTGGCCGAGCCCTGCCGCCTGCTCGACGAGCGCGTCGGGGACGGCCGGATCGGTGAGGTCCGCATCCACCGGCACCACCGCTCCGTGCTCCGCGAGCTCCAGCAGCGCCGGCGTGAGCGTGCGGGATGCCGCGAGCACCCGTGCACCCTCGTCGGCGAGCGTCGAGGTGACGGCCAGTCCGATGCCCCGGCCGGCGCCCGTGACGATCGCGACGGCGCCGTCCAAGCCGAGGTCCACGTCACAGCCCCTGGGTCTTCAGCCACGCGAGCACGGCGTCGGCGACCTCGTTCCATCCGCTGTCGATCGTCAGCGAGTGCCCGCGACCCTCGAACTGCTGGAGCTCGTTGACCGTCATGGCATCCCGGTACTGCTTCAGCGTCGACCGCGTGACGACATCGGGAACGGTGTGGTCGGCGGTGCCGGAGATGAGCAGGAGCGGACCACGCGGATGCCGCTTGGTGTCGACCGCGGCCGGCGAGTGCATCTGGAAGTTCGCCGCGGCGGCCTGGAACAGCGGCCGGGCGGGCGACGGGATCGTCCACCGGTCGAACAGCGCGTCCGATTCCTCTTCGCTGACGGCGTTGCCGAACCCGTACCGGAACTGCGGCTTCGTGAGGGCCACCGACTTGTGCAGGTTGGTGGGGTTGCCGAGCGCGGGGAAGCCCGACCGCAGCTGTGCGAGCGGCAGCGGCAGCACGCCCTTGATCTGGGCGGGATCGATCGCGACGGCCCCGGCGCCGACGCCCTCGCCGAGGAGCTTCTCCGCGATCAGGCCGCCGAACGAGTGCCCGATCAGGATCGTCTCCTCGCCGAGGCCGTTCGCGACCTCCCCGAAGTGGGCGGCGAGTTCGTCGATGCCGATGTCGGCCACGGCATCCGGATTCGCGCGCGCCGCCTCGACGGTGTCGGCCTCGTTCGGCCACCCCGGGGCGACGGGGTCGTAGCCCGCTGCGCGGAACTTCTCGATCCACGGTTCCCAGCTCGTGGCGTGCAGCCACAGGCCGTGGATGAAGACGACGGGACGGTTCTCGGCCATGATCAGGCTCCTCGCGCTCGGCGGACATGATCAGCACACACCCGCCGCACCCGTCGTGTCCAAGACCGATCGAAGGGAGATCGATAACCGATCTTGCATGGATGGCGGGGGAGGGGCACGCTTCGGGGGAGGAGGACGGATGGACCTCGACCTGCGATCGGTGCGCTACTTCGTCGCGCTCGCCGACGAGCTCCACTTCGGACGCGCCGCCGCGAAGCTGCACCTCAGCCAGCCCGCCCTGTCGAAGCAGATCCGCCGCCTCGAGTCCGACCTCGGCTTCCGGCTCTTCACGCGCGACAGCCGCCACGTCGCGCTCACGGCCGAGGGCGTGCGATTCCTGCGCGATGCGCGGGTGCTGATCGCGCAGGCCGAGCGGATGACTCGGC
Organism: Agromyces zhanjiangensis; assembly: GCF_040496055.1. Classification (NCBI taxonomy): domain Bacteria; kingdom Bacillati; phylum Actinomycetota; class Actinomycetes; order Micrococcales; family Microbacteriaceae; genus Agromyces; species Agromyces zhanjiangensis. The sequence continues at coordinate 349,499 of NZ_JBEPKB010000001.1, read as the reverse complement.
CGGATGATCCCGGCATCCGCATCGCGCACATCTTCGACCTCGACTCCAGTCGCGTCGTCGCCGACGCGTTCGCGGATCGGTTCCCGACCGTCCCCGTGATCGCCAATTCAATGGACAGCAAGCGTCAGCTCGACGCGCTGCTCAACGGCCAGCTGGATGTCGCGATCATCCGCATCACGCCGGCCATGACCGCCGACCACCCCAGCGGGTGGTCGCACCGCCTGCTGCGCCTCGAGCCGTTCTGGCTGGTCGGACGAGCGGGTGATCCGGCTGCTGACGCGGTCTCCCTCCACGACCGTCCGTTGGAGGTCTTCGGGGATCCCACGGGATCCGCGACCTTCAACGTCCACGGCCAGTACCTCGCCGCCCTCGAGCATCGGCTCAGCACCACGTTCCGATGGCTCGGCAACGCCGGAACCTTCGAGCAGTGCCTGGCCCGGATGCGGCGTGCCGCCGACGCGGCCTACCTCCTCGAGTTCGAGTCGTACGCCATTCGCTACCGCGACCACGGCCTGCCCATCCACCGCCCCGAGGAGCTACAACCCCTGTATCCGTGGTCGATCGCGTGGCGCGACGAGCCGCTCAGCCCCGCGGTCGCCGGCTTCCTCGACGTGGCCGCCGAGCAATCCGCCGAACGGGAGTGGCTCTACCCGGAGGGCGTCGGCCCGGCGTGGCAGCCGGACGGTGCGTGACGAAGTCGGGGATCCCCAATCTGAAGCTTCGACCGCATCGAGGCCGATCTCCGTCCCCGAGGCCATGTTTAGAAGGTCGTCGGCCAGCAGCCGTAGCGTCGGACGCCGCGAGCCCAAGCTAGACGACTTGCTCAACGTTCTGATTCCGTCAGCGGCTTCTCCTCCAAAACGCGACGACGGCCCCGGCGTGATTCGCGTGCGCGCGTCCTTCGAACGCAATGGATGGCAGTCGCGCCCAAGACGACTATCGGCGGATAACGTGACTCTGTGCCGAACCGCGAGTCACCCCGAACCATTGCTGCCACTGTTGGATTGCGCCCACCGCGCATTGCTGTGCTCTTCCGCGGCGATGACCATTGGCGTGCATGGGCGCGCCTGGCGATCCATACAGCTAGCCGCCACTGGGGCGGCGAAGGGTATGTCCTCGTTCCATATGATCCGACCGGCTCGATCGTTCCGGACATAGCGGAAGCGGTCGCGAAGTTCGACCCCGACTACGTGGCGCTCATGACGCACAGTCATACGACATGGAACGAGGTGGCACCGGATGTAGTGACCTTCACTGCGGACTCCACCATGTCGCCGGAGATGCTTGAACGCGCGCTCGACTCGGCGCCAATGGTCGCTGATGCTGCGGGCCGGAAGGCGGCCGCCACCCTCGCCTTGAGATGCTCGACACTGGCGTACCCCGGGGCGCATCGGGGCCCGCAAATCAAGCATCTGCGACTTGGCGAGCCGCCTCGCGAGTCGTCCCTTCTTGCCGCTCCGCGCGTGGGTGTCACGCCGATGTCCTGTCTGACAGGATCAACCGAGTGGGACTCTCCGCTGGCCCTCTGGGCCGGTGCGAGAGTGGGAATTGCTGAACTTGGAGGAGGACGGCCTGTCCCTGACGAAGTTGAACTGCTCCGCTGGTGTATTGACCCAGCCGGGGCGCATCCGCCACGAGAACTTGCCTACGGCGTGGACGAGGATGTCGACTCAATTTCGACCGAACATCCACCATGGTTTCATGCGGCAAATCCCGACTTGGCGATGATTCGCGGGGGCTTCGTCGAAGACGCCGGCGCGGTCGTCATAGGCGACACCCCAGAAGACTTCTCGATGGCGATGATCTATGACAGGACGATCGGCTTCGCGATTTGGCTGACACTAGATGCGGTAGAGCTGTTATCGAACAACTGGATGCTCGCGGAGCGACTCCGCCTGCGCGCAACAGATAACGCTGTCCAGCCGTCGCTAGCCACGGTGTCGATGTCACTAGCGCCCCCTCAGCTTGAGCCGATCATCCGGTCGATCTTGGCCGCCATCGACCTACCTGAGCTCGAAGATGAATCGCCAGCTGAGGGTGATTGGCTCGAGATGCGCGAGCCGGTGGCAACGCAAGATGCACTGCTTTCGCTGATGTTGGCGAATGAAGTAGGCGAGGTAGTGAGTCTCGCAGCGAGCGAGCAGACGGGCGGGACAGTCGAACTCGCCACGGGCTTGAGCGCACCGATACCAACAGACCCGCCATTAACTGGGTTGGGGTCACCTGCGTGGCTCGTAGACGTAGCGACGCCTGAAAACCAGATGCCACGGGCACGACGGGTCGACGCGGGTTGCCTAGCGGTCGATTCCAAATTTGAGCTCCTTCGAAGTAGCCGCGCAGGAATCACATTCCATGCCGCCTCGCACGGCTTCATCCCGTCGAATACAGTCCTAAGGTCACGTCTTGCGCGGCCTCGCCTGCGGTTTCCAGGACTCGCTGACTGGATCAATGCGCGTGCTCGCGACGGGGGAATGGTCCCCCGGCTATCACGACCAGGTCAGAACTCAGCGCTCGTCGCCCAGCGACTCGGAGGACGCGATGCGATGACTGGGCTATTGGCAGGCCCGCTTCGCGCAGGCCTCCAGTACGCGGCTCAACCTGGTGGGAGTTCGCGCTCAGACTTCCCCAAAGAGGACGGTGTCGTGCTCCATGGAGTGCGAATGCTGACCTTCGATGCCTTCGCAGAATTCGCCGTTGGCGCAGGAAGGGCAGAGGTTCGGTCCATTCTAGATCAGCTTCTCGTGGGTCGTCTCATGCGACGAGGGATTGTCCTTGATTGCCCCGATTGTCACACACCTTCGTTCGTGTCAATTGATGAGCTTGGACAGGTCGTGAATTGTGCGCGGTGTGAAGCGCGTAATCAGCTGACTGCGGCCCGATGGAGATCGCCTGCAGATGAGCCAGTATGGTTCTACGATTTGCACCCCGCCCTTGGCGAGCTACTGTGCGCAAATGGAGATGTGAGTGCCCTCGTGGCGCGCGAATTCAAGGCGCGGGCAGCCCGACGCTACTTTGATGTTGAAGAGCTGGAATTTGCTTCAATGGAGACAGGCTCGACCCGGTTTGAGATCGATCTCATCGCGCTGATCGACGATGAACTGATCGTCGTTGAATCGAAGTCGAACGGCTCTCTCGGAAGCGGTAGGAAGCGTCAACGGTCTGTGATCAAGCGCTTTGAAGCTGCGGTTCTCCTGGGTGCTGACGCTGTCGCATTCGCGACAACGGGCGGGTGGTCCTCCGATACCGTGGCTCGCGTGGAGGAGATTCGGGACACATCGTTTCAGCAGGTGCGACTGTCGTGGCTCGATGGGTTGGGAAGTTGAGATCCTCACGTGTGGCGTGTGGCGTGTGGCGTGTGGCGTGTGGCGTCTGCAGCTGGCCTCGCGCCCGCTGAATAGATGATGTGACCGCGATTAGATCATGGCGGCGGCTGGATGAAGTGCTATTCGCTGTCCGAATCCGCTTCGGTCTCAGAGTCCATATCATCTGCTTCACTCATGGCGCCAAGTAAGCTGGGTTGAATCAGAACCGTGACCTCGTCACCTGCATTGAGTTGAACTTTCTCGAGGTCGAGCGCTCGCTCACTACTGACGATCAACTTGCTGGGTGCAAACATACTCTGGAGGGGATCGAAGCCCGTGTAACGGACTCGCGCAAGCGAAAAGTGTTCGTGCACCTCGTTGACCTCAAGTCGCAGATTCTCCAGTCGCACATTGCCTAGGAGCTCGTCCGTGTCCGGGTCTCGCACCTCAACGACGCGCCAAACAATTACTGCGTTACCATCTTCGACGCCATCGTGCTCGCCAGCGTTTATTGCTACGCTCCGATCGCTCAGTACCCGTGCGATCTTTGCTCTTAGTTCTCTGGCCATAGTGGTTCCTTCCCAAGGTCTGATTCCTCGCGCGGCACGATCTCGAGGTCGCTCGGAAACGCTCGCTCCCCGTGCGCTTGAGAGATCAGGCTAGAACGGTACGCCGAGGACTTCACCGACTCAACGCGAAAGACGACAATGCGATCAGCCCTGATTGCCTGGAGCTCAAGCACTGCCTTGATGTCCTTCAAGATGGCGCTACGCAGAACGTAACGGGCGTCGATTGGCGGGATGTCGCCGTTCCATTGAGCCCCTATCAGTACCGCGTGGCCATCTTCGCCACAGTCCATCTTGGTGAACACCGTCTCACTCGAATGCGCGCGGAGTTCGGCGAGCAGGCGGCGCCGTCCCTCCTCTAGGGTGTCACGATTCCAAGTTGCGATACGGCGCTCAGCATCATCAGCGCGCGCCGTGGCTCTCGCCGCAGCGACCTTCCAGCGGTCAAGGTTCGCAGCGATCCTGTCGTGATCGCGCGCCTTCTCGCGGAGGATCGTCCAACGCTGCCAAAGGCGATGGACGTAGCGAACCGCAAACACAATCGCTGCGACAGCATAGAAGACGCCAAGGGACCAGACTGCTGTCCAGTAGATGCCTTCGAGGTGGCCTTCGACGGCGTCACGGTGTCCGGCGAGGAGCCCCAAGGCAAACGCTACGAAGGATGCTGGCCACCAGATCCACGTTCGACGACGGCCCTGTCCATCGTCGGGCGCTTGCTGGTGCGTCACCCTCTAACGCTATACAGATTCATCCCCTATCCGGTGGCGGCACGCTTTGGCATCGTGGATATCCGCCGCAGGGTCATCGTGGGTCCACGACTGGGCTGCAGGCCTGTGCCACGTGTTTCTGGTCCGTTGTCGTTTGGTTCAGCGATGATCATCCAGGCGCTCACCTCGTACATCGGTTTGGCCGCGGGCCGGCTGTCCCAGTGAGTCATCCCCCGGGCGCTATCCGGCCCTGTTGCGCAATGTTGTTCCGGCACACCCCCGAGTTGAACCTCCGATACACGATTTGAGGGGTCGAAGGCTGCGCTGGTTCGAGCCGTCCACGCGAGCAGTGCGCTGACATGTGTCTTTCGCGCGGTGCCAAGTCGGCGAAGGGCGCAGCGTGGCCAGTGCGCTTCGGGACGTCTTCCGTAACCTCGGCGTCGGTGCACGCGCGTCTCGCGATGCGGTGCAGTGGTCGGCAGCAACGCGGGCGGCGAGCGTTGGATACCGAGCCGTGGGGACGGCGGGAAGAAGTGAGTCGGGATTCGGAGGCGAGCCCGGTCGTGCTCACATTCCTCCCGTTGCTCAGATCTGGCGGGAATACCGTCGAGCCGCGCGTGTTGAACTTGAGCGTACCCAACTCAAGTTCCCCCAGGAGGACCTAGGTGCCAGACGACTTCAACGAGGCCGGCTCGAGCTCGTTCGACGAGTTCCTGAGCCGCTACCTCGCGGGTGAGCAGGCCAGGCAGGCGCGGTCGATCGACCTCAGCCGGTTCCTGACCTCGCGCACCCAGAGCATCCTGCAGCGTGCCGGACGCTTCGCGCTCGAGCGCGGACAGACCGAGCTCGACGCGCTGCACATCCTGCGCGTCATCGTCGAGGACGAGTCCGTCGCGCAGGCGATCACCCGCGTGGGCGCGAGCCCCGAGCGCATCATCACGGCGACCGAGGCGCGGCTGCCCGCGGCATCCGACACCGCCGACGCGAACGCGGCGACCATCACCCCGTCGGCCAGCCGCGCGCTGTTCCACGCGTACCAGGTCGCACGCTCGAGCGGGTCGACGTACATCGACCCCGAGCACCTCTTCTTCGCGCTCGTGCTCGGGCAGGACGCCCCCGCCGGGCAGGTGCTCGCGCGCGCCGGCGTCACCGCCGAGGCGCTTGCGGCCGGCCTGGGGGAGCACGTGGCATCCGACCCGACAGCCGGCCCCGAGATGGGCGGCATGGGCGAGCAGACGGATGCCGCGGCATCCGCCACGCCCATGCTCGACAAGTTCGGCCTCGACCTCACCGAGCGCGCCGCGAACGGCGAGCTCGACCCCGTGATCGGGCGCACCGACGAGATCGAGCAGACCATCGAGATCCTCAGCCGCCGCATGAAGAACAACCCCGTGCTGATCGGCGAGGCCGGCGTCGGCAAGACCGCGATCGTCGAGGGCCTCGCCCGCGCGATCGTCGAGGAGAACGTGCCCGAGCAGCTGCTCGGCAAGCGCGTCGTCGCGCTCGACCTGCCCGCCATGCTCGCCGGCACCCGCTACCGCGGCGACTTCGAGGAGCGCCTCACCAAGACGATGGAGGAGATCGCCGAGCACAAGGGCGAGCTGATCGTCTTCGTCGACGAGGTGCACTCCGTCGTCGGCGCCGGCGGTGCCGGTGAGGGCATGGACGCGGGGAACATCCTGAAGCCCCGCCTCGCCCGCGGCGAGCTGCACCTCGTGGGCGCGACCACGCTCAAGGAGTACCGCACCATCGAGAAGGACCCCGCGCTCGAGCGCCGGTTCCAGCCGGTGAAGGTCGGCGAGCCCTCGATCGAGGACGCCGTGCTCATCATGCAGGGCCTGCGCCCCGCGTACGAGGAGCACCACGGCGTCACCTACACCGACGAGGCGCTGCGCGCCGCCGTCGAGCTCTCCGCGCGGTACCTCACCGACCGCGTGCTGCCCGACAAGGCCATCGACCTCATCGACCAGGCCGGCGCGCGCCTGCGCCTGAAGCTGGGCGTGAAGGTGGATGTCTCCGCCCTCATCGAGCGCCTCGCCGACCTGGAGGCGGACAAGAACGCGGCCGTCCGCGCCGAGCACTACGAGGAGGCGTCGCGCATCCGCGACGAGATCGAGAAGGTGCAGGAGCGGCTCGACGAGGCGACCGAAAAGGCTGCGGCGCAGGGCCGTGCCGTGGCATCGGCTGCGTCTTCGGCGGATGGCGCCGCAGCCGACTCGACCGTCATCGACGAGGCGCAGATCGCCGCCGTGATCTCGCGGGCCACCGGCATCCCGGTCAACCGGGTCACCGAGGGCGAGCGCGAGCGCCTCGCGAACCTCGAGGGCGAACTGCACGCCCGGGTCATCGGGCAGGACGACGCGGTCACCGCCGTCGCCCGCTCGGTGCGGCGCAACCGCACCGGCATGGGCGACGCGAAGCGGCCGGTGGGCTCGTTCCTGTTCCTCGGACCGACCGGCGTCGGCAAGACCGAGCTGGCGCGTGCGCTGGCGTCGTCGCTGTTCGACGACGAGGGTGCGATCATCCGCTTCGACATGAGCGAGTTCGGCGAGCGGCACACGGTGTCGCGTCTCGTCGGCGCCCCTCCCGGCTACGTCGGCTACGACGAGGCCGGGCAGCTGACCGAGCGCGTGCGGCGCAACCCGTACTCGATCGTGCTGTTCGACGAGATCGAGAAGGCGCACCCCGACGTGTTCAACCTGCTGCTGCAGGTGCTCGACGACGGACGCCTGACCGACGGCCAGGGTCGCACGGTCGACTTCCGCAACACGGTGGTCATCATGACCTCGAACCTCGGTTCGGAGTTCCTCGCGTCGCGGTCGGGTGCGCTCGGCTTCGTGGCGTCGGCGGATGCTGCGGCCAACGGCTTCTCGTCGATGGACGACGTGCGCCAGCGCGTGATGGGCAAGGTGCGCGAGGCCATGCGGCCGGAGTTCCTGAACCGCATCGACGAGATCGTGCTGTTCCAGAAGCTCTCGTCGGCCGAGATCGCTGAGATCGTGCGCCTGATGCTGGGTGCGACCTCGTCGCGGCTGGCCGCGCGCGAGATCGCCTTCGAGGTGACGGATGCCGCGGTGGCGCTCCTCGCGGAGCGCGGCTACGAGCCCGAGTACGGTGCCCGTCCGCTGCGGCGCCTGATCCAGCGCGAGATCGACGACCGCATCGCCGACCTCTTCGTCACCGGCGCCCTCGGCGACGGCGAGGCGGTGCGGGTGGATGCCGCGGACGGCGAGTTCGTCGTGGCATCCGTGCCGAACGCGACGGTCGACCTGGCCGCGGCTTAAGCCACCGGTGGTCGAGTAGGACCGCCGCGGCGGCGCTGATCGAGACCACAATCACGACGGCCCGGCTCCTCACTCGAGGGCCGGGTCGTCGCGCGCCCCGGTAGCGGGTTGCACCGGGGCGGGGTCAGCGGGTGACCTGCAATACGACGAAGAGTACCGACAGTGCGATGCTCACGATCACGAGCGACCATGCGACCGCGGCTCTCGCGCCGGACAGGCCTTTGTCGCCCGCCCAAATCGCCACGTTGAGTGCAGCGAACGGGAGCACCAGCACGAGGACCATCACGAGGATGTCCGCTCCCGGCGGAATGACGGAGGCGAATACGAGCAAGGCGACCTGGGCGGCGAGAACGCCGAGCAGAAGCAGTGCGCTCGATGCCGGAGCCGCACCTTCGCCCGGCGGTGCGAGGTACTTGAAGGGCTGGTATGTTCGCGGATCTTTCACGAACGACCAGTGCCCCGAGGTTCTACGGACTGGGAACAATTCGAACATCATCGAGAGCACGGCGACGCTCGCTACGACGGGTGCCACGATGCTCCAATCGGTCTGCGATGCCTCGAATCGCTCGAGGCCGACGACGGCGACCATCATGTACCAGAGCAGCAGCCCGGCAAGGAAGCCGGACCACAGGGCGCGAGCGGAAAGCGCCTTGTCGGTTCGCGCCCGTCGACTCCACGTGCGACGGGTCATACGGACGATGATCCAAACTGCCCCGACGGCGACGGCGCACAGGACTGGGAGAGTATAGGCGACCTCCATGACACGGGATGCGCCGCTCCAGTCGAACCAGATGAGGGCAGCGGTAGCGAGTGCGAGGTTCGTGAGGAGGCCTGCGATGACGACCATCGGGGCGGATCCGCGCTCGAACGCCGCGTCCCCCTCGACCGCGCGTTCCTCGATGGATTCCCAACCCGCCCAGATGAGCAGTGCCAATCCGTAGCAGGCAAGCCCGATGAGGGCGATGACGATTCCCGCGGCGATGACCTCGGGGCCGATTCCGAGTATCGGTGCGAGGCGACCCGGGAGCAACGCTTCAACCCAGTCGATCACCGGTGACACAACCTCGGCGAGCGTTGGGCTGAAACGGAAGACGGCAGCCACGACGCCGACGGCGAGCGCAGCTCGGAACGCCTCGAGCCAACGACCGCGCCGCTGGCGGAGATCACCGCGCACCCGGGCGAGACGCTCGAGCGATCCCGCGGTGCTCGCCGGGAGGTTCCGAGTGGCATCGAGGGCGTAGGCGACGATCCGAGTCACGAACTCCGTGCGATTGGCGAAGTACGAGGAATGGTCGGTAACGACATTGCCGTGATTCCAGAGCCTGATCTCCTCGACCTGCTCGAATACGGTCTTCGTCGAGGGTCCGCCGTTGACAGGATCCGCAGAGGCCCAGAGGTCGACCCAGCGCTGCGCGAGCTTTCTCGAGTTCGCTTGTAGGCGTGCGTCACGGGTCGCCGCCGTGACCTGTTTCGCCATCGCCTGGAGGAACGCCGCCGCGGCGGGCCAGCCGAACAGCAGCAGGGCAACCATCCAGTCCGGGACCTCCCCGCCGCGGAAGACGTCGACGATCGTGAAGGCGACGACGCCCACGAGTCCCAGGACGAGCAGGCTGATCAGGGCGAGTACGACGTTCTCCCAGCGGGACACAGATCGGAGCCACTGGAGTTGGCTGATCCCAGCCCCATAGGTGACCAGGGTGCGGACCGGTGGCGTGTGCTCGAGCGCCTGCGCTGTGACCGCTGCACCCTGCGAGTGCGCCACGAGGATCACGGTTCTGCATCGGGCTCCGAGCCAGTTCACGTCGTGCGCAACAACGCTGGACATGGCGGCCGAGTTGATGGCGCTCTCGCTGAAGAGCAGGCTGTCGCCGATGAAAGTCGAGAGCAGGACCTCGATCTTCCCCAACAGCGTCTGCAGCCAAGCGAACGGGATGAGCGCGCGAAGTATGACTGACGTCACGAGGACGATCAGGACGGCGGCCACGAGCGGCAAGGAGACCGCCGTCCAGAGCGCCTGGAGGATGACACGCCACCAGTACTGCGGCCGCCAACCCCAAGCGCGCGCTGCGGCGAGCAGGCTCTCGATGGCGCGCACGACCACCAGGGCGGGCGTACGCAGGAGGATCCAGCGCAGCGTCGTTCCAGCACTCGGTGGGACGAACGCGCTCGCCCAGTTCGATTCCGCGAGCAGCCAGGAGGCCGATCGCTGCGTGGCGTCATCATCGGCGCTCGCATCGAACTCGATGACCGCACTCGGCGGTTCGTCTGCCGCCATGCGCACCCTGCCGAGTCGACTCATCGGCGCGGCGTCGACTCGATCTGCGAAGTCCCGGTCTCTCAGGTAGCCGACGACTGCGTCCCCGGCTTCGACGAGGAAGGATCCGCGCTGCTGCTGCCCGATGCCGTGCACGAAGAGCAGGCCGACGTCGTGAATGCGCTCCGTCGCCTCATCGCCATGCGACCCTCGCATCGTTCCCCCGACCCGATCCGATCCGTCTTGAACGGCAGGATAACCAGTCCATGAGATCGCAGCGAAGTGCGCCGCGCCCAGAGCTCGAGGAGAGGGCCGTTCGCGGCACCATCCGCGTCGCCGGCGGTGCCGCCATGCTCCTGCACTTCCCGGATGACCCGGCGGTGCGGGTCACGCGCAGACCGTGATCGACGATGTCCGCGGGCGATGATCCTGACCGGGTCGATGGGCACCGCCGCACGCGTACGGGGATCGAGTCCGTTCCGTGATTCATCGGGTGGGATCGGCCCGCTACGTTTGGGGAGCGGCGACCCCGATGGCCGCAGATGGAGCCCCTGCATGTCCATTGACGCCGCCAGATCCTGGCTGTGCCGCCGCCCGCTCGCGATCGTCGTGCTGCTGGGCGTCTCGTCGCTCTCCGCCGCCGGCGCGATCGCCGTGCGAACCGCCGGCCTCGATGCCGAGGCTCGCGCCGAACTCGCCGTCGAACGGGATCGACTCCTCACCGAGATCGACGTGATGAACGCTCGGGGCGACGCCGACCGTGCGATCGCCGACGAGGCCGACCGGTGCGCCCGTGACGGCGCGGGCCTGCTGCAGCCCGCGGTCGCCGAACCCGGCCGGTTCGCGGTGTCGACGATCACGATGGGCACCGCCGCCATCACTCGAGCGGGAACGGATGCCGCGATCGCGGGGCCGGCCGCCGAGGTCGTCGAACTGCTGCAGTACTCCGACGCGCCGGCCCCCACGCGCGCCGAGCTCCTCGACGAGATCCGCCTGCTCGGCGACCTCCGCGCGTCCGCCGGTGCGGAGTCGTCGCAGATGCGACTCGCCGCCATCGAGCGGAACGCGGCATGCGAGTCGTCGACGCGCGCGACAGCCGCCGTCGTCGCCGACGTCGAGGCGCGGACCGACCGCGTCCTCGCGGCCTCCGGCAAGGCGTCCTCCGACGCCCTCGCAGAGCTCCGTTCCGCACGCGAGGCGGTGCTCGCCGAGGCGGGCGAGGAGACCGGCCTGGCGGCCGTTCCGCGCTGGCTACTCGCAGCGTCCGAGGCGGAGAGGTTGCACGCGGAGGCGATCGCGGCCGAGAAGGCTGCCGCAGAGGCCGCGAGGAAGGCGGCGGAGGAGGCTGCTGCGCAGACTCCGACGGGGTCGTTCCCGCTGCTGCGGGAGGTCCCGCTTCCGGAGGGCTGCACGCTGATCTCGTCCGATCCGGCGACGAACACCAAGCTGCTCCAGTGCCCGCCCATCGACCGCGACACGCTCGTCTACGAACCCACCGGTCCGGACTGGGTGCACCCATAGCGCCACCGGTGGTTCCACCGTGCACGCACATCACGAACGTCCGACCTCATCTCGAGGCCGGGCGTTCGCGCACCAGCGTCAGCGCGAGATCATCTTCGGCGACGACTGCGCACACCGCCCTCGGGCGGAGCTGTGCCTACGAGGCGAAGTTCACGAGAACCGAGAGCAGGTAGACGATCGGCTGCGACACGGCGACGACACCGAATGCCAGACCCGCACCTGCGCGAGCGCGATCCGGGCTGAGGAGGGCCGACTTGCCGCCGACGATCGCGATGATCCCGAGCACGGCGGCGGCCAGACAGAGCAGCACCGGCACCACGAGGCGGACGAACAGCTCCGTCTCGAAGTCCAACCCCAGCAGACTCAGCGGCAGGGCAACGATCAGCGGGTTCGCGATGGTGTAGGCAGCTACGCCGATGATCCCCACGATCAGGGAGGACTTCGCCGACGTCGACTGGGGTCCGCCGTTCGAAACCTCGGTTTCAGGCATCTCCATGCGCACATCATGTCCCAGAGGATGCCTCGGCGTGGGGCATGCCGAGGCGACGCGCCGGAGCGTCAGCGCGTGAGCCCCCGCTCGTGCGCCCAGATCGCGAGCTCGACGCGGTTGCGCACGCCGATCTTCGCCATGAGGCTCGCGATGTGCGTCTTCACGGTGCTGAGCGAGATGTGCAGTGCGCGGCCGATCTCGTCGTTGCCGAGGCCGCGCGCGACGGCGGCGAGCACGTCCTCCTCGCGGTCGGTCAGCGGGGTGGCGGGCGGCGGCAGCGCCGCGGATCGTGCGGTCGCGGCGTCCGACCCCGCGAACGCCTCGATGAGCCGCACCGTCACGTTCGGGTCGATGAGCGCGTCGCCCCGCGCGGCCGCGTGCACGGCCTCGGCGAGCATCGTCGGCCCGGCGTTCTTGAGGAGGAACCCGCGGGCGCCGGCGCGCAGCGCGCCGTAGACGTACTCGTCGAGGTCGAACGTCGTGATCACGACGACGGGGATCGGGTCCGCGACGTCCGGGCCAGCGAGCCGGCGCGTCGCCTCGAGGCCGTCCATCAGCGGCATCCGGATGTCGAGCAGGCACACGTCGGGCCGGAGATCCCGCGCGAGCGCCACCGCCTCGGCGCCGTCGCCGGCCTCGCCGACCACCTCGATGTCGGGCTGCGCGTCCAGGATCACGCGGAGCCCCGCACGCACGAGCTCCTGGTCGTCGGCGAGCAGCACGCGCACGGTCATGCCGACCATCCGCTCCTCGGCAGCACGGCCGTGACCGCCCACCCGCGGCCGTCGGATGCCGGGCCGGCATCGCAGGTGCCGCCGAGCACGGCGGCGCGCTCGGCCATGCCGGTCAGGCCGAATCCGGGTGCGACGGATGCCGCGGCCGCGCCGTCGTCGCGGACGTCGATCCGGATCCCTGCACCGTCGACCCGAATGTGGACGTCGACGCGCGAGGCGCCGCGTGCGTGCCGACGCGCGTTCGTGACCGCCTCCTGCACGATGCGGAACACGGCGGCGCCGACGGCCGGCGGGACGGTGTCGGGGTCGCCGTCGACCTGCACGTCGACCGCGGGCGATCCCCCGACCCGCGCGAGCCGCCGCACGTCGGCGATGCCGGGCGTCGGCGCGAGCTCGGCGGCATCCGCTCGCCTGAGCACCCCGACCATCGACCGCATCTCGTCGAGCGTGCGCGACGCCTCGCCCTCGATGACGCGGAGGGCCTCGACCGCGGCGGACGGGTCGGATGCGGCGACCGCCGACCCCGCCTGCGCCTGGATCGCGATCGCCGAGACGTGGTGCGCGACCGTGTCATGCAGGTCGCGCGCGAACTGCTCGCGCTCGAGCAGCCGGACCTGTTCGAGCTCACGCGCCCGCGCGGCCGCGCGCTGACGGAACGCGATGCCGAGCGTCATGGTCGTGGCGGACACCGCGATGCCGCCGATCACGTCGCCCAGTGTGGTCTCGCCGAGCGGGAGCGAGACGAACGTGCCGACCAGCACGAGCGCCGCGCCGCCGAGCATCGCGCGCCCCGAGCCCCACCGCATCACCGCGTAGACGAGCACGAGGAAGTACGCGGTCGTGACGAGCTCGGTGTCGCCTCCCGAGATGAGGCTGCCGGCCCAGCCGACCGCGAAGGCCAGGGCCAGCATCGTGAACGGGCGGACCCGACGCCACAGGAGGGTCGGCACGAGCGCGACGAGCACGACCGCCCAGAGCCAGCGCCACGGGACATCCGCTCGCAGGGTCGCCTCGAGCACGATCAGCAGCGGCAGCACCGCGACGAGCACCCAGTCGCGCCAGACCCGGCGGGGCGGCGGTGGGGAGGCGGCCGGAGCATCCCACAGCGCCTGGGCGGGGCTCGTCATGCCCCTCATGATAGGCGCGCGTCCGCCGCCGGGGATCGGCCGGAAGTACGGGAACGACGGGGCCCGCGGGGCATCCGCGCCGCGCGGCGCCGGATGATCACCTCGGTGACGGCGAGGTTGATCACCCAGCCCGCGCCCATCAGCACCGAGTGCATGACCTGGTCGGGCGCGCCGAGCGCGAGCGTCCACGGCAGGAACGTGAGCACCTGCGTGCCGGCGCCGAGGCCGATCGCGTAGGCGCGGGTCATCCACGCGCTGTGGGTGGTGATGTCGCCGCGACGGATGGCGGCGAACGCGACCACGATCGCGGCCGCCATCGCCGAGGCGAACACGAGTCGCATGACGAACAGCGCCGGGCCGTTGATCGCCGGCATGTCGTAGAAGAGGGTCATCCAGAGCGCCGAGCCCGCGGAGAGCAGGCCGGCGGGCGCGACGATGCGACCGGCGACGCGGTGCCAGCGCCGCCGGCGGAGGGACGGCGCGAACTGGAGCGCGCCGAGCACCAGGAACACGACCGAGCCGATGATGTGGACGATGACGGGCACGGGGGAGTCGACGAAGCGGGCGTTCTCGGCGGTCACCGGGGCGCCGGTCGCGAGCGAGGTGAGGCGGAACACGCCGGCGGCGACCGGCACCAGGCTGAGCGCGATGAGGCCGGCGGGCGCGAGCCACTCGGCGCGGCGCGGGCGGGAGCGGGTGCGATGCCCTGTGCTGATGCGGGCGGCGGATGTCTCGGTCATGCCTCGATCGTCGCCGCGGGGGTCGCGGGGCGCATCGGCCGGGCGGCTCGGGTCGCCTCGGCCGATCGGCCGAGGGCGCTGGGTGCCGAGCGTTTGGACGAAGTTAGGCGGCCGGGGCGGGTGCCGAGCGCCCGATTCCGTCCGAACGAGGGCGGCTGCGGCGGGGGTCGCGGGGCCGGATCAGCGCGCGCGGCGAGCGAGGAGGGTCGAGTCGTGCACCTCCATGGGCTCGCCGGCCCGGACCGTCGTGCGGGGGCGCTGCTCGACGACGAGCGCCTCGAAGCCGTCGGGCAGCCCCGGCAGGAGGTCCGCCGCGAGGAACATCGCATCGCGGTGGCTCGCCGACAGGTGCTCGAAGGCAGCGGATGGCGCGTGCCCGACCACGAGCAGGTACCCGCCCGGAGCGACCGCGCCGGCCAGGCGGCGCACGACGTCGACCATCCCGTGGTCGGGCGGATGCAGGAAGTGCGTCGTCACGAGGTCGAACGACCAGCCGTCGGCGTCGAAGGTGCGCGCGTCGACCTGCCACCACTCGGTGCGGTCGGCGACCCCGGCCACCGCGGCGTGCTCGGCCGCGCGGGCGAGGCCGTTGGCGGAGAAGTCGGCGCCGGTCACTCGCCATCCGCGCTGCGCCAGCCAGATCACGTCGCCGCCCTCGCCGCAGCCGACGTCGAGCGCCGTGCCGGGTTCGAGGGCGGATGCCTCGGCCACGAGCTGCGCGTTCGGGTTGCCGCTCCACCGGGCCTCGTCGCCGGAGTACGCCTCGTCCCACGCGGGCGGCTCGAACATCTTCGGGCCGTCGGCGTCGCCGCCGGCGTGGTGATGGCCGCTACCGTGCGCGTGCTCGTGCTCGTGTCCGGCCATGCGGCATCCTCCCGGTCGCTCCCGCCAGCGTACGTCGGCCCCCGGCGCACGCCGCGTCTCAGCGCGCGCGGCCGGAACCCGACACGAGCCCGTCGAGCAGCCAACCGAGGCCGCGTTCGAAGACCTCGTCGCCGCTCCATCGTGAGATCGGCTCGCTGAGCTCGGCGGTCACCCCGCCGAACTCCGCCGCGCGCTCTCGCCCGCGACGACCGCGGGCCGCCGGGTCGGGGTCCCCGGTGCGCCCGGTCTCGAACGCCGCCGAGCCGATCGTGTGCACGAGGAGGACCTGGAGCCCGGTCACCGCCGCCGGGCCGTCGAGGCCGGCCTCGCGAAGGGCGCCGAGTGTCACCTCGCCGAGCCGGAGCGCGTTCGGGCCGACCGACTGGCGCACCAGCGCGAACGGCACGAGGTCGGGGTGGGCGAGCAGCTCGCGCCGGCTGTCGCGCATGACGCGTTCGATTCGGGCGCGCCATCCGTCGTCGGTCGGGGTGGCGACGCCGCCGAGCGTCGCGTCGATGAGTTCGTCGACGAGCGCGGCCTTGTCGGCCACGTGCGCGTAGATGCTGTTCGGGGCGACGCCGAGCCGGTCGGCGACCCGTCGCATCGAGACGGCGTCGAGCCCCTCCGACCGGAGCAGGTCCATCGCGGCATCCGTTACCTGCTGCCGGGTGAGGCCGGCTCGTTGCCCCGCGGTTCGTCCCATGTCGATATTGTACGCCGACCAATTTAAATGTACACTGTCCAATATGAACGAGATCCTCCTCTTCCACCACGGCCAGGGACTCACCGACGGAGTCCTCGCGTTCGCCGAGACGCTGCGCTCGGCGGGTCACCTCGTGCACACGCCCGACTACTACGACGGCAAGGTCTTCGCCACGCTCGACGAGGGCGTCGCGTACCGTGACGAGATCGGCATCCCCGAGCTGGCGAACCGCGCGGTCGCGGCGGCGCAGTCGTTGCCGACCGACCTCGTCTACGCCGGCTTCTCGCTCGGAACCGGCCCGGCCCAGCTGCTCGCGCAGACCCGGCCCGGCGCGCGCGGCGCGCTGCTCATGTCGGGCTGCCTCCCTGCAGCGGCCTTCGAGACGCCGTGGCCGACCGGCGTCCCGCTCGCGGTGCACACGACCGAGCAGGACCCGTGGGTCGACCTCGACGTCGCGCGCGGGCTCGTCGCCGAGGCGCACGGCGACCTCGAGCTCTATCCGGGGTCCGCGCACCTGTTCGCCGACCCCACGAACGCCGATCACGACGCCGAGCTGGGCGCTCGGCTCGAGGCATCCGTCATCGAATGGCTCGAGGTCGTCGACCGGACTCGGCAGGCGGCACCGGTTCAGCAGGCCGGATGATCTGCTGACCGCTCGATCCGTCGATCACGGCCTTCGGTCACTCCGCAAGGGACCGAAGGCCCGCAGGCCCCGGCGGCGCCTTGTTAGGTTCCACGGGGGCCGCGGCGCCGCGGCCCCGGGCGAGTCTGGGGGAGACCATGTCCGAGGAACCGCAGCTGCACGAGTACCGACCCGGGACCACGTTCCCGGGCGTGATCGGGCGGACGTTCGACGAGTCGTCGCCGGCGTGGCCCGAACCCCTGCGTGCCCACGAGGGCGCGCCGAACGTGCTGTTCATCGTCATCGACGACATGGGCTACGGGCAGCTCGGCTGCTACGGCAGCCCGATCCGCACGCCCAACATCGACCGCATCGCGGCCGGCGGCATCCGCTTCGCGAACATGCACACGACCGCACTGTGCTCGCCGTCGCGCACGTGCATCCTCACGGGTCGCAATCACCACTCCAATCACATGGCGGCGATCACCGAGACCTCGACGGGCTTCCCCGGGTACGACGGCAACGTGCCGTTCGAGAACGGGTTCCTCGCGGAGATCCTGAAGGGCGAGGGGTACAACACCTTCGCGCTCGGCAAGTGGCACCTCACGCCGACCGACCAGGCGACTGCGGCAGGGCCCTACGATCGGTGGCCGCTCGGCCGCGGCTTCGAGCGGTACTACGGGTTCCTGGGGGGCGACACGCACCAGTACTACCCGGAGCTCGTGCACGACAACCACCGCGTCGAGCCGCCGAAGACGCCCGAGGAGGGCTACCACCTCACGGAGGACCTCGTCGACCGGGCGATCACGTTCATCGCCGATGCGAAGCAGGTCGCCCCGACCAAGCCGTTCTTCACGTACTTCGCCACCGGCGCGATGCACGCGCCGCACCACGCGCCGAAGGAGTTCACCGACCGCTACGCCGGCATGTTCGACGACGGCTGGGACGTCTACCGCGAGCGGGTGTTCGCGAAGCAGAAGGAGCTCGGCCTCGTGCCCGCCGACGCGGAGCTGTCGCGGCACGATCCCGACGTGCAGGACTGGGACTCGCTCTCCGCCGATGAGCGCCGCCTGTACTCGCGCATGATGGAGGTCTTCGCCGGCTTCCTCGAGCACACCGATCACCAGATCGGCCGACTGCTCGCCTTCCTGGAGGAGCTCGGCGTGCTCGACGACACGCTCATCATGCTGATCTCCGACAACGGCGCGAGCGCCGAAGGCGGCCCGACCGGGTCGATCAACGAGAACAAGTTCTTCAACTTCGTGCCAGACTCGCTCGAGCAGAACCTCGCCGCGATCGACGACCTCGGCGGGCCCAAGTACTTCAACCATTACCCGTGGGGCTGGACGTGGGCCGGCAACACCCCGTTCCGGCGGTGGAAGCGCGAGACGTACCGCGGCGGCATCAGCGATCCGTTCATGGTGCAGTGGACGAACCGCATCCCGGCGCGCGGCGAGATCCGGGCCCAGTACGCCCACGCCATCGACATGGTCCCGACGGTCCTCGACCTGCTCGGCATCGAGCCGCCCACCTCGATCCGCGGCGTCACGCAGTCACCGATCGAGGGTGTCAGCTTCAAGGACGCGCTCGTCGAGGCATCCGCTCCATCCGCCCGGACGACCCAGTACTTCGAGATGCTCGGTCACCGCTCGATCTACCACGACGGATGGCGCGCCGTGTGCCCCTGGCCCGGAACCTCGTTCACCGAGTCCGGGCGCGCGTTCGGCGACCCGATCACCGCCGACGTGCTGCGCGAGCTCGACGCCGACGGGTGGGAGCTTTACCACGTGGCCGAGGACTTCGCGGAGAACCACGACCTCGCCGCGCAGTATCCCGACAAGCTCGTCGAGCTCATCTCCCTCTGGTACGTCGAAGCCGGCAAGTACAACGTCCTGCCGATCGACGGGCGGGGCCAGCAGCGCTTCGCCGAGCAGCGGCCCGTGATCGCGAAGGACCGCTCCAGGTACGTCTACTTCCCGCACACGTCCGAGGTCGCCGGCAGCGCCGCACCGCGGCTCGTGAACCGTCCGCACACCATCAACGCGCTCGTCGAGATCCCGGATGGCGGCGCCGAGGGCGTCATCGTCAGCCAGGGCGGCGTCGACGGCGGCTACAGCCTGTACGTCAAGGACGGGCGGCTCGTCTACACGTACAACTACGTGGCCGCGGAGTACTTCCACGTCACGAGCGACACCGACGTGCCGACCGGCAGGCACATCGTCAGCATGGAGTTCGCGCCCACGGGCCAGCCGAGCATCCGCGAGGGCAAGGGCACGCCGGCCACCGTCACGCTCTTCGTCGACGGCGAACCCATCGGCAGCGGCGACCTGCCGGTCACCATCCCGATCATGCTCGGTCTCGCGTCGGGGGTGTCGGTGGGGCTCGATGCCGGTGCGCCGCTGACGGATGCCTACGACGCGCCGTTCGAGTTCACCGGCACGATCCAGCGCGTCGTGTTCGACGTGTCGGGCGAGCACATCGTCGACCACGAGGCGGAGCTGCGGGCCGCGCTGGCGCGGCAGTAGGACGCCGCGGAGCGCGGCCGGGCGGCGGGGTGCCGAGGCCCCGCCGCCGGCCGCTAGCTGTCGGCGGAGATCGCGAGCCCGCCGAAGATCAGGATGAACATCGCGGTGAGCCCGCCGAGCGCGACCGCGATCCATCCGATGATGACGGCGGCGAGGGCGAGCCCCCGACCCTTCTCGCCCGTCTTCTTGATCTGCGACAGGGCGATGTGGCCGAAGATCAGACCGAGGATGACGGTGAACCAGACGGTCACGAATCCGATGATCGCGAAGACGTTCCAGCGGTCGGTCTGCGGGGTGGTGGCAGCAGTCATGGCGCGAGGCTAGCGTGGGCCGCCGCGGTGCGACACGGGTCGAAGGGCCCGCCGTGAGCGTCATCCGCGCATGATGGAGGCCCGGCCGCCTGGGGGATCGGGCCGGGCCTCCGGTTCGCGATCGTCGGGGGTGCGATCGCCCGCGCGCCGGGTCAGTGCGCGTGCTGTGCGTCGCTCCGTCGGTACTGGTAGGGGTTGCTGAGGATCTCGGTCTCCGGGATCTCGGGGTTCATGCCCGCCTTCCAGGTCTCCTCGCCGAGTTCGCCGCGGAGGTAGTCGACCGTGTTCTCGAGCTTCGACCGCACCGACGGCAGGTCGCCCGCGACGAGCTTGCCGTCGAGCTTCACGGCCTCGCCGCCGACGAGCACGGTGTGCACGTCGCCGCGACCCGCCTGGTAGACGACGTGACCGTAGGGGTTCACGATCGGCACCATGGTCGGCGAGTCGTCGTTCTTGATGAGCACGACGTCGCCGAGCTTGCCGGGCTCGAGGCTGCCGATCTCGTCCCACTTGCCGAGCGCCTTGGCACCGCCCCGTGTGGCCCAGTCGACGACCTCCTCGACGCGGATGGTCGCGTGCGTGACGGTGTCGCCGGCCTGGTGCGCGATGTAGTGCTCGAGCGACCGGTCCGCGCCGATCGTGGTGCGCATCGCCGAGAACATGTCTGCGCTGAACCACACGCTCGTGTCGACCGAGAGCGAGGTCGGGATGCCGTGCTTGCGCAGCGCGTGGGCGGGCGGGTAGCCCTGACCGCAGGTCTGCTCGCTCTCGGTCGAGAGCGAGACGGTGCCGCCCGTCGCGGCGATCATCTGGTACGACTCGTCGCTCAGGGTCGCGGCGTGCACGTACACGTTGCCGGGCTCCATGACGCCGTGCTCGTACATGAGGCGGATGCCGTTGTCGTTCGTCGCGCCCCACACGCCGGCGTGCGTGGTGACCTTCAGGCCGAGCTCGCGCGCCGTGTCGAACGCGGGCTGCTCGGGGAAGCTCTCGTCGCCCGGGACGTCGAACGCGATCTGGGCGCCGAAGAGTCGGGAGTCGTCGCGCGCGCGCTCGATGAGGCCGCGGATCGCCGGATCCTGCGTCCACTCCCACGGCGCCTGCGCGAGGTTGCCGTACGCGAGGACGAACCGCCCCGGCGAGGTCGCGAGCGCCTCGTAGGCAGCCTCACCGTGGTCGATCGTGCGCAGGCCGTGCGACCAGTCGACGGCGGTCGTGACGCCGGACTCGACGGCGTCGAGCGCCGAGACGAGGTTGCCGGCCGCGACGTCCTCGGGTCGGAACTTCATGCCGTGCTCGAGGTAGTACCAGACGAAGTACTGCGTGAGGGTCCAGTCGGCGCCGTAGGCGCGCATGGCGGTCTGCCACATGTGGCGGTGGGTGTCCACCATGCCAGGCATGAGGATGCCGCCCTTCGCGTCGATCTCGAAGGCGCCGTCGGGTGCCGCCACGTCGGTGCCGACCTCGGCGATCTTCCCGTCGATCACGAGGACGTCGCCCTCGGGGAGCACGGTGTGGGCGTCGTCCATCTTCAGGACGATCCCGTTGCGGAACACGATGGGTTGGCCGGGCTGGGGTGCCGGGGTGCCGCTCATTCTGACGCTCATCCTCCTTGACTCGCAGTCGTGCGCGTCGTCGCGCACGCCGCCGAGACGGCGTCGGCGGCGGGTGGGCCGCTTGACTTCGACCGAATCGGTCGGCTTGACTCAGGTTAAGCAATGCTGCACAACGATGTCCAGTAACACTTTCAGGAGGCCTGAGCGGTGGGAGACAACGCGAGGACGATCGTCATCGTCGGCGGAACGTCGGGAATCGGCCTGGAGCTCGCACGCGACACGATCGCGCGCGGCGACCGCGTGGTGATCACGGGGCGCGACCAGGAGCGCACCGAGGAGATCGCCGCCTCGCTCGGGCCGGAGGCCACGGCGGTCGCGCTCGACATCTCCGAACCCAAGACGATCGCCGGGCAGCTCCGCTCGATCGGCGACGTGCACGGGCTCGTGCTCGCGGCGATCGAACGCGACCAGAACACCGTCCGCGACTACGACATCGATCGCGCCACGCGGCTCGTCACGCTGAAGCTCATCGGCTACACCGAGACCGTGCACGCCCTGATCGACCGGCTGGAGCCGAGCGTCGACACCGGCATCGTGCTCTTCGGCGGTCGTGCGAAGGACCTGCCCTACCCCGGTTCGACGACCGTCTCCTCCATCAACGGCGGGGTTATGGGCCTCGTCAACACGCTCGCGCTCGAGCTCGCGCCGATCCGCGTCAACGCGCTCCACCCCGGCATCATCGGCGACAGCCCGTTCTGGGCGAACAAGCCCGAGGGCGTGCTCGAGCAGTACGAGCGCCGCACGCCCGGCGGCAAGCTGGCCACGATGGCCGACGTCGTCGACGCGGTGCAGTTCCTGCTCCGCAACCGCGGGGTCTCTGCGGTCAACCTCTACGTGGACCGCGGCTGGAGCATCACCTAGGCGCGAGGTCCGGCCCGCGCTGTCCAGCCTCAGCGCACGCCGACGCCGCGCCCGCCGACTCGGACGCGCCGCGCCGGCTCAGAGCAGGTCGCGCCGGCTGACCTCCGCGATCGCACTCCAGTCCGCGTCCTTCAGGTCGGGATCGGCCATGGCGCGTTCGAACACCTCGATCAGCGCGGGCAGGGTGGCGAGCGTCACGCCGCCCGCCTCGGCGACCTCCTGGGCGAGCCCCAGGTCCTTCCGGCCGAGCGAGATGTGGAATCCGGGCGGCGTGTAGCGCTGCTCCGCGATGATGCCGCCGTAGCCCCCGTAGACGACCCCGCCGAACAGCGTGCTCGAGAGCAGCTCGACGAACTGCGCGGCCGGGACGCCCTGGCGCTCGGTCATCGCGATCGACTCCCCGAGGGCCTGCATCGCGTGGATGATGTTGTAGTTCACCGCCGCCTTCACGGCGTTCGCAACCGAGGGCCGCTCGCCGAGCCGCCAGATGCGCGACCCCATGGCCTCGAGGTACGGCAGTGCGGCGTCCACCGCGTCGGTCGGCCCCGCCGCCATGATGTTGAGCTGCCCGGCCGCCGCGACGGCGGGCCGGCCGAGCACGGGCGCCGCGACGTACACGGCCTCGGCGCGGTCGAAGCGCTCGGTCAGGCGATCGGCGAGCGCGGGGCTGATCGAGGCCATCATGACGTGCGTGCGACCGGCGGCGGCGCGGATCGCGTCATCCGTCAGCACCGCCTCGACGGCCTCGTCGTTGGCGAGCATCGCGAACGAGACGTCCGCGGCGAGGGCATCGGCCGGCGTCGCCGCTCGCTCGGCGCCTGCCGCGACCAGCTCCTCCACGGCATCGGGGGAGCGGTTCCACGCGACGACCGCATGGCCCTCGTCGACGAGCCGGCGCGCCATCCCGCTGCCCATCGTGCCGAGGCCGAGGAACCCGAGCGTCGTCACGCCTCCCCCCGGCCCCACGTCGTGTTGCGGTGCGACTGCGAGTCGCGTTCGAGGTTCAACGGCCCGTCCACCGTGTAGTACCTGCGGCCGGCGACGATGAGCTCCTCGGCCGGGAACTTCGTGATGACCTCGCAGCCGTCGGCGGTCACGACGACCTCCTCCTCGATGCGCGCGGCGCCCCAGCCATCGGCCGACGGCCAGTACGTCTCGAGCGCGAAGAGCATGCCCTCCTCGAGCTCTTCGGGGTGGTCGAGGGAGGTCAGCCTCGAGAAGATCGGCTTCTCCCAGATCGACAGGCCGACGCCGTGT
Organism: Agromyces zhanjiangensis; assembly: GCF_040496055.1. Lineage (NCBI taxonomy): Bacteria > Bacillati > Actinomycetota > Actinomycetes > Micrococcales > Microbacteriaceae > Agromyces > Agromyces zhanjiangensis. Next base: position 326,015 of record NZ_JBEPKB010000001.1, on the reverse strand, counting down.
CCGTACTGCAGGGCGAAGGCTGCCTCCTCGTCGGGGAAGCCGAACTCCTGGGCCGTGGGCCAGACCTTCACGATGTCGGCCGTCGTCGCGCCGGGTTTCACGAGCGCGATCGCGCGGTCCATGTACTCGCGCGCCCGCGTGTACGCGTCGCGCTGGGCCGAGCTCGCCGACCCGACGGCGAACGTGCGGTAGTAGCAGGTCCGATAGCCGTTCCAGCTGTGCAGGATGTCGAAGAACGCCGGGTCGCCGGGGCGGATCAGCCGATCGGAGAACACGTGCGGGTGCGGCGAGCAGCGCTCGCCGGAGATGGCGTTCACGCCCTCGACGTACTCGGACCCGAGGTCGTAGAGCGTCTTCGCGACGAGCCCGACGGCCTCGTTCTCGCGGACGCCGGGGCGGAGGAACCGGTAGAGCTCCTCGTACGCGGCATCCACCATCGACGCGGCCTGGGTGAGCAGCCGGATCTCGTCGGGCGTCTTGATGCGCCGCGCCTCCATGAAGAGCTGCTGGCCGTCGACGACGTCGATGCCCTCCTGCTGCAGTGCGAAGAGCACGGGGAGCTCGATCACGTCGACGCCGAGCGGCTGGTCGGCGACGCCGAACTTCTCGAGCTCGCGCTTGACCTTCTTCGCGAGCCCTCGGGCGATCTCCGCGTCGGGCGGGAAGGCGCCGCGGAGCGTGGAGATGCCCGCACGGGCGCCCGACTCGAGCCGCGGGCGCTTCGCGCCCTCGTGCGGGGCGTTGGGGTCGGCATCCATCTCGGCCGTCGTCAGGTCGAGCCAGGGGTTGTAGAGCGCGTGGTGCTTGGCGGCCGAGCCGAAGTCCCACACGATCGGGTCGGTGTTGCGGGTGAGCAGGGCGAAGCGGATGAGCTTGTCCATCGCCCACGTGCCGATGTGGGTCGCGCTCATGTACCGGATGTTCGAGAAGTCGAACGCGAGGACGGCGCCGAGATCGGATGCCTCGAGCTGCGCCTTGAGCCTCGCCAGGCGGTCGTCGCGGAGTCGCGCCATATCGACGCGCTCCTCCCAGTCGACGGCGTTGGGTCCGGTCGAACCGGTGCTCTTCATCGAGACCTCCTTGACGTTTCCTCCGCGCGCCACTGTACGCCGCGTACAGCACAGCTTAACATTTCGCGCCCTGTCGAGCCCTAGAATGGCGTCGACGGCCGGGCCGGAAGCGGGCGTACGCCGCAGCCCGGGGAACAGGGGAGCACACATGGCGGACAGCCTCGGTGAACGCCTTCGCGAAGCACGCCTGCAGCGCGGACTCAGCCTGCGGAGCGTCGCGCAGGCGCTGGGCGTCTCGGCCAGCCTCATCTCGCAGGTCGAGATCGGCAAGACGCAGCCGTCGGTCGCGACCCTGTACGCCCTGGCCAACCACCTCGGTGCCTCACTCGACGACCTGCTCGGCATCGGCGCGCCGGGCGGGGCGCCCGCGCCGTTCTACGGGCATCGCGGCCCGGCACTGCCCCCCGTCCAGCGCGCGGCCGAGAATCCCGTCATCGAGATGGAGAACGGGGTGCGCTGGGAGCGCCTCGCGGTCGGCAGCAGTGGCCCGGCCGACGCGCTCCTCGTGACGTACGAGCCCGGCGCGAGCAGCTCGGTCGAGGGCAAGCTCATGCGCCACGCGGGCGTCGAGTACGCCTACCTGCTCGAGGGGCGGCTCACGCTGCACCTCGAGTTCGACACGTACACGCTCGGGCCCGGCGACTCGCTGGAGTTCGACTCGGTGCGCCCGCACCTCTACGTCAACGAGGGCGACACGGTCGCGAAGGGCGTCTGGTTCGTCGTCGGACGGCGCCAGCAGAACCAATCGATGCCGCCGGCGCCCGGGTCCGACACGGCGAGCGGCTCGCCGGCCATCGGCTCGGCCGTCGACGTGCTGCGCTCCATGGACGAGCTCGGGGCCTGACCCGTCGTCGTCGGCCGGCTCCGGCGGGCTCGGTGCGCCGCCGCGGATGCCGGCGCGCGGCGCTACCCGCGGACGTGCACCGCCGGCCGCGCCTCGGAGATCCACGGGTCGACGAGCGTCTTGATCCGGCGAGGACCGCCGCGCAGCATCGGCTCGAGCGCATCGACGGCGACGCGCTCGAGCGGGATCGCCTCGCCCGCGATATCCGACCAGTCGGGCCTCGTCGCGAGCAGGCGCACCGCCTCGGGGAAGTCGGTCGCGAAGACGTGCGCGACCGTGCCGACGACGAGGAACTCGCCGAGCGTCACCCGCGCCAGGTGCAGTTGCGGCTCACCGCGCTGCACGCCGACCGGCACGATCGTCGCGCCCGGCTTCGCGGCCTCGATCACGGAGGCCAGGCCGGGCGCCGATCCGCTGACCTCGAAGAACACGTCGGGTTCGATGCCGATGCCCTCGAGGTGCTCGGCGAGCGGCGTGGTGCCCGCGCGGAGCGACGCGGCCGCCCCGAGCCGCTCGGCGAGCTCGAGGCGTTCGGCGTTCGGGTCGACGACGAGGACGTTCGCGCCCGTCGCCGCGGCGGCGAACGTGATGAACGCGCCGATCCCGCCGACGCCGACGATGACCGCGTGCTGTCCCTCGAAGAGCCCGCTGCGGCGCACCGCGTGCACGCCGATCGCCATCGGCTGCGCGAGGCCCAGCGTGTCCATCGGCAGCCCCGAGTCGGACACGTCGAGCACGATGCCCGCGGGGGCGGTCACGTACTCCGCGAGGCCGCCGTCGCGATGGAACCCGATCGTCGTGTAACTGCGGCAGAGGTTCGTGCGCCCCTGCCGGCACGGCCCGCACTCGCCGCACGAGACGCCCGCTCCGCACACCACGGTCGCGCCGACCGCGACCGAGGTCACGCCGTCGCCCACCGCCTCGACGGTGCCGGCGAACTCGTGACCGAGCGTCACCGGCGGCTGCGCGAGCACGAGGCCGCGACCGTACTCCGTCGCGTCGCTGCCGCACACGCCGCAGACGCCGACGCGGATCAGCACCTCACCGGGCCCGGGCTCGGGCACGGGCACCTCGTCGATGCTCAGGCGCCCGACGTCGTGCAGCACCGCGGCGCGCATGGAGCTCACCGGAACGAGCCCTCCTCGACCGGCAGCTGGACGGCGCTGCGCTCCGCGATCATGCGGCCGAGCAGCCGGTCGTAGACGGCTTTGTGCGACGGGTGGTCGAGGTAGGCGTCGAGCCCCGCGGCATCCTCGACCAGCGCGGCGACGCCGAAGTCGGCACCCGCGGGCCGCAGGTGCAGGTTCGGGCCCGCGGCGTAGGAGCGGATCTCCGGGATGCGGCCGGCCATCTCGAGGAGGGCGTCGGTGAGGTCCGCGACATCCGTCTCGGTGACGTCGTCCTTCCAGCGGAACGTGGCGATGTGGAGGATCATGGCTCCTGCTCTCGTCGTCGAGGAGTGTTCACCCTCGATGAACAACGAGGGCTCGTTTCGTCCAAATTATCAGCGAAACGGCGCGCCGGTGTACATCCCTGCTGTATCCTCGTCGCGTTCCGATGGAGGTGCGGAGGCGTCATGGGCGAGCAGCGGATCGCGGTGCTGGGGGCGGGCGCCAATGGGGCCTCGATCGGTGCCGACCTCACGGCGGCGGGACTCGACGTCGTGCTCATCGAGCAGTGGCCGGCCCACGTCGAGCGCATGCGCGCCGACGGGCTGCGCATCCACTCGCCGGAGGGCGAACTGCACGTGCGGCCGCGCACGATGCACCTCTGCGAGGTCGCCGAGTTGAAGCACGGCTTCGACGTCGTGCTCATGCTCATGAAGGCGTACGACTCCCAGTGGGCGGCCGAGCTCATCGCGCCGTACCTCGAGGACGACGGCCTCATGGTCGGCGTGCAGAACGGCATGACCGCCCGAACGGTCGAGGAGGTCGTCGGTGCACGCCGAGCGATCGGGTCGGTGATCGAGTGCTCCGCGACGATGGACTCGCCGGGCATCGTCGAGCGCCACACGGGCGTGCCGCGGTCGTGGTTCGCGGTCGGGGCGCTGCCCGGCGGCCCGGCCGACCGCGTCGACGAGATCGCCGCGCTGCTCCACCACTCCGGCACCGTGCAGGCCGTCGACGACATCCAGGCCGCGAAGTGGATGAAGCTCGTCAGCAACAGCACGCTGCTGGTGACCTCGGCGATCCTCGGGCTGCCGATGCTCGACGCGCTGCACCTGCCGCGCTTCCGCGACGTGATGGTCGCGGCGGGGAACGAGGCGCTCGCCGTGGGCGTCGCCCTGGGCCATCCGATCCTGCCGATCTTCGGGCTCCGGCCCGACGAGGTGGCCGACCCCGACCGCGTCGTCGACATCATGACCGACAAGCTCTTCGCGGGCTTCGTCGTGCCCGGCGCGACCACGACCGTGCTGCAGGACTGGCGGAAGGGCCGGCACAGCGAGGTCGACGACCTCAACGGGCACGTCGTCGCCGAGGGCCGGCGCGTCGGCGTCCCGACCCCCGTCAACGAGGCGGTCGTGTCGCTCGCGCACCGCATCGAGCGCGGCGAGCTCGAGCCCGACCCGTCGCTCCTCGACGCCCTCGTCGCCGCGCTGGGCTGAGGCGCGAACTCGGCCGGTGCGGCCCGAGCGGCGGGCTCAGGCCTGCAGGGCTTCGAAGAGCTCCGGATGCCGCGACAGCCGCCGCCGCGTGCGCCGGATGTGGCCCGCCAGCACGCGCTCGGCGTCGTCGACGTCGCCGTCGCGGAGGTCCGCGACGATGAGGTGGTGCTCGTCATGCACGATGCGCGCGGCGTCCGCGTCCATCGACCGCGAGTACGCCCGCCGGTACGGCTGCGTGGTGTTCCACAGCTTCACGACGAGCTCGCCGAGCTGCGTCGTGGTCGCGCCGCGATACCCGCCGAGGTGGAATGCCCGGTCGAGCTCCAGGAACTCGTCGACGTCGCTCGTGGCCGCCATCCGCTCGGCCAGGTCCTGCAGTTCATCGAGGTCGGCGCCGCTGAGGTGCGGCGCGCTCAGCCGGAGCAGCAGCGGTTCGAGCCGCTCGCGCATCTGGTAGATCTCGTCGCACTCCGCGAGCGTCAGGCGCGAGACCCAGGCCCCCGTGTTGGCCACCAGCGTCACCAGTCCGTCGTGCTCGAGGATGCGGAGCGCCTCGCGCACGGGGACGCGGCTCGCGCCGAACTGCGTCGCCACGTCCTCCTGCCGGATGCGCGTGCCCGGCGGCACCTCGCCCCGGAGGATGCGCTCCCGGAGCTGCTCCGCGATGCGCGCGCCCGCGTCGCCGCCGCGCGTGCTGCGCCCGCCTGTCGTGACCGTCATGCCCTCATGCCTACCGGCTCGGGTGCGCCGGGTGCCAGAGCGTGCGGTCGAGGCCGCGCTCGTAGGCCTTGCCGTCGGGGAAGCTGACGAGCTCGAACTGCATGCCCCACGGGCTGAGGAAGTAGACCCAGCGCTGGCCTTCGCTCGCGTTGCGGCTGATGGTCGGCTCGCCGAGCACGCATACGCCCTCGGCGCGCAGGTACTCGACGGCGGCGTCGAGGTCGTCGACGTAGATCGCGAGGTGGTGGCCGCCCAGATCGCTGTTGCGCGGCACGGGCCGCTGTCCGTCGGCGGGCTCGTACTCGAACACCTCGAGGTTCGTTCCATTGCCGAGGCGGTAGAACCGGAGCCGCCGCATCACGGTCCGGGGGTGCACGTTCAGGTGCTCGGCCATCCAGTCGCCCTCGTCGAACGCGAACGGGCCGAGCTCGTAGAAGCGCTCGGCGCCGAGCACCCGCACGAGGAAGTCGTCGGCCTCGTCGAGGTCGGGCACCGTGATGCCGAGGTGGTCGCTGCCGCGCATCCCGGGGAGTGGCATCGCATCCTCCTTGATTGGATACAAGCATGACGCTCTTGACGGAGAAAGTCGAGGATTGTCACGGCTGAGGGTTTCGATTGGATGCAATCGGGTCTAGCATCGGGACCAGCGCACGCCTCGCGCGCACGCATCCTTCATCGACGGAGAAGAGGGACGATGCCCGAACGCAGACCGCTCGATCCGGCCCGGCCGTGGATCGAACTCGCGACCACGCCCGAGGACTGGGAGGCGGCCGACCCCGCGCTGCTCACGGGCATGCTCGCCCAGCTGCACCTGATCCGCGCCTTCGAGGAGACGGTCCTCGACCTGGCGGCCGACGGGCTCGTGCACGGCCCCGCCCACTCCAGCATCGGGCAGGAGGGCGGCGCGGTCGGCTCGATCATCGGCCTCCGCTCGAGCGACGCCGTCAACGGCTCGCACCGCGGGCACCACCAGTTCCTCGCGAAGGCCCTCACGCACGTCGCGGGCGGGCGGCACGACCTCGAGGGCGTCGTCACCCCGCCCGTCCAGGAGGTCCTGCAGAAGGCGCTTGCCGAGATCCTCGGGCTCGCGCAGGGGTACTGCCGTGGCCGTGGCGGCTCGATGCACCTCCAGTGGTTCGAGGCGGGAGCGCTCGGCACCAACGCGATCGTCGGCGGCGGCGTGCCGATGGGCGCCGGCAATGCGTGGGCGCAGCGGCACGCGGGCACCAGCGACCTCACCGTGAGCTACTTCGGCGACGGGGCGGTGAACATCGGCTCGGTGCTCGAGACCATGAACCTCGCCGCGGCGTGGCAGCTGCCGTTCGCGTTCTTCATCGAGAACAACCGGTACGCCGTGTCCACCAACGTCGACGAGTCGACGGCCGAACCGCGACTCTCGGCACGCGGGCTCGGGTTCGCGATCCCCGCCTGGCGCGTCGACGGCATGGACCCGCTCGCCGTGCACCTCGCGATGCGCGAGGCCGAGGAGGTGATCCGCTCCGGCGAGGGCCCCGCGATCATCGAGGCCGAGGTGTACCGCTTCTTCCACCAGAACGGCCCGTACCCCGGCAGCGCCTTCGGCTACCGCACCAAGGAGGAGGAGGCCGAGTGGCGCGAGCGTGACCCCCTGCTCCTCGTCGCCCGCGAGATGGAACGACTCGGCCAGGTCTCGCAGGAGGGCGTCGCCGACGTGCGGGAGCAGGCGCAGGCCGCCATGCGCGCGGCCGTCGGCGAACTGCTCGAGGACGACCCCGAGCAGCCGGGCAAGCGCCGCATCCGCCCCGGCCTCTGGCCGGACCCCGAGTTCGTCGACGTCGGGGTCCGCGGCGACGCGAGCGAACTGGCCGGCGCCCGCACGCTCGAGCCGATCGGCGCCGACGTGCCCATGACGCCGTCGAAGTTCGTCGACGCCGTGGCCTCCGTCATGGGCCGCCGCATGGAGTCCGACGAGCGGATCGTCGTGATGGGCGAGGACGTGCACCGGCTCGCCGGCGGCACGAACGGCGCCACGAAGGGCCTCGCCGCGCGGTTCCCCGACCGGGTGCTCGGCACGCCGATCAGCGAGAACGCGTTCGCCGGCCTCGGCGGCGGCATGGCGCTCGACGGCCGCTTCCGGCCCGTCGTCGAGTTCATGTACCCGGACTTCATGTGGGTCGCCGCCGACCAGGTCTTCAACCAGATCGGCAAGGCGCGGCACATGTTCGGCGGCGTGAACCCGGTGCCGCTGGTGCTCCGCACCAAGGTCGCCATGGGGTCGGGCTACGGCTCGCAGCACCTCATGGATCCCGCGGGCATCTTCGCGACGAGTGCCGGATGGCGCATCGTCGCGCCGTCGACCGCCGCCGACTACGTCGGGCTCATGAACGCCGCCCTCGCCCTCGACGACCCGGTCCTCGTCATCGAGCACGTCGACCTGTACGGACTCGCCGATGAGATCCCCGAAGGCGACCTCGACTACCAGCTGCCGTTCGGCCGGGCGGGCGTCCGCCGCACCGGTGCGGACGCCACGATCATCAGCTACCTGTCGATGGTCCGTCACTGCCTCGAGGCGGTCGAGCAGACGGGCTTCGACGCCGACGTCATCGACCTGCGCTGGCTCGACCGCGCGTCGATCGACTGGGAGACGATCGAGGCGTCGGTGCGGAAGACGAACGCCGTCCTGATCGTCGAGCAGGGCGCCCGCGGCACCTCGTACGGCGGATGGCTGGCCGACGAGATCCAGCGCCGATGCTTCGACTGGCTCGACCAACCGGTCCAGCGGGTGACGGGCGGCGAGGCGAGCCCGAGCATCTCGAAGGTGCTCGAACGCGCGGCGATCGCGCGCACCGAGGAGGTCGTCGCGGGCATCGACGCGCTCCGCACCGGCATGGGCGGTGCGTGATGGCGACCGTGATCCGGATGCCCGAGGTGCTCGCCGGCGTCACCGAGGCCGCAGTGCAGGCGTGGCTCGTCGAGCCCGGCCAGCAGGTCGCCGTCGGCACGCCGCTTGCGGAGGTCGAGACCGAGAAGGCCGTCGTCGAGTACGCGGCCGAGGCGGAGGGGACCGTGCTGCGGCTGCTCGTCGACCCGGGCGCCGCGGTGGCCATCGGCGAGCCGATCGCGGTGATCGGGGCGCCGGGGGAGACCGTCGACGATGCGGATGCGCCGGAAGCGGTGCCTGTTGCGGCGGATGCGGCCGATGCTGCGCCGGACACCGCGCCCGATGCGGCGCCGGCGACCGGGACGGCCGCCGATCCCGAGTCCGGAGCGCCCGTCGCGGAGCCCGAGGCGGGCTCGCCGCTCGCCGGACGCGGCGAGGCGTCGGGGCCGGCGTCGTCGCCCGCGTCGGATCCCGGCGCTGCGGCATCCGAGGGCCCGGACGCCGGCACGACCCGCCGGTTCGCGAGCCCGATCGTGCGCCGGCTCGCCCGCGAGCAGGGGATCGACCTCGCGCGGCTGCAGGGCACCGGACCCGGCGGCCGCATCGTGCGGCGCGACCTCGAGGCGCAGGCAGCGGATGCCGCGGCCGCGTCGTCCGCGCCGATCGCGGCGCCATCGCAGGAGTCGGCGACCGCTCCGGCACCGGCAGCGCCGGCCTCGCCGGCCGGCCCGGTCGAGGACATCCCGCTCACCCGCATGCGGCGCGCGATCGCGCGTCACGTCACCGAGAGCGCCACCAGCGTGCCGCACTTCTTCCTCCGTGCGGACTGCCGCGTCGACGAGCTGCTCGATCTCCGGCGTCGCGTGAACGAGGCCGCGCCGGTCAAGGTCTCGCTGAACGACTTCGTCGTGAAGGCGTGCGCCGGGGCCTTCGCCGACGTGCCGGAGGCCAATGCGACGTGGGGCGAGTCGGTGATCCATCGGCATCGCAGCGCCGACATCGCGGTGGCGGTCGCGATCGACGATGGGCTGCTCATGCCGGTGGTGCGCGGCGTCGACCGGCTCGGGCTCGTCGAGCTGGCAACGACCGTCGCCGACCTCGTCGAGCGAGGACGCTCAGGCAGGCTCCGCCAGGACGAGCTCGAGGGCGGTAGCTTCGCAGTCTCGAACCTCGGCATGTACGGTACGACCGAGTTCTCGGCGATCATCAGCCCACCGCACGGGGGCATCCTCGCGGTCGGCGCGGCGCGGCGGATGCCGGTGGTGGACGACGAGGGCGGGCTCACCGTCGGCCAGGTCATGACCGTGACCCTGTCCGCCGATCACCGCGTGCTCGACGGCGCGCTCGCGGCCCGCTGGCTCGCCGCGTTCCAGCGCCGCATGGAGCAGCCGCTCTCGATCCTGCTGTAGGCCGTCACGCCATCGTGTCGGCGTGCCGGTGCAGCACCTTCCACTCGCCGTCCTCGCGGCGGTACACCTGCGTCGAGCGCACGGTGAAGGTGCTCGGCGCGCCGTCCTTCATGGCCGAGATGCGCTCGTAGCCGACGGTGTAGGCCATGTCGCCCGAGACGTCGAAGGAGATGAGCTCGAACGCGTAGTCGGTGCAGTCGGCGAAGCTCGCCGCGACCCCGTCGAACGCGTCGAGCAGTTCCGAACGCCCGACCGCGTTGCGCCACGCACCCAGCACGCTCACGTCGTCGGAGGCGGACCAGGTCGACCGCCTGGGACCGGCGTCGCCGTTGAAGAGGGCTCGCTCGGCCCGGACGAGCGAGTTGTTGATCCAGATCAGGAATTCCTCGCGGTCGTTCATGGGTTCAGGATCCTCCCGTGCGGCCGCGGGCACAACGGCATCGGCGATCGGGGCGCACCGCGAGGCGGTCACGGATGGCGCAGCGCGTCGCTCCTCGGCCGGGCGGCGAGTCGTTCGAGCACGCCGAGCGCCTCGCCCGCACCATCCTCGCCGGCCATGCGCTCGGCCGCGGCATCCACGGCCGCCTGGAAGGTCGGCGCGGCGGCGAGCGCGTCGGCGAGGCGCTCCGCGGTGAGCTTCCGCTGCGGGATCGGGGCGGGTGCGAGCCCGCGGCGGTGGAGCATCGAGCCCCAGAACGGCTGGTCGGCGATGAACGGCACCACGATCGACACGGTGCCCGCCGCGGTCGCCGCCTGCACGGTGCCGATGCCGCCGTGGTGCACCGCTGCGACGGCACGCGGGAGGACCGACGCGTGATCGACGGAGCGGGTCACGAACACGTCCTCGCCCCGGGCGTCGTCGGGCACCGCGATGCCGCCCAGGCCGGTCGCGACGAGCAGGCGGATGCCGTGGGCTCGCGCCGCCGCGACGAGCTCGCGTCCGCGCGCGACCGGCTCGCCGGCGGCCATCGAGCCGAAGCCCGCGTACGCGAAGGGCCCGCCGGCGAGGAAGGCGGCGAGGTCGGGGTCGGCCTCCGGGTCGGCGGCGCCCGGTGCCGGGGCATCCGCCGTCGTCGCATCGGTCGATGGTGCCGTCGCGCGCCACGCCCCGGTGAGCACGGCCGACGCCGGCCAGTCCGCCGGGCGCGGCAGGATCGCCGGGCTGATCGGCAGCAGCGTCGCCGCGGGAGGAGACGACCGGCGTGCGCGGGGCACGCCGGCCACCGCTGCGGCCTCGTCGACCTCGCGGCGGAACATCCCGCCCGCGGCGGCCGCCGCGCGGTAGGTGAGCCGGTTCAGCGGCCCGAGGTCGCGCGTGGCGGTGCCGGCGGCGGGGAACTCGCGTGTCGGCGTCATCGCCGGCACCATCTCGACGAGCGCGTGCGGGATGCCCAGCGCGTCGGCGACGAGCGGAGCCGAGAGCACCTTCGGATGCCACGCGATGACGTCGGGCCGGAACTCGAGCGCCGCGTGCCCGGCGTTGACGATGACCGCGCGCATCACGGGCCGTACGACGTCGCGCAGGTTGCGCATCGCGGCGAGCGGCGAGACGCCCTGCGACTCGATGATCGACGAGAAGTCGGCCTCGAGACTCCTGGCGTCGAGACCGGACGTGTCGACGCCGGAGCGGTCGGGCAGGGCGAGGCGGACCTCGTGGCCGGCCGCCGAGGCGCGGCGCGCGAGCGCGGCGAACGGCTCCACGTCGCCTCGCGAGCCCGCGGTGACGAGCAGCAGCTTCATCGTGCCTCCTCTGCGGCGAGATCGGCGCCCGCGAGATCGGCGCCCGCGAGATCGGTGCCGACCAGGCCGGTGGCGGCGAGCAGCCGGTCGTCGGTCACGAGCCCGCCGGTGTACAGCTCGGCGAGCGGGACGGCGAGGCGAGCGAGCGCCGCCCCCGGATCGTCGCCCGCCCACGCGGCCAGCCGGTCGAGCAGCAGGAACGGGGCGACGCCGAGCAGCACCAGGGCGACGGCCTGCGCGTCCGGGTCGCGGGAGGGGCGGAGCCATCCGCTGGCCGAGCCGTCGTCGATCGACGCGCGCGCGACCTCGCGGAGCCGGTCGAAGAGGGCGTCGGATGCCGCGCCGCCGGCGCCGAGCATGCGTGCGAGGTAGGGGCCGTAGGTGCCGAGCACCTCGCCGAGCACGTCGGTGGGCGCCGCGGCGCCCTGCTTCTCGGCGATGAACCGTGCGACGCGCGCGTCGCACTCGTCGCGGAGCGCCTGCTTGGTGCCGAAGTGGTGCGTGACGAGGGCGGTGCTGACTCCCGCGTGGGCGGCGATGTCGCGCATGGTCGCCGCGTCGTAGCCGTGCTCGGCGAAGCGGTCGAGCGCGGCGGCGACGATCCGGGCGCGCGCCGTGAGGTCGTCGTCGGCGACCGAGGCTGTACGCATGTACAGTATTCTGACTGTTCGTACAGCGCCGCGCAAGCCCCTCTGGAAACACCCCATCAACAGGTGTTCGATGGAATCACCATGCGGGGGTGTGGTGTCCGGGGTGGCGTGTCGCGCGCCCGTTCGACGGGCACGGCGTCGAGACCCGACGCCGCGACCGGAGAGCGAGGTTCCCCACCCTCGAGACCTCGGGCACGATCCCGAGCGATCTGACGTGGACGTTCACGTGCAGCGGCTCCGGAGGCTCGGGCGGCAGCGCGACCACGTCCGACTCCGATCGCGACGGCGTCGCCGACAGCGCCGACTCGTGCGCGTCGACCACGCTGCCCGACAGCATCTCGCGTCCGACCGCGGGCAAGTACTTCGCGAACTCCTCGGGCAAGTTCGTCGACGGCACCGGGGTCTCCACGGGGATCACCGTCGTCGACGCCGGCGGGTGCTCGGCGACGCAGATCGCGAAGGCGCTGCGACTCAGCAAGAAGGACTCCCGTTCGGGGATCAGCCTGACGACGCTCAAGAACTGGGCGGCGACCCACTGACGTCGACGACGCCTCGGCCCGGCCGGGTCTCGGGCCGGGCCGAGGTGCGTCCGGAGTGACCGAAGGCCGTTGGCAGCGACAGCGGGTCGTGCGAGGCTGGCCGTATGCCGGAATCCCCGGAGGTCCAGGCCCTCGTCGACGAACTCGAGTCGACGCTGCGCGGGCGCACCGTCGCGGCGGTCGACGTCGTCGAGTTCCGCGTCACGAAGACGCGGAGCCGACCGCTGACCACGCTCGTCGGCGAGCGGGTGCTGGCCGTCACCCGGCACGGCAAGCTGTTCGCGGTCGACTTCGACGGCTCCGAGCTGCTCGTGGTCTCGCTCGGGCGCCACGGGTGGGCGCGCTGGGCCGCCGACGAAGACGGCGATGCGGCCGCCGCGCCGGGCCCCGAGGGCGCCACAGCCGAGCCGCCGCCGCCCGCTCTCGTCTCGTTCGAGTTCGACGGCGACGTCGCGCTCGAGTTGACGGACGCCGGCGGCTGGGTCTCGCTCGGATGCTGGGTGGTCGACGAGGCGAACGAGGTCGCCGCGGTCGCGAAGCACGGTCCCGACCCCGCCGATCCGGCCTTCACGCGCGCAGAGTTCGACCGGGCGGTCGCCGGTCGCCGCAAGCAGCTCAAGGCGATCCTGCAGGAGCAGGAGTCGCTCGCCGGCATCGGCAACGCCTACTCCGACGAGATCCTCTTCGCGGCGCGGCTCTCGCCCGTCGCGCACGCGTCGACGCTGGCGGACGACGAGCTGGAGCGCCTCTTCGAGGCGACGACCCGTACGATCCGCGACGCGATCGAGGCGCGCCGCGGCATCCCGATCGACCGGCTGAAGGCGGCGAAGGTCGAGGCGATGCAGGTGCACGGTCGCACGGGCGAACCCTGCCCAGGCGGGTGCGGCGGCGAGATCCGCGACTTCACCTTCGCGAGCACGACCGCGCAGTACTGCCCCGAGTGCCAGACCGGCGGTGAGATCCTCCCGCTCAAGGAGGGGGAGCCCGGCCGATGAGCGCCGAGCCGGGCGGCGAGCCGGCGTCATCCGCCCCGCTGGTCGTGGTCGTCGTCGACGTCGCCAACGTCGTGGGTTCGCGGCCCGACGGCTGGTGGCGCGACCGCGCCGGCGCGGCGACGCGACTGCTCGAACGGATGCCCCGGCTCGTCGGACGCGCGGTCGACGCCCCCGACGCCGCCGACGCCGCCGAGGAGCCGAGCGTCGTGCTCGCCCGCGTGGTCGCCGTGCTCGAGGGCGCGGCGAAGGCGGCCTCCGCGCCGGAGGGGATCGACGTGGTGCTCGCGCCGGCCGACGGCGACGGGGCGATCGTCGACGAGGCCGCCCGCTTCGCCGAGGCCGGCGAGCGCGTGCTCGTCGTGACCGCCGACCGAGGGCTCCGCGAGCGGCTCGCCCGCGGCGTCGCGACGATCGGCCCGAGCTGGCTCAACGACCTCATCGGGCGCTGAGCGGCGACACCCCCGCGAAGTTGGGCGAGCCGGTTCAGGGTGCGCCCTGTCGCCGCGGGGCGCCGCGTCACTAGAATCGCGCCAGGCAGGCGCGGATCATGCGGGGGACCAGCACACCAGCACGACCGATCCGAGCGCCGAGGGCGGCGCTCGCGATCGCCGCTGCCGTGCCGCTCGCCGGGTGCTCGAGCGCGATCGGCGAGACGGCCTCGATCAGCGCCTGGACGACCGCCATCGGCGCGCGGTGGGCCACCTTCGTCGAGGGCGTGCTCGTCCCGCTCGGCGACGCCCTGCTCGCGATGCTCGTCGCGTGGCTCGTGCTCGCGGTCGGCGCGAGGCTCGTCGCGTTGCTGCCGGGCGTCCGCAACCTGAGGGTCACCCGACGCACGGGGGGCGTGCTCCGGGTCGTCGGCTGGACGCTCGTGGTCCTCGTGCCCGTCGTGATCGTGATCGCGACGGCCTACGCCGAGGACGGCGCGGCGGCGTGGCTGATCGTGGCCCTTCCGTCGGCCCTGCTCGCGATCGGGGTGCTCGGACCGGGCCTCGCGACCAGGTCGCGCCTCGACGCGAAGGTGATCGGGTCCGACGGCTCGACGAACACGGCGTGGTCGATCGACGCGCTCATGCAGGTCCGCAACGCCAACCTCGACGATCCGAGGGAGCGCGTCGAACGGCCGAGCTCGCCCGACCTCGGCGAGTTCATCGCGATCGCCGACCGCAGCGGCAGCGGCGTGGCATCCGCCCTCGCCTGGCTCTTCCAGGTGCTCTTCAACTCGGCGCCGTGGATGCTGCAGGTCACGATCCTCGACTCGCGGTCGGCGATCGCGACGCTGCGCCGCAACGGGAACGCGCTCGACGAGGTCGAACTGGTGCTCGAATGGGACTCGATCGAGCTCGACCAGCACCGGAAGCTCCTCGCGCTCGCCGCCGGGTTCACCGCGATGACGATGGCCGAGCGCTACCCCGACGTGCGCGGCTTCTACCGTGCGACGAGCTGGAAGTCGGTCGGGTTCCTCGGCCTCGCCCGGATGACGCGGGGCGAGGAGCGCCGGCACTACCTGAGCCGCGCGATCGAGGAGGATCCGACGAGCATCCTCGCCGAGTACGATCGCGTGTTCGACCGGTACGGCGCCATCGAGGACCGCGTCTCGATCGAGTCGTTCCTCGACCGCCTCGAGCCCATCGTGAACCAGGCCGCCTGGCTCTGCGGCGAGCCCGAGGTGTTCGCCGGCGTCGCCCGGAAGGTGTGGCACGACTACGTGCGGGTCGCCGCCGAGCTCGGTCCCGCGCGGCTCGACCCGGCCGACCTGCGCAAGGGGGTCCGCCCGATCCAGGCCCGCATCGACGATCGACGGAAGTCCCGCCCGCCGGCCCCTGAGCCGCGCGCGATGCTGCTGCGGACCCTCACGCTGTACATGATGGCCGCGCGCAACTGGGCGGCGTACGCCGACCTCGACGGATCGGCCGACGGCGACCTCGACGTCGCCGGTCGCCGTGAGCGCGTCCGGATCGCCGTGGACCGCTTCATCGACCTGCTCGAGCAGGAGAGCGCCGCACCCCGCCGCGACCCGAACCGCGTGCTCTCCCGCATGCGCTCGCGCGCAGCCCTCTGCTACATGATCTTCAACCCGGAGGTCGCGGGGGACTGGGGCGAGGAGGACGGATCGCGCCGCGCGGGCACCGCGGGCGGTTCCCGGCAGGCCGCCGCCGCCCGACGCTGGCTGCGCGAGGCCGGCTCGTCGCTCGAGATCGAGATCCGCTACTCGTACGCCTGCTTCACGGCGCGCCGGGCGCGCGCGATCGAGGCGCAGGCCGAGCGCGACGCCCTCATCGAGGAGGCGATCCGCGGCGTCAGGTACGCGCGGCACGTCGACTACTACCAGCGCGAGGCGCCACGCGATCCCGAGCTCATGCTGCTCGGCCACGAGCCGCAGATGCGGGCGCTCGTGCTGCCGTCGATCGCCTCGGCATGGCAGATCGCGCGGTTCGCGGCGCTGCGTCCGAGACTCGAGCGCCACGGCATCCTCGACCCGTCGCGCATCCCGCTCGATCCGGCGCCCGAGGCGCTGCGCGAGGAACTCGGGCTCGCGCACGACGACTTCGCCCTGCTCATCGACCAGGCGCGGATCCTGCGTGCGGGGCTCGCGACCGACGAAGGCGGGTTGGACGCCGGCGAGCGCCTGCGCGCAGTGCGGCACCTGATCGACGCGGCGGCGTACTCGGTGCCCGCGTTGACCGGCACCTTCGCGGAGGAGTTCGACCTGCTCGCGAGCTCGGTGGCGGGGGCGGTGCACTGGGTGCCGACCCCGGAGGAACTCGAGGACGTCGCGAGGTTCCTGGTCGGGCTCATGGGCCGGCTGAACGGGGAGACGCAGGAACCCGAGCCGGAGGCGCCGGAGCCGCCGATCCGCCTCGTGAGCTGACGTCGGCCGGGCGTGCCGTGGAGGAGACGAGCCGCACGTTCCGCACCGACCGTCGTCACGAGGGGGAAACACGCGCGCGGGAGAATGGACCGGTGAGCACCGCCCCCGCCCTCGACATCCTCCCCGCCGATCTCGCCGACCCCCGCGTCATCCGCCTGCTCGAGGACCACCTCGCCGACATGTTCGCGACCTCGCCCGCCGAGAGCGTGCACGCGCTCGACGTCTCCGGGCTGTCGGTGCCCGAGGTGACGCTGTGGACCATCGGCGACGGCGACGACCTGCTGGGCTGCGTCGCCCTGAAGGAGCTCGACGCCGGGCACGGCGAGCTGAAGTCGATGCGAACGGATGCCGCGGCCCGCGGCCGTGGCCTGGGTACGCGCCTGCTCGAGCACGTCCTCGCCGAGGCGGCCCGTCGCGGGTACGCCCGTCTCAGCCTCGAGACGGGCTCCGAGGAGTTCTTCCGCCCGGCGCGCACGCTCTACGCGAAGTACGGGTTCCGCGAGTGCGCCCCGTTCGCCGGGTACGTGCCCGACCCGAACAGCGTGTTCATGACGCTCGAGCTGCCGCCCGGATCGTCGTCGGCGCCGCGCTCGGCCTAGGTCGCCGCCCGGCGGGCGATGCACTGCGGCGCCTCGCCGCCCCGACTCGGCGCCGCGCCGCCCCGCGCGGGCTCTGGCGCCCGACCTCGCGAGCTTCGTAGGCTGGGTCCCGTCGGTCCGCGATCCGCCTCGGCCGGGCGCGTCGCACGGGCCCGGGAGGCCGCGTGAACTGGTTCTACGACACCCCCATCTGGATCACGCTGCCCGTCTTCGTCGGCGGGTTCGTCGTCGTCTCGTGCCTCCTCGTGTGGGCGCTGAAGCCGGTCGTCCGTCGGCTCGTCCGCGATCCCGACGAATGGGACCGCACGCTCGCCCATGTCATCGGCACGTTCGGGCTCTTCTTCGGCATCCTGCTCGCGCTCGTCGCCGTGTCGGTCTACGAGAACTACGCGGCGACCCGAGCGGTCACCGTGCGCGAGGCCGGCGAGGCCGGCGCGCTCGTCCGCGCCACGACCGCGCTGCCCGACGAAGTCGGCGACCGGCTGCGGGTCGAGCTCGAGACGTACGTGCTCACCGTCATCGAGGCCGACTTCCCGGAGCAGCGACAGGGCGTGCTGCCGGATTCGAGCAGCCGGCAGGTCGACGCGATCGAGCAGATCCTGCACGACGTCGAGGTGCGGAACATGACCGAGCAGTCCGAGTTCAAGCAGGTCCTGGAGGCGTTCGAAGCGTTCTACGACGCCCGCCGCGAGCGCATCGACGCGACCGCGCTCGCCCTGCCGCCGCTGATCTGGGTCGTGATCTGGGTCGGGGCCGCCGTCAACGCCATCCTCATCGCGTTCATCAGCGTCAGGAGCCTCCGCATGCACCTGCTCATGGCGGGCCTGCTCGCACTGTTCATCGGCCTCGTCATCTTCACGACGGCCGACATGGACCGCCCGTACGCGGGCAACGTCTCGGTGAACGCGGGCGCGTACGAGCGGCTCTTCGAGCAGGTGTTCGGGCCGTGAGCGCGACCCCGCGGCTCGGGCGACGAGTGCGAGGCCGGCGGCTCAGGCGCTGAGCGCGAGGTCGGCGTCGAGCAGCTCGAGGACGAGCGACGACGACGCGGCGGCAGCGTCGCCCGCGACGAGCGACACGACCCACTGCGGTGCCGAGGCGGGCAGCGGCCGTGCGACGAGCCCCGTCGCCTGGGGCTTCGCCGCGATGTGCTGCGGCACGAGCGCGACGCCGAGGTCGCGGTGCACGAGGTCGAGCAGGGTGTGGACGTCGTTCACGGTGCAGCGGATGCGGCGGGGCGTGCCGTGCTCGGTGCAGGCGGCGTCGTTCACGGCTCGCACGGCCCATGACTCCTGGAAGTCCACGAAGTCGAGGTCGCGCAGGTCGTCCCAGTCGACGGCGGCGTCGCCGGCGAGCGGATGGCCGGGGGGCACGAGGAGCACGAGCGGGCGACGGCCGAGTTCGGTCCGCGACATCCGCGCCGGCACGTCGGTCCCCGCGACGAAGGCCAGGTCGATGTCGCCGTCGCGGACTGCAGCGACGAGGTCGCGCGAGCCCGCCTGGGTGAAGTCGAGGTCGACGAACGGATGCCGGCGCCGGATGCGTTCGAGCAGGGTTCCGATGTCGACGAACCCGAGGCACTGCTCGGCGCCGATGCGCAGGCTGCCCGTGAGCTCGTGCGCCGTGCGCAGCACGGCGTCGCGCGCGGCGCCCGCCTGTGCGAGCATCGTGCGGGCGTGGGGGAGCAGCGCGCGACCGGCGTCGGTGGGTTCGACGCGCCGGGTCGTGCGGTCGAACAGCGCGGTGCCGAGCTCGTCCTCGAGGCTGCGGATCGCGGCCGACAGCCCGGACTGCGAGACTCCGCAGATCGCAGCGGCACGCGTGAACTGCTGCTCGTCGGCGAGCGTGACGAGGTATTCCATCTGCCGGAGATCCATATATGCAGAGTACTTCTGAATCGCATGAAGGAGAGTTGTTGGACTTCTGAATCGCGACTGCCTATCGTGAATCCGCACCCACCACGACAGGAGTCGAATCGATGAAGACCATCCAGCTGGGCGGCGGAGACCTCGCCGCCCCGAACGTCGTCCTCGGCCTGATGCGCATCGAGCAGCTGAGCGACGACGCCGTGCGCGAGCTCGTCCGCACCGCCCGCGACGCCGGGATCGACTTCGTCGACCACGCCGACATCTACGGCGACGAGCTCCACGGCTGCGAGCGCCGATTCGCCGAGGCGATGCAGCTCACCCCGTCGCAGCGCGACGAGTTCACCATCCAGACCAAGGCCGGCATCGTCAAGGACGGCCCGTACTTCGACTTCTCGTACGAGCACCTCATCGAGGCGGTCGACGGATCGCTGCGCGCGCTCGGGACCGACCGCATCGACGTGCTCCTCCTGCACCGGCCCGACGCCCTCGTCGAGCCCGACGAGGTCGCCCGCGCCTTCGACGAGCTCGAGGCCTCAGGCAAGGTGCTCCGCTTCGGCGTCTCGAACCACACGCCCGCGCAGATCGACCTGCTGAAGCGCTCGGTGACCCAGCCGCTCGTCGCGAACCAGCTGCAGCTCTCGATCACGCACTCGCCGATCGTGACGCAGGGCCTCGCGGCCAACATGCAGGGCGTCGAGCAGTCGGCCACCCTCGACGGCGGCGGCATCGTCGACTACTGCCGGCTCCACGACATCACGATCCAGGCGTGGTCGCCCTTCCAGGCCGGCTTCTTCACGGGCGTCTTCCTCGGTTCGCCCGAGTACCCCGAGCTGAACGCCGTGATCGACCGCCTCGCGGCGGCCTACGACGTGCCGCCGATCGCGATCGCGACGGCCTGGATCACGCGGCACCCGGCCGACATGCAGGTCGTGCTCGGCACGACGACGCCCGAGCGCGTCGCCGGCGCCGCGCAGGGCTCCGACGTGCCGCTGACGCGCGCCGAGTGGTACGAGCTCGTCCGCGCCGCGGGCTACCGCGTGCCCTGAGTCGCGCCCCGACCCGGGAGCGGGCGTCGCCCCCGGGTCGGTTGGCTCGATGCACCGGGCATCGGCACCCGCCCGGCGCTCACGCCGCCGTCAGTCGGTACGACGGCAGCCCGCGCCGCCGGATCAGCCACTCCGCGACGAGCAGGTTCGGCAGCCAGCAGAGGAACGGCACGACCGCGTACGCGTTCGCGAACGCCGCATCCGCGTCGAACCCGGCCGGCCCGGCGAACGGCACCTGCGCGAACATCAGCAGCGGCAGCCAGAGCCGCAGCGTCACCGCGGCGTAGGTGAGCGCGAAGGTGCGCATCATCCAGGCGCGGTGGGACGGCACGTCGCCGACGCGGATGGCGCGGTACCCCCGCCACGCCGACGCGACCCAGAGCACGGCGAGCGCACCGAAGCCGAACGTGCCTACGATCCCCGCCACGCTGACGGGGGCGAGCGCCAGTCCGGCGAGGCCCGCGATCGCGATGGCGACGAGCGCGACGCGCCCCGTCCAGCGGTGCACCCGCGGCGCACGGTCGCGAAGCCCGCGCCAGAACTGGAACGGGCTCGCCATGAGCGCGAGCCCGCCCGCGACGATGTGGACGTAGAAGGCCACGAGGACGAACGCCGGCTGCGCCGCGTAGTGGTCCGCGAGCCCGCCGGTGCCCGACTCGGCGAGCGCGGCCAGCGACGACGTCAGGTAGGGCCCGACCGCGAACGCCGCGATCGCGAGCGAGGAGAGCAGGATCCACGTCCAGCCGATACGGGCGCCGAGGCGCCCGCGGCTCGGGGCGGGCGGCGTCGGAACGGGCGCACCGCCGGCTCGAGGGTCGGGTTCGGCGGCGGTGACGGCGGTCTGGGTCGTGGTCATGCCGCGACGGTATCGGCGGCCGCCTGCGGCGGGCATCCGGTGAACCCCCGGATGGGCCGGCGGGATGCCCCGCCGGCGACGTCGGGTGAGGTCGCGAGCCCTCGTGCGCGCGGATCAGCCCGTCACGCCGGCCGGTTCCACAGCCGCAGCTTCTCGGGGTTGCGCATGATCCAGATGCTCGCGATGCGGTCCCCGCGCACGTCGGCGACCAGCACGGTGTCGATCGCGCCGCGCTCGCCGAAGGCGAGCGTGAGGCCGTCCGCCGTCTCGGCGACCGAGAGTTCGAGCGCGGGGCCGCGCTTCTCCTTGAGGCCGAGGATGAACCGCGCGACGTGGTCGCCGCCCAGCACGGGCCGCATCGCCGCCGAGGCGAGCCCGCCGCCGTCGGAGACGAGGCGCACGTCGGGGTCGAGCACGGCGAGCAGGTCGTCGAGGTCGCCGGTGGCCGCGGCCGCCATGAACGCCCGGACGACCTCGTCGTGGTGCTCGCGCGTCGCCGCGCCCGATCGTCGCTCGCGCACGTGGCGGCGTGCCGACGAGGCGAGCTGCCGGCACGCCTCGGGCGACCTGCCGACGATCTCCGCGATCTCGGCGAACGGCACCGCGAACACGTCGTGCAGCACGAATGCCACGCGCTCCGCGGGGCTCAGCGACTCCAGCACGATGAGCAGCGCCGTGCTCACCGACTCGTCGAGCGTGATCCGGTCGAGCGGATCCTCCGAGCGAGGCGCCGCGAACATCCCGGCACCGCCCGGGATGGGCTCGGGCAGCCACTCGCCCACGTACGACTCGCGGCGCGCACGCGCCGACCCGAGCTGGTCGAGGCAGACCCGGCCGACGACGCGCGTGAGCCACGCGGCCGGGTTCTCGATCGCGTCGCGCTCCGCGGGTGCGAGCCTCACCCAGCGCGCGTACGTCTCCTGCACCGCGTCCTCCGCGTCGGCGACGGTGCCGAGCATGCGGTACGCGAGGCTCATGAGCAGGCCGCGCTCGGCGTCGAGCGCGACCGGGTCGAAGCCCGGCGCGGATTCGCGGCCGTGGCCGCGGTCGTTCGTCATGACTCCACCTTCCCATCGGATGCCGCATCCGGCCTCGTGACTCCGACGACGCAGCGCGCCGGAACGTGAGGGCGACACGCCGACGGAGGCCGCGACCTCACGTTCCGGCACGCTGCGTCGTCGGAACGACGTGAACACCACATGGAGACGCAGCATCCTCTGGGCACTCAACGCCCTCGGCGCCTTCGTCGGAGCCTGGGCGCTCGTCGCGCCCCGCAGCTTCGCCGACGGCTTCCCCTTCCCCGCACTGTTCGAGGCGTGGGTCGGGGTCGACGGGCCGTACAACGAGCACCTCGTCCGCGACGTCGGTGCGCTCTACCTCGCGCTGGTCGCCGCCGGCGTCGTCGCCGCGCTCATGCGCCGGGCCGACGCGTCCGTCGCGGTCGGGGTGGCGTGGGTCGTCTTCTCGATCCCGCACCTCGTGTACCACCTCGGGCACCTCGAAGGCCTCCCGCTGCTCGACGCGATCGCGCAGCCGGTCGCCCTCGCGAGCTCGCTCGTGCTCGCCGTGCCGCTGTGCCTGCCGCCGCGCGGCCGCGCGGTCGCGCCAGGGGCGTCCGCTCCCGCTCCCACCGCATCGAAGGAGACGACCCGATGAAGATCGCCATCGCCGGAGGAACCGGCACCGTGGGCCGCCACGCCGTCCACACCTCCCGCGAGCGCGGGCACGACGTCGTCGTGCTCACGCGCTCCAACGGCATCGACCTCATGACCGGAGCGGGCCTCGAGGGCGCACTCGACGCGGTCGACGCCGTGATCGACACCTCGAACCTGACGTCGACGTCCGCGAAGGCCGCGACGGAGTTCTTCACGACCGTGACCGGGAACCTGCACGCCGCCGAGGCCGCAGCCGGGGTCCGGCACCACGTCGCGCTCTCGATCGTCGGCATCGACCGCGCCCCGTTCGGGTACTACGCCGCGAAGCTCGCGCAGGAGCACGCCGTCGAGGCCGGCCCCGTCCCCTGGACCATCCTGCGGGCCATGCAGTTCCACGAGTTCGCGGGCCAGATGCTGCACGCGCTCACCGTCGCCGGGCTGCACCTCGCCCCCCGCGTGCGCACGCAGCCCGTGTCGGCGGCCGAGGCCGGTGCGCGGCTCGTCGAGCTCGCGGAGGGGCCGCCCGTCGGCCATGCCCCGGAGCTCGCGGGCCCGCGCGAGGAGCGCCTCGACGACATGATCCGCCGGCTCGCGGAGACGACCGGGCTCCGCGGACCGGTCATCCCCGTGTCGCTTCCGATGAAGCAGTTCCGGGCGATGCGACGCGGCGATACGCTGCCCGGGCCGGGTGCGACCCTCGGGCGGCAGACCTTCGACGAGTGGCTGCTCGAGCACGTGCCCGACGCCGCCGCGCGCGCGGGCTGACCCGGGCGACGTCAGCCGCGCGCGTCGATCGCGTTCCGGATGTCCTCGTCGACGAGGTCGGAGTTGATCGCGGCACCCGTGAGGCTGCCGGACGACATCGCCCACGGCACCGACGATCGCGGCCCGACGACGTTGCCCGCGGCGTAGAGCCCGCGGACGCTCGTGCGGCCATCCTCGTCGACGAGGACCTGGTCGACGCCGCCCTGTCGCATCGACCTGGCTCGGAGCCGCCGCAGCAGGTCGTCGTGCGGCACGGCCCGCGGCGCCACGAAGACCGCCTCGGCCTCCCACTCGCTGCCGTCCTCGAGGCGGATGCCGCGCAGCCGCCCGCCGTCGTCGGCGAACACCTCGACGACCCGGCGGTCCTCCACGACGATGCCCCGGGCGTCGAGCCCGGCACGTGCGGCGGGGGTGAGCACCGCGCCCTGCGTGCAGAACACCACGTCGGCGGAGAGCTGGCGGAGGAGCTGGGCCTGGTGGGCGTTCGCCGCGCTCGACGCGATGACCGCGATCCGCCGGTCGCGGGACTCCCATCCCTCGCAGTACGGGCAGAGCGCGACGCCGCGGCCCCACTGCTCGGCGAGGCCCGGGACGTCGGGCAGTTCGTCGCGCAGTCCCGTCGCGACGAGCAGCCGGCGCGCGCGGTGGCGCTCGCCCGACTCGAGCACGACCTCGAAGGCGGCAGCGCCGTGCTCGGCGGCATCCGCCTCGACCTGGGCGACGTCGGCGACCTCGCCCGACTCGACCGCGACGTCGTAGCGCGTGAGCTCGGCCCGACCCGCGGCCAGCAGGTCGAGCGGCGACGTGTGGTCGCGGCCGAGCACGCCGTGCATGTGCCGGGCCGGCGCATTGCGCGGGCGGCCGCCGTCGACCACGAGCACGCTCCGGCGGGACCGGCCGAGCATGAGCGCGGCGGAGAGGCCGGCGCTGCCGCCGCCCACGATCACGACGTCCCAGGTGGCCACGCCGCTACCCGGTCGCCTCGGGCGCGGACGTCGCCGCGCTCGCCTCGGCGTCCGACGTGCCGGATGCCGGGGCCGTCGGGGACGCCACGACGAAGTACGCGCCGCTCGGGTCGGTCAGGCCCGCCCGACGTCCGTCGGGCACGTCCCACGGCGGCACGACGAGCGTGCCGCCCGCGGCGACCGCGCGAACCACGGTCTGCTCGATGTCGTCGACCTGGAAGCCGACGTTCCACGTCGGCGGCAGCTCGGCGCCGAGCAGCTCGGCCGCGTCGAGGATTCGCGCGAACGTGCGGCCGGCATGCCGGTAGACGGCATACCGCGGCGCGCCCTCGCCGTGCTCGACGTCCCAGTGGAACGCGTGCGCGTAGAACCGCTCCGCCGCGTCGAAGTCGCTCGCCGCGAGCTCGAACCGCGTCGCCGAGCCCGTCTCGTCGTACACGTCGAACCCGGGCAGGCCGCCGGGCTGCCAGTACCCGACGACGGCGCCGGTCGCGTCGATCGCGAGGCCCATGACGCCCATCTCGGGGATGTCGATCGGTTCGAACAGCACGGTGCCGCCGGCCTCCGCGATCCGCTCGCTCGTCGCCGCCGCGTTCCAGGTCAGCAGGTAGACGGTCCAGTGGGGCGGCGCCGGATCGTCGTCGGTGCGGCTCCCGGCGCCTGCGACGCGCCGGCCGTCGAGGAGGAACGTCGTGTACCCGCCGTACCGCTCGTCCTCGCTCCGGTCGGCCGTCCAGCCGAACACGCTCGTGTAGAAGTCGATCGCCCCGTCGAGGTCGGTCGTGGTCAGGTCGACCCAGGCCGGCGCTCCGGCGACGAGGTCATCTGATCCGGGCATGCAGGCCTCCAGTCGGGGCGTCGGAGCGGTGGCGCCGCCCGCACGAGGAGGCGCTTCGGGATGCTAACACCGCGAGTCGCCGCTCCGACAGCGGGAGGCTCAGCCGAGCGGCAGGGCGTCGAGGATGCGGCCGCGCAGCGCGTTCGCACGTTCGGCGAACCCGCGCTGCCGGCGCACGTACTCGGCCTTGCCGTCGGCCGTCTCGATGCGCACGGGCTCGCCGCCCCACGGCGCCATGTCGTACGGCGAGGCCTGCATGTCGAGGTACCGGATGTCGCGCGCGAGCTCGAACGCGTCGAGCAGCAGGTCGCCCGGCACCAGCGGGCCGAGCTTGACCGCCCACTTGTAGACGTCCATGTTGGCGTGCAGGCAGCCCGGCTGCTCGACCTCGGGCTGGGACTGCCGGGTCGGCGCGAAGCGATTGCGGGGTGTCGCATCCGGGGTGAAGAACCGGTACGCGTCGATGTGCGTGCAGCGGAGCTCGTGCGCCTCGACGACCTCGTCGGTCGCGCCCTGCCCGAGGCGCAGCGGTACCGGATGGCGATGCTCGCCCTGCCGGTAGACCATCGCCCACTCGTGCAGGCCGAAGCAGCCGAACTGCCCGGGGCGCGCGGCGGTGCGCCGCAGCATCCGCTCGACGAGGTCGAGCATCGCGCCCTTCTCGGCGCGCATCGCGACCGCGTCCACGACGAGCCCGCCCTCGGTGGTGCCGGCGGCGTACCAGCGCCAGTCCGCGCGCGGCCCGGCCGCGGCATCCGCCAGTTCGACCCCCGCGCCCGGATGCCAGCGGCGCAGCAGCGACGGCGAGTACGAGTAGTACGTGAAGAGGAAGTCCTCGATCGGATGCCGCTCGCCGCTCGCCTTCCGCGAGCGGTGACCGGCCGTCAGGGCGTCGGCCCGTTGCGCGTGCGCCCGCTCGCGGGCCAGCCAGTCGGCGGGCTCGAGCACGACGGCGTCGCGGATCGGGGCGGTGGAGGTCACCCGTCGAGGATAGGCGGCCGGGCTGGGCGGGTCCGGGGTGCGTCGCCCGCCGGATGGGCGATGCCCGATCAGGGGGTGATCTCGTCGACGAACGCGAACGCGTCGCCCGCGATCGCCGCCCACTCGTCGTCGCGGGCGAAGGGGACGACCGCCCACTCGCGCATCGGACGGCCGCGCATCACCATCGGCGCGAGCCCGAGCTCGGAGATGCGCTCCTCGGGGAGCTTGACGACGAGGTCGCCGTCGCGCTCGACGAACGCGAACAGCTTGCCGCGCACCGAGTAGCCCTCGGCGCCGAACATCCGCCCGACGGTCACGTCGGGGCGGTCGATCAGGTCGGCCGCGGCGTCGACGAGGCGCTCGCGCCCGCGCGTGCGTGCATCCATGGGGCGACGCTAGCGCCGGCCGCCGTGTCAGGCGTGCTCATCGTGATGGCCCTCGTGCAGGTGAGCCGAGGCGGCGTCGAAGTGGATGCCGCAGCGGCGGCAGTACTCGGCCTTGAGCTCCTCGTATCGCTCGTGCGAGACATGGTGCGCATCGTCGTGTCCGGTCATGTCGCCTCCTCGACGGCGTCGGTTCCGCGGATCATCCACTGCTCGGGTCGGTCGAGCGGCTCGAACCCGAATCGTCCGTACAGGGTGTGCGCATCGCCCGTGGCGAGCACGAGCCGCTTCAGTCCGAGCGGCTCGAGCTGCTCGACGACGAAGCCGACGAGGCCGACGCCGACGCCTCGGCCGCGCGCCTCCGGCGACACGATCACGTCGCACAGCCAGGCGAACGTGACGCCGTCGGTGACGACGCGGGCGTAGCCGAGCTGTTCACCGGTCTCGGCGTCGTACGCGCCGTAGTTCCACGACGCGTCGATCGCGGCGTCCTGCACCTCGCGCGGCCGGCCGAGCGCCCAGTACGCGTGCTCCGAGATCCACTCGTGCACGCGCGACCGGTCGAGGTCGCCCGCCTCGCCCGAGTACCGGATCCCGTCTCCCATCCGCCCATCCTCGCAGCCCACGGCCGCA
The DNA here is from genome assembly GCF_040496055.1 of Agromyces zhanjiangensis. Classification (NCBI taxonomy): domain Bacteria; kingdom Bacillati; phylum Actinomycetota; class Actinomycetes; order Micrococcales; family Microbacteriaceae; genus Agromyces; species Agromyces zhanjiangensis. The sequence continues at coordinate 299,122 of NZ_JBEPKB010000001.1, read as the reverse complement.
CGGCGCCCGCGAGATGACGCGAACCGCTCGCCGCCGGCGCGCGGCCGACGATTCGCGCCACCTCGCCGCACCGCGGCGGCCTGCCGGTCAGTGGTAGCGGCCGGAGTAGGCGTTGACGGCGGGCTGGCCGCCGAGGTGGGCGTACAGCACGTTCGAGTGCCTCGGGATGTCGCCAGAGGAGACGAGCTCGATGAGCCCGGCCATCGACTTGCCCTCGTAGACGGGGTCGAGGATGACGCCCTCGAGGCTCCCGGTGAGCCGCATGGCCTCGTCGGTCGACTCGACCGGGATGCCGTAGTACTCGCCCGCCCAGCCCTCGAGCACCGTGATCTCGTCGTCGCGCAGCTCGCGGCCGAGCCCGATGGTCGACGCCGTGTTCCGCGCGATGCGCGCCACCTGGTCGCGCGTCTCGTCGACCTTCGCGGACGCGTCGATGCCGATGACGCGGCGCGGCCGGCCGCCGAAGTTCTGCTGAAGGTCGGCGAACCCCGCGATCATGCCGGCGTGGGTCGAACCGGTGACCGAGCACACCACGATCGTGTCGAAGAACACGCCGAGCGCCTCCTCCTGCGCCGCGACCTCGTGGGCCCAGTTCGCGAAGCCGAGGCCGCCGAGCGGGTGGTCGGACGCGCCGGCGGGGATCGCGTACGGCGTGCCGCCCGCGGCCTCGACATCCGAGATCGCCTGCTTCCACGAGTCGCGGAAGCCGATGCTGAAGCCCGCGGGGGAGAGGCGCACGTCGGCGCCCATGAGGCGCGAGAGCAGGATGTTGCCGACGCGGTCGTTCACCGAGTCGGGCCAGTCGACCCAGTGCTCCTGCACGAGCACGGCCTTCATGCCGAGGTGCGCGGCGACCGCGGCGACCTGGCGGGTGTGGTTCGACTGCACGCCGCCGATCGAGACGAGCGTGTCGGCGCCCTTCGCGAGCGCGTCGGGCACGAGGTACTCGAGCTTGCGGGTCTTGTTGCCGCCGAAGGCGAGGCCGGAGTTCACGTCCTCGCGCTTCATCCAGACCCGGGCTCCGCCGAGGTGCGCGCTCAGGCGGTCGACCGGATGGATCGGGCTCGGCCCGAATGTCAGCTGGTGGCGGGGGAAGTCGGCGAGGGCCATGGGTGTCTCCTTCAGGGGGTGGGCGTGACGGATGCCGCGGGCTCGCCCGCCGCGCCGTCGGCGACGGGCTCGTCATCGTCGTCGAGGTTCAGCAACCGGCCGAGGGTCGACCAGTTGTCGTGGGCGGCGGCGGCGGCATCGTCTGAGAGGCCGGCCGCGCAGAGCGCGATGATGCGGTCGTGGTCGGCGACCGAGCCGCGACCGGCGAGGGAGCCGAAGCGGGAGCGTTCCAGCCGGCGCAGGAGCGGGGTGACCTGTTCGAGCAGTCCCGGCAGGAGCGGGTTCGCGCTGGCCATCACGGCGACGCCGTGGAATGCGTCGTCGGCCGCGATCGCCGCGTCGACGTCGTCGTCGTGGAGCGCCCTGGCGAAGGCGGCGTTGGCGTTGCTCATCGCCTCGAGGTCGGCGGCGGTGAGCTGGGGGACCGCCTCGCGCACGGCCAGCGCGTGCAGCTCGGCCGCGATGCGCTGCGCGGCGAGCGCGGTGCGCGTGTCGAGGGGGGCGACGACGGTCTGCTTCGCGCGCCGGGTCTGGACGAGGCCCGCGGCCTCGAGGCGGGCGATCGCCTCGCGGATGGGCGTGCGGCTGACGCCCAGCCAGGCCTCGAGCTCGGGGTCGCGCAGGCGCTCGCCGGGTGCGAGCTCGCCCGAGACGATCGCGTCGCGCAGGTGCGCGTAGGCGTGGTCGCGCATCGACTTCGGGCGCTCGGCTGAGGCGAGGGCAGGCAGCGGCATGCAATATATTGCAGCGGATGCAGCGGCTCGCGTCAACCCCGAGCGTGACGTCGGGCTGCCCGAGATGTCGCGAATCGCTGCCCGACGAGGCGCGACCAGCCGCTCGCGTCACCTCGCGGTGCGGCGTCGACTCAGCGGCGCCGCGTGGTGCCGCCGTCGCCGTGCGCGAGCCGGCGCGCCTGCGTCAGGCGCTCGGCGGCCCGGACGAGGAACACCCCCGACGACTCCTCGGCGCGCCACTGCTCCTCGACGATGGCGATGGGGTGCAGGAGCACCTGGCCGCGGGGCTGGTACAGCGCCAGCTCGGGCCCGTGCGCATGCTCGGCGAGCCGCCACGACAGGCCCGTGCGACGGGCGACGTAGTCGCCGAACGCGGTGCCGAGGGCGTTGACCATGATGGCGGGATCGTCGCGCTCGGGCGGGTTGATGCGACGCCAGCCGGCCGACCATCGTTCGTAGAGCGCGCGCACCTGCTCGAGGTCGTCGGGGTCGGCGCCCGCGTCGGCGACCAGGGCGACGTGCGCGTCGATCCAGTCGCGTTCGGGTTCTCCGATCTCGACGAGCCGCGGCATCGGCGGCGCGTCGTCGACCGGCGCCGTCCGGCGCGAGAAGAGGGGCACCCGACGATTCTCCCCCCAACGACCGACCACGCGGTGCGAGGGGTGCCGGATGTCGTGCCCTCGGCGTAGCGTGTCGCGCATCCGCGCCGGCATCCGCCCGGCGCGACGCATCCGAGGGGGAACGATGGCCAACCTGGTCGTGCACTTCGAGATCCACGCGACCGAGCCGCAGCGGCTCGTCGACTTCTACGGCGACCTGCTGGGCTGGCGGTTCACGCAGTTCGGCGACATGCCGTACTGGACGATCGACACGGGAGAGGGGGCGATCGGCAACGTCGACGAGCAGCCCGGCATGGGCATCAACGGCGGTCTCACGCAGCGCGATGGGCCGGCCCCCGAGGTCGGCGCACCGGTCAACGGCTGCAACCTCGTCATCGGCGTCGACGGCAGCATCGACGAGGTCATGCGACGCGCCGTCGAGCTCGGCGCGACCGAGATGATGCCCGCGGAGGACATGCAGGGCGTCGGGCGCGTCGGCTACCTCATCGACCCCGACGGCAACGGCTTCGGGCTCATCTCGCCGGTGCTCTCCGACGGCACGAGCGCGATGGAAGGCTGAGAGAGGAGCGGCCCATCGGCCGCCGACCGTCCGCCCGCGGATCAGGCCGGGCGGTCGTAGCGGGCGCCCGACGGGCGACTCGGGAGGGCGAGGAACACGAGCAGGATGATCGGTCCGGCCAGGGGGATGAAGAGGAAGAGGAAGAACGGGCCCGGTCGATCGGAGTCGTGGAGCCGGCGCCAGCAGATGGCGAGGAACGGCACGGTGAGCGCGAGGGAGACGACGAGGCCGATGCTCCAGACGATCCAGTACCCCGGTGCGTACACGACGTCGCCGCCGTCGGTCAGCGACACCTTCGCGATCCCCGTGACGCTCAGCAGGCCCGAGATCGCCATGCCGGCGAGGATGTACGCGAGGTAGGTCCACCAGAACTCGCTCCGGCTCGCCCGACCAGTGAACGTCGCGTACTTCCGGAAGAAGCGCGAGATCGCCTGGACCATCGTCGCGCCGTACAGCGGCTGGTCCAGCGGCACGACGTCCGACGGACGGACGTTCGGGGAATCTGCGGACACGGGGCTCCTTCGGTCGATCCGTCGCGCCTCATGCACGCGCAGCCTCATCCTGCCCGCCGGATCTCCCGGACCACAAGGGAACGCGAGGGTTCGTGTCGGCGGGCGGTGCGAGGATGATCGGGTGCTGCTCGACGAGGTCGTGACGACGGTCGAGCGGGTCGCCTCCACGCGGTCGCGGCTCGCGAAGGTCGACGCGCTCGCGGGCCTGCTCGCCGGGCTCGCGCCCGACGAGATCGTGCCCACGGTCGGCTTCCTCTCCGCGAAGCCCCGCCAGGGGCGCGTCGGCGTCGGCTGGCGCACGCTCGAGGGCGGCCTCGGCGACCCGGCGGATGCCGCGACGCTGACGATCCTCGACGTCGACGACGCGCTCGACCGGCTCGCGAGCGCGGCCGGCTCGGGTTCGGCCGCCGAGCGGGCGCGCGTGCTCGCCGACCTCGGTGCGCGCGCGACGGCGCGCGAGCAGGGCTTCGTCTCGCGGGTGATCCTCGGCGAGCTCCGCACCGGCGCGCTCGAGGGGGTGCTGACCGACGCGATCGCGCGCGCCGCCGAGCGCCCGGGCGACGTGGTGCGTCGGGCCGCGATGCTGTCGGGCGACCTCGGCGAGACCGCGCGCATCGCGCTCACCGGTGCGCCGGGCGACCTCGAGGCGGTCGGGCTCCGGGTCGGCCGTCCGGTGCTGCCGATGCTCGCCGGCACCGCGCCGAGCGCCGCGGCCGCGCTCGAGCAGGCCGGCGAGGCGTCCGTCGAGTTCAAGCTCGACGGGGCGCGCATCCAGGTGCACCGTTCCGGCGACGACGTCCGGGTCTTCACGCGGAACCTCGCCGACATCACGCACCGCGTGCCCGAGGTCGTCGACGTCGTCCGCGGCTTCCCGGCGCGCGAACTGATCCTCGACGGCGAGACGCTCGCGCTCGACGAGGGCGGCGCGCCGCGCCCGTTCCAGGAGACGATGTCGCGATTCGGCGCCGAGGCCGCACGCGAGGTAGTGCTGCACCCGTGGTTCTTCGACGTGCTCCACGTCGACGGGCGCGACCTCATCGACGACCCGCTCGCCGCACGGCTCGCCGAGCTCGAGCGCGTGGCGGGCGAGCATCGTGTCCCGGGCGAGGTGACCGACGACCCCGAGGCCGCCGAGCGCGTGGCGCGCGACGCGCTCGCCGCCGGGCACGAGGGCGTCGTGGTCAAGGGCGTCGGCGCGCCGTATGCGGCGGGGCGTCGCGGCGCGAGCTGGATCAAGGTCAAGCCGGTGCTCACCTACGACCTCATCGTGCTCGGCGCTGAGTGGGGCTCGGGCCGGCGCACCGGCTGGCTGTCGAACCTGCAGCTCGGCGCCCGCGACCCCGAGGGCGAGTTCGGCGATCGCGGCGGGTTCGTCATGGTCGGCAAGACGTTCAAGGGGCTCACCGACGAGCTGCTGCGGTTCCAGACCGAGCGGTTCCCCGAGATCGAGACGCGGCGCACCGCGAGCACGGTGTTCGTGTCGCCCGTCACGGTCGTCGAGATCGCCATCGACGGCGTGCAGCGTTCGAGTCGCTATCCGGGCGGCGTCGCGCTGCGGTTCGCTCGCGTGAAGGGCTACCGGCCCGACAAGGAGCCGGGGGAGACGGACACGATCCAGACGCTGCGGGCGCTGCTCCGCGGCGGCGACGAAGGGGGCGCAGCATGACGGACGGCACGGGCACGGGCACAGGCGGCGACGGGTCGGCAGGTCGCGTGCGGCAGCTCCGCCTCGTCGTCGAGGCCGAGGACTTCGAGGCGGCACTCGAGTTCTTCCGCGACGTGCTCGGGATGCCCGAGCAGGAGGCCTACAGCGGCGAGGGCGGCGCCGAGGTGCGGATCCTCGACGCCGGACGCGCGACGCTCGAGCTCTCCAACCCCGCACAGGTCCGGTTCATCGACCGCGTCGAGACCGACGGAGGCCGGAGCGACCGCATCAGGATCGCGCTCGAGGTCGAGGACACCGTCGCGGTGACCGACGACCTCGTCGCCGGGGGCGCCGAGCTCGAGGCATCCGCTCGCGAGACGCCGTGGCGCTCGGTGAACGCGCGGGTGCGGGCGCCCGCAGGGCTGCAGCTCACGATCTTCCAGGAGCTCGACTGACCCGAACGTGTCGCCGGCGTCGGCCGGGCATCCGGTCGACCGACGTCAGCGCCCTTCGGGATCCATGTCGATGCCCGTCACGGGTACGCCCGCACGCTCGTACACGAGCGAGATCGCACCCTTCGGGAACGCGACGGGCGGCTGGGCGAGCGTGAACGCCGCGGGCACGGTGCCCGAGTCGAACAGTCGCTTGCCGCTGCCGAACGCGATCGGGTAGAGGTACAGGTTCAAGCGGTCCACGAGGTCGGCGGCGAGCAGCGACCGTGCGAGGGCGCCGCTGCCGATCACGTGGATCTCCTCGAAGCGGTCCGTGATCGCGGGGACCTCGGCCGCGACATCCGTCACGACCGTCGTGTTCGCCCACGCGGGGTCGGTCAGGGTGTGCGACGCGACGAACTTCGGCACCGCCTCGAACTTCGCGCCGATCGGGGTGTCGGTGTGGCGCGGCCAGTAGTCGGCGAAGATGTCGTACGTCGTGCGCCCCAGCATCAGCGCGTCGAGACGGTCGATGCCGGCGCCGATCACCTCGCCCGACTTCTCGTCGATGTACGGCGCCTGCCACCCGCCGAATGCGAAGCCGCCCTCGGGGTCCTCCTCGGCGGCACCCGGGGCCTGGTAGACCCCGTCGAGCGTGATGAACAGGTCGACGGCGAGGATGCCCATGGTCGTGCTCCTTCCCGGACGACACGGTAGCCCTCGGTCCCGCGTGGGTCGAGGGGTTGCGCGGGACGGAGTACCCGTCGGCGTCGCCCCGGGTCGGCGTAGCATCGAGCCGCCTCGGTCCCGCGGCGACTCGACCGGGGCCGCGGCGGCGAACGTCCGTCGCGGGCCTCCACGGGAGGTGGACCATGAGGTCGCGACCCTGGACGCACGTCCCCGTCGTCGCGCTGGTCGCGACCACGGGCATCCTGCTCGCCGGCTGCACCGACGGCAGCGGATCGGATGCCTCGCCGGGCGATCTCCCGCAGGGGGACGCGCACGTCGAACTCGACCCCGCCGAGTTCAGCCCCGACATCGACCATCCGTACTGGCCGATGACCCCGGGCTCGCAGTGGGAGTACCGCGAGCTCGACGGCGAGGGTGGCGAGTTCCGGGTCGTCGTCACCGTCACGACCGACACGCGCGAGATCGCGAACGGCGTGACGGCCCGCGTCGTCCGCGACACCGTGACGACCCTCGACGGCGAGATCGTCGAGGACACCCTCGACTGGTACGCGCAGCACGAGGACGGATCGGTCTGGTACCTGGGAGAGGACACCGCCGAGTTCGAGGACGGCGAGGTCGTCTCGACCGGCGGATCGTTCGAGGCCGGCGTCGACGGCGCGGAGGCGGGAGTCCTGCTCCCCGGGGACCCGCAGCCCGGCCAGGCGTATCGGCAGGAGCACCTCTCGGGTGAGGCCGAGGACGAGGGCGAGGTGCTCCGGGTCGGCGAGCGTGCGGAGGCACCCTACGGCGCGTTCGCTGACGTGCTCGTCACCCGTGACACGACCCCGCTCGACCCGGAGGTCGTCGAGTACAAGTTCTACGCGCGCGATGTCGGGCCGCTGCTCGCGCTCGACATCGCCGGCGGCGCCGGCCGCGAGGAGCTCGTCCAGGTTCGGACCGTCCCGGACGGGACGGGGACCGGTCCGCTCGGCGAGCCGGGCTGACCGGGTCCGCGTCCGAACGAGGGGTGCGTCATCCGCGGCGTGCACGAGCGGATGCCGCGGGCAGCACCCTGCGGCATCCGCTCGCTGCGATCCCGCGGCTCAGGCGTCGCGCACCCGACGATCGGCGCGCACGCGGCCGAGCACGCGGACCCCCGCGAGCATCAGCACCGCGAGCATCGGGAGCGTGCCGAGCGCGGGGAGGATCGGGATCGAGTAGGGCAGGAACAGCATGCCCGCGTACCCGGCGACGAGGGCCGGGATGCTCCACCAGCCGAGCACTCCGGCGCGAGCGAGGCCGATCGCGGCGACGATCAGGCCGACCGAGATGAGCGGCGCGAGGCCGAAGCTGAGCTGGAACGCCGGGTGGCCGAGCACGGCGTCCGAGATGTCGGCCGCGGCCTCGAGGTAGAGCGTGCGGCCGAGCTCGAGGTGCATCCAGTCGGCGAACAGTGCGCCCGAGTTGCCGAGCAGTGCGACCGCGGCGAGCAGCCCGCCGATCACCGCGGCGACCGCGCCGCGGGTGCCGCGCACGAGCCACGGCAGTGCGAGCACGCCGACCCCCATGAGCAGGTTGCCGTAGTGCAGGAGCACGGCCGATACCTGGGTGAGCGTGGAATCGAGCGCGAGCGAGGTGATGTACGAGACCTTGTCGTCGCCCTCCTGCACCGGCGAGGTCGCGAGCCCGGCGAAGAACAGGGCCGGTCCGGCGATGAGCGCGATGGCACCCGCAACCGCGAGCGCGCGGTGCGTCGGCGGCACGGCCGGCGCGGGGCGGGCGGGTCGGGACGTCAGCGGTGCATCGGTCGGCCGCTGTTCGGCGGCGCCGGCAGTGGAGTCGAGCGTTTCGGTGGTCATGGCGTGGTCCTCCCGGGTCGGTGTGCCGGCTCGGTCGAGGCGGCGGTCATCACGCTAGGAATCGGCGGTGGTGCCGGTCTGCCGCCGGGCGGCCCGACCGTTCGGACCGTGAGGAGGACGTGCAGCCGTGCCGTGTCGTCCACGAGGATGACCGCTCCGGCGGCGCCCGTCGCCTAGCGTTGAGCCACCGCGCGGTCCGGCCCCGGTCCGCGACGACGATGAGGAGTCGCCATGCCCCGATCCGCCCGACTGATCCCGGTGCTCGCCGCGGTGGGTTTCGCGGTGCTCGGCGCGGTCGAGATCGCACTCGACCCGGGCTTCCGTTCGGCGCCGCTCGCGCTCGCCCTCGTGCTGCTGCCGGTCGTCTCGGGGACACTGCTCGCGACGGTGGCGCCGATCGCCGGCACCGCCGTCGCGTCCCTCATGTTCCCCGTCGCGACTGCCGTCGGACTGGGCGGCCCGACCGGCGTCGGCGTCCTCGCCTGCTTCCTGCTCCCGGGGTGGGCGGCCTTCCGCCGACCGCCGCGACGCTCGTGGATCGCCCCGGCCTCGGTGCAGCTCCTCGCGACCGTCGGCGTCGCGATCGGCGGGGCGCTGTCCGCGAGCGTCGGCGGGGAATTGGCCGCACCGGCGTCGCGCGACCTCGCCGCCGCGGTCTGGGAGAACCTGTTCTTCGCCTCGCTCGCGTGGGTGTCGTGGGCCGTGGGCCTGGTCGCCCGCGGGGCGCGGGACCGGGCCGATCGGCTGGGGAGGCTCGCGGCCGCGCTGGATGCGGAGCGCGAAGCGCGCGAGCACGCCGCGCTCGTCGACGAGCGCCAGCGCATCGCGCGCGAGATCCACGACGCCGTCGCTCATTCGGTGAGCGTGATGACCCTCCAGGTGGGCGCCGTGCGTTCGACGCTCTCGCCGGATGCCCCGCAGGCCGAGATGCTGCGCGGCATCGAACGGCTCGGACGCGAGTCGGTCGCCGAACTGCGGACCCTCGTCGGCATCCTGCGCGACACCGACGACGTGCCGCCCGCCGCACCGCCCAGCGTGGCGCGTGCGGGCGAACTCGTCGATGAGGTGCGCGCTGCGGGGCTCGAGGTCGCGTTCGAGCAGCGAGGCGACCCGGGCGACCTGCCGCGTGGTGTCGACGTGTCGGCGTACCGGGTGCTCCAGGAGGCACTGACCAACGTGCTGCGCCATGCTCCCGGCGCCCGCACGACCGTCGCGGTCGAGCGGACGGACGGTGCGCTCGTCGTGGCGGTCTCGAACACGGCGCCCGAGCCGGTTCCGGTGGGCGCCGGGGGCGCGGCGAGCGGCGCGGCGCAGGCGCGGCCGGCGCCGCCCGGCGGTTCCGTCGCACCCGCGATCGGCGGTCATGGACTCGTCGGAATGCGCGAGCGCGTGGCGATGTTCCACGGGCGCTTCTCAGCGGGACCCGGCGACGACGGCGGGTTCGACGTGCGCGCCGAGTTCCCGCTGGAGGCGACCCGATGACGGATGCCGCGGCGCAGGGCGCTCCGACCGCCGCGCCGATCCGCGTGGTCCTCGCCGACGATGAGGCCATGGTCCGCGCGGGCCTGCGCATGCTCCTCGAGCACCAGCCCGACATCGTCGTCGTGGGGGAGGCGGCCGACGGTCTCGACGCGGTCGCCGCGGTGCGCCGGACCCGGCCCGACGTGGTGCTCCTCGACATTCGGATGCCGCGCAGCGACGGCATCACGGCGGCGCGGGAGATCCTCGAGGGAACGGACGCGCGGGTCGTGATCCTCACGACGTTCGACGACGACGAGCAGCTCGCGGCCGCGCTCCGCGTGGGCGTGAGCGGGTTCCTGTTGAAGGTCGCCCCGCCCGAACAGCTCCTCGCGGCGGTCCGGAGCGTTGCCGCGGGCAACGCGCTCCTCGACCCGGCCGTGACGGTCCGAGTGATCGAGTCGTTCGCGGCCGCGCCGCGCGTGCGCCCCGACCTGGCGGCGCGGCTGGCCACGCTCACCGAGCGCGAGCGGGACGTGTTGGTCGAGGTCTCGGCGGGCTACTCGAACGCCGAGATCGCCGCACGGCTCTACCTCGGTGAGACGACGGTGAAGACGTACGTGTCGCGTGCGCTCGCGAAGCTCGGCCTGCGCGATCGCGTGCAGGCCGTCGTCTTCGCGTACGAGAGCGGCCTGGTCAGGCCCGGCGCCGCCGACTGACCGTCCATGCGGCATCCGCCCAGCGGGCGCCGCCTAGGCTGGAACCCATGCATCTCGCCCTCGTCCGCCACGGACAGACCGACTGGAACCTCCGCGGGCTCATGCAGGGCCGCACCGACATCCCGCTGAACGACACCGGGCGCGCGCAGGCCGAGCAGGCGGCGCGCACGCTCGACCCGGCCGACTGGGACGTCGTCGTGAGCTCGACCCTCGGGCGCGCGCGCGAGACCGCCGCGATCGTCGCCGAGGGGCTCGGCCTGCCAGTCGTCGGCGAGTACGACGACCTCGTGGAGCAGGACTTCGGCGACGCGGAGGGCACGCTCGTCTCGCAGATCGACGAGCGGTGGCCGGGCCGCGAGTTCCCCGGCAAGGAGCCCGAGCACGAGGTCGGCCCGCGCGGGGCGCGAGCGCTCGAGCGCATCGCGGCCGACCACGCCGGGGCGCGGGTGCTCGCCGTCGCGCACGGCACGCTGATCCGTCACGTGCTCGGCGAGCTCAGCGGCCACGACGCCCGCACGTACCCCAAGCTCGACAACCTGTCGGTCTCGCGTGTCAGGCGAGCGGATGCCGCGTGGCAGGTGCTGACGGTCGGCGGCACGCCGTTCGACGAGGTGCTGCCGTGGCTGCTCCCGGCCGGCGCCGACGACGAGGCGCTCGGCCGCACCGCCTGAACGCCCAAGCGGAGCGTGGCGCCGAGCGCGTCGTGTTGCGATCCCGGAACGATCGTGCGACGGGCCGATGACGCCCCTCCCGGAGCCGGCCCGACCGGACGTATGATCCGGAAATGGAGGCACCCGGCAGCACCACCCTCGTCGTCGTCGGCGACGATTCCGGTGCTGCGATCGGATCCCTCGCCGGTCTCGCGAACGTCGAGAGCGCGACGTTCGCCGAGATGACGGAGGCCACGGACGCCGAGGTGGTCACCTGGTCGGCGACCTCGCACGCGCCGTTCGTGGTGCACGACCGCGACCCGCTCGGTCACGTGGCATCCGCCTGGGTGGAGTTCTACGACGAGCGGTCGACCCTCGGCGTGCTGCAGCTCGAGATCGAGCAGGTGATCGACGCGGTCGCCAGGCACGAGCTGCGGGTGCCCGACTACTACGTCGTGCTCGAGCCCGAGTCGCTGCGCGGCACGTGGATGCACTGGTGGCTGGGCGTCGTGGCCGCGGCCTCGCCCAATCGGGTGCTGCCGTGGGAGCCGGGCGACGCGCCGCTCGCCGGGCTCATCCGGCGGCTGCCGACGGCGCGAGCGTGGCCCGACGTCGACCGCTGGCTCCCGGGCGTCGTGAAGGCCGTGCCCGATCGGTTCGGACCCGGCCTTCCCGGCGCGGCCTGATCGGCCGCGTGAGCCGAGCGGCGAGCGGCGCGCAGTGCGCGGGGCTCACGCCGCGGCAGGCTGCGCCTCGGCGTGCTCGAGGGCCCAGGCCAGCGCGAAGTCGGCGACCTCCTCCCAGCCGTCCTGGCTGACGATCCGGTGGGTGCGGCCGGCGAATTCGCGGTAGTCGACGACGGCCGGGCTGCCGGTGTTCCGGTACTTCCGCACGATCGCCCGGCCGATGGCCGGCGGCACGACGTGGTCGATCTCGCCGCTGATGACGAGCAGCGGCGCCCGGTCGGCGCGGTCGTAGTCGACGTGCGTGACGCCGCCCTTCTCGTTCAGGGTCGACGCGACGCCCTCGAAGAAGACGCGGTTGTAGCTGTTGACGGCGTAGTCCTCCCAGATGCGGTCGGAGGCCTCGCGGCTGAGGTCGTTGCCGAAGGTGAAGTGGAAGTGCGCCTTCGAGATCGGCGTGGCGCCGTTCCGGTCGAAGGGGTTCGAGAGGATCGGGAAGCCGGTGCGGAGGGTCGAGGGCGGCAGCGTCGTGACGCCCGCGGTCTGGCCGGGGGTGACGCCGACGTACGCGACGCCGAGCCCGCGGTCGGCGAGCATCTGGGTGATGACGCCGCCGAACGAGTGGCCCATGATGATGGGCCTCTGCGGCAGCGCGCGGATGATCGCCTCGTAGTGGTCGGCGATCTGCTCCAGGCCGATGCCCTTCAGCGGTTCGGGGTTCGAGCGGATGTCGGCGACCGACCGGTCGTCGATGCCGGGCCAGCCGGGGACGATGACGTCGTGCCCGAGCGAGCGGAAGCGCTCGGCCCAGGTGTCCCAGCTCTTCGGGGTCATCCAGAGCCCGTGGATGAGGACGATGGGGGTCTTCGCGGTGGTGGTCATGGGTCCTGCTCCTCGTGGTTCGTGCGGTCCTGTGAAGTAGAACGATCGTTCTATCTTGTTGTATTCCCAGACCGTACTCACGCAGCCGGGCCGATGTCAAGCATAAAGAGAAAGATCGTTCTATCATGTTCGTCATGGCTGCACGAACGACCTCCAGCGGCGCCTCCGCCGCACGCGAGCGACTGCTCGCGACCGCGAGCGAGCTCTTCTACCGCGAGGGCATCCACTCGGTCGGCGTCGACCGCATCGTGGGCGAGGCGGGCGTGACGCGCGCGACGTTCTACCGGCACTTCCCGAGCAAGGAGGATCTCGTCGAGGCCTACCTCGGCGTCGAGGACGCGAACATCCGCGCCGCGTTCGACGCCGCAGAGGCGGCCGGCGCCGCGCCGCGCGAACTCGTCGGACTCGTCATCGACGGGCTCGCCGACGACATCGCGCGCCACCACACGCGCGGCTGCCCGTTCATCAACGCCGCGGCCGAGTACCCCGACGCCGACAGCGGCGTGCGCCGGGCCGTCGCCGCCCACCGCGAATGGTTCCGGTCCGAGCTCGAGCACGTGCTCGAGGCGGCGGATGCTCCCGACCCCCGCCTCGGCGCGGCCGAACTGGTGCTCGTCCGCGACGCCGCGATGGTCGGCGGGTACCTCGACGGGTGGGAGCGCGTTCGGCCCGCGTTCGTGGCGTCCGCCCACCGGGCCGCCGGGCTGCCGATGCCGGCGTCGGCGCCGCCGGCCGACGCAGCGACGCCGACCGGCGGCTGAGTCGCCGACCGGCGCCCGAGTCGCCGACGGCGCGTCGAACGGCCCGCTCCTCGTGAGGGACGGGCCGTTCGAACGGACTGTCGGGTCAGCCGCGCACGTGCACGTCGACCCACACGAGCCGGTGGTCGCTCGACGGGAACGGGAACGTGCCGGTGAGCGCCGAGAGCGGGTCGGCCTGGACCGGCCAGAACACGCCCGCGTCGGCGACACGGAGGTCCTTCGACGGAAGCACGTAGTCGGCGCGCAGGTTCCCGGGCGCCGGGTTGTCGTTGAAGTCGGCCGTGTCGTAGGCCGGGTCGCCCACGTGCGTCAGGTTCGCGCCGCCCTGGAGCGCGGCGGCCTCGACGGCCCCCTCCGACATGGGCAGCGGGTCGGTGATGCGCGGGTGCTCGAGCAGCTGCTGGATCGCGTCATCCGTCGAGTCGCCGTCGAGCGGGTCGGCGTTCTGGTCGCCCAGGATCACGAACGACGAGCCCGGGGTCAGGCCGCCGGTCGCGCCGGCGTCGTCGTAGATGTACGACGAGGCCGCGCCCGGCCTCACGTAGTCGGCCCAGAAGCGGATCTCGTCGTGGTTGCGCGTGCCGTTGCGGTCCTCGGCGCCGTCGAACGTGGGCGGCGTCGGGTGCGAGGCGAGCACGTGCACCGTGCGACCGCCGATCTCGACCGGGACGTCCCAGTGAGACTTGCTGGAGAGGCGGAAGACGTCGAGCTCCTCGGGCGAGTACCAGTCGGCCGGTGCCTCCGTGCTCGGGTCGTCCGGCAGCAGGGCCCCGGGCATGTCCTTCCACAGGAAGTGCTGGAACGTCCGAACGGCGCCCTCGTCGATCGGGTGCTTCGAGAGCACGGCCATGCCGTACTGGCCGGGGAAGAAGCCGAAGCCGAACGCGTCGTCGCCGCCGCCGATGACGCCGTTGTTGTTGAGGTCGAACCCGCTCGGCACGCCGGTGTTCGAGGGCGCGACGAACGCGTACGGATACTCGACCGGGTCGGCCCCGCCCTGCGAGACCTCGAGGTAGTTGTCGCGGAACAGGTCGACCGCGACCCCGCCCTCGACGTAGTCGAACTCGTTGAGCAGCACGATGTCGGGGTTCGCGCGCTGGATGACCTCGGCGACGGTCTTCGCCTGCGCGTTCGCGCCCGTCGACAGGTCGGCCACGAGCTGGCCCTCGAAGTTGCGGTTGAGCGACAGGTTGTACGTGGCGACGCGGACGGTGTCGGCGCGCCCGGGTTCGCCGCCGGGCGCGGCGTGCGCCGGTGCGGCGACGACGGAGGCGCCCAGCGCGAGCGCCGCGACGGATGCGGCGACGAGCGGGGTGCGGCGTGCGGTGCTGGGGCGATCGGGTCTCATGGACATGCGAGCTCCTCTGCTGGCGTTCGGATCCGCGCTCAGGCTAGGCCGCTCCGGTGACGTCCGGAAGAACCCCGCGCGAACGAGCAGCGCCGCGTCGCGCGTGCTCAGAGGTGCACGGGCGTCGTCGCGAGGGCGGTCGCCACGTCGACGTCCCCGTCGACGCGGAACCGGCCGTCGTCAGCGACGAGGTCCGCGCGCTCCCAGAGCAGCAGCGCGAGGTCGCCGACCTCGGCCGAGATCGTCGCGGCGACGGGTGGGGCGGATGCCGCGTCCGCCGGCTCCCGTTCGAGGACCCACTGCGGGGAGACGCGCCACGCGTCGGCGGTGTCGGTCGCGACGAGCGCGACCGGCCCGGCGAGTGGGTCGATGCCGCGTCGGCGCGCCTCGGCCATGAACACGTCGCCGAACTCGTCGACGGCGTCCGCCCGGCCGAGGGGGTCGACCTCGGGCGGGAACCGCGGATCGGCGTCGCGAGCCGTGCGGAGGTCCCACAGGTGCTTCGTCGCCTCGTGCGCCATCCGTCGCTGCCAGAACCGGACCGTGCCGGTCGCGCCGTACAGGACGGGGACGACGCGCTCGGGGTCGGAGCCCTCGAGCGTGCGCGTGAGCTGCTGGGCGCCCTCGAGGAACCACGCGGCACGGTCCGCGCCCTCCGGCCGCCGGAATGCGCGCCGATCGGCGGGCGCTCCCGTCCGCGCCTGCTCGGCGGCCCATCGCTGGATGGTGCCGAGGTGGTCGACGATCCGGCCCGCCGTCGGCCAGATCGCCGAGCGCACCTGCGCCTCGGGGTCGGTCAGCGCGGCCTCTCGGGCGAACGCGTCCACGACGGCGTGGAGATCGGCGAGGGAACTCATGGGTCCATCCTGCCCGCAGGCGCCGCCGGACCGCACGGGGCTCGGCGCTGCCGACGGAGCAGGTCGGCTCGGGTCAGGCAGCGCCGCGCGAGGTCGGCCTGAGGTCCAGCGCGCGGGCCCGGACGGCGGCGAGCGCATGCTCGATCGCTCCGGATGTCACGCAGTCCTCGCCGAGCGCCGAGGTGCGCAGCTCCGGCGCGCTCGGATCGTCGCTCTCCTCGATCAGCCGCGCGGCGCGGTCGATCACCATCGGGAGCGAGCGGCTCGCTGCGCCGCTGACGATGATGCGGTCGACGTCGAGGAGGTCGCCGACGACGAGGCAGATGCGGGCCAGGCGCGCCGCCAGGCGCGCGACGATCTCGCCGGCCACCGGATCGCCCGCCGACGCGGCCGCGCCGACCTGCGCCTCGTCGACGGCTCCCGGGTCGAGGCGTCCGAGCGCGCTGTCGGGGTCCACGCCGGCGTGCAGCGCCTCGGTCGCCCATCGCCTGGCGAGCAGGGCGAGTCCGTCGGGCGAGCCGACGCCCTCGACGTGGTCGAGGAACCGGAGTTCGCCGGCTCCGCCTCGGCGCCCGCGGACGAGCCGGCCGTCGATCATGAGGCCGGCTCCGAGGCCCTCGCCGACGATCAGCGCGATGAAGGAGTCCACGTCGCGTCCGCCGCCGCCTGTGGCCGAGCGTTCGGCGATGGCGGCGAGGTTGGCGTCGTTCTCGACGACGACGATCTCGGCATCGCGCGCGAAGAGTTCGGCGTACCCGGGATTGGTCAGGTTCCAGAACCAGTCGTCGGCCGGAGAGACGCCGTCGACGTCGACCGGCGCCGGGACGGCCACGACGATCGCGACGACGTCCTCGGCGGCGACCCCGGCCGCCCGCCGGGCCTCGTCGACGACGGTCCGTGCGAGCGCACGCCGCTGATCGGCATCGGCGAGCCGCTCGGTGCGGCCGGGCTCCGCCGCGGCGATCGAGGCGGAGCGCCGAGCGAGGGGGGTGCCGCGCAGGTCGGCGACGGTCGCGGCGACGTGGTCGTAGCCGGCGTCGAGGCCGACGACGGCGGCGGCGCGCTCCCGGAGCGAGTACCGGCGGGCCGGACGTCCCTTCGTGTAGGTGCCGAACGCCCGGGCGTCCTCGAGTTCGGTCAGCCAGCCCATGCGCACGAGCTCATCGCAGAGGCCGATCACGGTCGACCGGGTGAGCCCGGTCTCGGCCATCACGTCGGCGGCCGTGAAGGCGCCCGCCTGCCATGCGTGCTCGAGCACCCGGCGTGCATTGACGCGCCGCAGCACCTGAGGTGACGTCGCGACGTCGTTCTCGCCCATGTCCTTGACCTTTCCCGATCCCTCCGTCATTATTTACGACACAAAGTAAATCTACATCCTAGATTTAGTCAGTCCGTCAGGGTCGACGCGCCGGCACGTGTCGCCCTCGAGATCCAGGGGAGACGACGACGTGCCTCGTATCGCGACCACCAGACCCGCACCGGCCCGACGGCGCTCGCGAGCGCGCGTGCCGCTCGCCGCCGCCGCCGCGGTCGCCACGGCGCTCGCGTTCGCCGGATGCGGCTCCGCCGGCGGCGGCACCGCCGACATCACCTTCCACATGTCCAAGCCCGAGGCCATCCCGTACTTCCGCGGCCTCGTCGACGACTTCAACGCGTCGCAGGACGACGTCCGCGTCACCCTCGACACGGCGTCCAACCTCTCCGCGGGCTTCCTGCGGGGCAACCCGCCCGACGTCGGGCTGCTCAACTACAACTACGAGATGGCGCGGTTCATGGAGCGCGGCGCGCTCTCCGACCTCTCCGACATGCCCGAGGCCGACCGCATCCGACCAGAGGTGCAGGAACTCGTCGACCAGTACGCCACGTACCCGGGCCGGACGAGCATCCTGCCGTACTCGGTCGCCGCGGCATCCGTGATCTACAACGTGGAGGTCTTCGAAGAGCACGGCATCGAGGTCCCGACGACCTGGGACGAGCTGATCGCGGTGTGCGACGAGCTCGAGGCGGCCGGTGTGACGCCGATCTACAGCACGTTCAAGGACCCGTGGACCCTCGGCCAGGGCCTCTTCGACTACACCGTCGGCGGCTCCGTCGACGTGCCGGGGTTCCTCGCGCAGATGGAGGAGATCGGCACCGAGGTCGGTCCGGACTCCGAGGCGTCCTTCCAGAGGGACATCCTCGAGCCCAGCGAGCAGATGCGGCAGCTCGCCGAATACTCCAACGACGATGCGGCCAGCCGCGGCTACGGCGACGGCAACGTCGCCTTCGCGAACGGCGAGGGCGCGATGTACATGCAGGGCCCGTGGGCGCTCGGCGAGATCGCGAAGACGAACCCGGACCTCGAGCTCGCGACGTTCCCGCTGCCCTCGTCGGACGACCCCGACGACCTCAAGGTGAGGGTGAACCTCGACCTCGCCCTGTGGATCCCCGAGGCCAGCACCGAGAAGGAGGCCGCACGCCGGTTCGTGACGTACCTCATGCAGCAGGACGTGATGGACGAGTACAACGCCGAGTTCCTCGGCTTCGGCACGACGACGGATGCCGCGCCCGTCACCGACGAGCGCATCGTCCCGATGCAGGAGTACTACGACGCGGGTGCGTTCTACCAGGGCCTCTCGCGGTCGATCCCGCTCACCATCCCGATCGACAACTACATCCAGACCATGGCGACCGGCGGCGACATCCCCGCGACGCTCGCGACCATCGACGCGGACTGGGCGCGACTCGCGCTGCGCGGCTGACCGCGATTCGAAAGGACACCCCGACATGAGCACACCTGTCAGCACCGCCGCGGCGTCGGCCGGCGCACTCGTCGACGAGGCCGAGCACGGCACCGTCGACCACCTGGCGGGCAGCCGCCACGATCGGCGCGGTCGCATGCGCGTCGACCCGATCTACTACTGGTTCCTGATCCCGACGCTCGCGCTGTTCACCCTGACGATCACCGTCCCGGCGGTCCTCGGGATCTTCTACTCGTTCACGAACTTCATCGGCTTCGGAGACTGGCAGTTCACCGGGTTCACCAACTACGTCGCGGTGTTCACCGATCCGGCGATCCTCGCGAGCTACGGCTTCACGTTCGGCTTCGCGATCGTGACGGTGCTCCTCGTGAACGTCATCGCCTTCCTGCTCGCCGTGGGGCTCACGTCGCGCATCAGGCTGAAGACCCCGCTCCGAGCGGTGTTCGTGATCCCGATGGTGATCTCGGGCATCGTGATCGCCTACGTCTTCAACTTCCTGTTCTCGAACTCCCTGCCGGCGTTCGGCGCGGCCACCGGCATCCCGTGGCTGTCGGAGTCGATCCTCGCGAACCCGGACCTCGCCTGGATCTCGATCGTGATCGTGACCGCCTGGCAGTCCATCCCCGCCACCCTGCTGATCTACATCGCCGGGCTGCTCTCGATCCCGGGCGAGGTGTACGAGGCCGCCGACATCGACGGCGCCGGCGCGGCTCGCCGACTCTGGTCTGTGACGTTGCCGCTCGTCGCGGGGTACGTCGTCATCAACATCATCATCGGCTTCAAGAACTACCTCAACGTGTACGAGGTCATCGTCGGCCTGACGAACGGCGGTCCGGGCACCGCCACCCGCAGCATCGCGATGACGATCTTCACCGGCTTCACCGGCGGCGACTACGCCTACCAGATGGCGAACGCGACGATCTTCTTCATCATCGCCGTGGCCATCTCGGTCCTCCAACTCCGAATCTCCCGCGGAAGGGCGGCGAACTGATGACCCAGACAGCAGCGAAGCGGGGTCCCGCTTCCGTCTCGACCACACGCTCGAGCGACGAGGCCGTCGCCACGCGGGCGCCGCGCCGCCGAGGCCGCGTCGGCCAGGAGCGGACGAACTGGACGACCATGGTCATCCTGCTCCTCTGCGCCCTGACCGTGCTCCTCCCGCTCTACGTCACGATCTCGATGTCGCTGAAGTCGACGTCGCAGGCGGTCGACGGCAACGCGTTCTCCCTGCCGAGCCCGATCGACTTCTCCGGCTTCGCACAGGCGTGGGAGCTGACCAACTTCCCCGTCGCCTTCCTGATCTCGCTGTTCATCACCGCGGGCACCGTGGTCGGCACCGTGATCCTCGGAGCCCTCGCGTCGTACGCGATCGTGCGGAACTGGGATCACCGGGTCTTCCGCTGGTCGTTCTTCTACCTGCTGACGGCGCTGTTCCTGCCGTTCCCGGTCGTCGCGCTGCCGCAGATCCAGCTCACGGGCCTCGTCGGCCTCGCGAACCCGGTCGGCGTCATCATCCTGAAGATCATGTTCGAGCTGTCGTTCAGCATCCTGCTGTTCACGGCGTTCCTCCGCTCGATCCCGCTCGAGCTCGAGGAGAGCGCCCGCATCGACGGCGCCACCACGTGGCAGACGTTCCGGCGGCTGATCTTCCCGCTGCTGGCGCCGATGAGCGCGACGGTCGCGATCTTCGCGTTCCTCGCGTCGTGGAACGACTTCATGATGCCGTCGCTGATCATCGCCGACTCCGCCCAGCAGACGCTCCCGGTCGTGCAGTCGATCTTCCAGACGCAGTTCAGCAACAACTACAACGTGTCGTTCGCGTCGTACCTCATGGCGATGGCGCCCGCGATCATCGTCTACCTCTTCACGCAGCGCTGGGTCATGGAAGGCGTGACCCAGGGCGCGGTGAAGGGCTGAGCGGCCCGTCCCGTCCGCCTGCCCGCCTCCACCGTCCCGGCTCCCACCCACCGACCCCCGTCCGACGAGAGGACCCGCACCGCGATGAGCGACGTGCTCGCACGCCCCGACCGACGCCGTACCCACGACGACGACGCCCATTGGTGGCGCCAGGCGGCGGTGTACCAGATCTACCCCCGCAGCTTCACCGACGCCGACGGCGACGGGATCGGCGACCTCCGCGGCATCCGCGCCCGCGTGCCGTACCTGGAGGCCCTCGGCATCGACGCCGTCTGGCTCAGCCCGTTCTACCCCTCGGCGCTGGCCGACGGGGGGTACGACGTCGACGACTACCGCGACGTCGATCCGAGACTCGGCACGCTCGCCGACTTCGACGACCTCGTCGAGGCGCTCCACCAGGCCGGCATCCGCGTGATCATCGACATCGTGCCGAACCACACGTCCGACCGCCACGAGTGGTTCCGCGAGGCGCTCGCCGCCCCGCGCGGCTCGGCCGCCCGCGCCCGCTACGTCTTCCGTGACGGGCTCGGCCCCGGCGGATCGCTGCCGCCCGCCGACTGGACCAGCGCGTTCGGCGGGCCCGCGTGGGAGCCCGTCGGCGACGGCCAGTGGTACCTGCACTACTTCGCGACCGAGCAGCCCGACCTCAACTGGGACAACCGCGAGGTGCGCGACGACTTCCTGCACACCCTGCGCTTCTGGTCGGACCGCGGCGTCGACGGGTTCCGCATCGACGTCGCGCACGGCCTCGCGAAGCGCCTCGACGACGAACTGCCCGACCAGGCGACGCTCGACGCGCTGCCGCGCGACGGCGCCCACCCGCTGTGGGACCGCGACGAGGTCCACGAGATCTACGCCGAGTGGCGTCGCGTGTTCGACGAGTACACGCCGCCGCGCACCGCGGTCGCGGAGGCCTGGGTGGAGACTCACCGGCGGCCCCGCTACGCGAGCGTCGAAGGGCTCGGACAGGCCTTCAACTTCGACCTGCTCGAGGCGACGTTCGACGCGGCCCGGTTCCGCCGCATCGTCGACGCCAACCTCGCGCTCGCCGCGGCATCGGGATCGTCGACGACGTGGGTGCTCTCGAACCACGACGTCGTCCGGCATGCGACGCGCTACGGGCTCCCCGAGCCGTCGGTGCCCGGCGAGAAGCACGGCGGGGCGTGGCTGCTCTCGGGCGGGACGACCCCCGAGCTCGACCGCGAGCGAGGCCTGCGCCGCGCCCGCGCTGCCAGCCTCCTCGTGTTCGCCCTGCCGGGCTCGGCCTACCTGTACCAGGGCGAGGAGCTCGGGCTGCCCGAGGTCGCCGACATCCCCGCCTCGCAGCGACAGGACCCCGCGTACTTCCGGAACCCGGGGGTCGACATCGGCCGCGACGGATGCCGCGTGCCGCTGCCGTGGACGGCCGAGGGCGACTCGTTCGGCTTCGGCCCCGACGGTGCGCACCTGCCGCAGCCGGCCTGGTTCGGCGAGTACGCGGCCGACGGCCAGGTCGACGACCCGGCATCGAGCCTGTCGATGTACCGTCGCGCGCTCGCACTCCGCCACGACCTCCAGGGGGCGGAGGAACTCGACTGGGTGCCGACCCCGGACCCGGACGTCATGCACTTCCGGCGACCCGGCGGCTGGGAGGTCGTGGCCAACTTCGGCACCGAGCCGGTGGCACTGCCGGCGGGCTCGGTGCTCGTCGCGAGCGGCGACCTCGGCGACGGCGTGCTGCCCGGCGAGACGACGGTCTGGCTGCGCCGCTGACCGCCCGGCCCGCCGCTTGACGATCGGGGCGCCGCGTGGTCGCATGACGTGATGGATGCCGCGCGGCCCCCGCTCATCACCGACGACGACCTCGACGACCTCGAGCGCGAGGCGATCGGGGGCGTCCGAGGCCGGGTCCTCGAGATCGGCGCCGGCGAGGGGGAGAACTTCGGCGCGTTCGACCCCGCGGTCGAGTGGGTCGGGCTCGAGCCCGACTCGGAGCGTCGCGCCGAGCTCGCCCAGCGGGCCCGCGAGTGGAAGCACGAGCAGGCCCCGCTCGACGCCGTCGCCGAGCGGATCCCGCTGCCCGACGCATCCGTCGACGCGGTCGTCGGCACCTACGTGCTGTGCTCGGTCACCGACCAGGCGGCCGCGCTCGCCGAGGTGCGACGGGTGCTGCGACCCGGCGGCACCGTCGTGTTCGTCGACCACGTCGTCGCGCCGCCCGGCACGCTGAAGCGCGGCATCCAGCGCGCGGTCACGCCGTTGTCGACGCGGTTCTGCCACGGCTGCCACTGGGACCGCGACACGGGGGCCGCGCTCGCCGAGGCCGGCTTCGAGGTCGATGAGGCGCGCCTGGTGCGAGTGCCGTCGTTCCCGTTCGGGCCGACCCGCGTGCTCGTCTTCCGCGGGCGTGCGCCCGAGGCCGTCGCGTGACCACGGGCGTCGGCGGCGCGCCTCGGATCGTGGTCCTCACCGGCGCCGGGATCTCCGCCGAGAGCGGCGTGCCGACCTTCCGCGACGCGGGCGGGCTCTGGGAGGGGCACCGGGTCGAGGACGTCGCGACCCCGGAGGCGTTCGAGAGCGACCCCGACACCGTGCAGCGCTTCTACGACGCGAGGCGCCGGGCCGTGGCATCCGTCTCCCCGAATCCCGCGCACGCGGCGCTCGCCGCACTCGAGCGCGAGCTCGGCGACGAGCTGCTCGTCGTCACGCAGAACATCGACGACCTGCACGAGCGGGCCGGCTCCGCGCGCGTGATCCACATGCACGGCGAACTCGGCCGCGTGCGCTGCGTCGCGTGCGAGGCTCGCACCGACGCACCGGGCGACCTGCAACCGGGGCCGCCGTGCCCGACCTGCGGCGAGCGGATGCTCCGCCCCGACGTGGTCTGGTTCGGCGAGATGCCCGACGGCCTCGACGAGATCGACGTTGCGCTCGCGGGATGCGAGGCGTTCGTGGCGATCGGGACCTCGGGGGCGGTGTTCCCGGCGGCCGGCTTCGTGCTGACCGCTGCCGCGTTCGGCGCGACGACGCTCGAGCTCAACCTCGACGAGAGCGAGGTCACGGCGTGCTTCGCCGAGACGCGGCTCGGGCTCGCGAGCGTGCTCGTCCCCGAGTGGGTCGACGAGGTGCTGGCCGCCCAGCGCTGACCCGAGCGACGACGGATGCCGCGGTGCGTGGGCGGCCGCCGCGACATCCGCCGCCGGGTCTTCCATCCCCGGTCGAACCCTCGTGTCCCCCTCCGGGAGCTCGTCCGGATGCCGGCGGAGCCTCGCGCCGCGCCGCGAGCGACGTGGCGCGAGGGTGACCCGCCATCACCTACTTCCTGCGCACGCTGCGTATCGGATGCACCCGCTCGGAAATCCGCTCGGCGGTCAGCGCGACGGCTCGACCGCTGCCGACCTCGCGAGCAGCGTCGCCCCGGCGACCGCGGCCGGCATCGTCGCGATCGCGCCGAGCGGCACGAGGAAGCAGAGCTGCGTGGCGACCCCGAAGCCGAGGAACCGCCAGCGATTCGCGCGGAGCAGCGCGCGTCGGTGCTCCGCCGGGATGCCGCGCGCGTCGAGTGCGCGCGCCGTGAGCTCGCGAGCCAGCAGGCGGCCGGTGAGCACGGCACCGAGGACGGCGGCCACCACCGTGCCCACGACCGGGACGAGGCCGACGAGCCCGACGAGCACCGCGGAGAGCAGGCCCTGAAGCACGAGCACGAGCGACCCGCGCACCCCGCTCCAGAACCCTGGAGCCTCGCCGGGCGGCGCGCCGCCGGCGTCCGCCTCGACGGCCGCCCAGATGCGCTCGTAGAACGGGTCGCCGACGATGAGCGTGAGCGCCGTGAACGTCACGAACGCCAGCACCGCCGCCCCCGCGAACACGACGACCGCGACGAGCGTGCGGAATGCGAGCCGCCAGAACTCCTGCCAGGCGTCGGCGAACGGAGTGGCGAGGTCGACCAGGCCGGGCAGCCCGACGCCGAGCGCCACGAGCCCCCACACGAGCAGGGTGAACACGATGGCCGCGGGCACCAGCCCGAGCAGCATCACGCCCGGATCGCGCCGCCAGAACGCGAATCCGCGCAGCAGCATGCGGGCCCCGTCGACCAGATCGTGCAGCATCGGGCCAGCATAGGTCGGGCCTCGGGTGCGACGCGGTGTTGCGCGCGCGTCACCCGCTCCCAGCCGACGGCGATATCGTCGGAGGCATCCGTTTCACGCCCGGTGCGCGCCCGCGCCGCCCGGCAGCCGGCCGACGCCGGCATCCGTTGGAGAAGGACCCGACGCCGCATGACCACGACCCCCACGACGTCCGCCCGCGCCGCCGAATGGTGGAGGGCGCAGCGCACGCGCGTGCTGTGGGGCCTCGCGATCGCGCTCGTGGCGTTCGTTGTGGTCGTCGTGATCGCCCGGCTGCTCGTCGCGCTGCCGGCCGTCGCGGCGTTCGTCGACGCCTACCCGGGCATCGTCCCGCCCCCCGAGGGCACCCCGGTCGGCATCCCCTGGTGGCTCGGCTGGCAGCACTTCCTCAATTCGTTCTTCCTCGTACTGCTCGTCAAGACCGGGCTCGAGCTCCGCGGCAGGCGTCGCCCACCCGGCTTCTGGACGCGCGACAACACGCGCTGGCCGCGCACGAAGCGCGCGCCTCGACGGCTCGGCATCTGGCTCTGGTTCCACCTGTGGCTCGACGCCCTCTGGATCCTCGTCGGCATCACATACGTCGTGCTGCTCTTCGCGACCGGGCAGTGGCTCCGGATCGTTCCGACCGACTGGGCCGTGGTCCCCAACGCGATCTCCGCCGCGCTGCAGTACGCGTCGCTCGAGTGGCCGACCGAGGACTCGTGGGTCGTGTACAACGCCCTGCAGCAGCTCGCGTACTTCGCGGTCGTGTTCGTCGCGGCGCCGCTCGCGTTCATCACCGGGCTGCGGCTGTCGTCGATCTGGCCCGTCGAGGGGCGCTGGGCGTCGGCGAGGACCGAGCGGATGGCTCGTGCCGTCCACTACCCGGTGATGCTGTTCTTCCTCGCCTTCACGTTCGTGCACGTCGTGCTCGTGCTCTCGACGGGCGCCCTTCGGAAGCTCAACCAGATGTACGCGGCGCGCGACGCCGACGACTGGGTCGGATTCGCGATCTTCGCCCTGTCGGTCGTCGTGATGGTGGTCGCGTGGGTCGCCGCGACGCCGCCGCGACTGAAGCGCATCGCCGCGAGGTCGGGGCGCGTGCAGGGCTGACAGCGTCGGCGGCCCTGCCTAGGCTCGAGCGCATGACCCGATCGCCCTCAGTGCCGCCGTCGACGCCCGCGCGGAGCGCGGGTCGCTGGTTCCTCGCCGCGAGCCTCGCCTTCGCGGGCGTGTCCCACCTCACCTGGGCCCGGCGCGAGTTCCGTGCGCAGGTGCCGCCGTGGGTGCCCATGGACGCCGACGCGGTCGTCGTCGGCTCGGGCGTCGTCGAGGTCGGGCTCAGCGCCGCGCTCGTGGCGCTCCCGCGGGAGCGATCGCGCGTCGGCTGGATCGTCGCGGCCTTCTTCGCGGCCGTGTTCCCCGGCAACGTCGCGCAGTGGCGCGAGCGACGCGACGCGTTCGGGCTGACGACCGACCGCGCGCGGTTCGTTCGCCTCTGGTTCCAGCCGCTGCTCATCGCGCTCGCGCTCTGGTCCACACGGGCGCCGCGTGAGGCGCGGGCGCGCTGAGCCGGGGCCGGGCTAGGCTCGAAGGATGAGCCGCACCGTCTGGACCGTCCTCGGCGTCATCGCCGCCGTCGTGATCGCATGGGTCCTCGTCGACGTGGTCTTCAGCGTGCTGTGGTTCGTCGTGAAGCTGGCCATCGTGGCCGTCGTCGCGATCGCCGTGTTCTTCTGGCTGAGGTGGCTGGTGACCCGTCGCGACGACCGTCGAGCGGTCGAGCGATAGCCGACGATCGCGTGGAGACGACGACCGTCGACGTGTCGTCGCCGCACGGCGGCGTCGTGCGGGCCTTCGACACCGGCGCGCCGCCGCCTGGAGCGCCGGTCGTGGTCTGGCACGGGGGGTCGCCGCACACGGGTGAGCCGCTCGAGCCGCTCGTCGCGGCAGCGCGGGCGCGCGGCATCCGGCTCGTCACGTTCGCGCGCCCCGGGTACGGCGGATCCACAGCCCGGCCAGGACGGGACGTGGCCTCCGTCGCCGGCGACGTCGACGCGATCGCCGACGCGCTCGGCCTCGATCGCTTCGCCGTCATGGGGTACTCGGGCGGCGGGCCGCACGCACTCGCGTGCGCCGCGCTGCTGCCCGACCGCGTCACGGCGGTCGCCGTGCTCGCGAGCCCCGCGCCGTTCGGGGGCGACGAGTGGTACGTCGGCATGCACGACCCGGGTGCACTGCGCGCGGCGGCCGTCTCGCGCGCGGAGCGCCTGCGGTACGCCGAGACCGACGAATTCGACCCGGCGCAGTTCATCGACAGCGACTTCGCCGCGCTCGGCGGCGAGTGGGGTGCGGTCGGTCGTGATGCCGGGCGAGCGGAATCGGCGGGTCCGGGCGGACTCGTGGACGACGACGTGGCGTTCACGCGGGACTGGGGCTTCGACCCCGCCGAGGTGCGGGTGCCGACGCTCCTCGTGCAGGGCGAGCTCGACCGCGTGATCCCGCGCCCGCACGCCGTGCGCCTCGTCGCCGGCCTGCGCGGCGCGCGGCTGTGGATGCGACTCGACGACGGCCATGTCGCGGTGCTCGGCGTGGTGCCCGAGGTGCTCGACTGGCTGGTGGAGCGCTCGGACGGGAGCCCGGGTCCCGGGTCGGCCGGTCGGGGCCGCTCCGACGGCTAGCGGGCGACCCGTTTCTTCGACCCCGCCCAGTCGACGAGCCGGTCGGCGTCCCAGGTCGTGACGATCCGCTCGGGCGGGATCCCCGCCGCCTCGGCGCGGGCCGCGCCGAGCGCGAGGAACCCGAAATGGCCGGGCGCGTGCCCGTCGGTGTCGATCGAGAACCGGCAGCCGGCGTCCAGCGCGACGGCGATGAGGTCGTCCGGCGGGTCCTGGCGCTCCGGGCGTGAGTTGACCTCGACCGCGACGTCGTGCTCGGCGCATGCGGCGAACACGGCCTCGGCGTCGAACTCCGACTGCGGGCGCGTTCCGCGCGAGCCCTGCACGAGCCGGCCCGTGCAGTGCCCGAGCACGTTCATGCGGGGGTCGCGGATGGCGCGGAGCATCCGCTTCGTCATCTCGTCGCGCGGCGACCGCAGCTTGGAGTGCACGCTCGCGACGACCACGTCGAGGCGGTCGAGCAGGTCGGGGCGCTGGTCGAGCACGCCGTCCTCGAGGATGTCGACCTCGATGCCGGTGAGGATGCGGACGCCGAGGTCGCCGCGTTCGCGGCGCGCGTCGTCGTCGCGGTCGGGTTCGGCGAGCCCCGCGTTCAGCGCACCGACGATCTCGAGCTGCGACTCGAGCCGCTCGGGGGAGAGGCCGTTCGCGACGCGGAGCGTCGGCGAGTGGTCGGTGAGCGCGAAGTACTCGAGCCCGGCGGAGGCCGCGGCGCGCGCCATCGCGGCGATGCTCGTCGTGCCGTCCGACCAGTCCGAGTGGGCGTGCAGGTCGCCGCGGAGCAGCGACCGGAGCCCCGTCGCCACCTCGACGCCCGCCTTCTCGCGGAGGTCGGCGAGGTAGGCGGGCACCTTCCCGTCGAGTGCCTCGACGATGACGCCGAGGCTCGAGTCGCCGATGCCGGGTGTCCGCTTCAGGCGCCCGTCGGCGGCACGGGCCCGCAGTTCGTCGTCGGCCAGGGGGCCGATCGCGCCCGCCGCGCGCCGGAACGCCTTGGCCTTGAACGGGGAGGCGAGCTGCACCTCGAGCAGCGACGCGATCTCCTCCAGCGCCTGTACCGGGTCCATCGCTCCAGTCTGCCCGAGCCGGGCGTCACGGCCCGCGTTCGGGAGGAAGTTCCGGATGACACGCCGCACGGCGCGCCCGTGCCGTCGGCGCGTCGCCCGGAAACTCCTCCCGTCGGGTCGCACGTGGGGCGGGGCGGAGCAGCGGTGCGAGGCTCGCGGTCAGGTGCCCAGGGCCGTCAGCGGTGCTGGTCGACCAGCACGGGGTTGCCGTCGGGGTCGACGATGACGAAGCTGCCCGGCCCGGACCCCGTCTCGTCGACCTCGGACACGAACTCGACCCCGGCGTCGCGGAGCGCCCGCTGCAGGTCTCGCACGTCGGTGAACGGGTCGACGTCGTTCGCAGCCTGGTCCCAGCCCGGATTGAACGTGAGGAGGTTCCGTTCGAACATGCCATGGAACAGGCCGATCACGTGCGACCCGTTCCGAAGCATCAGCCACCCCTGGTCGGGTTCGCCGCCGAACGCCTCGAATCCGAGCCGCTCGTAGAACGCCCGCGATGCGGGCAGGTCGGTGACGGCCAGGCTGACGGAGAACGCGCCGAGGTCCATCGCCCCAGTGTGCTCGCGATCCGCGTCGTGCGGAACCCCGGCGGGTCAGCCGTCGAACGCGACGGCACGGACGGGTGCGCCGTCGGCGCCGAGTCGCAGCGGGAAGAACCCGACGCGCACGCGGTGCGGCAGCCCCTCCAGTCCGGTGACGTTCTCGACGATCAGGTGGTCGCCGCCGAGGACGACGTCGTGCACGGGGAACGAGGTCGTGCCCGCGGCATCCGTCGCGTCGGGGCTCAGGGTGTCGACCGCGAGGACGTGCATGCCGCGACCGACGAGCTCGGCCGCAGCGGCGGGGTCGAGCGACGGATGCCGGAGCGCCCGCCCGTCGCCGAACCACCGCCACCACCCGGTGTCGATGACGACGATCTCGGGCACGCCGTCGGGCAGGACGCCGCCGGGCGCCGCGGCCGCCAGGGCGTCGAGCCCGTAGGTCGCGCCGTCGGCGAGGCCCTCGAGGTGGAACACGAGGGCCTCGCCGACGAGCTCGTCCAGCGCGACCTCGGCCATCGTCCGACCCTCCGCGACGGTGTGGGCCGGGGCGTCGACGTGCGTCCCGGTGTGCGACCCGAGCACGAGCGCGGTGACGGCGGCGCCGTCGCGGTCGAGTTCGAGTGCCGGGGAGAGGTGCACGGTCGGGTCGCCGGGGTAGACGGTCATGCCGTCGACGATGGGGTGGCTGAGGTCGCGCATGACGGGGTTCAGGCGTCCGTCGAGACGGTCTCGCGCGAGAGGTGCTCGCTCGGCTGCGCCGTGTGGGACGCCCGCTCACGGAGCGAGAGCAGCAGGTAGAGCACGAACGTCAGCGCGAAGCCCGGGATCGTCGCGCCGATCGGCGTCGGCCACACCCAGGTCCACAGGTACACGGCGACCGCGCCGACCACCCAGGCGAGCACCGCGAGCCAGTTCACGCCGCCGCGGTACCAGTAGCGCCCGCCGCGGGAGTCGAGGATCTCGCGCGTGTACGAGCCGCGCTTCACGAGGTAGTAGTCCACGATCATGATCGCGAACACCGGGGCGAACAGCGCGCCGATCGTCACGAGGAAGGTCGTGAACTGCTCCAGCAGGCCGAAGAAGGTCGAACCGACGATCGAGACCAGGCCGAGGACCAGCGCCGTCGGCAGGAACTTCACCTTCGCGCCGGGCACCGCGTTCACGACCGAGGTGACCATGCCGTAGACGACCATCGTGTTCGTGGCCATCACCGAGGTGAAGATCACGACGGCGAGCGGCCAGCCGAACGGCTCGACGATCGTCACCGGGTCGAACGGGATCGCCTCGCCGCCGGCGAGCACCACGTACGAGATCGCGGTGGCGCCGAGCGACATGGCGATGATCGTCGAGAGGCTGTACCCGACGCCCGAGCCGATGATGCCGGCCCGGCTCGTCCGCGCGAACCGGTTGAAGTCGGCGGAGAGCACGGTCCACGAGATGGCGGTGGCGATGACGACGTCGAGCACGAGGATCGGGGTGTAGCCGATCGACTCGTCGACCGGGATCGCCTGGAACTCCGCCGGCGTGAAGGTGGTGAAGGCGGCGATGAAGATGAACGCCATGATCACGAGCATGACGCCGGCGAGCCACGGCTCGATCCTGGCGATGCCCTCGTGGCCGAAGATCGCGAGGATCACCACGATCGTCTGGCAGACGACCGCCCAGATGACCGGATTCGAGAATCCGGTGACGGAGGCGACGAGGAAGTCCAGGGCGATGCCCGCGAGCATCGCCTGCACCCAGCTCCAGCCCATGAGGATCACGACGTTCGCCGAGACCGGCAGCAGGCTGCCGCGCGTGCCGAACGGCCCGCGCGTGAGCGCCATGGTCGGCAGGCCGGTTCGCGTGCCGATGTTGCCGACCGTCACGAGCACGACGGCGCCGACGAGCGTGCCCACGATGATCAGCAGGATCGCGAGGCCGTAGTCGATGCCGGGCACGAAGAGGGTGCCGGTGAGCAGGGTGGTCACGACGAGGTTCGCCGCGAGCCAGATCATGCCGATGCGCAGCAGCGAGAGGCTGCCCTGCACCGGTCCGGCGTCGTCGGAGTTGCGTTCGAGCCGTTGCTCGAGGCGGGTGTAGAGCGACATTGCTGGTTCTCCTCGGGTGGCTTGGGGTGGGTCAGGCGACCGGATCGCGATCGGGCAGGGGGGAGAGGTGCTCGTGCACGGCCACGAGCCCGCGGGTGGGATCGATCCGGAACGCGATGGTCTCGCGCTCGCGGTAGGACTCGCGGCCCTCCGGCGTCTCGACGGTCGTGGCGACGGAGTGCGAGAAGATCGCGCCGCCGGGGAACGGCTGGACGGCCCGGTCGGTCGATTCGCACGAGACGACGCGCCATCCGCTGTCGACCCACTCGTCCCACAGCCGCTCGTAGGCGAGGCGGTCCTCGAGGCGGGCGGGTTCGGTGTGGAACACGAAGGTCGCGTCGGGGGCGAACGTCGCGAAGTAGCGTTCGCGGTCGGTCGCGGCGAAGGCCTCGACGATCGCGGATGCCGCGGCCTCGACCTCCTCGCGGGTGGGGGTGCGTGCTTCGGGCATCTGGGGGCTCCTTCGCCTCTGGTCCGTGGTCTTCGGTTCTGGGTGGGGTGGGTTCGTCGCGCCCGCTCAGCCGCGCGGCGCCATCGCGCTGATGAGCTCGTAGGCGACGTGGCTCGCGGCGACCGCCGTCAGCTGGGCGTGGTCGTACGCCGGGGCGACCTCGACCACGTCGGCACCGACGATGTTCAGGTCGGCGAGGGCGCGCAGCATCCTGAGCAGTTCGCGGCTGGTGAGCCCGCCGGCCTCGGGGGTGCCCGTGCCCGGTGCGTGGGCGGGGTCGAGCACGTCGATGTCGATCGAGATGTAGAGCGGAGCGTCGCCGACGCGGGCGCGCATGCGCTCGATCGCGTTCGCGACGCCGTGCTCCTCGAGGTACTCGCTCGTCACGATCGAGAACCCGAGCCGCTCGTCGTCCTCGAGGTCGCTCTTGGCGTAGAGCGGCCCGCGGATGCCGACGTGCATGCTGGCGGTGAGGTCGATGAGGCCCTCCTCGCTCGCGCGGCGGAACGGCGTGCCGTGCGTCGTCGGCGCCCCGAAGTAGGTGTCCCAGGTGTCGAGGTGCGCGTCGAAGTGGAGCACCGCGACCGGGCCGTGCTGGGCGTGCACCGCACGCAGCAGCGGCAGTGCGATGGTGTGGTCGCCGCCGATCGTGACGAGCTTCGCCGCACGCGACCCGAGTTCGCGAGCGCCCTCCTCGACCTGCCGGACGGCCTCGCCGATGTCGAACGGGTTGACCGCGAGGTCGCCGGCGTCGGCGACCTGCTGCGCGCCGAACGGGAACACGTCCTGTGCGGGGTTGTACGGGCGGAGCAGCCGCGACGCCTCGCGCACGTGGGCGGGGCCGAAGCGCGCGCCGGGGCGGTAGCTGACTCCCGAGTCGAACGGGACGCCGACGATCGCGACGTCCGCGCGCTCGACCTCGTCGAGGCGCGGCAGTCGCGCGAACGTGGCGATGCCCGCGAAGCGGGGGACGACGCTGGCATCCACCGGGCCGATCGGCGCGGATTCGGGAGTGTGTTGCATAGGAGACAACTTCCGGTACTGTTGAGGAAACTTGCGGGACACGCTACGCCGACGACCCCGTCCGCGTCAAGGGCGACGGATGCCGCGTGCGCGTCACTGCACGAGAGGAGTCGACGTGCGTCCGATCCATCCCTCCGCCGACGCGTCCGGCACGCCGATCGGCGCGAAGCTCCGCAGCACGCGGATCGCGCAGGGCCTCACGCTCGCGCAGGTCGCCGAGGCGACGGGGCTCAGCAAGGGCTTCCTCAGCCGGCTCGAGCGCGACGAGACGTCGCCGAGCGTCGCCACTCTCGTCCAGCTCTGCCAGGTGCTCTCCCTCCCCGTCGGCGCGCTGTTCGCGGAGCCGGAGATCCAGCACGTCCGACGCGCCGACGCGCCGCGCATCAACCTCGGCGGCGTGCACGTCGACGAGCGCCTGATGTCGCCGCGCGGCGAGGAACGGGTGCAGCTGCTCCGCTCGTCGCTCGAGCCCGGTGCGCACGGCGGCACCGACCTGTACACGGTCAACTGCGATGTCGAGGTCATGCACGTCGTCTCGGGCGCCGTCACCGTGCGCTTCGCCGACCGCACCGTCAGGCTGGAGGCGGGCGACGCGCTCACCTTCCCCGGACGCGAGCCGCACACCTGGGCGGCCGACGACGACTCGCCGGCCGAGGTCGCCTGGGTCCTCGTCCCCGCTCCGTGGAGCGGGTCGGCCTGAGTCGGGGATGCCGCGGCATCCACCGCCTCGCGGACGCACCGGGTCAAGGCCTGTGTCCGCGCGCTCACCGCGCCTAGGGTCGAGCCATGGTCCTCCGACGCCGCCCCGCCCGCGATCCAGTGCCCGGTCCGACCCCGGCCGACGAGCCGACGCGCCGCAGCATCGGCGGGCCGATCTGGAACGACCGGCTCGGCCGATGGTCGATCCGCAGCCTCCAGGTCCTCATCGTGATCGCGCTCGGCGCGCTCGCAGTCTGGGCGCTCACCCGGGTCACGCTCATCGTGATCCCCGTGCTCATCGCGCTGATCCTCGCGGCGGCCGCGAGCCCGCTGATCGCGTGGCTCCGGCGCGGGATGCCGCCGATCCTGGCCGCGTGGACCGCGCTCCTCGGCGGCATCCTCGTGCTCGGCGGGATCGTCACCGCCATCGTGTTCGCGGTCCGCTCGCAGTGGGACGACCTCGCCGACTCCGCGGTCGCGGGCTTCGAGGACCTCGTCGACTGGGTGCAGACCCTGCCGATCCCGATCGAGCAGTCGCAACTCGACGAGTGGCGCGACGGCATCCTCGACTTCGTCACGAGCGCGGAGTTCGGGCAGAGCGCCCTCACCGGCGTGTCGCAGGCGACGGAGTTCATCACCGGCCTCGTGCTGATGCTCGTCGTGCTGTTCTTCTTCCTGAAGGACGGCGACCGGATCTGGGCGTTCTTCATGCGGCCGTTCACGGGCGACCGCCTCGAGCGCGGACGCCGCGTCGGCGAGACCTCGGTCAAGGTGCTCGGCGGGTACGTCCGCGGCACGGCCATCGTCGCGCTCGTCGACGCGGTCGCGATCGGCATCGGCCTCGCGATCCTGCAGGTGCCGCTCGCGCTGCCGCTCGCGGTCATCGTGTTCCTCACGGCGTTCATCCCGCTCGTCGGCGCGACGGTCGCCGGCATCCTCGCCGCCCTCGTCGCCCTCGTCGCCAACGGCCCGATCGTCGCCCTCATCGTCGTCGCGATCGTGATCGCCGTGAACCAGCTCGAGGGCGACCTGCTCCAACCCGTCGTCATGGCGCAGTCGCTCAAGCTGCACCCGCTCGTCGTGCTCATCGCCCTGACGGCGGGCACGATCCTCGGCGGCATCGCCGGCGCCGTGCTCGCCGTCCCCCTGACCGCGGTCGGCTGGGCGATCGTCAAGGTGTGGGACGCGCCCGATCCGTCGCTCGACGAGCGCAAGCACCTGCACCTCAGGCGACGCAGGCCCGACGGATCACCGAGCCCGGCGCCGTCGGCCTGAGCCGCGGCATCCGGCTCGCCGATCGACCCACGCCCGCTGGCGCGTGCTACGCCGTGACCTCCAGCCGGTCGAGCGCGGCGACCTGCCCCTTCACCAGGAGCTCACGCGCCTCGTCGACGGGCACCCAGCGCGCCTCGTCGATCTCGGGGAAGGTCTCCATCCGCCCCGACCGCGGGGGCCACTCCAGCTCGAAGGTGCCGGGGCGGAGCTCCGCGAGCTCGAATCCCGGCGCCTCGCCCGCGAAGACGTGGAGCACCTTCTTGGCGGAGGCCCGGACCGTTCCGAGGTCGACGTAGGCGACGTCGGGCGCCGGCACGCCGACCTCCTCGGCGAACTCGCGGAACGCCGCGTCGCGCGGCTCCTCGCCGGGGTCGATGAGGCCCTTCGGCATCGACCATGCGCGCTCGTGGCGGCCGGCCCAGAAGGGACCGCCCATGTGCGCGATGAAGACCTCGAGCCCGGGGGCGTGGCGGTGCAGCAGCACGCCGGCGCTCCTCAGCGTCGTCATCGGCGCGGGACCGCGCCGATGACGGCAGGGGTCCTCACCGCTTCGGTGTGCGCGCGAACACCCACAGGCAGGCGGCGAGGCCGACGCCGCCGACCGCCATGATCCCGAAGATGGCCCCCCAGAGCACCGTTTCGACCGACATGCGCACCTCCGTGTGTGTCCGTAGCCTCATTCTGGCGCGCAGACCGACGTCCGCGCCAGCATCGGTGCGGTCGGCCCGGAACAGTGGCCCGCCGTCCCGGCCGTGGGTAGCGTGGGGGTGTCGAACGGTGGGGAGGCTGGTCATGGCGAAGGTGCTGATCATCGGTGGGCACGGTCGGGTCGCATTGCAGCTCGAGCGGATCCTCGCGGAGCGCGGCGACGAGGTCGACGCGGTCATCCGCAACCCGGAGCACGCCGCCGAGGTCGGCGCGACCGGCGCGAACCCGATCGTGGCGGATGTCGAGGCGCTCGACGTCGCCGGCCTCGCCGACCTGATCGCCGGCCACGACGCGGTGGTCTGGTCGGCGGGCGCGGGCGGCGGGGACCCGGTGCGGACGCGCGCGGTCGACCACGATGCGGCGGTCCGTTCGATGGAGGCGGCGGCGCAGGCGGGCGTCGGTCGGTACGTGATGGTGTCGTACTTCGGTTCGCGCGTCGACCACCGCGTGCCCGTCGACAGCGCGTTCCGCCACTACGCCGACGCGAAGGCCGACGCCGACGAGCACCTGCGCGCGTCCGGCCTCGACTACACGATCCTCGGTCCCTCGACGCTCGCGGACGGGCCCGGGACGGGGCGCATCGACGCGACCGCCGAGCAGAGCTCCGACGTCGACCGGGCGGATGTCGCGGCGACCGTCGCCGCGACGCTCGTCGAGCCGGCGACGGTGGGCCGAACCATCCGGTTCAACCGGGGCGAGACGCCGATCGCCGACGCGCTCCGCTGAGCGGGCGCGCACGTCGCGCACGTCGCGCGCGGCGCGTGGTCAGGCCGAGCCGCGCCAGACGATGTCGCAGTCGAGCCGCACCTCGGCGGGCGGTTCGTCGCCGCGCAGGCGGGTGAGCACGAGGCGCGCGGCCTCGGCGCCGAGCCCCGCCGCAGGCTGGCGCACCGTCGACAGTGCGGGCGTGGTGCGGAGCGCCCAGGCGGAGTCGTCGAAGCCGACGACGCCGATGTCGTCCGGCACGTGGCGGCCGGTCTCCTTGATCGCCTCGATGGCGCCGGCGGCGACCGCGTCGGAGGCCGCGAACACGCCGTCGAGGTCGGGCGCGCGCTCGAGCAGTCGCCGCATGCCGTCGCGGCCGGCCGAGTAGGAGTAGAGCGGCACGGGCTCGACCAGTGCCTCGTCGAACGCGTCGCCGAGCGCCTCGCGGAACCCCGAGAGCCGGTCGGCGCCGGAGTCGCGGTCGAGCGCCGCGGCGACCATCCCGATGCGCCGGCGCCCCGTCTCCATCAGCCGGCGGGTGATGGAGGAGGCCGCGCCGACGTTGTCGATGACGACGAACGAGGCGGACCCGGCGGCGCCCGGTGGATGGCCGACGTACGCGGCGGGGAGCTTCAGGCGCTCGACGACCCGCGTGACCGGGTCGTCGGCGCGCGCGGAGACGATGATGACGCCGTCGACGAGCCCGCCGGAAAGGTACCGGGCGACCCGGTCGGTGTCGCGCTCGGTGTCGACGATCAGCACGGCCATCTGGTGGTCGGCCTCTGAGAGCCGCGTGTTCGCGCCGAGCAGGATCTCGCCGATGTTGGGGTCCTCGACGAAGAGGGAGTGCGGCTCGTGCACGATGAAGCCGACCGCCTGCGTGCGCTGCATGACGAGGTTGCGTGCGGCCGTGTTGGGCACGTAGCCGACCTTCGCGATCGCCGCCTCGATGGCCTCGCGCGCGGCCGCGGAGACGTAGCGCTCGCCGTTGACGTAGCGGCTCACGGTGCCTCGCGACACGCCCGCCTCGAGCGCGACGTCGTGCACGGTGGCCCGCTTGGAGCGGGCCGGCTTCGTCGTCATGCGACTCACTGTACTGCGCACGGGTGTTGACAGGAGCGAGGCGCGATGACACTCTGTGTACGTTCACAGAAATCGCCGGAGGGTCTTGCTCCGGCGATACTGTGCACGTTCACAGAATCAACGACGATCACCGGGAGCACCGTGGAACACCCCGCGACGACGCTGGCGCCGATCCCGCCCCTGCAGGCCGAGCCTGCGCCCGCCGCCGCCCGCCCGCGCTTCCAGCACCGGGGCATCGCATTCGGCTGCGACTACAACCCCGAGCAGTGGGAACCGCACGTGTGGCGCGAGGACGTCGCGCTCATGCGCGAGGCCGGCGTCGACCTCGTCGCGATCAACGTCTTCGGCTGGGCGGCCCTCCAGGGCCCCGACGGCGCCGTCGACTTCGCGGCGCTCGACGAGGTCGTCGAACTGCTCCACGCCGCCGGCATCAGGATCAACCTCGGCACCGGCACCTCGTCGCCCCCGCCCTGGCTGACCACGCGCCACCCGGAGATCCTCCCCGTCGCGGAGGACGGCACGACCCGCTTCCCGGGCGGTCGCCAGGCGTGGTGCCCCAGCTCTCCGGTCTTCCGCCGGTACGCGCTCGCGCTCGTCGACGCCGTGGCCGAGCGCTACGGCGCCCACCCCGCGGTCGAGCTCTGGCACGTCTCGAACGAGCTCGGATGCCACAACGCCCTGTGCCACTGCGACGAGAGCACCGCGGCCTTCCGCCGGTGGCTGCGCGAGCGCCACGGCACCATCGGCGAACTCAACCGGGCATGGGGCACGAGCTTCTGGAGTCAGCGCTACACGGACTGGGACGAGATCCTCACCCCGAAGCTCACGATCTCGAGCCGCAATCCCGGGCAGGTGCTCGACTTCCACCGGTTCTCCTCCGACGCACTGCTCGACCACTACCGCGCGGAGGCCGAGGCCATCCGTCGGCACAGCGCCATTCCGATCACGACGAACTTCATGGTCACCGCCCACATCCGCGACCTCGACTACTGGGAGTGGGCGCCCGAGATGGACGTGATCGCCAACGACCACTACCTCGACCACCGACTGGGCGAGCCGCGCACCGAGCTCGCGTTCGCCGCCGACCTCACCCGCGGTCTCGCGGGCGGCGAGCCCTGGCTGCTCATGGAGCACTCCACGGGCTCGGTCAACTGGCAGCCCGTGAACCTCGCCAAGGAGCCGGGCCAACTGCTCCGCAACTCGCTCGCGCACGTCGCCCGCGGCGCCGACGCCGTGTGCTTCTTCCAGTGGCGGGCGTCGCTGCAGGGCTCCGAGAAGTTCCACTCCGCGCTCGTGCCGCACGCCGGCACCGACTCCGAGCTGTGGCGCGAGGTCGTCGAGCTCGGGCGCATCGTCGGCGCACTCGACGAGGTCGCCGGCACGCGCGTGCACGCCGACGTGGCGCTGCTGTTCTCGTGGGAGTCGTGGTGGGCGTCCGACGCCGAGACCCGCCCCACGCACGCCATCGAGTACCTCGACCAGGTGCACGCCCTCCACGGCGCGCTCCTCGACCTCGGCATCACCGTCGACGTGGTCCGGCCCGGCGCCGACCTCACCGGCTACCGGCTCGTCGTGGCCCCGGGCCTCTACCTCGTCTCCGACGCGGATGCCGCCGCGCTCGACGAGGCCGTGGCATCCGGGACCCACGCCCTCGTGACGTTCTACAGCGGCATCGTCGACGAGCAGGACCGCGTGCGCCCCGGAGGCTACCCCGGCGCGTGGCGCGACCTGCTCGGCGTGCGCGTCCAGGAGTTCGCGCCGGTGCTGCCCGGCACGCCGATCGCGCTCGAGTCCGGTGCGACCGCCGCGCTGTGGGCCGAGCGGCTCGAGGCGACGGATGCCGCGGTGCTCGACCGCTTCGCCGACGGGCCCGCCGCAGGCCGGCCCGCCGTGACCCGCCGCGCGGGCGCCGACGGCGGAGGCGACGCCTGGTACCTCGCGACGATGCTCGGACGCGACGACCTGCGATCCCTCGTCGGTCGTGTGCTCGACGGCGCCGGCGTGGCACCTGTGCCCGGCGCGTCCGCCGAGGTCGAGGTGACCCGCCGCTCCGCCGACGGACGTGCGTACCTGTTCGTCGTCAACCACGGAGCCGACGACGCCGACGTCGCCGTCCGCGGTACCGAGCTCGTGACCGGATCCGTCGTCGACGGGCGCCTCTCGGTGCCCGGCGGCACGGTCCGCGTGATCAGAGAGGAGGGAGCGGCATGACCGCACCCATGACCACCCCGACCGGCGTGCGCACCGCAGCGCGCGGCGGTGCCGGGACGACCCGGGCGGCCCGCCGCCGACGGGTGCAGCACCCCTGGGCGATCGTCGCGTTCGTCGCGCCGTTCGCGGCGATGTTCGCGCTGTTCTACCTCGTGCCCATCGGCGTGGCGATCTGGCAGTCGATGCTCGTCGTCGAGCGCGAGGGCACCTACGGCGCCGCGACCGAGGTCTTCGGCGGGTTCCAGCAGTACGCACTCGTCTTCCAGAACGAGGCGTTCTGGTCCTCGGTCGGCCGGGTCCTGCTCTTCGGCGTCGTCCAGGTGCCGGTCATGCTCGGGCTCGCGCTGCTGTTCGCGCTCCTGCTCGACTCGCCCCTGGTCCGCGGCAAGAAGTTCTTCCGGCTCGCGTTCTTCGCTCCGTACGCGGTGCCGGGCGTGATCGCGGCGATCATGTGGGGCTTCCTGTACTCGCCGAACCTCTCGCCGTTCGAGGCGCTCACGAGTCGCGTCGACCTGCTCTCCGCCGACTTCGTCCTCTGGGCCATCGCGAACGTCGTGACGTGGGTGTTCGTCGGCTACAACATGCTGATCATCTACTCGACCCTGCTGGCCATCCCGCAGGAGGTCTACGAGGCGGCGCGCATCGACGGCGCGGGCCAGGCGCGCATCGCATGGTCGATCAAGATCCCGCTCGTGCGCCCGGCGCTCGTGCTCACCGCGGTGCTGTCGATTATCGGCACGCTCCAGCTGCTCGCCGAACCGCAGACGTTCCGCTCGTTCAGCTCGGCGGTCACGAGCACCTACACGCCGAACATGACGATCTACGCCACGAGCGCGGTTCCGAACGTGTCGCTCGCCGCGGCGTTCTCGGTCGTGCTCGCCCTGGCCACGTTCGTGCTCTCCTTCGCATTCCTGCGATTCACCCGACGGAAGGGGGCGGACGCATGAGCACCGCCATCGAACCCGAGGCGACCTCGGCCTCGCCCGCGGTGAACCCCCGCGGACTCGGCCGGCGCGGCGACGCCCACCCGGGCGCGACCCGCGGACGCGGTCCCCGCGAGAGCCTGTTCTCGCGCACGGGCGCCATGATCGTGATGGCCGTCTTCACGTTCTACTTCCTGGTCCCGATCTGGTGGCTCCTCGTGGCCTCCACGAAGGACCGCGGGCAGCTCTTCAGCACCAACCCCCTCTGGTTCGCCGACTTCCAGCTGTTCGAGAACGTCGGCGCGCTGTTCGACTATCGAAACGGCGTCTACCTGCGGTGGATCCTCAACAGCCTGCTCTACGCCGGGCTCGGAGCGGTCGTCGCGACGGTGCTCGCCGCCATGTGCGGGTACGCCCTCGCGAAGTACCGCTTCCCGGGTCGCGAGACGATCTTCAACGTGGTGCTCGGCGGCGTCCTCGTGCCGGCCACGGCGCTCGCGCTGCCGCTGTTCCTGCTGTTCAGCCGCGTGCAGCTCACCGACACGTTCTGGGCGGTCTTCCTGCCGAGCGTCGTCAGCCCGTTCGGCGTGTACCTCTCGCGTGTCTTCGCCGAGGCATCCGTGCCCGACGAACTGCTCGAAGCGAGCCGACTGGACGGCGCGGGTGAGATCCGCACGTTCTTCACCGTGTCGATCCGGCTCATGTTCCCGGCACTCGTGACGGTGTTCCTGTTCCAGTTCGTCACCATCTGGAACAACTTCTTCCTGCCGCTGATCATGTTGCGCAGCGAGGAGCTGTTCCCGGTGACGTACGGCCTCTACGCCTGGAACTCGACCATCAACCAGTTCCCCGAGCTGCGCACGTACGTGCTCGTCGGCTCGCTGCTCTCGATCATCCCGCTGATCATCACGTTCCTGCTGCTTCAGCGCTACTGGCGCACGGGCCTCGGCGCCGGCTCCCTGAAGTAGACACCCCCGCCCGGGACATCCGGGCGAACCACCCCCACCGAGAAGAGGAAACCATGCGACACACGAAACGAGCGGTCACCGCAGCCCTGCTCACCTCCGCCGCGCTCGTCCTGACCGGGTGCGCCGCGGCCGACGCCTCGTCGGGCGGCTCCGCCGCCTCGTGCGAGCCTGCGGGCGAGGACGTCACGCTGGAGTTCACGAGCTGGATCCCCGGCATCGAGGACGCCGTCGCGGCCTGGAACGACGAGAACCCCGACATCCAGGTCGAGGTGCAGACCGGCCCCAACGGCAACTCCGGCACGTACCAGAACTTCTTCAACCAGCTCGAGGCGGGCAACGCCCCCGACCTCGGCCAGATCGAGTACGACGCGCTGCCGAAC
This sequence comes from Agromyces zhanjiangensis, assembly GCF_040496055.1. Taxonomy (NCBI): domain Bacteria; kingdom Bacillati; phylum Actinomycetota; class Actinomycetes; order Micrococcales; family Microbacteriaceae; genus Agromyces; species Agromyces zhanjiangensis. The sequence continues at coordinate 258,079 of NZ_JBEPKB010000001.1, read as the reverse complement.
TTCCGCGTGCAGGACGGCCTCGAGGACCTCGGCGCATGCGAGGACGTCGTGGCCGCCGAGGACCAGTTCCTCGAGTGGACGTGGGGCCAGGTCTCGCTCGGCACCGACGACCAGGTGTACGGCATCCCGCAGGACCAGGGCCCGATGGCGCTGTTCTACCGCAGCGACCTGTTCGAGCAGGCCGGCATCGACGTGCCGACCACGTGGGACGAGTACCGCACGGCCGCGGAGGCGATCCGCGAGCAGGGCGGCTACATCACGAACTTCTCGCAGACCGACATCAACCAGTTCGCGGGCTTCGTCTGGCAGGCCGGCGGCCAGTGGTTCGCCAACGACGGCGACGCGTGGACCGTCGAGCTCACGAGCGACGCGTCGATGACGGTCGCCGAGTACTGGCAGGACCTCATCGAGAACGACCTCGTCTCGACCTACCCGGCCTGGACCGACGAGTGGAACAACGCCTACAACTCGGGTGAGGTCTGGACCTGGAACTCCGCCGTCTGGGGCGCCAACTCGATCGCGTCGGGTGCGCCCGACACGGCCGGCGACTGGTCCGTCGCGCTCGCCCCGCAGTGGGAGTCGGGCGGCGCCGCCGCCGGCAACTGGGGCGGCTCGTCGATCGCGGTCTTCAAGGGCACCGACCACCTGTACGAATCCGCGAAGTTCGCCCTGTGGCTGAACACCTCCGACGAGGCGCTCACCATCCTCAACGAGAAGGCGGCGATCTACCCGGCGACCAAGGCCGGCCTCGAACTGCCGACGCTCACCGAGGGCGTCGAGTTCTACGGCGGCCAGGCGATCTACGACGTGTTCGCCGAAGCGTCGGCGCAGGTGAACCCCGACTTCGTGTGGGGCCCGACCATGACGCAGACGTACGCCGACGTGTCCGACGGGTTCAAGGGCGCCGCCTCCGGCAGCAGCACCCTCATGGAGGCGCTCGAGAAGGGACAGCAGTCCACCATCGACGCGCTCGAGGCCCAGTCCATCCCGGTCGCGGAGTAGCCTCACGCCGTGATCCACCACCTCCGTGCCGCGGGCGTCAGCCTCATCGTCGACGCCCGCGGCACGGCCGTGCCCGCTGTGCTGCACTGGGGGAGCGACCTCGGACCACTCGCCGCCGAGGCGCTCGAGGCCCTCGCCGCCGCATCCGTGCCGGCCGTGCCGCCGTCGTCGATCGACACTCCCCTCCGGCTCAGCCTCGTGCCGACGGTCGGCGAGGGATGGTCGGGGCGCCCCGGCGTGCAGCTCTCGCGCGACCCGGCCGCGGCCGACGGCCCGCTCGCCGCGTCGGCGCTGCGCGCGCCCCGGTTCCGGCTCGTGCCGGAGTCGGTCGAGGTCGCCGAGACGGATGCCGCGGGCGGCTCGGTCTCGTTCGAGGTCGTCGACGTCGAGGCCCGCGTTGCCGTCGCGACCCGGCTCGAGCTCACGCCCGAGGGCGTGCTGCGGATCCGTCACGACGTGGCGAACCGCGGCGAGGGATCGCTCGCGGTCGGGCGGATCGCGCCGATCCTGCCGGTTCCCGCCCGCGCGAGCGAGCTGCTCGACTTCGGCGGCCTGTGGGCGCGCGAGCGGCGGCCGATCCGGCGGGCGCTCGAGCACGGCGCGGTGGTCCGCGAATCGCGGCACGGTCGCGGCGGCCACGACGCCGCGTTCCTGACGGTGGCCGGCACGCCGGGGTTCGGCTACGGACACGGCGAGGCCTGGGCGATGCACGTCGCCTGGTCGGGCGACACCGAGGCCTGGGCCGAGCGCAGCCCGCTCGGCCCTGCGACGCTCGGCGGCGGCGAGCTGCTCGCCCCGGGCGAGGTCGTGCTCGGCCCGGGGGAGTCCGCGTCGTCGCCCTGGCTCGTCGCCGTGCACTCCGCCACGGGACTCGACGGCGTCTCCGACCGGCTCCACCCGTGGATCCGCTCGTGGTCGACGATCGCCGGCGTACCGCGCCCGCTGACGCTCAATACGTGGGAGGCCGTCTACTTCGACCAGTCGCTCGAGCGCCTGGAGCCCCTGATCGACGCCGCCGCCCGGGTCGGCGTCGAACGGTTCGTGCTCGACGACGGCTGGTTCCTCGGCCGCCGCGACGACCGCCGCGCCCTGGGCGACTGGACGGTCGACCCCGAGGTCTGGCCCGACGGGCTCGGGCCGCTCATCGACCGCGTCGCCTCGGCCGGCATGGAGTTCGGACTCTGGGTCGAACCCGAGATGATCAGCGCCGACTCCGGCCTCGCCCGCGCGCACCCCGAGTGGGTGCTCGGGCGCGAAGGGGATCCCGAATGGCGGTGGCAGCGCGTGCTCGACCTCTCGGCCCCGGGCGCGTCCGACCACGTGTTCGGCGCGCTCGACGCGCTGCTCGCCGACCACGACATCCGCTACCTCAAGTGGGACCACAATCGCGACCTGCTCGGCGGCTCGGCCCACGCCCAGACCACCGCCCTGTACGCCCTCCTCGACCGGCTGCGCGCCGCGCACCCCGGCGTCGAGATCGAGTCCTGCGCCTCCGGCGGCGCACGGATCGACCTCGGCATCCTCGAGCGCACCGATCGCGTGTGGACGAGCGACACCAACGACCCCCTCGAACGCCAGTCGATCCAGCGGCACACGGGCATCGTCGTGCCGCCCGAGTACCTGGGCTCCCACCTCGGCGCGGCCCGCGCGCACACCACCGGTCGGACGTCCGAGCTCTCCTTCCGCCTCGCCACCGCGCTGTTCGGCAGCGCGGGCATCGAGTGGAACCTGGCGACGGCGAGCGAGGCCGAGCTCGACGCCGTCGCCGCGTGGGCCGCGACCTATCGACGGCTGCGCGGACTGCTGCACTCGGGCCGCGTCGTCCGCGCCGACGACGCCGACCCCGCCCGGGTCGTGCACGGCGTCGTCGCGCCGGACCGTCGGCACGCGGTCGTGTCGGTCGCGGTCGTCGGCGCCCCCGTCGCCGCGCTGCCGCCCGCCGTGCGCGTCCCCGGCCTCGACCCCGACGCCGACTACGTCGTGCGACGCATCGACCTCGGACCCGCCAGCACGATCCAGGACGCCGACCCGCCGTGGTTCGCGGGCGGCGAGCTCCGGCTGCCCGGGCGAGTGCTCGGCGAGGTCGGCCTGCCGATGCCGCTGCTCGCGCCGGAGAACGCCGTCGTGCTCGAGCTCGTCGTCGGCCCCGGTCCGGTCGCCTGACCGGTCGGTCGGCCCGGGTTCCGCCGTCATCCGTGGCACGATCGGGCCATGCCCGACGACGCGACCCCCATGCCCACCCTGGCCGAGCGGATCGGGCCGATCGGCCCGCCCGCCACGCCGACGCATCCGGAGGTCGCCGACTGGCGCCCGGTCGCGAAAGACGACGTCGAGGAGCTCCTCGGGTTCCACGCCGACGTCGCGCGCGCCGACCACCCGCACTGGACCGAGAGCCGGGACGAGCTCGAGGCCGTGTTCGACCTGCCGCACGTCGACCCGCGACGCGACAGCATGATCGGGTTCGACCGCTCGGGCCGGATCGTCGCCCACGGGTCGGCCGTCGTGCCGACCGGCCGCGAGACCCTGGTGCGCTCGGTCGTGCTCGGAGCCGTGCGGCCCGACGCGCGCGGTCGGGGGATCGGCCGCGCGCTGCTCGGCTGGCAGGTCGCGCGCGCACGCGAGCAGCTCGCGGCGACCGGCGCGCGACTGCCCGGCTGGATCATCTCGTTCATCGAGGACGGGGTGACGGATGCCGCGGCACTGCTCGCGCACGCCGGCTTCCGGGTCGCCCGTCAGTTCTCCTCGCTCGAGCGCGACCTCGCCGCGCCCGTCGCCGAGGTGCCGGCAGCCCCTGGCGTACGGCTCGAGACGTGGTCGCCCGCGTGGTCGGAGGCGGCGCGTCTCGCCAGGAACGCCAGCTTCGCCGAGCACTGGGGAAGCCAGTCCGTCGACCGGGTGACCTGGGAGTCGATGGTCTCCGGCCGCGACTTCGCACCCGATCTCGGCGTCGTCGCCATCGCCGCGGACGAGTCCGGCACGGAGCGCGTCGTCGGACTCGTCGCTGCGACGCGGAACTCCGGTGACTGGCCCGGCCAGGGGTTCACCTCGACGTACGTGCGCCTCGTCGGCGTCGTCCCGGACGAGCGCGGACGCGGCATCGCGCAGGCCCTCCTCGCAAGGCACCTCGCCGAGGCCTCTGCGGCCGGCCTCGAACGCTCGGTGCTCGACGTCGACGCCGAGAACCCGTCGGGCGCGCTCGCGCTGTACGCGCGGGCCGGTTACGTGGTCGCGCACGGCCACGCGAGCCACGTGCTGGTGGTCTGACCCGGCGCAGCGCGGGCTGACGCCGCGCGCTGCGGGCTGACGTCGGCCCCGGTACTGCGGGATGATCAGGGTATGACCCTCCCCGTGCCCGGCGTCCCAGCGGAATCCGGCGAGCCGGGCGGCGAGAGCTACGCGGCCCTGCTCGTGCCCGCGTCGGCGGCGTCTCACGATGCCGTGCACGGCGCGTTGAGCGACCTCGGCTTCACCGGTTGGCTCGCCCCGCCGGCCGACGACTGGGTCGTCGCCATCGCGGTGCCGGGCGACGGCACGGTCGCCGCCGCGCGGCGCGGCGTGCTCGAGGCGGGTGCGGCGCTCGCCGACGCGTTGCACGCCCGGGCGTTCGCGGTGCGGGTTCGGCTGGACCGCCAGCTCGTCATCGCCGCGTGGAACGGCGCCGACGAGCTGGGTCGCTACTCGAGCGACCCGTCGCGGGAAGCGGGCGCCGACGAGGAGGTGCTCGACGACCCGTTCGGCGCCGAGCACGCCGCGGCGTTCGCGGCGGCGGCCGGGCGGCCGGAGTCGGCGGGGGAGCTGGAGGAGGTGCTCGCGGAATCGCTCGCCTCCGACAGCGTGTTCGAGTCGGAGCGCCTCGCGCGGGTGCTCGACCTGCTCGGGATGCCGCGCTGGATCGTCGCGTCCGCGGCGCTGCCGAAGGACATTCCGACCGGGCCCGACCTCGGCGGTTTCGTCCGCCTGGGCGCCGGTTCGACCGGCGTGTCGGGCGCCGTGCGGGGATGGATGACCGGACGCGTGCGCCGGCGGACGCCCCCGCCTCCGGCGCTCGCCGACCCGCCCCGGGCCGACGATCCCGGCATCGATCCGTGGCTGCTCTGACGTGCGGCCGTCCCGGTGGGCGGACACGCGGACGCGGGGTGGCCGCCTGCTGGGGGCAGGAGTAGCATCGCCGCACTGCCGGACCGACACCGCCTCAGGAGGTCGCCATGAGCCTGACCCTCGATGAACTGCCCGCCGTCACCGAGTGCTCGGTGGCCGGCTGCTCCTACAACGACCACTCCCGCTGCCATGCCGCCGCGGTCACGATCGCCGGCAGCGCCGGCGACGCCGAGTGCGCGACGTTCATCCCGCTCGGCACGAAGGGCGGGCTCGACAAGGTCGTCACGCACGTCGGCGCCTGCCAGCGGTCGGAGTGCATCCACAACGATGCGCTCGAGTGCCACGCCGCAGCCGTGCGCATCGGGCCGGGTGCCGACGACGCCGACTGCCTCACCTACCAGACGGCGTGATCGCCGCGCTCGCGACCGGCGTCGGCACCCGATGCCGGTCGTTCTGCTGTGAGCGGATCGACCTGTCGCCCGCACGACACCGTGCGTAGCCTCGGCTCATGGGCGAGACGATCGAGTTCCCGGGTCCCGCGGCCGAGCGCCCGCGCCGAGCGAGGCCGTTGTGGCGCGACGTGCTCGGTGACGTGCTCCGCGACGAGCGGCTCGAGCAGGAGCGGATCCTGACCGAGGTCGCGCGGACTGCGGGCGTCTCGCCGCAGTACCTGTCCGAGGTCGAGCGGGGCCGCAAGGAGGCGTCGTCCGAGGTGCTCGGCGCCGTGGCCGCGGCGCTGGGGCTCGAACTCGTCGATGTCGTGGGCCGCGTCGCCGGCCGGCTCGAACCGCGTCGACCCGAACGAGTCGAGTTCCGGCGCAGCGCCGACGCCGCAACGCTCGCTCCGGTCCCTGCCCCTGCCGTCTCCGTCGCACCCGGCCCGGTCGGCCCCGTCGACGCCTACCTCCTCGCCGCCTGACGCGCCGCCGCCCGTCCGTCGAGACGGCGCGACGTGCGCTCACAAGGCAGCGGAAGCGCCGTTCGCGTCATCTCGACGTCCCCACGCGGCAGCGTGGCAGCTGGCCGCGTGGGACCTGGGGCGTGGCAGCGGCAGGGCGTGCAGCGCCGGGGCGGGGCGGGTCAGGCCGCCACGGCCGACGGGACCTGCGCGGCGAGCACGTGGTCGGCGAGCCCGTAGTCGACCGCGGCCCGCGCCGGGAGGATGAGGTCGCGGTCGGTGTCGATGCGGATGGCCTCGGGCGCGCGACCGGTGTCGGCCGCGAGGGCGGCCTCGAGCTCGGCGCGCACGCGCAGCACCTCGTCGGCGTGCAGGATCAGGTCGGGCACGGTGCCCCGGCCCTGGGTCGACGGCTGGTGCAGCGTCACCGTGCTGTGCGGCAGCATCGAGCGCTGCCCTCGTGCGCCACCGGCGAGGAGGACCGCCGCGGGACCGCCAGCCCGTCCCACGCACGTCGTCGCGACATCCGGCCTGATGTGCCGCATCGTGTCGTAGACGGCGAGCGCCGCGCTCGGCGAGCCGCCGGGCGAGTTCACGTACAGGCTGATGGGCGACTCGCTCGAATCGGACGCGAGGTGCAGGAACTGCGCGATGAGCACGTTCGCGACGCCGTCGTCGATCTCGGTGCCGAGGTAGACGATGCGCTCGGAGAGCAGGCGGCTGTACACGTCGAGCGACCGCTCGACGCCGCCCCGCTTCTCGACGACGTAGGGGATCGCGTACGAGCTCATGCCGACACCCCCAGCCCCGCGACCGCCCGCGGTTCGAGCGGGAAGAGCTCGTCGAGCCGCTCTGACACGTGGTCGATGAATCCGTAGTCGACCGCGGCCTCCGCCGTGTACCAGCGGTCGCGGAGCGAGTCCTCGCGGACACGCTCGACGGCCTGGCCCGTGTAGCGCGAGATCAGGCCGAGCACGGTGTCGCGGGTGTACCTGAGGTCGTCGGCCTGGAGTTCGACGTCGACCGCGGTCCCGCCGATGCCCGCGGAGCCCTGATGCAGCAGGATCCGCGAGTGGGGGAGCGCCGCGCGCTTGCCGGGCGTGCCGGCCGTGAGCAGGAACTGCCCCGCGCTCGCGGCCATGCCCACCGCGATCGTCGCCACGTCGTTCGGGATGGCGCGCATCACGTCGTGGATTGCGAGCATCGCCGGCACCGACCCGCCGGGCGAGTTGATCCAGAAGCGGATGTCGCGGCGCGCGTCGTCGGCGGCGAGCGCGACGAGCTGGGCGCAGATGCGGTTGCCGCCCGCCTGGTCGAGCTCGTCGCCGAGCACGATGATGCGCTCGTGGAAGAGCCGCCTGGTCAGTTCGGCGTCGATGGGCTGGACTGGTGGGGTCTCTCGATCGGTCATGCGCCCAGCCTGCGCCGCGTCGCCGGTCGATGGGCCGGATGCCGCTGAAGGCAGCGCTGCTCACGGCAGCAGGCGGGGTCGTGGCCTAGATTGACACGGAGGGAGGTCCCCGCGATGAACGCGCCCGGCTCGGAAGAGGACACCGACACGACCGGAGTCCTCCAGCCGTACGTGCCCCGGCTCGTGCGCTTCTGGGACGAGGAGCATCCCGGTCGGCTGCACCAGGCCGTCGAGGGCACCATGGCGCTCGTCGACATCTCCGGCTTCACCCGGATGTCGGAGCGCCTCGCCCGGCACGGCGACGTCGGCGCCGAGGAGGTCACGGAGGTGATCGACGGCACCTTCGACCGTCTGCTGCCCGCTGCCTACGCCTTCGGCGCCAACCTGCTCAAGTTCGGGGGCGACGCCCAGCTGCTGCTGTTCACGGGGGAGGACCACCACCTCCGGGCCGCGGTCGCGGCGCACGACATGCGCTCGGAGCTTCGGCGGCTCGACGGGTTCGCGACGAGCGCGGGCACGGTGCACCTGCGGATGTCGGTCGGCATCCACAGCGGCTCGTTCGACTTCTTCCTCGTCGGCGGCTCGCACCGCGAGTTCATCGTCGCCGGGCCCGGTGCCACGCGGACGGTGCAGATGGAGGGCGCGGCGACCGCATCGCAGATCCTGTTGAGCCCGGAGACCGCAGCCCTGCTGCCGCGCTCGAGCGTGGGCGCCGTACGCGGGCCCGGTCGCCTGCTGCGCCGCAGTCCGGACGTCGAGCAGTCGGGATTCCTCGCGGCCGTTTCGCCCGAGGTCGACCTGCGGCAGTTCGTGCCCGTCGGGCTCCGGCGAACGCTGGAGTCCGGTGCGATCGATCCGGAGCATCGGCCTGCGGCCATCGCCTTCCTGCACTATGCGGGGTTCGATCGGCTCGTGGCGGAGGATCCGGCGCACGCGGCCGTCCTGCTCGATGAGCTGGTCGCGGAGGTGCAGCGGTGCGCCGACGACCGCGGCGTCACCTTCCTCGCCACCGACATCGCTCCCGACGGCGGGAAGATCATCCTCACCGCGGGCGTTCCCGACACCGCGGGAAACAACGAGGAGCAGATGCTGCTCGCCGCACGGGCGATCCGACACGGCGTGCCGCGCGACCTTCCCGTCCGGATGGGCATCACGTCCGGGCACGTCTTCGCCGGGGCCGTCGGCCCCGCCTACCGGCGCACCTACACGATCATGGGCGACGCGGTGAACCTCGCCGCCCGCATCATGGCCGCGGCTCCGACCGGTGAGGTCTTCGTCACGAGCGACGTCCTCGAGGCCTCGCGTACGACCTTCCGGATCACCGAGTGCGAGCCGTTCACCGTCAAGGGCAAGCAGGAGCCGGTGCAGGCGTACTCGGTGGGCGAGCCGAGGGGGAGCCGTGCAGGCGAGCAGTTCGGCGCGACCCCGCTGATCGGCCGCGATGCCGAGCTCGCGCTCCTCACCGGGGCATGGGCCGATGCGCGCGAGGGGCGCGGCCGGATGATCGACGTCACGGCCGACGTGGGCATGGGCAAGTCGCGTCTCCTCGCGGAACTGCTCGCCGCAGCCAAGCCCGAGCGGGTGATCACCGCCGAGTGCCGGTTCTACCAGTTGGCGACGCCGTACTTCCCGTTCCGGTCCCTGCTCCGAGCCGCGTGGGGGCTGGAGGGCCTCGACCCGGAGGCGACCGAGGTCGCGCTCGCCGAACTGGTGCGCACGCACGCTCGTGGTCTCGAGCCCTGGCTCGCCCTTATCGGCACGCCGCTCGGACTCACACTGCCGGAGTCGGCAGAGGTCGCGCAGTTGGACGACCAGTTCCGCCCCGCCCGCACCCGCTCCGCGGTCGTGGAGCTGCTCCGCGCCACCGTCCGCGAGCCCACGCTCTTCATCATCGAGGAGGGCCAGTGGATGGACGAGGCGTCCAGGGACCTCCTGGGGGCGCTCATCGGCGAGGTTGACGACGTGCCGTGGCTCATCATCGTCAGCCGGCAGCCCGGCGACCAAGGCTTCGTGGCGGCCGAGGGACCGGCGGTCACCCACGTCGACCTGCCGCCGCTCGACCTCGCGCAAGCCACCGTGCTGATCCAACGCGCCACGCTGGGCACCCCCCTGCTTCCGAACCAGGTGGCCGCGCTCGCCGCGAGAGCGGAGGGGAGTCCGCTCTTCCTGCTCGAGCTCCTCCAAGTGCTCCGTGCCGGCGCCGCGGTCGACTACCTCCCGCAATCCATCGAGGGACTCATCGCCGCGCGCATCGACCGGTTGTCCCCCGCCGACCGCAACCTCCTGCGGCGCCTCGCGGTGCTCGGCGCCGGCTTCCGACAGGAGCACATGCCGGCCGTCCTCGGCGTGACCGCGACCGATGTCGGCCGGCAGGTGAAGATCCTGCGCCGGCTCGGCGGATTCCTCTCCGTCGATGCGAGCGGGTGGGTGCAGTTCCAGCACAGCCTGATCCGGGACGTCGCCTACGCGGGCCTCCCGTTCAAGACGCGTCGGGAACTCCACGCCCAGGTCGGCGACGCCATCGCCGCATCGTCGGCCGACCATCCCTCCGGTCAGGTGGAGCTCCTCTCGATCCACTACTCGGAGGCGCATCGGTGGCCGGAGGCCTGGCGTTCCTCGCGGGAAGCCGGTGAGCGCGCCAAGGACATCTACGCGAATCTCGAGGCGGCGACGTTCTACCGACGAGCGTTGAGTTCCTCGCGCCACGTCCCGGATCTCACTCCGGCGCAGGTCGGTGACGTGTCGGAGGCGCTCGGCGACGTGCTCGAGCAGGCCGGCATGTTCGATGAGTCCATCGAGGCGTACCGCCAAGCCGCGCGCCTGGTTCGCGACGACCCGATCCGATCCGCTGACCTTCTCCTCAAGCGAGCGCGAGCACGTGCTCGCACGGGTGCATACTCCACGGCGTACCGGGACCTGACGCTGGGCCGCCGTCTCGTCGAGGGGACCGGGACTGAACAGGCGCTCCGTGCCACCGCGCGGCTCAACGCCCTCAACGCCCAGATCCGGCAGCTGCAGGAGCATCCGCGTGCGGCGTTGCGCCTCGCCAAGCAGGCCATGGCCGAGGCAGAGGAGTCGGGGGAGCGGGAGGCGTTGGCGCGGTCCTACCAGGTGTTGGACGGGGCCTACATGCTGCTTGGCCAGTCCGCGAAGGCGATTTACGGCGAACGCGCATACGCCATCTACGAGGAGCTCGGGGACCTGCCGGGCATGGCGATCGTGACCAACAACCTCGGGGCTCAGGCCTATTGGGAGGGCGAGTGGGAACGCGCAGTGAACTTCTACGCGCGCGCCCGCGACGCCTTCGTCCGTGCTGGCAACGAGGCGGAGGCGGCGACGTGCGGTGCGAACATCGGCGAAGTGCTCGTCAGCCAAGGACGGTTCCAGGAGGCTGAGGGGGTGTTGGTGCCCTCCGTGCGCGTGCTGCGGGCGCACGGCCTTGTGGACGCCGCGATCTTCGCCGATATCCAACTCGCGCGTCTGGAGCTGCTCAGGGGTGACGACGGGGCCACGGATCGGCTCATCGCGCTCCGTGCCGAGGCGACCCGCACCGGTCAGGCGCAGTCCGCGATCGAAGCGGGGATCCTCCTCGCCCATGGGCTGGTGCTCGCCGGGAGACCGTTGGAAGCCCTCGATATCCTCGCCGAGACCGAGCAGGGATCCGAGGCCGACGCCGAACTCTTCGGCAGCACGATCGCCCGTACTCGGGCGAGCGCATTGGTCGTAATCGGACGAGACGCCGAGGCGAGGGATGTGGTCTCGGCCGGCCTGTCGCAGGCGCAGGAGCAGGGACTGGCGTTCGAGGTCGCCCAACTCCGACTCGTCGAGGCAGAACTCAGCGACGATGCCTCGGCGGCGAGGGCGATCCGCTCCGAGGCCGAAATCGTCCTCCGCGGGCTCGGCGTGGTCGAAACCACTCCGAGCCCGCGCGAGTGACGGTCAGTCGGAGCGCATCAGCGCAGCTTCGGGTCCCCGATGCCGACGACGTCCCAGGCGGTGCGCGTCTGCGTCGCCGAGTAGATGCTCGTGCCCTCCTCCACGATGCACCAGGTGTGTCCGGCCGGGATCACCGAGGTGTCGATCGAGCCGGGCGAATCGGGCGTCGCGAAGGGGTCTCCCGTACACCAGGGCATGTACTCCCAACCCATCGGGCCGTCGTCGTCCTGGTCGTACTCGAGGTGGCTGGTGAACGGGTTCGCGGAATTCTGCGGCGCGAACTTCACGGTCCCCATGTACGCCGCCGGCTGCGGCGGGTCGATGTCGACGGGCACGAAGCTGAGCTCCCCCGCGGCCGTGTCGGCCGACAGCGTGTACGGCTTCAGCACGCACTCCGATCCGTCGGTGTTCTCGAGTCGCGTGAACGTGCCGTACACCGTTCCCTGATCGATCGTCGCCGTGCTGTTCTCCGCGGTGCAGCCGAGTTCGCCGTCGTAGCCCGACCCGAGGACGAAGATCGTGTCGAACGCCGGGTCGTTGCCGAAGTCCCAGCTGCCCTCGAGCGACATCTCGCCCATCAGCGGCGTGAACGTGATCGCATCGAAGGATGCCGACGGCTCGATGGTCAGGTAGCAGTTGTCGTTCGGACCCGAATCCGGTCCGGCGTCCGTCGCGTTGCGGCAGTTCGCGATCGGCTGGGCCGACGTGGCGGTCGCCGTGTACGGCAACGTCGCGCTGCCGTCGACTCCTTCGCCCGCCACGATCCCGCCGCCGGCGCGCACCTGGAACGTGTCGACTGGGGCGCCGCCGTTCGAGACGAGGATGTCGACCTGGACCGCGCCCTTGAACTCGAGGTCGAGGGAGGCCAGCACCGCGTCGGGGACGCCGGTCAGGCTGACGGTCAGGTCCTCGGTGGAGTCCACCCGGGCGCAGGGCACGCCCGTGGAGCCACCGGACTTGACGCCGATCGAGCCGTCCTTCATGCCCGGCCCACGGTCGCTGCCGTCGATGGTGGCCAGCGGGCCGTCCACCGAGATGAGGCAGTTCTTGGCGGCGCTGATCGGCTGGGTGACCGGCGAACCGGAGTTGCTGTACTCGAACCGGGTGCCGTCGCTTCCGAGGTGCAATCGCAGGGTCTCGGCGTCTTCTCCGGCTGCGCTCAGCGTCGTCGCCCCCAACCCGAGCATGAGTGCCGCAGCGACGGCGGCGAGCGTTCCGAGCGAGCGAACCGCGTTCATCCTGACCTCCGTGAGCAGGGGTGATCCGGCGCGGCGGAAATGCCGCTCGGGTCACGGCTTCGCTCATGCTAGCCACGCATCGCTTCGGCCGCGGCCCACGAACTAGGGCCATGCGCGTACAGCGCGACGGGCATCGGCGTCCGAAGGCGTCGGGTGTCGGGTATCGGGTGTCACCCGGCGCGTGCGATCGCCGGCCCCTCGCTGAACTGGCAGGCGGTCGCGGTGAGGCGCTCATCGGGGTCGAGGCGCCCGAGCACCGCACCCGCGATCTCGTAGAGCTGCCGCACCTGCTCGGGGGAGAGCGCGTCGAGGACGTACTGGCGGACCGTCTCGACGTGGCCCGGTGCCGCGTCGTCGATGAGCTCGAGTCCGGCGTCGGTGATCGTCGCGTTGGTGGCACGACGGTCGGTGGGGCAGGGGAAGCGCCGGATCAGCCCGCGATCCTCGAGCCGACGCGCGACGTGCGAGAGCCGCGGGAGCGTCGCGTTCGTCCGGCCGGCGAGCGCCGTCATCCGCATCGTCCGGTCGGGTGCCGACGCGAGCGCCATGAGCGTGGCGTACTCGAAGTGCGTGAGCTGCACGTCCTGGAGGAGCTGCTGGTCGAGGACCCCGGGGAGGAGCTCGGTGAGCGCGACGAGACGCACCCAGGCGGCCGATTCCTCGGTGTCGAGCCAGCGCGCGTCATCCGTCATGTCGCCATTCTCGCACAGAAGTTGACGCGACAACTGATTGCGGCTATCGTGTTGGTTGTCGCAACAAGTTTGTCGCTACAAGCAATCGCGTCGGACGGCGCGGGAAGGACATCATGACGACCGTCAGCATCATCGGGAACGGCAACATGGGCACCGCCATCGGCGGCATCGTGGCTGCCGGGGGCAACACCGTCGAGTACGTGGGCCGCGACGCGGCCGAGCCGGTCACGGGCGACATCGTCGTCCTCGCCGTGCCGTACCCCGCGGTCGCCGGGATCATCGAGGCGCGCCGCGAGCAGCTCGCCGGCAAGGTCGTGGTCGACATCACCAACCCCCTGAACTTCGAGACCTTCGACTCGCTCGTCGTGCCCGCCGACGGCTCGGCCGCAGCGGTCATCGCCGCCGCGCTCCCCGACTCGCGAGTGCTCAAGGCGTTCAACACCAACTTCGCCGCCACGCTCGCCGCGAAGACCGTCGGCGGCGCCCAGCCGACGACCGTCCTCGTCGCCGGCGACGACGAGCTGGCCAAGCGCGCGCTCGTCGACGTCGTGCGCGCCGGCGGCGTGAACGCGGTCGACGCCGGCGCGCTCTCGCGCGCTCGCGAGCTCGAGTCGGTCGGCTTCCTCCAGCTCACGCTCGCCGTGCAGGAGAAGGTCGGCTGGAACGCCGGCGTCGCGCTCGTCGCCTGACCCGATCCCGCCCGCGAAGCGCCCCGGAGCCCGTGGCCCGGGGTGCTTCGCATGCCGTCGGAGCCACGCCGACGCAACCCGTTGACTCTCCGGGGGAGCGGGAGGAACGTTGAGACGCGGACCGTGGTGCCCGACCACGATCCCGAAGCGACAACGCCGGGAGGAGCACGACATGAACGGCGACCCGCTGAACCCGTGGGAGGGGCAGGACCGACTGGGGCCCGCAGGGGACCTCAACCCCGACAGTCCCGACCTGACCGGGACGATCAACACGATTGGCCTCCGGGACGCCTTCCCGGGGCCGGATGCGAACGAGCTCGAGGCCGACAACGAGGTCGAGGAGGAGACGATCGAGGCGGTCGACCCCGGGAACGCCCCCGCCTGAGAGGCCGTTCGACCCGGGAAGCGCACCGAGCGCGGGTTAGCGTGACCACGTGGACTGGCCAGCCTGGTTCGCCTGGTTCGACGCCCGCGACGCCGATCTCGCGCGCGAGGTGCTCCAGCGCGGCATCGCGTCGCTGTTCCTCGTCGCGTTCCTCTCGACGCTGAACCAGTTCCGCCCATTGCTCGGCGAGCGCGGCCTGCTGCCCGTCCCGAGCCTCTTGCGCGCGGTCGACGACGCCGAGCGGCGCATCCGCGAGCGCGCCGAGCGTGCCGGCGAGCGGGTCGGGCGCCTCGGGCGCACGCGACGTCGCGGGTTCCTCGGTCCGACGCTGTTCCGGCGATGGGGGTATCGCGATTCCCGCCTGGTCGTCGTCTGCGTCGTCGGCATGGTGCTCGCGGCATCCGTCGTCATCGGCCTGCCGCAGCTCGGCCCGCCCTGGCTGCCGATGCTCGCGTTCCTCGCGCTGTGGGCGCTGTACCTCTCGATCGTGAGCGTCGGACAGACGTTCTACGGCTTCGGATGGGAGATGCTGCTCTGCGAGGCCGGGTTCCTCGTCGCGTTCCTCGGGTCGCGCGAGGTCGCGCCGCCGCTGCCGACGATCGTGCTCGTCTGGTGGCTCGTGTTCCGGCTCGAGTTCGGCGCGGGCATGATCAAGATCCGCGGCGACCGGGCCTGGCGCGACCTCACGGCGCTCTACTACCACCACGAGACCCAGCCCATGCCCGGCCCGCTCAGCCGGCAGGCGCATCTCCTGCCGAAGTGGTTCCACCGCCTCGAGGTGGTCGGGAACCACACCGCGCAGCTCGTCGTGCCCTTCCTGCTGTTCGCGCCGCAGCCCGTGCGCACGGTCGCCGGGGCGGTCATCATCGGAACGCAGCTGTGGCTCGTGATCACGGGCAACTTCGCGTGGCTCAACTGGATCACGATCGTGCTCGCCTTCGGCGCGGTCGGCGACGGCGTCGTCCGGTGGCTGCTCCCATGGCTGCCGCTCGACGCGATCGAGACGCCGACGGATGCCGCGAGCCCGCCGTGGTGGATCGTGATCGTGCTGCTCGTCACCGCGCTCATCCTCTGGCTCAGCCGCCATCCGCTCATGAACCTCGTCTCGAAGCGGCAGCTGATGAACGCCAGCTTCGACCGCTACATGCTGGTCAACGCATACGGCGCGTTCGGTTCGGTGACCCGGCAGCGCGTCGAGGTCGTCGTCGAGGGCACCGCCGACGATCCGCGCGACCCGGCGGCGGAATGGCGGGAGTACGCGTTCAAGGGCAAGCCCGGGGATCCGCGCCGCATCCCGCGGCAGTTCGCCCCGTACCACCTGCGGCTCGACTGGCTCATGTGGTTCCTGCCGCTCGGGCGCATCGAGGAGCCGTGGTTCCTGCGATTCCTCGAACGACTGCTCGAGGCGGATGCCGCGACGCTGCGCCTGCTCGCGCACGATCCGTTCGGCGGCGCACCGCCGCGTTCGGTGCGAGCCCGCACCGAGCTCTACCGGTTCAGCACGCGAGCGGAGCATCGCCGCACGCGCCAGGTCTGGGTGCGGCATCCGCTCGGCACCCCGATCCCGCCGCTCACGCTCGACGCGACCGGCGAGGACGACCGGGACGTGTCCGGCTGACCCACCATGCGCCTCCCGGCATGGACTCGGCCGGGCGTCGGGGAGAATGGGCGCATGGACTTCTCCCTCGAGTTCACGCCCGACCTGCTGGCCGTGTTCCTGACCCTGTTCGTGCTCGAGGTCGTGCTCGGCGTCGACAACGTGATCTTCATCTCGATCCTCGCTGCGAAGCTGCCCGTCGAGCAGCAGGCGCGGGCGCGGAACCTCGGGCTCACGCTCGCGATGCTGATGCGCATCGGGCTGGTGTTCGCGGCCGGCTGGATCATCACGCTGAAGGAGGACCTGTTCACCCTCTGGGGGATGGGCTTCTCGGGCCGCGACCTGATCCTCATCGCGGGCGGCGTCTTCCTGGTCTACAAGGCCGTCACCGAGATCCACCACAAGCTCGAGGGCGACGAGGAGCACACGACGGGTGCGGGCACCGCGACCTTCGGCGCCGTGATCGCGCAGATCCTGGCGCTCGACATCGTGTTCTCGCTCGACTCGGTGATCACCGCGGTCGGCATGACCGAGAACATGATCGTGATCATCACGGTCGTGGTGCTCTCGTTCGGCATCATGCTCTTCGCCGCGCGCTGGATCTTCGCGTTCGTCAACCGCCACCCCACCGTCAAGATGCTGGCGCTGTCGTTCCTCCTGCTCATCGGCGTGTTCCTCGTCGCCGACGGCTTCGGCGTCAAGATCGACAAGGCGCTGATCTACGTGCCGATGGCCTTCGCGATCTTCGTCGAGGCGCTGAACCTCGCCGCGGCGGCGCGCAAGCGCAAGCGCGCGGGCGAGGAGCCGGTCGATCCGGTGCACCTGCACCAGCAGTACGTCGACGACACCGGCACCGCGCTCGAGCCGGCCTCGCGCGACTGACGCCCGCGACCGACGCCGTCGGGCGCTCGGCTCAGGCGCCGCGCAGGTAGTCGAGCTGCGCCCTGACGGATGCCTCGGCGGCGCCGCGAACAGCGGGGTCGACATCGGCGTAGACCACGTCGGTGACCGCCTCGGCACTGGCGGCGTGGCCGAGCCGGGCGAGTGCTGCGCGCACCTGGTCGAGTCGCTCGGCGCGGTGCGCCAAGTAGGCGTCGCAGATCGCCGCGAGGTCGGGGAGGACCGGGCCGTGCCCCGGGAGCACTGCGACGGGGCCCGAGGTGCCGGCCGCGGCGATGCCGATCGTGAGCAGGCGGTCGAGCGAGTCGAGGTAGGGGCCGAGCGCGCCGTCGGGGTGCGCGATGATCGTCGTGCCGCGGCCGAGCACCGTGTCGCCGGTGAGGACGCCGAGAGGCGTGTCGACGTCGTCTCGGATGACGACGCACATCGAGTCCGACGTGTGGCCCGGCGTGGCGAGCACCTCGAGCCGGAATCCGCCCGCTCGGATGACCTCGCCGTCGGCGAGGGGGTCGGCGCCGCGGCACCACGCCGGGTCGATCGCGCGCACCGGCGCTCCCGTGAGCTCCGCGAACCGGTCGACCGCATCCGTGTGGTCGGGATGGCGGTGGGTGATGAGCACCAGGGCGACCCCGCCGTCGGCGAGGCGCGCGAGGTGCGCGGCATCCGTCGGCCCCGGATCGACGACGACCGAGCCGCTCGCACCCTCGGCGCGGAGCACCCACGAGTTGGTCCCGTCGAGCGTCATCGGCCCCGGATTGGGTGCGCGGACGAGGGTCACGCCGTCGGGGAGCGGGGGAGCGTCGGCGGTCTCGGCCATGTTCCGAAGTGTAGCCACCGGCGTATCCTGATCGGCATGCACGTCGAGGTGGATTCCGATGGCCGGCCGACCGTCGGGTCGGCGGCGACCGTGGTGATCCTGCGCGAGGGCGCGCACGGCGTGGAGGTGCTTCTCGGCGAACGGCCGCACCGGGGGTCCTTCGCCGGGGCGTGGGTCTTCCCCGGCGGCGCCGTCGACGAGGAGGATGCCGCGGGCGATCCGATCGACTCCTCGTCCGCGGCGCGCCGGGCCGCCGTGCGCGAGACCTTCGAGGAGGTCGGCCTCGAACTCGCCGTCGACGAGCTCGTGGAGTTCGCGCTCTGGAACCCGCCGAAGGGGGTGCCGAAGCGGATGCGCACGCGGTTCTTCGCGGCCCGCGCGCCCGTCGGCGAGGTCCGGCCTGCGCCGGACGAACTCGTCCGGGTCGAGTGGCTGACGCCGACCGAGGCGCTCGAGCACCACGCCGACGGGGCGATGACCCTGTTCCCGCCGACCTGGGTGACCCTGCACGAGCTCCGGAGCGCGGGCGACGTCGACGCGGCGCTCGCGATGCTCGACGCGCACGAGCTGCGCGCGTACGTCGGGCGGTTCGACGACGACCGGACGACGCTCTTCTGGCAGGAGGACGAGCACTTCCACACCGACGACCGCGGTCATCGCGCGGTGCCCGATGACGGGCCGGACGCGGACGGTCCTCGTCACCGGCTGATGATGGATCGGCTGCCGTGGGTGTACCTGCACTCCTTCTGATGGTGGGGTGATGCCGGGCTGCGTTCCGCCGCCGGGCATTCGCTAGACCGTCTAGTAACGAGTTCATGTAGTATCAGCTAGATGTCTGACGAGCGATCCTCGGGGTACTGGTATTCCGCCGATCGCACCCGGCGAGGGGTCGCGGTCCTGAACGCGCTGCGCGACTATCGCGCGGCCGAGGCGGCGATGCGACGACGAACGCGATCGGCGATGCGGATGGGCGAGACCGACCTGCTCGCCATCCGCTACCTGCTCAAGCGCGAGGGCGAGGGGCGGTCCGTGAGCCCCAAGGACCTGGCCGCGCACCTCGGGATCTCGTCCGCCTCGACGACGGTGCTCATCGACCGACTGGTGCGCAGCGGGCACGTCGAACGCCGGCCTCACCCGACCGATCGGCGCGCGCTCGTCATCGCGCCCACGATCGCGAGCGACGACCAGGTCCGGGCGACGCTCGGCGAGATGCACCGTCGGATGATCGAGGTCGCCGAGGGGCTCGACCCGGAGCGGGCGGTCGCGGTCCTCGACTTCCTCGACTCGATGCGCGATGCGGTCGACTCCGTCCGCGATGCAGCCGGCGACGAGGCGCCTGCGGCGCCCGTGACCGCGATCGACGCCGCCCGCACCGCCACGGGCTCCTGACGCGACCCACTCGGAGATTCCGCGTCCTGTCAAGCCTGTCGACCGAAGTTGTTGCGCGAGATGCCGTCGCTGATACTTCTCGGAAGGAGTTGTCCGGCAAGATGCTAGTTAGATAAACTAGCGAAACTGCCACGCAGCAGTCACACAGCACAGAGTCGGCCGATGGCCGAGGAGAAGAGGCCGCCGATGCACGGGTCGACACCCAATGACGGTCTCACCGCTCCGCCCGGTGCAGGGCCGGCCGGCATGCCCGGCGTCGGCGTACGCACCGACCCGACGCGTCGCATGGATCCCGGGACGGTCACGGACCCGACGCAGGCGCCGTACTCCGACCCGGCCCTTCGGACCGACCCGAGCGCGATGCCCGTGGTGCCGGCGGTGACCCCGCGCCCCGTTCCGGCCCCCGGATACGACGGTGCCGCCCAGCCCGCACCCGAGGCGCTCGTCGAGCCGCTGCCCCGATACGAGTTCCTCGAGCACATCGGCTCCGGCGGGATGGCCGACGTCTACCGCGCCCGTGACAACGAGCTCGGCCGTCACGTGGCCGTCAAGCTCTTCCGCGACGGCGAGGAGACGGTCGCCGACCAGCAGCGCCGCGAGCGGGAGATCAACCTCCTGAGCGGCCTGACCCACGTCGGACTCGTGCCGGTCCACGACGCCGGCCGCCTCATCCACGCCGGGATCGAGCGGCGCTACCTCGTGATGGAGCTCATCGACGGCCTGTCGCTCGCGCATCGCATCGCCGAGGGCCCGCTCAAGCCCCGACAGGTCGCCGACATCGGCGCGCAGGTCGCCGACGTGCTCAGCTACGTGCATGGTCGCGGGGTGATCCACCGCGACATCAAGCCCGAGAACATCCTCGTCAGCGAGATCCCCACCTTCGGGTACACGCTGATGACCCGCCTCGCCGACTTCGGCGTCGCGCAGTTCGTCGACGGCACCAGGCTCACCGGCCACGGCACCATCATGGGCACCGCGGCGTACATCTCGCCCGAGCAGGCGCGCGGCGAGGACGTGACCGCGGCGACCGACATCTACTCGCTCGGCCTCGTGCTCCTCGAGGCGCTGAAGGGCGAACGCGAGTACACGGGCACGCCCATCGAGGCCGCCCTCGCGCGGCTGCACCGCCCGCCCGCCATCCCCGAGGACCTCAGCGCCGAGTGGCGGTCGATCCTCGGGGCGATGACCGCGGACGACCCCGCCGTCCGCCCGAACGCGCACGACGTCGCGAGCACCATGCGCGACATCATCCGCCTCATGATCCTCGAGAAGCAGGTGCGCAAGGGGCGCGTCCCGGTGTGGGCGCGCGCGAACGGCGACGCGGTCTCCGCAACCGATCGACGGCGCCGGAACGCGGGGATCGCCGGCATCGTGCTCGGCATCCTCGGTGTGGGCATCGCGATCGTCGTCGGCATCGCGGCGAGCACCGGGCTCATCGGCTAGTGGTGGTCGGGATCCCAGCGGCCGGGGCCGTGCCACCGCTCGGTGCGGGCACGGTCGCGGCGCGCCGACCCTGCCCGCACGGGCGGCGGGCGTAGCGTCGCAGCCATGTGGAGACGTGTCGCCGGAGCCGTCCGGAAACCCGAGCCGGCCGTGCAGGCCGAGGTGACCGCGGACCGGGACCCGGGCGCCCCCGAGGTGCGCGTCCGTGCCTTCCGGATCGGCTTCGTCGGAGCGATCGGCGTGCTCGTCGCGCTGTTCATCGGCGGCGTCGTCGGCCAGCTCAGCACGGTCATCCTCTACATCGCGCTCGCGCTCTTCCTCGCGCTCGGCCTCGACCCCATCGTGAGCTGGCTCCAACGTCGCGGCATGCCGAGGTGGGTCGCGATCCTCATCGTGTTCGCCTTCGTCATCGGCCTCTTCGTCGGCCTGATCGCGACCATCGTGCCGATCGTCATCACCCAGATCACCGAGGTCGTCACCAACTGGGAGCAGATCGTCACGGACTTCCAGGACAGCGACCTCGTCGCCTGGATCGGCGCGATCACGGGCAGCAGCACCTGGCTCGCCGACTCGATCTCCGGGATCGGCGACTGGCTCGCCGACCCCGCGAACATCGGCGCGCTCACCGGCGGTATCCTCGCAGTCGGCGCCGGCATCGCCGGCGGCTTCACCGGCGCGACGATCGTGCTGATCCTCACCCTGTACTTCCTCGCCTCCCTCGATGCCATGAAGCGCTACGCGGCCCGTTTCGTGCCCGCGTCGTCGCGCAACGGCTTCGTCGACGTCTCGCAGGAGATCACCGGGTCCGTCGGCCGGTACGTCATCGGGCAGATCAGCCTCGCCTCGGTGAACGGCGTGCTGAGCCTCGTCTTCCTGACGATCATCGGCGCACCGGCGCCGATCCTGCTCGCCTTCATCGCCTTCCTCGGCTCGCTCGTCCCGCTCATCGGAACCCTCTCGGGCGCGGTCGTCATCTCGCTGATCTGCCTCGCCGCCTCGCCGGCGACGGGGCTCGCCGCGGCCATCTACTACCTCGTCTACATGCAGCTCGAGGCGTACGTGCTGAGCCCGCGGATCATGAGCCGCGCCGTCGCGGTGCCGGGCGCGCTCGTGGTGATCGCGGCGGTCGCGGGCGGCACCCTCGGCGGCGTGCTCGGCGCGCTCGTCGCGATCCCGGTCGCGGCGTCGCTCATCATCATCGTCGAGAAGGTCATCTTCCCGCGGCAGGACGTCGCCTGACCTCCGGGGCGCGGAGCGCCCCGACGTCGCCGGAGCCTTCGCCCGCCCGGGCGATCAGAACCAGATGCTGAGGTGCGGTGCCCGCGTCGACGCGAACATGCGGTCGGCGAGCTCGAGCGCGCCGCTCGACGACGCCGTGATCCGGCCCGCGCGCGCGAGGACCGAGGGCCGGACGCCGCCGAGGTAGATCGAGGCGAGGTCGCGCACGTCGAGCTTCAGCGATCGCGGTTCGGCAGCGCGCGCAGCCGAACGCGACCCCGAACCCTCGGCGCTCGCGGCCCGGGCACGGGCGCGTTCGCGCTTGGGCGCGGCGGACGTGGTCGAGCCGCCGCCCGCGCCATCCGTCGACCCGTCGGGGCGCGGGACGTGCACGACCGCCCGGCCGTCGGCCGAGGCGAGCAGGTTGTAGCGGCCCGCGGCGTAGCCGAGCGGATCCTCGATGTCGAGCACCAGCTCGCCGGCCGCGCCGTACCGCCGGGCGCCCAGTGCCGCCGCCGCATCGACGATGCGAACCCACAGGTGATCGGTCGCCTCGGTCACCCGCACGGCCCTCGGGTCCTCGAGGAGCCACTCGATCGGCTCGTCGACGGATCGCAGCCTGCCGCGGATGCCGGACACGAAGTCCTGCTCGACGAGCACGCGCCAGAGCGCGCGCTCCGCGTCGTCGCTCGCCGCAGCGAGCACGTCGAACTCGGCCCAGCCGGGCTCGTTCGGCTCACGGGTCACTCGGAAGGCGGCGAAGCCCTGGGGCTGGCCGTGCTCGTCGTCGTAGCGGATCGCGCGCAGCGAACGCGACGCGTCGGACTCGGGGTCGACGAGGCCGAGCATCCGATCGAGGATCCCCGACCACCGGTCGATCTCGCCCGGCGTGCGGGCCACGGCGCGACGCGAGATCGCGGCGGCCGCATCGCGGAGCGTCGTCGGCTCGACGAAGTGCACGCGACCGGGCGCGGCCGGCCCGATCCACTTCGCCCGGCGCCGGTCGATCTCGATCGTGGCGGCCCGCGCCGCAGGCGCGTACCCGTAGCGGCCGTAGATCGTCGCCTCGGTGACGGTCAGCATCGCCACGGCGGCGCCGGCCCGCTTCGCGGAGCGGAGCTCGGCCTCCATCATGGCGCGAGCGATCCCGCGGCGCCGGTGGGTGGGGGAGACCGTGACCGAGCTCACCGCCCAGCCGTCGACGCTCCGGCCGCCCGGCACGCTGAGCCCGGTCGGCCAGCTCGAGACCGTGGCCACCGGCACGATCGGGTCGGGCACGCCGGGATCGAAGACGCCGTGCAGCCGGCGCTCGCCCATGACGCGCCGCTCGTACTCGCGCGTGACCTCCCGCGGGCGGGCGTGGTGGAAGCCACGGTGGTCGGCGTCGATCCAGCCGTCGAGCGCCGCGCTGTCGGAGGGGTCGATCAGGCGGTAGTCGAGTCCCTTCGACGCGAGTGCGCCCTTGGCATCGGGATCGACCGGGATGGAGCGAGGTTCGAACGACACCGATCCAGCCTATCGAGGCTCGGCTCGGTCGGAGCTGAGGAGGCCGGACCGCCGGAACCCGTCCTCAGGTCCTCATGAGGCTCCCGCCGTAGCGGACTCGCGACGCGGCGTCGACGGCGGCGGCGAGGATGAGGACGCCGCCGGTGACCATGAGGTTGACGCCGGCTCCGAGGTTCAGCAGCCCGAGTCCGTTCGTGATGACCGCGATCACCAGGGCGCCGATCGCGGCGTGGAGCAGGCGACCGCGGCCGCCGAAGAGGCTCACGCCGCCGACGACGGCCGCGGCGACACTCCCGGAACGAGTCGGAGAGAGCGCTCCCAGCCGGTTCCGAGGCGTAGCGGGCCGTCCGCATCGAGGGCACAATGGAGGAATGCACGGGCAAGCGCTTTCCCACATCGAACGGGCCATCGACGGGCGACGACCCGGACGTTCGGTGCTGCGGCTGCTCGGAATGCACCGCCGCCGGGTCGCGGCATCCGTCTTCTTCTTCGCCCTGAAGGACACACCGCTCTGGCTCATGCCGGTGGTCACCGCCGAGATCATCGACGTGGTCGTCGCCGGCGGGCCGCTCCGCGAACTCGCACTGTGGGCGGGCATCGCGATCGTCGCGCTCCTGCAGAACTACCCGAACCACGTCACGTACACGAAGCTCTTCATGGGCGCCGTCCGCGACATCGGCCGCGACCTCCGCAACGCGCTCGCCGCCCGCCTGCAGTCGCTCTCCATCGGGTTCCACACGCGGTCCGACTCCGCGATCGTGCAGACGAAGGTCGTTCGCGACGTCGAGAACATCGAGGTCATGCTGCAGCAGGCGGCCCATCCGCTGCTCTCGGCGACCATGGTGCTCATCGGGGCGATCGTGATGACCGCGATCAACGTCCCGCAGTTCCTGCCGGTGTACGCGCTCGCCATCCCGCTGGCCGTGCTGCTCCGCGCCATCCTGAACCGGCGCAGCCGGGTGCGCAACGAGCGGTTCCGGCTCGAGGTCGAGCAGTTCTCGGCGCGCGTCGGCGAGATGGCGACGCTGCTGCCGATCACCCGCGCCCACGGCCTCGAGCACGTCGCCGTCGACCGCGTCGCGACGGGTGCCGAGGGGGTGCGCTCGGCCGGGCTCCGGCTCGACCTGCTGAACGGCCGCTTCGCATCGCTGTCGTGGGTCACGCTGCAACTGCTGGGCGTCGGATGCCTCGTGCTCGCCGCCTGGATCTCGATCGCCGGGTGGCTGCCCATCACCGCGGGTCAGGTCGTGCTGCTGAGCTCCTACTTCGCGCTGCTCACCTCCGCGGCGACCGGCCTGCTCATGCTGCTGCCGATCATCGCGCGCGGCACCGAGTCGATCCGGTCGATCGCCGAGGTGCTGCAGGAGCCCGACCTCGAGTTCAACGAGGGCAAGCGCGCCGTCGAGCACGTGGTCGGCGGCATCCGCCTCGACCAGGCCGAGGTGCGCTACGAGTTCGGCGAGCCGCCCGCGCTCGACGGGATCGACCTCGAGGTCCGCCCGGGGGAGACCGTCGCGTTCGTGGGCTCGTCGGGCTCGGGCAAGTCGACGCTGCTGAACCTGGTGCTCGGCTTCCTGCGGCCCACGCGCGGCCGCGTGCTGCTCGACGGCGTCGACATGGAGGAACTGGACCTCCGGACCTTCCGCCGGTTCGTCTCGGTCGTGCCGCAGGAGTCCGTGCTCTTCGAGGGCACGATCCGGGACAACATCGTCTACGGGCTCGGCGAGGTCTCCGACGCTCGGGTGCTCGCGGCCCTGCGCGACGCCAACGCGCTCGAGATCGTCGACGCGCAGCCCGACGGCTGGGACACCGTCGTCGGCGAACGCGGCGCGCGACTCTCCGGCGGCCAGCGGCAACGTCTCTCGATCGCACGGGCGCTCGTGCGCGACCCGCGCGTGCTGATCCTCGACGAAGCGACGAGCGCCCTGGACCCCGCCTCGGAGGCGAAGGTGCGCGACGCGCTCGGCCGCCTCATGCGCGGGCGCACCACCCTCGTCGTCGCGCACCGGCTCTCGACGATCCGCTCGGCCGACCGGATCGTGGTGCTCGAGCGCGGGCGGGTCGTCGAGGTCGGCTCGCACGACGAGCTGGTCGCGCGCGGCGGACGCTACGCCGAGCTGCATCGGGTGCAGTCGGCGTAGCGGCGGCCCGGTGCCGCGCAGCGGCGGGCCGGGGGCGTTCGCGGGGCGTCGGGAGCGTGCGGCGGCCCGTCCGCCGACGGCGGTACGGCCGCACTGCGGCAGGCGCGCGGGCGTGGAGGAGCCGCTACGCGACCCGGGCCGTGAGCCGCACGAGCGCCCACGACTCCGGCGGCAGCGGCACGGTCGTCACGTCGCCGACGGTCGCGACGCCCTCGAGCGGGAGCGGTGCGGCGGCGGCGCCGCGCGCGGCGAGGCCGGCCGCGGCATCCGTCGACGAGGCGCCGCGCGCGTTGTCGTCGGCGACGACGACGGATGCCTCGGCGAGGGCGACGTCGGCGAACCCGAGGTGCTCGACCGCGGCGCCGACCGGCTCGGCCGTGCGGTTCACGAGGATCGCGACGAGCGAACCGGATACCGCGTCCCACGTCACGGTCGCGGAGACGCCGGCGACCTCGCCGTGCCTGTCGGTCGCGAGGGTCGGCCCGTCGACCCGCGCGTCGAGCGCGACGCCCGTGGCGTGCGCGGCCGTGAGCGCGATCGGATGGAACGTGGTCTGCTTCCAGGCGTCGCCGCCGGGCTCCGTGAGCATCGGCGCGATGACGTTCACGAGCTGCGCGAGGCACGCCACGGCGACCCGATCGGCGTTGCGGATCAGGGTCGCGAGCAGGTCGCCGGCGACCACCGCGTCGAGGCCCGAGTAGACGTCCTCGATGAGCCGCGGCTGCTCGAGCAGGGCGAGGTCGTCCTCGCCCGGGAACTCCGAGATGTACCAGACGTTCCACTCGTCGACCGAGAGCTTCAGGCGCTTGGCCGAGTGGCGGCGCGCCGCCACGGCGTCGGCCGTCGCGACGACCTCGTGCATGAACGCCTCGAAGGATGCCGCGGAGCCGAGGAACGACGCCCGGTCGCCGTCGCGCTCCTGGTAGTACGCGTGCACCGAGATGTAGTCGACGTCCTCGAACGTGTGCTCGAGCACGACGCGCTCCCACTCGCCGAACGTCGGCATCTCGCGGCTCGACGACCCGCACACCACGAACTCGACCGACGGGTCGACCCGCCGCATGGCCTGCGCGGCCTGGCTCGCGAGCTTGCCGTAGTCGTCGGCGGTCTTGTGGCCGATCTGCCACGGACCGTCCATCTCGTTGCCGAGGCACCAGAGCTTCACGGCGTAGGGTTCCTCGGCGCCGTTCGCGCGCCGCCGGTCGCTCCAGGCGGTGCCGCCGGGGACGTTGCAGTACTCGACGAGGTTCGCCGCGGCATCCGCCCCCCTCGTGCCGAGGTTCACGGCCATCATCGGCTCGACGCCCGCCTTCCGGGCCCAGCGCATGAACTCGTCGGTGCCGAACGTGTTGGGCTCGATCGTGCGCCACGCGAGGTCGATCCGCGTCGGGCGGTCCTCGACGGGACCGACGCCGTCCTCCCAGACGTAGTTCGAGACGAAGTTGCCGCCGGGGTAGCGCACGAGGCTCGTGCCGAGCTCGCGCGTGAGGGCGATCACGTCGTCGCGGAAGCCGTCGGCGTCGGCGGCGGGGTGCCCGGGCTCGAACACGCCCGTGTAGACCGCGCGCCCGAGGTGCTCGACGAACGAGCCGAAGATGCGGCGGTCGATCTCGCCGACGACGAACGACGGGTGGACGGTGATGCGGGCGGTCTGCGTCATCGCGGTGCTCGGCTCTCTCTGCGTGTTCGGCGGTTCGGTGCGTGCTGGGCGTTCGGTTCCGGGGAGACGCGTCACCCCGATCGCTCGCGTCCGGGGCCGGGCGACCGGTCGGGGTGACTCGGTGGGGGGCGGGCGGCCGGCGTCAGCCGGCGGGGGCGGGGGTCGGGGCGGGGGTGTCCGCAGCGGTGAGGTACGGCGCCACGGCACGGTCGAAGGATGCCGCGGTGCGTGCGACGACCTCAGCGTACGGGGTCGCCCAGATGTCGGCGTTGAAGAGCTCGACCTCGATGTCGCGGTCGTAGCCCGTGGCCTCGACAGCCCGGGTGAAGGCCGCGAAGTCGATCACGCCCTCGCCCGGGTAGTGGCGCGAGAGCAGCACGTCGGCCGGCAGCGGGGTGTTCCAGTCGCACACCTGGTAGCTCGCGATGCGGCCCTCGCGGCCGGCGCGCGCGACCTGGTCGAGCACCTCCGGGTCCCACCAGAGGTGGAACGTGTCGACCTCGACGCCCACCGTCTCGGGGGCGAAGGGCGCCGCGAGGTCGAGCGCCTGCTTCAGCGTCGACACGACCGCGCGGTCGGAGGCGTACATCGGATGCAGCGGCTCGATCGAGAGCTGGACGCCCGCCGCGGCGGCATCCGGGACCAGCTCGGCCAGGGCGCCGGCGACGCGGGCGCGCGCGCCGACGAGGTCGGTCGAGCCCGCCGGCAGGCCGCCCGCGACGAGCACGAGCACGGCCGTCGATCCGGGTGCGCCCGCGGCGGCGAGCGTCGCGGTCTCCTCGATCGCGCGGCGGTTGTCGTCGATCGACGCGCGCCGCTCCGGGCCCTCGGGCATCGTGAAGAAGCCCGCACGGCAGAGGCTCGTGAAGCGCAGCCCCGAGTCGGTGAGGCGAGCGGATGCCTCGGCGAGGCCGACCTCGGCCACGGGCTCGCGCCACAGGCCGATCGCCTGGTAGCCGCCCGCCGCGGTGACGTCGAGCGCCTCCTGGAGCGACGCGTGCTTGATCGTCGCCTGGTTCAGCGAGAGGCGGGGGTGCGCGTTCATGCGGGGACCGCCTCGGAGGACGGCGCCACGGCGGGCGCGCCCGCGGCCGTCGCGGATGCGGCATCCGCCCGGGTCGTGTCGACGCCGTTGATCGTCAGCAGCTCGTGCCAGCGCGCCGCCGCCAGTTCGGGGCGCTCGAGCGCGCCCGAACCGTTCGCGAGCTCGACGATGCGCGAGAGGTGCGGCAAGCTCCGCGCGGCGTGCAGGCCGCCGACCATCTGGAATGCGGGCTGGTGGCCGTTCAGCCAGGCGAGGAACGCGACGCCCGTCTTGTAGTAGTACGTCGGGGCCGCGAAGACCTGGCGCGACAGCTCCTCGGTCGGCCCCAGGATGCGGCGGTACTCGGCGACGTCGTCGCGGTCGAGCGCGTGGATCGCGGCCGAGGCATTCGGCGCGAGCGCCGCGAACGCGCCGAGCAGCGCGTCGGAGTGACCCTGCTCGTCGCCCTCGATGAGGCCGACGTAGTGGAAGTCGTCGCCGGTGAACATGCGGGCCGTCGCGGGGAGGCGACGACGCACGGAGATCTCGGCCTCCGCGTCGAGCAGGCTCATCTTCACGCCCTGCACCGTGTCGCGGTTGGCCTCGATGACCTGGAGGAGCGTCGCGGCCGCGGCATCCGTGTCGGTCGACCCGAAGTAGCCTTCGAGCGCCGGGTCGAAGGCGGTGCCGAGCCAGTGGAGCACGACCGGCGCGCCGGCCTTCGACAGCACCTCGCGATAGACGCGGCGGTAGTCGTCGGCGTTCTGCGCGACGCGCGCGAGGTGGCGGCTGGCCATGAGCACGGCCCCGGCGCCCGCGTCCTCGGCGTGGTGCAGCTGCTCGACGTAGGCGTCGATCACCTGCTCGAGCGAGATGTGCTCGTCCTCGACGTGGTCGGTGTTGACGCCGACGACCACGCGGCCCCCGACGGACGCCGCCTCGGCGGCGCTGCGCGAGATGAGCTCGCGGGTCGCCGCCGCATCGAGGCCCATGTTGCGCTGGGCCGTGTCCATCGCGTCGGCGACGCCGAGGCCCCACGACCAGACGTGGTGGCGGAAGGCGAGCGTCGTGTCCCAGTCGATCTCGGCCGGCTGACCCGGCGTGTTGTCGGCGTGCGCCTTCGGCACGACGTGCGCGGCCGCGTAGGCGACGCGCGACTCGAGCGGGCGCCGGGGCTTCGCGAAGGCGGGCGCCGGATTCAGCGGGGCGGCGCGGGTCGCGCCATCCGCTCCCAGCAGGGTCAGCGTGGTCATGGTCAGCGCGCCCCCGTCAGCTCGCTCGTCTCGTCGGTGCCGGATGCCGCAGCATCCGCCGTCTCTGCCCCCGAGTCGAGCGTGACCTCGGGGACGTCGATGCGGCGCCCGGTCCTCGACGACTCGAGGCCGAGTTCGGCGAGGAGCATGCCGCGCGCACCCGCGAGGAAGTCGTACGTGTTCGGGGCGTCCTCGACGACGTGGCGGATGAAGTCCTCCCACTGGGTCTTGAAGCCGTTCTCGAACTCCTCGGTGGTCGGCACCTCGATCCAGTCCTGCGCGTAGTCGTGGTCGTCGGCGAGGTCGGGGTTCCACACCGGCTTCGGCGTCGCGTTGCGCGGCTGGATCTTGCAGCCGAACAGGCCGACGACGGCGGAGCCGAGCGTGCCGTCGACCTGGAACTCGACGAGCTCGTCGCGATTGACGCGCGTCGTCCAGCTGGAGTTGAGCTGCGCGGTCACGCCGCCCTCGAGCTCGAAGATCGCGTACGCGGCGTCATCGGCGGTCGCGGTGTACCGCGAGCCCTTCTCATCGACGCGCTCGGCGACCTCGGTGACGGCCTTCGCGTAGACGGACTCGACGCGGCCGAAGGTGTTCTCGAGCACGTAGTTCCAGTGCGGGAACATGTCGACGACGATGCCGCCGCCGTCCTCGGCCCGGTAGTTCCAGCTCGGGCGCTGCGACGGGTGCCAGTCGCCCTCGAACACCCAGTAGCCGAACTCGCCCCGGACGCTGAGGATCTTGCCGAAGAAGCCGGAGTCGACGAGGCGCTTGAGCTTGCGCAGGCCGGGCAGGTAGAGCTTGTCGTGCACGACGCCGTTCTTGACACCGGCGTCCGCTGCGAGGCGCGCGAGCTCGAGGGCCTCGGCGTAGCTCTCGGCGGTCGGCTTCTCGGTATAGATCGCCTTGCCGGCCGCGATGGCCTTCGTGATCGCGGCGGCGCGGGCCTTCGTCACGAGGAAGTCGGCGTAGATCGGCCAGCGGTCGTCGGCGAGCACGGCGTCGAGGTCGGTCGAGTAGTGCTCGATGCCGTGCTTCGCGGCGAGCTCGGCGAGCTTCTTCTCGCTGCGGCCGACCAGGATCGGCTCGACCTGCACGCGGGTCTCGCCGTCGGCGAGGAGCACGCCGCCCTGCTCGCGGATCGCGAGGATCGAGCGCACGAGGTGCTGGCGGTATCCCATGCGGCCGGAGACGCCGTTCATGATGATGCCGATGGTCTGCGGGGTCGTCGCGTCTGCCACGGTGGTTCCTCTTCGGTGCCGGGAGCGGGCGACGGGCCGTGACTGGGGTCCGGCCGCCGCGTCGCTGCGGGAAAGCGTTTACCCGAGTGTATGGCACGGTGCGCGGTTCGCGCAACACCCGGTGCGCGGGCCGGCCGGCTGCCCGGCCTGGTGGCGCGCACCCCTCGAGTTCGCAGGATGGGACGGCTCATGGCGGCGGAGGTCGGGTCATCGCGCGGCTCAACCTGCGTTGGGCATGTGCCGGGTCGGCTCGGTCGGGCCGATGGCGGCTGGCTCCGTCGAGTTCGCAGGACGAGGCGGCTCATGGCCCTGAGGACCGGGGCATGGTGCGCCTCATCCTGTTTTCGGGGCTGTGCGAGCGGGCTCTGTGAGGCGGATGGCACGGTGCGGTGGATGGCACGGAGCGGTGGATGGCAGGGAGCGGCGCGGAGTTCGCAGGATGACGTGGATCTTGGCGCCGCAGGCGGGGGCGTCGGGCGCCTCGTCCTGCGTTCTCGGCCGTGCAGGCCCGGAATCAGCCGCGGCGCGGCGTCGAGTCGCGGATCACGACCTCGGTGTGCACCGGGGTGTCGTCGATCGCGTCGGCGTCGTCGAGCGCGAGGCGGAGGGCGCGGCGACCGACCTCCTCGAGCGGGATCCGGACGGTCGTGAGCGGCGGGGTGACGTCGCGTACCGTGGGCACGTCGTCGAAGCCGGCGACCGCGACATCCGTGCCGGGGGTGAGGCCCGCGTCGCGGATGGCGGACATCGCGCCGACGGCCATGACGTCGTTGCCGGCGAAGACGAGCTCGACGCCGTCGAGGCCCTCCTCGATGAGCTGCGCCATGCCCTCGTACCCGCCGTCGCGCGTGAACGCCGGCCGCACGATGCGGTCGAGCGTGCCGCCGCCCGCCTCGAGCCCGGCGCGGAAGCCGGCGAGGCGCTCGTCGGCCGTGCGAATGCCCTCGGCGCCCGTGACCGCGGCGAACCGTCGATAGCCCAGGTCGATGAGCTCGCGTGCGAGGGCCTCGGCGCCGGCGCGGTTGTCGAGCTGCACGGCGCGGAACGCCCCGGCGGCGCTGCTGACGAACGCGACCCGTCCGCCGTTGGACTCGAACGCCTGCAGCTCGGCCTCGAGCGCGTCGTTGTTCGGGTCGCCCTCACGGCGCGACGCGGCGAGGATCATGACGCGGGGACGCTGGCCGCGGAGCGTGCGGACGAGGTCGAGCTCGCGCTCGGTGTCGCGCTCGGTCGCGGCCATGGTGACGATGAGCCGTTCGCGGTCGGCCTCGCGGACGACGCCGGCGGCCATCTGCGAGAAGTACGGGTCGGCGATGTCGGCGACGAGGAGGGCGACGGTCGTGGTGGTGCCGCGGGCGACCGCCTGGGCGGAGAGGTTGGGGGAGTAGTTCAGCTTCGCCGCGGCCGCGAGCACGCGCTGGCGGTACTCCTCGTTGACCTTGCGCGTGCTGCCGTTGAGCGAGCGCGAGGCGGTGGCCAGGGACACGCCGGCCTCGCGGGCGACGTCGTGCAGGGTCGCGGGGGCGGTGCGCCGGGTCTCGACGGCGTCGTCGGTCATGCGTCCTCCGTATCCGTGAGTCACTCTCGCGAGGCTCTGGCAGGCGCCCCATGCTATCGCCGAGGGCGACGGTTGCCGCGGATGTCGCGGCAGCGGGGTGCCCCGATGACGCAATGCTACCGTAGTGAGATAGCGCTTTCCCGACGTGTTCGCGCCGACCACGCGGCATCCGGAAGGCAGGACCAGTGAGTGGAGCAGCGATGGCGCAGCGGGAACGGTACGGACTCATCGGCGCGGGCAGCCGGGCCGGGATGTACATCGGGGCGATGAGCGGCACCGTGCTCGGCGCCGAGCGCGTGCCCGAGGTCGCCGAGCTCGTCGCGTGGTCCGACGTGAACCCGGGCCGGCTCGACGTGTACGAGCGCGAGGTCGTCGGGGCGGGGCATCCGTCGCCCGCCCGCTACGGCGTGGACGACCTCGAGGCGATGATCGCCGACGAGCGCCTCGACCGGGTCGTCATCACGACGCCAGACTTCACGCACGCGGAGTTCATCGTGCGCGCGCTGCGCGCCGGCGCCGACGTCGTCGTCGAGAAGCCGCTCACGATCGACGCCGAGAGCGTGCGGCGCATCGGCGCCGCCATCGCCGAGACCGGTCGCGAGGTCATCACGACGTTCAACTACCGCTACAGCCCGCGCAACTCGACGCTCCGACGCGTCATCGCCGAGGGGCGCATCGGGCGGGTCACGAGCGTGCACTTCGAGTGGGCGCTCGACACGGTGCACGGCGCCGACTACTTCCGTCGCTGGCACCGCGACAAGGCCAACTCGGGCGGGCTGTTCATCCACAAGGCCTCGCATCACTTCGACCTCGTGAACTGGTGGATCGGCGCCGCGCCGGTTCGGGTCTTCGCGAGCGGCGGGCTCCGCTTCTACGGCGCTGAGAACGCCGTGTCGCGCGGGCTCGGCGAGCGCCCGTCCCGCGGAACGGGTGCGGGCGAAGCCGGCGGGCCGTTCTCGCTCGACCTCGCCGCGGACGCGCGCCTGAAGGAGCTCTACCTCGACCAGGAGCACCACGACGGCTACCTGCGCGACCGCGACGTGTTCGACGAGGGCATCACGATCGAGGACAACCTCGCCGCCCTCGTGGACTACGACTCGGGCGCGACGCTCAGCTACTCGCTCAACGCGCACGCCCCTTGGGAGGGCTACCGCGTCACGGTCGACGGCACCGAAGGGCGCGCTGAGCTCGAAGTCGTGGAGCGCGGCGCCGTCCTCATCGGGGAGGACGGCCGGGTGGTCGTCGACCCGAGCATGCACCCCGACCACTCGCCCGTCGACGAGGTCCGCCCCGACAGCGA
Source organism: Agromyces zhanjiangensis (assembly GCF_040496055.1). Lineage (NCBI taxonomy): Bacteria > Bacillati > Actinomycetota > Actinomycetes > Micrococcales > Microbacteriaceae > Agromyces > Agromyces zhanjiangensis. The sequence goes on along the minus strand of NZ_JBEPKB010000001.1, from coordinate 224,683 downwards.
GCGGCTCGTGGTGCAGCGGCACTGGGAGGGCGCGCAGGTCGTGCCCATCCCCGAGGGGATCGGCAGCCACGGCGGCGGCGACGCCTACCTGCTGCAGCACCTGTTCGACCGGGTGACGGATGACGCGCCCCTCGGCCGCGTCGCCGGCTACGCCGACGGCGTGCGGGCGGTCTCGGTCGGCATCGCCGGGAACCGGTCGCTCGAGACCGGCGCGCCGGTGCGGATCGCGGACCTCGACCTGGGCGTCTGAGCCGCCCGCGGCATCCGCTCGCCGATCGCTCGAGCGCTGTGTCGCCCGTGGGGCTTAGTACCCGAGCGGATGCCCCGGGCTGCTGCGATCATCGCGACCATGAGCGATCCGACGAGCGCGCCTCCGGGCTGGTACGACGACGGGCGCGGACAGCAGCGGTACTGGGACGGCACGCAGTGGACCGAGCACACGGCACCGCTGCCCACCGCACAGGATGCGACGCGGCCGTACGACACGGCCGCGGTCGGCGGTGACGCGGAGCCCGGCTCGTCGCCGTACGCCGACACGACGCCCTTCGCGGGCCTGCCGACGACCGGACCGGCCGGGTCCGGCGCCGCGCCGCCCGCGGGCTACACGGGGTACGCCCCGTACGGCGGCGCCCCGGGCGCCCCCGGTGCTCCGCCCGAGCCGGGCGGCACGAACGTCCTCGGCATCGTCGCACTGGTGATCGCCGCGATCGGGTTCGTGTTCGCGTGCATCCCGTTCGTGCAGGTCGTGGGGCTCATCCTGCTGCCGATCGCGTTCGTGCTCGCGATCGTCGCGCTCTTCCTCAAGGGCCGGAAGTGGCCCGCGATCACGGGCCTCATCCTCTCGGTCGTGGGCGGCATCATCGGGACCATCGTGTTCGCGGTCGTCGCGCTCGGCGTGTTCGGCCAGATCGTCGACTCGGGCGTGATCCAGGACGAGATCGACCGGCAGCTCGAGGAGGAGTTCGGCGAACCGACGGGTCCGGCGACCGAGGAGCCCGGCGAGGAGGCCGGTGAGGGCCAGGTGCTCGAGTTCGGCGAGACCATGGTGTGGAGCAACGGCGTCTCGATGACGGTCTCGTCGCCCGAGCCGTTCACGCCCTCCGACCTGTCGGCCGGCGACGACCAGGCCGCGAACATCGTCTTCACGCTGACGATCCAGAACGACTCAGGCGAGAACGTGCAGCCCGTCGTGTTCTCGCAGCTCTCCTCGGGCGGCGTGGAGGCCACGCGCATCTTCGACGTCGGCGCCGAGGGCGGTCAGGTCGGCATCCCGCCGACCACGGCGGTCCTGCCCGGCTCGTCGATCACCTGGAACGAGGCATGGTCGGTCGCCGACCCGGGCTCGCTCACGATGCAGACGGCGCCGTCGTTCGAGTACGAGGACGTGATCTTCACCAACGTCGCGGAGTAGGCGATCGATCAGCTGCCGTCGATGGCGGCGGCGTGCGTCGGGTAGGCGAGCAGCATCGCACCGGATGCGATCCAGACGACCCCGATCGCGACGATGAGCGCCTCGGCGCCCACGCCGGCGGCGAGACCGGCGACGGCGGCGCCCGCGGCGGCGGCCGCCGCGCGCAGGCCCGCGCCGACCGTGAAGACCTGCGAGCGCAGCGCCGGCGGGCTCTGCTGCTTGCGGATGAGCAGCATCGCGGCCGCGCTCGGCGCCGTGAAGAGGCCCGACGCGCCGATCGCGGCGATCGCCCAGGCCGGGCCGAGGTCGAATGCGGCGACGACGGTGCAGAGCCCCGTCGCGGCGAAGCCCCACCCCATGACCCATTCGGGCGAGCGACGCGGCGGCCGGCGGGAGTTCCACAGTGCGCCGACGAGCCCGCCGATCGCGAACGACGTGACGATGATCGCGCCCTCGCCCGCGTCGCCCGAGCGGGCGACCGAGAGCGCGACCGCGGCGATCGCGAGGCCGCCCGAACCGAACTGGCTGAGCGTGCCGCTCCAGGTGATGACCGCGAGCGGACGGTGCGTCGCGATGTGGCGGAACCCGGCGGCGATCGTGCCGAGGAACGAGGGGCGGTCGTCGGGGGACGCCGAGGCCGGATGCAGCCGCAGCGGGACCGTGCCGATCGCGCCGACGAGTGCGCTCGCCGCCATCGCGATCGTCGCGATGCGCGCCGATCCGAGCGCCGCGGCCGCGGCGACGGCGGCCGGACCGGCGACGGCCCCGAGGTTGTATGCGAGCGCGTCGATCGCGTACGCGCGGCGCTCGTCGGGGATGCCCTCGGTCACGAAGCTCGACAGCCCGCCGAAGACGAACGGGGTGACCGTGCCCGCCGCGACGAGCGCGATCGCGATCGCCCACGCGGGCATGGGCCCGAGGAACGCCGCGAAGGCGTACGCCGCCGCGATGACCAGCCCGGCGCCGGCCACGAGCACGCCCGGACGGCGGCTTCGGTCGAGCATCGCGCCGGCGATCGGCGCCGCGACGATGCTCGGGCCGAGCGCGGCGGAGGCGAGGAGGCCGCCGACGGCGACGCCCACGCCCTGCTCGACGGCGAGCACCGGGATCGCGATCGTGATCCCGCCGACCGCGAGCCGCGGCGGCGTGGCGGCGACGAGGTAGGAGGCGACGCCCACGCGGCGGCTCAGCCGGCGGCCGGGCGGTGCCCCGCGGCGCCCGCCGGCAGCACGAGGGCCCCGTCGATGCGGCGCGGGATCCCGAGCGGGTTCCCGTCGCGGAGCTCCGGCGGCAGGGCGGCATCCGGCGCGTCCTGGAACGCGATGGGCCTGAGGAACCGCCGCATCGCGGTGACGCCGACCGACGTGTGGATCGACGTGGTCGACGGCCACGGTCCCCCGTGCTGCTGAGCCCAGCTGACGGCGACACCCGTCGGCCAGCCCGCGAAGAGCACGCGGCCGGCGATCTCCGACAGCACGTCGACGATCGGGCCGAGCTCCTCGCCCGGCTCGGCGTGGACGGTCGCGGTGAGGCTGCCGCCCACGGCCCGGACGGCGGCGAGCGCGTCCGCGACGTCCGCGTACTCGACGACCAGCGTCGACGGCCCGAAGCACTCGTGCAGCAGCGCGGCGGGGTCGGCGATCACGGCGGCAGTCGTGGTGCGGAGCACGACGGGCGAGCCGGTGCCGGCCGACTGCGCCGCCGGGTCGCCCGCGACGACGTCGACGCCGTCGTGACCCGCGAGTCGCGCGACGCCCGATGCGAAGGCCCCGGCGATGCCGTCGGTGAGCATGAAGACCGCGCCGGCGGACGCCGCGGCGAGCGCCGCCGCGACGCGCTCGCCGAAGCCGGATCCGGCGGGCACGAGCACGACCCCGGGGTTCGTGCAGAACTGGCCGGCGCCGAGGGTGAACGACGCGGCGAGGCCCGCGGCGAGCTCGTCGGCGCGGGCGGCGATCGCGGCGGGCGTGATGAGCACGGGGTTCACGGCGCTGAGCTCGCCGTAGAACGGGATGGGGTCGGGGCGCTGCTGCGCGAGGTCGAAGAGCGCCCGCCCGCCGCCGAGCGACCCGGTGAAGCCGACGGCCCGGATCTCGGGGTGCTGCACGAGCGCGACGCCGGTCTCGTGCCCGGTGACGTGCGCGAAGACGCCCTCGGGGGCGCCCGCGGCGGCGAGCGCGGCGCCGACGACCTCAGCGGTGCGCGCCGACAGGCGCGGGTGCGCGGGGTGGCCCTTCACGATGACGGGGCAGCCGGCCGCGAGCGCCGACGCGGTGTCGCCGCCCGCGACCGAGAAGGCGAACGGGAAGTTCGACGCGCCGAACACGGCGACCGGCCCGAGCGGGCGCAGCATGCGACGCAGGTCGGGGCGTGGGGGGATCGTCGTGGCGTCGGGGTGGTCGACGGTGGCCTCGAGGTACGACCCCTCGAGGATCGCGTCGGCGAAGAGGCGCAGCTGCGCGGTCGTGCGGGCGACCTCGCCGTTCAGGCGCGCGGCGCCGAGGTGCGTCTCCTCGTCGGCGATCGGCACGAGCTCGTCGCGCGCGGCGTCGAGGGCGTCGGCCGCGGCGCGGAGCCACGCCGCACGCTCGGCGGCGGTCGAGGCGACCGTGACCGCGAACGCGTGCCGCGCCGCGGCGGCGACCGCGTCGAGCTCCTCGCGCGTGGTGTCACCGGTCGTCGCGGGGGCGGCGGTGGCGCGTTCGGATGCGGCGGTGTCGGTCATCGGTCCTCCGTGGGTGGGACGGATGCCGCGGCATCCGTCAGCTCGTTCGAGAAGCGTACGCCGAGCCCCGGCTGCCCCGTCGTGGACACCGTGGCGCCCGAGACCGCGACGGGCGACGGCGCGGCGAGTGCGCCGAGCGCCGCGAACGACGCATCTTCGACGGACTCGACCAGGGGCTCGCCGGGGAGGGCGAGCGCGAGCTGCGCGGAGAGCTCGAGCAGCAGGTGCGGGGCGAGGCCGACGCCGCGGTCGGCGGCGAGGTCGGCGATGCCCAGGAACGGCGTGATCCCGCCGACGCGCACCGCGTTGGGCTGCACGAGGTCGACCGCACCGGCATCGATGAACTCGGCGAACCGGTATCGGGTGTGCAGGTTCTCGCCGAGCGCGACGGGCACCTCGATGCGGCGCCGCAGCTCGATGTGCCCGTGCAGGTCGTCGGCGCGGAGCGGCTCCTCGATCCACGCGAGGTCGAATGCGGCCAGCTCGCCGATCGCGCGTTCGGCGTGCTCGAGGCGCCAGCGCTGGTTCGCGTCGATCATGAGCCCGCGTTCGGGCCCGAGCACCTCGCGCACCGCGGCGATCCGCTCGACGTCGCGCGCGAGGTCGGGGCTGCCGACCTTGACCTTCACGGCGTCGAAGCCGGCCTCGACCCAGCGTTCGGCCTGTGCGACCAGCTCGTCGAGGGAGTAGTGCAGGTTCACGCCGCTGCCGTACACGGTCGCGGCCTCGTGGCGGCGGCCGATGAGGTCGGTGACGCCGACGCCGGCGCGACGCGCGGCGAGGTCCCACAGCGCGAGGTCGAGCCCGGCCATGGCGATCGTCGTGATGCCGCCGCTGCCGCCCTCGTGCAGGTGCGCCCAGAGCGGCTCCCAGAGCGCGGATGCCTCGGCCTCGCGCCCGAGCGCGAAGTCGGAGATGTCGCGGTCGAGATGGGCCCGCACCGCGGCGGCGCCGATCGTCGGCGTCCACGAGAAGCCCCAGCCGACGGCGCCTCCGGAGTCCTCGACCTCGACCTCGATGACCGAGAGGTCGCGGACGTCGGGCCCCCACGGCCGGAGCAGCGGGATGCGGATCGGGCGCGTCGCGATGCGCGCGATGGCGGCGGTCACCGCGACGCGGCCCCAGCCGCATCCGCCGGCGCCGTCGTCGGGCAGGCCGACGTCGCCGGGCGCGTCCCGCCGAGTTCGACGAGCGCGAGGCCGCAGTCGAGGATCGCCGCGAGCCGCTGCTCCTGCTCGGGCGTCGGGTCGACGAGCGGCGGGCGCACCGACCCGACCGGCAGGCCGCGCAGGCGGAGCCCCGCCTTGATGAGCGACACCCCGAAGCCCGGTGTCTCGTCGCGGAGGCGCACGAGGGGCGTGTAGAACTCGCGCAGCAGCGACATCCGCGTCGTCTCGTCGCCGTCGACGTAGGCCCGGTAGTGCAGCGCCGCGAGCTCGGGGATCATCGCGAACGCGGCGGACGAATACAGCGGGATGCCGATGCCGCGGTACGCGCCCTGGCTGAGCTCGGCGGTGAGCAGGCCGTTGAAGAACGCCCAGTCGTCGCGGCCGGCGGCCTCGGCGGCGACCACGATCTCCTGCGCGAGGCCGATGTCGCCCGTGCCGTCCTTGAAGCCGACGACCTTGGGGTTCGCCGCCAGCCGCGTGACGGCGTCGGCCGTGTAGCGGGCCGTGCCGCGGTGGTAGACGACGATGGGCAGGTCGGATGCCGCGGCGACCGCCTCGACCCAGGCGACGAGCCCGTCGGTCGTGCCCGACACGAGGTACGGCGGCAGGAGCAGCAGGCCGTCGGCGCCGGCCTCCGCGGCGCCGCGCGCGAGCTCGATCGCGTGACCGAGCGGCCCGCCGGCGCCGGCGATCACGGGCACGCGACCCGCCACGACGTCGACGCTCGTGCGGACGACGTCGATCGCCTCGCGCGCCGACAGCGCGTGGAACTCGCCCGTGCCGCAGGCCGGGAACACGCCGCCGGGGCCGAACGGCAGGCGCGTCTCGAGGTGCTCGCCGAGCACGTCGAGGTCGACGCGGCCGTCGGCGTCGAACGGGGTGACGGGGAAGAAGAGCACCCCGTCGAAGTCGAGGCGTCGGGTGGCGGCGGTCATGCGGTCCTCGTTCCGATGGTGGTGGCGGATGATGCGGGGGCGGAAGCGGCTGGTGCGGATGCCGCGGCTGCGGCGAGTTCGGTGCGCCAGTCGCGGCTCGGCGACCAGCCGAGGCGGTCTCGCGCCTTCGCGATCGAGAAGACGGGGGCGGTGCCCGTGAGCTCGTCGGCGGCAGGGCCGAGGGCGGGCGCGACCTCGCGCCACAACTCGGCGACCGGCCGTTCGGCGAGCGCGTCGGCCGCGCCGACGAAGAAGCCCTCGCCGTCGACCGCGTCGACGGGGGCCGTGAGCCAGGCGTCGACGAAGCCGGCGACGTCGCGCGCGTCGATGTAGTTGAACAGGCTCACCGCCGCGAGGGCCGGGTCGGCGAGCCGCTCGGCGACGGTGTGTCCCTGCTGGGTCGGCGCGCCCGCCCATTCCTCGGGCGAGATCACGTAGCAGGGGCGGAAGAACCCGAACGCGCCGGGTGCGGTGCGCGCGAACATCCGCACCGTCTCCTCGATGACGACCTTCGAGAGGGCGTACGCGTTCGCCGGCGCGAGCGGATGCGTCTCGTCGATGGGCACCGCGGTGGCGCGCCACGCGGGGGAGGAGTACCCGACGGGCGTCGGGCTCGACGCCGCGAGCACGCGTCCGACCCCGGCGGATGCCGCGGCCGCGAGCACGTCGTGCGCGAGCGCGGTGTTGGTGAGAAGGATGTCGCGCTCGGGCGCGCTGAACGGCACGGCGATGCCGGCGAGGTGCACGAGCGCGTCGGGGCGGAGGTCGTCGAGTGCGTGACCGGCGGCACCGGGTGCGGCGAGGTCGACCGTTCGCTCGTCGACGCCGACGAGCGACGCCGGGGCGCGGTCGAGGCCGATGACCTCGTGGCCGCGCGCCGCGAGCCCGGTCGCGAGCGAGCGCCCCAGGCGGCCGGACGACCCGGTGACGACGACGCGCATCGATGCTCCTTGTTCGCTGGGACGGAAACGAGAAAGCGATTTCTCAGAACGAGCCTAGGCGAGGCAAGCCGACACCGGCAACCCGGGCGCTACACTGAGGAACCGATTTCCCGGCGCGCCTCGGCGTTCGGGGAGCGCGCGGGGCCGCGACCGGCCGACGCGCGGCACGGCGACGACGCGCACCGCGCGCCGCGGCATCCGGAAGGGGACGCATGGGCGACCGAAGCAGGGGCGTGACGATCTCCGACGTCGCGGCCCACGCCGGCGTCTCACCGGCGTCGGTGTCCCGAGTGCTCAACGGGCGGGCCACCGTCGACCCCGAGATCGTGCGCAGGGTGCAGGCGTCGATCGCGACGCTCGGCTACGCCCCGAGCCTCGTCGCGCGCAGCCTCGTCAGCGGCCGGAACGCGACCGTCGCGATGGTCGTGCCCGACCTCGAGAACCCGCTGTTCCAGGGCATCCTCAAGGGACTCAGCCTCGCGGCGGCCGATGACGGCTACCGGGTGCTCGTCGCCGACACCGCCGAGCGTGCCGACGACGAGGAGGCGATCGCGATCGAGGCGCGCCAGCGCTGCGACGCGCTCGTGCTCTGCGCACCGCGCATGCCCGAGGCGAAGCTGCGTCGGCTCGTCGAGCGCGTCGCGCCCGTCCTCGTCGTGAACCGCCAGCTGCCCGACATCGAGGTGCCGATCGTGGGCGTCGACTACGTCCGGGGCATCCGCGACCTCGTCGACCACCTCGTCGGGCTGGGCCATCGCCACCTCGCGTACGTCAGCGGCCCGGAGACGAGCGCGTCGAACGCCGAGCGGCTGCGCGGGGTCGAGGAGGCCCTGGCGATGCATCCGTCGGTGCGGATCGACCGCATCCCGGGCGGATCACGACCCGAGGACGGCGAGGCGGTCGCGGCCGCCGTCGTCGAGGCGCATCGGGATGGCGCCACCGCCGTCATCGCGTTCAACGACCTCGTCGCGCTCGGCCTGCTCGCCCGGCTCCGCGAACTCGGCATCGACGTGCCGAGGGAGCTCTCCGTCGCGGGCTTCGACGACGTGCCCATGGCCCGCTACGCGACGCCGCGGCTCACGAGCATGTCGGTGCCGCGCACCGAGATCGGCGCGCAGGCCTGGGCTCGGCTCCGCACCCTCATCGGCGGTGGCCCCGTCGAGCACACCGTGCTCTACCGGCCCCGACTCGAGGCCCGAGAGAGCACGGCGGCCCCCGCGACGGTCGGGGCGTCGGCGTGAGCGCGCTCGCGCCAGCGGCATCCCTGCTCGGAGCGGACCGCCCGGCCAAGCGCGCCCGCGTGCTCGACCTGCTCGAGCGGCGCGGCGCCTCGGCGCTCCTGCTCCGCTCGCACACCGCGCTCGCGTGGTACCTCGACGGCGCGCGCACGCACGTGTCGCTCGCGGGTGACCCGGTCGTCGCGGTCGTCGTCCGTCCGAGCGGCGACGTGCTGCACGTGTTCTCGAACGAGGCCGACCGCCTGATGGCCGAGGAACTCGGCGATGCGTCCGACCTCGAGGTCGTCCGCGTGCCGTGGCACGACCCGCTCGTGCCGGCCGGCCTCGACGCCATCGACGAAGCGGATGCCGCAGTCGACCTGCGCGCAGCCCGCGCCGCGCTCCTGCCGGCCGAGCTCGCGCGGTATCGCGCCCTCTGCCGCGACGTCGCCGAGGTGATGACGGATGCCGCGCTCGCCGCGTCGCCCGCCGACTCCGAGCGCGCCGTGGCCGCGCGCCTGTCGGGCGACCTCGCCGCGCGCGGGATCGACCCGCTCGTGACGCTCGTCGCCGGACGATCCCGGCTCGCCCACCGGCATCCGCTGCCCACCGACGCACCCCTCGGCGACCGCGCCATGCTCGTCGTCTGCGGTCGCCGCCACGGCCTCATCGCCGATGCGACCCGATGGGTGCGCTTCGGCGACGCCGACCCCGCCGAGACGGATGCCGCGCGCCGCATCCTCGACGTCGAGGCCGCGTTCCTCGACGCCACCGTGCCCGGCGCGCGCCTCGCCGACGTCTTCGCGACCGGCACCGCCGCCTACGCGTCGCACGGCTTCGACCCGCACGAATGGACGCGGCACCACCAGGGCGGCGCAGCCGGCTACGCCGGCCGCGACCCGCGCGCCGTGCCCGGCCTTCCCGACGTCGTGCAGCTCGGCCAGCCGTTCGCGTGGAACCCGACCGCGCCCGGCGCGAAGGTCGAGGACACCGTGCTCCTCGGCGCCGACGGGATCGAGGTGCTCACCGTCGACCCTCGCTGGCCGACGGTCTTCGCCGGCGGGCGCGCGCGGCCCGCCGAGCTGCTGCAGTGATGGCCCCCTCATCGCGTCTTTCGTCGCCGCCTGCGCGACGGCGCTGCCGCGACGGTGCCTGACCGGATGCCGCGCCGCAGGCGGCGCACGGGACGTGGTCTCGGTGGACGACCGTCATGCGGGCGCCGGCACCTCTGGTCGACGGTCGGATTGTGCAGGGCAGGCCGGATCCAGTCGTGCCTCCAGTGCACAGATCGACCGGGAATGGTGCGCCGATCAACGTCAGCGGTACTCTCGGGGCCGTGATCATCGCGATCTTTCGTCGCCGCCTGCGCGACGGCGCGACCTTCGACGACTTCATCAGCGCGTGGGAGGCCGACAAAGGCTTCGGCGTCCCGGCTCGGGTGTTCAACGCCGTCTCCGTCGACGACTCGCGCGAGATCCTCTCGGTCGGTTTCGTCGACATCGCCGCCACCGACCTGGAGGCAGAGGGCGCGCATGTCAGCCTCCAGGAGGCGGTGCGGCACTCTCGGATCGACGAGGTGATCGAGAGCACATTGCTGCACGCCTACTACGACCTCCACACCGAACACGACTTCACTGCGGATCCGCGTACCGTCGAGATCGGTTCGCTGACGAGCATGCTGTCCGCACTCGCGCCGAAATCATCGGCCAGCGACTGATCAGTGGCCGGTCCCACTCCGGGGAACCGACAACGCTTTCAGCGGCAGCCGGACGCGTCGCTGGAGCGACCGGCTTGCGGGCGCCGGCACCTCTGGTCGACGGTCAGATTGTGCAGGGCAGGCCGGATTCGGTCGTGCCTCCAGTGCACAGATCGACCGGCTCCCGGGCAAACCTACGACGATGAGACCTGCGACCTGAGCCACGGCAGACCATGTTCGGTCAGATTCGAGAGGACATCCGATTCGACGACCGCAAGGTCCTGGCCAGGATAGATGCGCCACCACTTGTCTTCGCGATCGTCGACCAGCATGCCGATCCGTTCCTGGCGTACGGAGTCCCCATAGTGCGTCAACGGGGAGGGCTTGGCTCCGTAATGGGGCCTCTGCTCAACGAGTTCAGCCCATACCGTGCGCCGCACGACCAGCAGATTCACCGTGAAGCGCAGTTCGGCCCGGTCGCTGTACCACGACTTCTGAAACCCGATCAGCGCCCAGTGTGTGTCCGACGTGAGCGCATATCGACCCCCAGAGCCAGTCAATCCGTTCAGCCTCATCGCAGGCGAAATACGGTCCCTGATGAGCACTGCGTAGAGGTCTTGCGCCCTGACCTCGGGGGTCAAGGGCGCTGGGCCGCCCCGCCGTCGCGTGCGCCAAGCAAGGAAGTCTTCAGGAATCCGGGCCACAGCCCAATGATGTCGACCCGCGCCAACAGCAGGCCAGCGCCAGTATCCCCTCTGAGCGACGGCATTCGAGGCGACTTCCGCATGGAGCATCAAGCGGTGCGTCGAATCAGTGGGCTGGACCTCGCAATCGCTATTGCCGGGGCAGCGGTCGCCATAGGCGTCACGGTCTCGGTCGAAAGGTACCTCGCCGCCGCCATGATTGCGGTAGTCGCCACGTCGGGAACGATCTGGCAGGTCAGCCAAGCGCGAAAGGACACCAAGCGCGTCGGTTGACCCACGTGACCGTCCGTCGACTCCGTTGCCTGGACGGCGCGATGAGGGATCGTTCGTGCGTCGCCGGCATCTGGGCGCGGTTGGTCGACATGTGCGAGCCTTGCCTGGCGGGGTCGAGATCAGCCGAGCAGTCTGAGGGCGGATTGGTGTGAGAGCAGGGCACGTTCGGCGTGGAGCGCTGTTGGGGCTCGCAGCGCTGCTGGCGCTGACCGTGAGCGGTTGCGCGCCGTCCGCTGAGGTGAGCGTGCGTGACTACGTCGATCAGGCCATCGCGGGCCTTGGTGAGGGGTACTACGCGGATTCTCCGGAGTGGGACGCGGCTGTCGCTGAGGCGCTCCCCGATCTCTATTCGGCGAAGAACATCCCCGGCACATACCGGCTTCTCTCGTCCTTGACGAAGGTCGCGGGTGGTAGCCACAGTTTCTTCTCGACGCCGGCAGATGTCGCCGCGTGGGAGCAGCCATACCCGCTCGGCCACGTGCCGGTTCCGACGGTGACCTACGACGGCTCGGTCGCGACGGTCGTGGTGCCCGGGTTCTCCAGCGCGCACCAGGACGAGGCGGACCTGTACGTCCAGGCGGCAGCGGAGATCTTCACGTCGCCTCGGGGGCGGTCCACCTGCGGATGGGTCATCGACGTGAGCGCCAACACCGGAGGTGACCTGCGGGTGATGCTCGTGGCGTTGAGCCCGTTGCTCGATGACGGCGTCGTCGAGGTGTTCCGGGAGCGTGACGGCTCCACGAGCGACGTCGTGGTACATGCCAATACCGTCTCGTGGGGAGATGAAGTCTGGGGCGAGCTGCCGTCCGAGACGACCAAGCTCACGAGCCGGCCGATCGCAATCGTTCAGAGCGGCGCGACCGCGAGCGCCGGGGAATCGGTGATCATCGCGTTCACCGGGCAGGAGGACGTGAAGACGTTCGGCTCCGCGACAGGTGGATTCACAACGGTGAACGACGGATTCGAGCTTCCGGACGGTGCCGCTGTGACGCTCTCGTTCGCCGTGATGGGAGATCGCGAGGGCAACTCCTATGAAGGCCCGTTGGCGCCCGACCGGGCACTGACGCACGGCGATGGATCATCACAAGCGGTAGCCCGAGACTGGGTTGCCGGCCAGTGTCCCGACTCCTGAATGCGGATCGGCGACGTCGAAGGGCGCCCTCTTGGCACCGGCACACTCAAATCTGCCAGGGGTGGCTGACCGGATGGTTCGCGCTTGGGGACCGCGGGTGCGTCGGAGGAGGGTCCCGTCGAGCATGTGTTCTCGCACGGCCTCGCGGGAGTGGGATCACATGTGCGCGCCGGTGGCCGTAGCCTCGAGGTCGGCCAGTCGCTGGTTCCGGTTCCCGGTGATCTCGACGACGTGCGGACGTTCGCCGACGACGTCCGGGTCGTCGATGAGATCGAGCAGGGCGTCGTTCGTCGCGTCTCGGAGCGCCAAGTGCTCGTCAGCTTCGGCGACGATCTGATCCATCGTCGTGAGCGGCAGGACGACCAGGAGGTCGACGTGCTGGAGCGCCTGCCGCGTGATCGCTGTCGAGCGCTCCAACAGATCGCGTGAGACGGACGCGCCCGCCAGGTCATCCAGGGCGTGCAGGTACGCGAGGAAGTCGACGGGTCCGCGCTCGGCGATGAACTGCTCGGGGGATTCCTCGGGGTGGAGCCGGGTTGCGGAGATGCGAAGCTGCGTGGCGAACAGGCTGGCGTTCGGGGTGTCCCACGACTCGTCCACGAGTTCGAACGGATCGGGCAGCACCGTGAACTCCGGATGGCGAAGGGAGAAGTCGGAGATGAGCGTGCTCTTCCCGCTCGCGTGGGTCCCGGAGACGACGATGCGCATGTCGCGACTCTAGGACCTGCGTCCCATGCTTTCGGTCGATAGCATTCGGGGATGACGACCGCGGCTCCCATCGAAGACGTCCCGATCGGTGGTGAGGGCATCCGCCTCGGGCAGTTCCTGAAGTTCGCTGGGCTCCTCGACTCCGGTGGAGACGTCAAGGAGGCGATCCTCCACGGCGAAGTGGCGGTCAACGGCGAGGTCGATCTTCGACGCGGACGGCAGTTGACGATCGGAGACGTCGTCAGCTTCGACGGGCACAGGGTTCGCGTCTGCCCCTGAGAACTGCGAGCCCGCGGGAACCGAGATAATGGAGGATGTCCTCCTCTGCTGAAGTCCGCACCAATCCGGCCGCCTGGGCGGCATTCTGGATCGCACTGGCCGGCCTCGTGCTCATGCCCATCCCGCTGTTCATCGGGCTGATCCTCGGCGGCGGGCTCTCGATCATCGCCGCCATCCTCGCCGTCATCGCCCTCTTCAAGGGGCTCGCGCGCAGCGGCAAGGGCATCGCTCCGGTCGTGTTCGCAGCGATCTTCATCGCGCTCACGTGGGGTGGCATCTCCGTCGGCGGCGGCGTGGTCTGGTAGGTCGGCCGGCCGGAGCATCCGCTTCGGTCGTCGATGAACGACCGGATGCCCGTCCGCAGCCCGCAGCGATCAGTCGCCGGGTGGGCGCCGCAGTCGCTTGACGTCGGTGCGCCGCTTCTTGGCCGCCAGGCGGCGTTCCTTGGCCCCACGGCTGGGTTTCGTCGCACGCCGAGTCGGTGCCGGAGGACGGAGAGCGTCGGCCACGAGGGTCGCGAGCCGTGCCCGTGCCGCGTCCCGGTTGCGCAGTTGGGCGCGGTGCTCGGACGCCGTGATCGTGAGCACGCCATCGACCACGCGACCGCCCAGGTTCGCGAGGAGTCGCTCCCGCTGGATCGCGGAGAGGGCGGCCGAGCCGGCCACATCCCAGACGAGTTCGGCTCGGGAGTCGGCGGTGTTCACTCCCTGCCCCCCGGGACCCGACGACCGCGAGAACCGCCACGACAGCTCCGACTCGGGGATCGTGAGCCGCGAGTCGACGCGAAGGCCGGGTCGGTGGACAGCGGGCATGGGTCCATCATCGTCGCTCGCGCGGCCGCCAGGGTTCGCGCTCGTGCGAGAGCCAGACGTGCTGCGGATCGAGCGAGTGGATGAGCCGCTGCCCCTCGGTGTGCGGGTCGTCGAGTTCGCCGAACCAGACCGCGGTGTCGCCGGCGATCACCACGGGGCCGGAAACGCCATCGACGACGACGATCTGCGACCCCGGGGTGTGGCCGGGCGCCGGCAGGAGCCGGATTCCGGGGAGCAGCTCGAGTTCGCCGTCGACCTCGACGTACGAGACGCCCGGGGGATCGATCCACTCGCGGATCGTGTACCCGTCCTGCGTTCGCGCGTCGTGGAGCTCCCGGCGCTGGACGTGGATCGGGGTGCCGGGGAAGAGGTGGTTGCCGCCGCAGTGGTCGAAGTGGAGGTGGGTGTTGACGATGAGGTCGACGCTCGCCAGGTCGAATCCCTGCGCGTCGAGCGGGTACGGGCGGGGATCGAGGTCGGCCGCAGCCGGGTGGAGTTCGGTGAAGCCCGTGTCGACCAGCACCCGGCCGTCGGGATGCTCGATGACGTGCGCGGAGACGGGCATCAGCTCGCCCTCGGCGATCAGGTCGGCGACGTGGACCGGCGTGACGCTGATCGGCACTCGCGCGTTCATCTGATGCGCCCCCATCACAGCGTCGCGATCGCGAAGCGGGTCGCGAGCCGGTCGAGGATCGGAACGAGGTCGCGGGCCATCTGGTCGAAGAACTCGTTCTCCCAGTCGGCGCCGCTGCCGTAGGCGCTCGTGACGACGCGGAGCACGCACGTGCCGCCGGACGCCGCCTCGATGAGGAACTCCGTGGCGATCGGGGTCACCCCGTCGAGTCCCTCGTAGACCTCCGAGAGCGGCGCGCCGATCGACTCGAACCACCGGGCCATGCCGGGAGGCAGTTCCTCGGGCCGCGTGCCGATCGGCCACGGCTCCTCGTACGCGAACCGCCGGTTCGGTGCGTACTCGGTGACCGTTCCGGTCGAGGTGAACTCGCCGAGGTCGAAGGCGACCTCGCCGCCGACGCGCGGCTCGAGCCGAGCCGGCGCCATCCACGACGAGATCCCGTCGGCGGTCGCGATCGTCTCCCACACCTGTTCCGGCGTGGCAGCCAGGTCGTAGGTGCGCTCCATCCGGTGCTCGACGCGGCCAAGTCGATCTGGCGTGCTCATGACGACTCCTTCGGTCGCGGGTAGGACGAGATGGTGAGGCGGTGCGGCCGGCCGTCGTCGTGGTGGTACTTCGCGACGAGGGCGGCGACCGCCGTCTGCAGGTCTGCGGCGAACCCGGCCCGGTCCTCAGGCGACGCGAACCCGATCACCGCGTCGACGGTGAGCGTGGGCACGCGCGTCGCGGGCGCCGCGTCGCTCGCGATCGCCCCGACCTCCGACACGGTCCGCGCGTTCACCGCGATCAGGTACGCGGCGGAGAGGCGATCCGCGATCGCCTCGGGATCGACCGCGGTGCGCTCCAGCACGTTCGGCGAGACGACGAGGTGCCGCGCCGAGCGACGCACGAAGCGCTCGCTGATCCCGCCCCAGGCGCGCGTCTCGACCGGCTCGACGAGCCCGTGCGCCTCGAGCGACTTCAGGTGGTAGTTCACCTTCTGCCGGGTCGAGCCGATCTTCGCCGCGACGGTGGTGGCCGACCCTGGTTCCGTCAGCGCGTCGAGGATCGACGCCCGGGTCGGGTCGAGCGCGACCTCCACCGAGCCGCTGTCTGCGAGCACTCGCACCTCATGCACGGGGCAAGGGTACGTTTTGACAGAAAAAGTTGTCAAGAGGTCGCGGCAGCGAGCACCGCGGCAGCGAGCACCGCGGCAGCGGTCGCGGGGCAACGGTCGTGCGACACTGGCCCGATGGGCCTCGACTGGATCGAGCACCGGCCGCTGCGTGGACGGCGAGCCGCGCGGATGGTTGGCGTCGGCCCGAGGGGCGCGAGCGCTCGTGCGCGATCCCGGAGGACGGTGTAGGCTCGGGATAGCGCTTTCCCGACCGCCGCGCGAGCACCAGCGACGCATCCCGGATCGACGACGAACCCGAAGGAGCCCGATGCCAGACCTCCGCATCGCCCGCGACGACGACCGACTGGTGATCCACGCAGACGGCGAGGTGCTCGCCGAGTACGTCTTCCGCCCCGACCACCCCACGTTCGAGTCGCCGCGCCCCTACCTCAGCCCGATCCGCACGCTCGGCGGCGAGACGGTCTCGCTCTACCGCCCGCACGACCACGTCTGGCACAAGGGCATCGCCTGGTCGCTGCCCGTCGTCGGCGACGAGAACTTCTGGGGCGGGCCCACCTTCGTGCGCGGCGAGGGCTACGTGCAGCTGCCGAACAACGGCGAGGAGCGGCACGTCGCGTTCGAGACCGGTGAGGCGGATGCCGCGGCCGGCTCCGTCGCCCGCATCCGCGAGCGCCTCGACTGGGTCACCCAGGCGGGCGAGTCGATCTTCGCCGAGGAGCGCACGCTCGCGGCATCCGTCATCGCTGGCGACGCGTGGGTGCTCGGCTTCGAGACGGCGCTCGCCAACACGACCGATCGCGCCATTCCGATCGGCTCGCCCACGACCCGCGGCCGCGAGAACGCCGGATACGGCGGCCTGTTCTGGCGCGGGCCGCGCTCGTTCACGGGCGGGCAGGTGCTCGCACCGGGCGTCGCGGGCGGCGACGAGCTGCGCGGAACGCGCGCGCCCTGGATGGGCTTCACGGGCCGGCACGACCAGACGGGCACGGCGTCGACGATCGTCATGGTCGACGACCCCGGCAACCTGCAGCACCCGCCGCAGTGGTTCGCGCGCAGCGAGGAGTTCGCGTGCCTCTGCCCGGCGCCGTTCTTCAGCGAGGAGCACGTGGTGGAGCCCGGCGCGACGATGGCGCTGCGGTACGGCGTCGTGATCGCGGACGGCGCGTCCGACCCGGCGCGCGCCGCCGAACTCGCCGCGCTCGCGATCGAGCGGCTGCCCGCCCTGCTCGGGCCCGCCGCCGCCGACACCCGGGGCGCCCCGTGACGACCTCGGCGTTCCCCGGCGCGACCTCGGTCAGCGCCCTCGAGGTCTACGACGGCGTCGCGCCCGACGGGCTCGCGGGCGGCACGCCCCACCTGCACCTCGTCTCGGCCGAGGCGTACCTCGTCGTCGGCGGCCGCGGGCGCCTGCACACGATCGACGGCGCCGGCACGTTCGCGGAGCGCACCCTCGCGCCGGGCGACCTCGCGTGGTTCGCGCCCGGCGTCATCCACCGCGCGATCAACGACGGCGGCCTCGAGATGCGCGTCATCATGCAGAACGCGGGGCTCCCCGAGGCGGGGGACGCCGTGATGACGTTCCCCGACGACGTGCTCGCGGACCCCGGGCGATACGTGGAGGCCGCGCGCCTGCCCGGGCCCGAGGCATCCGACGCCGATCGCCTCGCGGCTGCGCACGCGCGACGCGACCTCGCGGTCGAGGGGTACCTCGCGCTGCTCCGCGACGACGGCAGCGTCGACCCCGACCGCCTCGCCCGGCTCCACGCCCGCGCGGCCGACCTGGCGCGCCCGCGGGTCGACGACTGGCGCGAACGCTGGGAGGCCGGCGCGCTCGCCGTCGCCCGCGAGACCGGCGATCGCCTCGACGCGCTCGCGAGCGGCGGCGACCCGGGCCTCGCCGAGGCGCGCGTGGCCGAGGCATCCGTCGCCCCCGCCTTCGGCATGTGCGGGCGGCTCCAGCGATACGACACGACCACCGACCCCGACATCGCCCCCGACGGAGGAGCCCGATGACCGAGCAGACCGACCACCGCGCCCCGACCGCGCCGCTGCGCGCCGCCATCGTCGGCACCGGCGCCATCGCCGACGCGCACGCGCAGGCGCTGCGGGCCACGCCCGACGGCGAACTCGTCGCCGTCGTCGACCGCCACCTCGAGCACGCGCAGGCCTTCGCCGACCGGTGGGGCGGGCCCGCGGTCGCCGACTCGCTCGAGGCGCTCCTCGCGGCGGGCGAGGTCGACGTGCTGCACGTCTGCACCCCGCCGGGCGTGCACGCCGAGCAGGCGATCGCCGCGCTCGACGCGGGCGTGCACGTCGTGTGCGAGAAGCCCGCCGCGCTCGCGCTCGACGAGCTCGATGCGATGACGGATGCCGCGTCCCGCAACGACCGGCGCCTCGCCGTCGTGTTCCAGCAGCGCACCGGCACGGCCGCGGCGCACGTCAAGGGGCTGCTCGAGTCGGGCGCGCTCGGCCGGCCGCTCGTCGCGACGTGCCAGACGCTCTGGTACCGCGCCCCCGAGTACTTCGCGGTGCCGTGGCGCGGCAAGTGGGCGACCGAGGGCGGCGGGCCGACGCTCGGCCTCGGCATCCACCAGATCGACCTGCTCGCGTGGCTCCTCGGCGACTGGGCGAGCGTGAACGGCCAGCTCTGGCGGCTCGCTCGCGAGACCGAGATGGAGGACGTCTCGACGGCGACCGTCGCGTTCGAGAACGGCGTCGTGGCGTCGGTCGTCACGAGCGCGCTGTCGCCCCGTGAGACGAGCTCGATCCGCATCGACACCGAGCTCGCCACGGTGACCGTCGACCACCTCTACGGGCACGGTCACGAGCACTGGCGCATCACGCCCGCGCCCGGCGTCGACCCCGCCGTCGTCGACGAGTGGTCGGCCCTGCCGTCCGACGAGGAGCCGAGCGGCCACGACCCGCTCGTGCGCGACATCTACCGCGCGCTCGCGACGGGCGCGCCGCTGCCCTCGACGGCGACCGATCCCGCGCGATCGTTCGAGATCGTCACGGCGATCTACTCGTCGGCGACGACCGGACGCACGGTCGAGCGCGCGTCGCTGCGCGAGGACGCCGACCGGATGCGCAGCCTCGAGAGCCCCATCGTCGACCTGCGACGATGAGCACGCCGACCGACGACGCCCTCTTCCACGACCCGGTCCACGACGGCGCGACCGATCCGACCGTGATCCGCCACCACCTGACGGGGGAGTGGTGGATGTTCTACACCCAGCGGCGTGCCAGCGTCGACGAGCCGGGCGTGGCGTGGGTGCACGGCAGTCGCATCGGCGTCGCGCGCTCGGTCGACGGGGTGCGGTGGCGCTACGACGGCACGCTCGACGACCTGCGGCTCGGCCATGACGCCGACCCGTGGAACGAGACGCATTGGGCGCCCGAGGTGATCTTCGACGGCGAGCGCTACCGCATGTACCTCACCGTGATCGACGGCATCCCCGACCGGTGGGCGGGCCACGCGCGGCGGATCGTCGAGTACGCGAGCGACGACCTCGCATCGTGGCGCTTCGTCGGCGAGATCCCCCTGAGCTCCGACCGCGTGATCGACGCGTGCGTCGCGCGCTGCCCCGACGGGCTCTGGCGCATGTGGGTCAAGGACGAGGCGGATGACTCGACCACGTGGGTCGCGGCGAGCACCGATCTCGCGCCCGGCTCGTGGCGGGTGGAGGGCCGCGCGGTCGGCGGGCGGCCGCACGAGGGCCCGAACGTGTTCGAGCTCGGCGGCTGGTGGTGGATGCTCGTCGACGAGTGGCGGGGCATGGGCGTGCACCGGTCGGCCGACGCGGTGACGTGGGAGCGGCAGGGCGGCCCCGACGACGTGATCCTCGGCGCGCCGGGCCGGCGGCGCGGGGACGAGACCTTCGGACGGCACGGCGACGTGGTGGTCGGCGGCGGTCGGGGCATCCTGTTCTACTTCACGCACCCGCACTGGGGCGGGTCGGAGCTGGGGTCGACGGATGCCGCTGGTGCGCGCCGCAGGGCGATCTTCGCGGCCCCGCTCGAGGTCGTCGACGGCGTGCTGACGTGCGATCGCGACGTCGTCGTCGATCTCGGTTCGATCACGGATTGAAACGATTTTTCGGCTCGCATTGACCATTCGAGTGGATGGGGCTACATTTGGGGAAGCGCTTTCCCACCCAGCGTGAATGCACCAGGCAGACAGAGACGTTTCCGGGAGGACAACGATGTTCAACATCCGAACCCGACGCGCGGCACTCGCCGCCGCGGCGGTCACGGCGAGCGCGGCGCTCGTGCTGACGGGCTGCTCCGGCGGCTCCGAGCCGGCCGCGACCTACGACCCCGACGAGGAAGTGACCCTCAACCTCGCCTTCTGGGGCAACGACGTCCGCGCCGATCTCTACGACCAGGCGATCGCGGCCTTCAACGAGGAGTACCCCAACATCACGGTCAACTCCTCCTTCCTCGGCTTCCCCGAGTTCTGGGAGAAGCGGCAGACCGAGGCAGCCGGCGGCGGCCTCCCCGACGTCATGCAGTTCGACTACTCCTACCTCCGCCAGTACTCCGAGAACGGCCTCCTGCTCGACCTCGAGCCGTACCTCGGGAACATCATCGACACCGAGCCGCTCAGCGAGAACATCCTCTCGATCGGCGTCGTGAACGGCGAGACCACCGGCATCCCGACCTCGACCAACGCGTGGGGCATGTTCACCAACCCCGTCCTGCTCGAGGACGCCGGCGTCGACGACTTCGCCGGCGGCAGCTGGGAGGACTACAACGACTGGATGGCCGAGGTGACCGAGGCCTCAGGCGGCGAGGTCTACGGCGGCACGGACTGGACCGGTCGCATCCAGAACTTCGAGATCCAGCAGCGCGCCGGCGGCGACGACCTCTTCACGGACGAGGGCGAGCCGAACTTCACGGAGGACGACCTCGCCGCCTTCTGGGAGCAGGGCGACTCGATCCGCGAGGACGGCACGGTCATCAGCCAGCAGCAGCTCGAGGAGATCTACCCGGTCTCGGGCTTCGACGCGGCGAAGACCACGAGCGAGCTGACCTGGGACAACTTCGGCGCCGGGTACCTCGGCAACCTCGGCGAGGGCTACACCGAGCTCGGCCTCATCGCCCCGCCGGTCACCGAGGAGGGCGCGCAGGACCTCTACCTCAAGCCCTCGATGCTGCACTCGATCGCCGCGACGACCGACCACCCCGAGGCGGCCGCGACGCTCGTGAACTTCCTCGTGAACAGCCCCGAGGCGGGTGCCATCTTCGGCACCAACCGCGGCCTGCCCGCGTCGGAGACCATGCTCGAGGGCGCTGAGCTCGACCCGCTGGGCGAGCAGATCCGCGCCTACGAGGAGTCGATCAGCGACCGCCTCGGCGACGCCCCGCCCGTGCCGATCGTCGGCTACGGCACCCTCGAGGAGAAGTTCCGCCAGCTCGGCACCGAGCTCGGCTTCGGCACCCTCACCGTGGACGAGGCCGTGAGCCAGTTCTTCTCCGAGATGGACGTCGTCCTGAACCAGTAGGGATCCTCCGGGTCCGGGCCCAGACGGCCCGGACCCGGGGTACCCTCGGCACGGAACCGGGAGAGAGACCATGAGCACCACCCTGACGAGAGCGATCGTCACGGCCGATCGGGAGAAGCGTCCGCGCCTCCTGGGCCGTCGCGGCCCCGAGACCCCCACGCGGCACGGGCTGAAGGTCCGCAACCGTCGTGAGACGGCGACGGGCTACACCTTCCTCCTCCCGTGGATGATCGGCTTCCTCGGCCTCACCCTCGGGCCGATGATCTACTCGCTCTACCTCGCGTTCACGAAGTACAACCTGTTCACCGAGCCCGAGTGGATCGGCCTGGACAACTTCGTGCGCATGTTCACGGAGGACCCGCAGTACATCCAGTCGGTGCAGATCACGCTCGTCTACGTGCTCGTCGGCACCCCGATCAAGCTCGCCGCGGCCCTCGGCGTCGCGATGCTGCTGAACTACCGCGACCGCGGGTCGACGTTCTTCCGTTCGTCGTTCTACGCCCCGTCGCTGATCGGCGCATCGGTGTCGGTCGCGATCGTGTGGCGGGCGATGTTCTCCACCGACGGCCCGGTCGACAACACGCTCAGCTTCTTCGGCCTCGACATCGGCGGCTGGGTCGGCAACGTCGCCCTGGTGCTGCCGATGATGATCCTGCTCGCGGTGTGGCAGTTCGGCGCCCCGATGGTGATCTTCCTCGCCGGCCTGAAGCAGGTGCCGCGGGAGCTCTACGAGGCGGCCGAGGTCGACGGCGCCGGCCCGATCCGGAAGTTCCGGTCGGTGACCTTCCCGATGCTCTCCAGCGTGATCTTCTTCAACCTGCTGCTCGAGCTGATCAACGCGTTCCAGGTGTTCGCGTCGGCCTACATCATCTCCAACGGCTCCGGCGGCCCGGCGGGCATGACGAACTTCTACACGGTCTACCTGTACAAGCGCGGCTTCGCCGACCTGCAGATGGGCTACGCCGCCGCGATGGCGTGGGTCCTCGTGATCGTGGTCGCGATCATCGCCGCCATCCTCTTCAAGACCCAGAAGTCGTGGGTCCACTACGCGGGAGACAACCGATGACCACGTCGACCAGCGAGATCGCCCGTCCCGAGTTCCTCGAGATCGAGCTCGACCAGAAGCCCGCCCCCGAACGGCGCCGCATCAAGCGCAAGACGATCAACACGATCATCTGGTTCGTGGTGCTCGCCGCGCTGACCGCGATCGTGCTCTACCCGCTCGTGTGGCTCTTCATCGCCACGTTCAAGCCATCCAGCGAGTTCGGCCAGAACCCCGGCCTGATCCCCGACAACCCGACGATCGACAACTACTTCAAGGTGCTCGAGGGCATCGCGGGCGTGCCGCTCTGGCGGTTCTTCGCGAACTCGACCTTCATCGCCGTGATGGCCGTGATCGGCACCCTGTTCTCCTCGGCGCTGGCCGCGTACGCGTTCGCCCGGGTGCAGTTCAAGGGCGTCGGGATCCTGTTCGCGGCCATGATCGGCACGCTGCTGCTGCCGTTCCACGTCGTGATCATCCCGCAGTACATCATGTTCCAGAAGCTCGAACTCGTTGACACGTACTGGCCGCTGATCCTGCCGAAGTTCCTCGCGACCGAGGCGTTCTTCGTCTTCCTGATCGTCCAGTTCATCCGCAACATCCCTCGCGACATGGACGAAGCGGCCCGGATCGACGGTGCCGGGCACTGGCGGACCTTCTTCTCGATCATCCTGCCGCTCATCAAGCCCGCCCTGATCACGTCCGCGATCTTCACGTTCATCTGGACCTGGAACGACTTCCTCGGCCCGCTGCTCTACGTGAACAGTCCCGAGCAGTACCCGCTCCCGGTCGCCCTGCGCCTCTACAACGACCAGACCTCGACGTCGGACTACGGCGCGACCGTCGCGGTCTCGTTCCTCGCGCTGCTGCCGATCCTGATCTTCTTCATCGTCTTCCAGCGCTTCCTCGTCGACGGCGTCGCCACCCAAGGGCTCAAGGGCTAGGGGCGAGCGGATGTCACGGGCAGGCGGTCGCGCGGAACGCGACGCGCGCCGCGCCGAGCGATCGGGCTCCGGTCCGGTCCGCTCGGGCGCGGCGCCCGCGCGGTTCCCGGGCGCCACGAGCGCGTTCGGGCTGCTCGGCGAGGTGCTCCTCGTGGGCGTGCTCGTCGCGCTCGTGTCCATTCCGCTCGTGACCATGCCTGCGGCGCTCGCGGCCGGCGTCCGGCACCTCCGGCGGTACCTGCTCGCGGAGGGCTCGGGGCTCGGGCTCTTCTGGGCCGACCTGCGGGCCGCGCTCCCCGGCGGGATCGGCGTGGGCGCGGCATCCGTCGCGTTGGTGCTCGTGCTGCTGCTCGACATCGACCTCGCGAACAGCGGCGCGCTCCCCGGCGGCCCGGTGGTCGCGGCGGTCGGCTGGCTCGGCCTCGCGGCGCTCGCCCTGGCGCTCTTCACGGCGGCGGGTCTCTGGACGCCGAAGCTCGGCTGGCTGGGCGCACTGCGCGCGGTGCCGCGCGCCGTGGCGGGCGACCCGGTCGGTGCGGCGTACCTCGTGGCCTCGGCGGTGTTCGCCGTCGTCGTGACCTGGCAGCTGTTCCCGCTCGTCGTGCCCGCGCTCGGCTGCGTGGCGCTCGCGATCGTGGCCGTGCCCGAGCGGCCGCGGCGGCGGCATCGCGACGGCGTCGACGCCTGACCCGCCCCTGACTGACGCCCGTCCAGGCGGCGGGCCGTCCGGAGCGGCACGGACTGCGTCGGTCGCCCGACGACCCGAGCGGCCGCGCGTACCGGTCTCGACGACCGTCGGGCGGGGTGGGAAGCCCGTCCGGCGGGGCCGCGCGGTGCACGTCCGGCGCGCTTCGGGAGGAAGATCTCGCCGGTGCGCGGCCTGTCGGCCCGCGCTCGGCGGCGTGTCGAGCAGGAATTCCTCCCGAAGCCCGGCCGGGAGTCGGGGAGATGGCCGGACCGGGCTCGTCAGGGCGGGGCGAGATCCCGTCCTTGACGATTGAATCGTTGCACGCTAGTGTGCGGGGAAGCGCTTTCCCAGAGTGCGGCACCACCCCACCCACAGCACGGAGGACGACGATGTTCACGAGGAAGAACGGCCGGCACTGGCTCACCGCGGCGGCGGTCACGGGGGCAGCGGCCCTCGCACTGACCGGATGCGCGGGCGGCGGCGACGCCGGCGGCGAGTACGACCCCGAGGAGGAGGTGACGCTGAACTTCACCTGGTGGGGCAATGACGACCGCGCCGACCGCTACGGGCAGCTCATCGAGGCCTTCGAGGCCGAGCACCCCAACATCACGATCGACGGCACCTTCACCGACTTCCCCTCGTACTGGGAGAAGCGCAAGACCGAGGCGGCGGGCGGCGGCCTCCCCGACGTGTGGCAGTTCTCCGACTCCTACCTCCGCGAGTACGCTGAGCCGGGCCTGCTGCTCGACCTCGACACCGTCGCCGAGTACATCGACTTCGACGCGTTCGACGACGGCCTGAAGCAGACCGGCCAGCTCGAGGGCACCCAGTACTCGCTCCCCACCGGTTACAGCTCGTGGGCGGTGTTCCTCAACGACGGCCTGCTCGAGGAGGCCGGTGTCGAGCCCTACGCGGGCGGCACGACCTACGACGAGTACACCGAGTGGATGGCCGAGGTGACCGAGGCCACCGGTGGCGAGGTCTACGGCGGCACCGACATGACCCAGCGCATCCAGACGTTCGAGAACGTGCTCCGCGCCGAGGGCGACAACCTCTACACCGAGGACGGCGAGCTCGGCTTCACCGAGGACCAGCTGCGCGACTTCTGGAACTCGGGCGCCGAGGCGCGCGACGGCGTCGCGATCCCGCAGCAGCAGCTCGAGGAGATCGCCCCCATCTCGGGGTTCGGCTCGAACCGAACGGCGAGCGAGGCGAGCTGGAGCAACTTCCTCGGCGGCTACCTGGCCGACTCCGGCGCCGAGTCCGTGACCCTCGTGGCCCCGCCGCTCGACGTGCCCGGCGGCACCGACCTCTACCGCCAGGCCGGCCTCCAGGTGGCGATCTCGGAGGACACCGAGCACCCCGAGGCGGCCGCGATGTGGCTCGACTTCGTCGTGAACAGTGAGGAGGCCGGTGAGGTCTTCGGCACCACGCTCGGCTTCCCCGCCTCCGAGACGAAGCTCGCCGGCACGACCCTCGAGGGCGTCGACGCGCAGGTCGCCGACTACCTCGACTCGGTCGCCGACCGCATCGGCGACGCGCCGCCGGTCCCGGTCGTCGGCTACGGCTCGCTCGAGCAGACGTTCTGGGACCTCGGCAAGTCGATCGGACTCGGCGCGATCTCGGTCGACGACGCGGTGAGCCAGTTCTTCAGCGAGGCGCAGGTGATCCTGGGCTGACCTGATCCGGCCCCGTGGGCGCCGGTTCCCGTACGGGGGCCGGCGCCCACGGCATGATGCAGAGCTGCGGCGGCGGGCCGGAGGCATCCGCCCGCCGCTCGAAGACACCCGAGGAGGACACCGACGTGCAGTACGGCGCCGACTACAACCCCGAGCAGTGGCCCGAGGAGATCTGGCCGGAGGACGTCGCGCGCATGCGCGAGGCCGGCGTCACGATGGTCAGCCTCGGCATCTTCTCGTGGTCGCGCATCCAGCCCCGCGAGGGCGAGTTCGACTTCGGATGGCTCGACCGGGTCATCGACCTGCTGCACGAGGGCGGCGTCGCGGTCGACCTCGCGACCGCGACCGCCTCGCCTCCGCCGTGGGCCACGGCCGCCTACCCCGAGATGCTCCCGCAGGACGAGGACGGCGCCACCTACTGGCCGGGCAGCCGTCAGCAGTTCGCGCCCTCGTCGCCGGTCTACCGCCGCCTCGCGGCCGAACTCGTCACGGCGCTGGCCGAGCGCTACGCCGACCACCCCGCGATCGTCATGTGGCACGTGAACAACGAGTACGGTTGCCACCTCAACCACGACTACTCGGATGCCGCGCGCGACGCGTTCCGCCGCTGGCTCGCCGACCGCTACGGCGACGTGCAGGCCCTCAACGAGGCCTGGGGCACGGACTTCTGGTCGCAGCGGTACCAGGCCTTCGACGAGGTGTTCCCGCCGCGCAAGGCGCCATACTCGCGCAACCCGGGGCAGGAGCTCGACTTCCGCCGGTTCACGAGCGACATGCTGCTCGAGTGCTACCTCATGGAGCGCGAGATCATCCGCGCCGCGGGCGCGACGCAGCCGATCACGACGAACTTCATGGGCGCCTTCAAGCCGGCCGACTACGGCGCGTGGGCCCGGCACATGGACGTCATCAGCGACGACTGCTACCCCGACCCGAACGACCCCGAGTCGTTCCGCGCGGCCGCGTTCCAGCGCGACCTGGTCCGCTCGCTGAAGCCCGAGGTGCCGTGGATCCTCATGGAGCAGTCGACGAACGCCCTCAACTGGCGCCCGACGAACGCTCCGAAGGCGCCGGGGCAGATGGCGGCGCTCAGCGCGCAGGCGATCGGGCGCGGCGCCGACGGCATCCTGTTCTTCCAGTGGCGGCAGTCGCGGGCGGGCTCCGAGAAGTTCCACTCGGCGATGCTCCCGCACGCCGGCACCGAGACGCGCACCTGGCGCGAGGTCGTCGCCCTCGGCGGGACGCTGGCCGCGCTGCCCCCGCTCCCGGCCGGTGACGCGACGGCCCGCGATGCACGCGTCGCGCTCGTCTTCGACTGGGAGAACTGGTGGGCCGTCGAGGCGTCCGACCACCCGCAGAACGCGCTCGACTACGTCGCGGTCGTGCAGCGCTGGTACCGGGCGCTGCATCGACGTCACATCCAGGTCGACATCGTGCCGGCCGCGCGGGTGGGCGAGGGCTACGACGTCGCGATCGCGCCGCTGCTCTACCTGGTGCGAGAAGCGGATGCCGCCGCGCTCGCCTCGTTCGTCGAGGCGGGCGGGCACCTGCTCGTGGGGCCGTTCAGCGACCTCGTCGACGAATTCGACCGCTTCCGCGACGGCGGGTTCGCGACGCAGCTCGGGCCGCTCTGCGGCATCCGCATCGAGGACTTCGGCGCGCTCGTGCCGGCCGATGCCGCGCCCGGCGTGCCGGGCGAGCGCACGGCGCCGTTCGCGGGCGACGGCATCGCCGGAACGGGCACGCTGCTCGCGGAGGAGGTGCACGCCGCCGGCGGCGCGCACGTCGAGGCATCGTTCACCGAGGGTCGCCGCGCCGGCGGCGCCGCGCTCACGCGGCGCGAGGTCGGCGACCACGGCGGCACCGCCCGCTACCTCGCCACGATCCCCGACGAGGCCGGCGCGCAGGCGCTCGTCGACCGACTCCTCGCGACGACCGGGGTGGAGCCGGTCGTCGCGGGGCTCCCCGAGCACGTCGAGGCGGCGCGCCGCGGCGCGCTCCTCACGCTCGTCAACCACGGCGGACCGGCCGTGGAGGTCGAGGTGGCGGGGACCGACGCCGTGCGCGGCGATCGGGTCGACCGGGTCCGGCTCGACGCGTACGACTGGGCCATGGTGGTCGTCGACTGAGGGTCGTACGATGCAGCCGAACGAGGAGGTTCCGATGCGCGCCATGATCCTGAGTGGAGCCGGGCGGTACGCCGACCCGTGGCATCCGTACGCCGAGACGAGCGCGCGCCTGGCCGAGCTCGTCGCCGACGCCGGCTTCGAGGTCGAGATCCGGGAGGACGTCGATGCGGCGCTCGGCACGCTCGGAGACGACGTGACCCTGCTCGTCGTGAACGCCGGCGACCCGGATCGCTCGAGCATCGACGGCGAGCCGCTGCCGGCCGACGCCGAGCCGGCCGCGGTCGACGACGGCCCGCTGGCCGCCGCGCTCGACCGGGGCATCGGCATCCTCGCCGTCCACGCGGCCGCGTCGAGCCTGCGCGAGGTCGAGGCGTTCGACCGCGCGATCGGCGGTCGATGGGAATGGGACGTGTCGTGGCATCCGCCGTTCGGCGACGCGCGCGTGCACCTCGTCGGCAACCACGCCGTCCGCGAGGGCCTCGACGACTTCGCGCTCGAGGACGAGCGCTACAGCTCGCTGCTCCTGCACGACGTGATCGAGCCCATCGCGGAGCACGAACAGGACGGCATCCGGCACCCGCTCGTCTGGGCCCGGGAGATCGGCCCGTCGCGCCTCGTGTACGACGCGCTCGGCCACGACACGCGGTCGTACGACTCGCCCGGGCACCGCGCGCTCATCGCCAACGCGATCGACTGGCTGCGCCGCGTGCCGGCACCCACGGCGGGCGCCGCGTGAGCCGCCGCGTCGTCATCGCACCGGACTCGTTCAAGGGCACCACGACCGCCGCCGAGGCCGCCGAGGCACTCGCGCGCGGCTGGCGTTCGGTCGCCCCCGACGACGAGCTCGTGCTGAAGCCGATGGCCGACGGCGGCGAGGGCACGCTCGACGCGTTCGAGGCGTCGGTCGCCGGCGCCGTCCGCGTGCCCGTCACCGTCAAGGGCCCCGACGACCGGCCGGTGGATGCCGCATGGCTGCGGCTGCCCGACGGCGGCGCGCTCGTCGAACTGGCCCTCACGAGCGGCATCACGCTGCTCGACCCGCTCCGCCCGTTCGACGCGCACACCATCGGATTCGGGCAGGCGATCGCGGCGGCACTCGACGGCGGCGCGAACCGGGTGCTCCTCGCGATCGGCGGCAGCTCGTCCACCGACGGCGGCGCCGGCGCGCTCGCTGCGCTCGGCGGGCGGTTCCTCGACGCCGACGGGTGGCCGGTCCCCGCCGGCAACCGGGGACTCGGCGCGATCGTGCGGGTCGACCTGTCGGGCCTGCGCGAACGGCCCGCCGGCGGTGCCGCGATCCTCAGCGACGTCACCAACCCGCTGTTCGGCCCGTTCGGCGCCGCCGCGATCTTCGGACCCCAGAAGGGCGCGACGCCCGACGAGGTCGAGCCGCTCGAGCGGAACCTCGGCCGGCTCGTGCGCGCGATGCCCGACCGCGCGGCGTTCGCCGATGCCGCCGGGGCGGGCGCCGCGGGCGGCACCGGGTTCGGGCTGCTCGTGTGGGGCGCGCACATGGCCGGCGGCGCCGCGGCGGTCGCCGACGCGATCGGGCTCGCCGAGGCGCTCGACGGCGCGTCGCTCGTCATCACGGGCGAGGGCCGGTTCGACGGGCAGTCCGCCGCCGGGAAGGTGCCGAGCGAGGTCGCCGCGCGCGCGGATGCCGCCGGCGTGCGCGTCGCGCTCGTGGCGGGCGCGATCGACGCCGATGCGTCGGCGTTCGCGGCATCCGCGTCGCTGACCGACCTCGCCGGCGGGGGAGCGGCCGCCATGGCCGACCCGCTCCGCTGGCTGGAGGCCGCGGGCGCGGAACTGGCACGTCCGGCCAGCTGAGCCGAGGCGCACTCGACCGCTCGCGCGGGCTCGCGCCCGCGCGAGATCGACGCGAGGCTCAGACCTTGTGCTTGCCGGGGTGCGGCTTCGGCGGCTCCTCGCGCGTGTACTCCCCGTGCTCCTCGGACGCCGGGTGGACCTCCGGGTGCTCGGCCGTCGAGGTGTAGTCGCCGACGACGGACTCGTCCTCGTCGACGCCGTTGCGGCGCGTGTACTCGCCCTCGACGGTCCGCTTCCGCGGTGCCTCGCCCTCGACCTCGGTGTACGTTCCCTCGACGTCGTCGGGATCGGTTCCGCGGGCCTCGTCGGGTTCGGACATCATCATCGATCCTCCTGGTCGGTCGGAGGGGCGTCGTCGGACGGCGACGTCCACGTCCCATGCTACGCGCCGACGTCGGGTCCCGCCGGGTCCGACGACCCTGAGGCGGAGGAGTGCGCCTGTGCGCTCGCCTGTGCGTAGCGTGCGCGGATCGCCGGGCGGGTGTCGACCGGCAGCGGATCACCGGCCTCGATCGGCCACGCCGGTCGCTCGCCGGTCAGCGCCCACGCCGCCTGCCGTGCTGCGCCGTCCGCGACGTACTCGCCCGGGGTCGGCACCACGACCGGGACGTCGAACACCTGCGTCGCCGCGAGCTGCACGGCCGGGTTCTGCGCCGCCCCGCCGATGATCAGGATGCGCTGCGCCGCCACGCCCTGCCCGCGGACCGCGTCGAGCCCGTCGGCGAGCCCGCACAGCAGGCCCTCGACCGCGGCGCGCGCGATCGACGGCCTGGTCGTGTTCGCGAGCGTGAGCCCCGAGAGCGAGGCGGTCGCGTCGGGGAGGTTCGGAGTGCGCTCGCCCTCGAAGTAGGGCACGAGCACGGCGCCGGATGCGCCGGGCTCGGCCTCGAGGGCCAGCCGGCCGAGTTCCGCGTGGTCGACGCCGAGGAGCCCGGCGGTCGCGTCGAGGACGCGCGCGGCGTTCAGCGTCGCGATGAGCGGCAGGAATCGCCCGGTCGCGTCGGCGAAGCCCGCCACGGTCCCCGAGGGGTCGGCGACCGGGGCATCCGTCACGGCGAACACCGTGCCGCTCGTGCCGATCGAGACGACCACGTCACCGGGGGCCGCATCGAGCCCGAGCGCGGCGCCGGCGTTGTCGCCCGCGCCCGGCCCGACGAGGATGCCGTCGGGCGTCCGGCCCGCCGCCTCACCGGGTCCGAGCACGCGCGGGAGGATCGCGTCGTGCCCGAGCGCACGCACCAGCAGGTCGCGGTCGTAGCCGTCGGCGCCCCAGTACGCGGTGCCGCTGGCGTCGGAGCGGTCGGTCGCGAGCTCCTCGAGCACCGGCCCGAGCGGTGACTCATCGGCGGGCCCGAAGCCGCGCAGCCGCCAGGTGAGCCAGTCGTGGGGGAGCGCCACGGCCGCGATGCGCGCCGCGTTCCCGGGTTCGGCGTCGCGCAGCCATCGCAGCTTCGTCGCGGTGAACGAGGCGACGGGGACGACACCGGTCCGCTCGGCGTACGCCGCGGCCCCGACCTCGTCGATGAGGTCGCGCGCGGCCTGCGCGGAGCGCGTGTCGTTCCAGAGCAGGGCATCGCGGATGACCCGGCCCTCCGCGTCGAGCACGACCATGCCGTGCTGCTGACCGGCGATCGAGATCGCCGCGACGCCCTCGAAGCCGCCGGCGTCGGCGAACGCGGTGAGGAGCGCGCCCCACCAGGCGGCGGGGTCGACCTCGGTCCCGTCGGGGTGGGCGGCGCGGCCGGAGCGCACGAGCGCCCCGGTCGCGGCATCTCGGATCACGACCTTGCACGACTGCGTCGACGAATCGACGCCGGCGACGAGCGTCATCACATCATCCCCAGCGACGTCGGGGGTCAGCGCGCGCCGAGCAGGTGCTCGGTGGCGAGCTGCTGGAGGCGGACGAAGCCGAAGCCCTTGCCGCCGAGGTAGGCCGACGGGTCGAAGTCCTCGTACGCCGAGCGGTCGGCGAGGAAGTCGTCGTAGGTCTCGCCCTCGCCGAGGGTCGGCTGCGCGAGCTCGTCGACGCGCGCCGCCGCGAGCGCCTCCTGCACCTCGGGGTCGGCGCGGAACGCCGCCGCCCGCTCCTTCAGCAGCAGGTAGGTGCGCATGTTCGCCGCGGCCGACTCCCACACGCCGGTCTCGTCCTCGGTGCGCGAGGGCTTGTAGTCGAAGTGGCGCGGGCCGTCGTAGGCCGGCACGCCGCCGGGGCCGCCGTGCTCCAGCAGGTCCACGAGCGCGAACGCGTCGTGCAGGTCGCCGTGGCCGAACACGAGGTCCTGGTCGTACTTGATGCCGCGCTGGCCGTTGAGGTCGATGTGGAAGAGCTTGCCGTGGTAGAGCGCCTGGGCGATGCCCGCGGCGAAGTTGAGGCCCGCCATCTGCTCGTGCCCGACCTCGGGGTTGAGGCCCACGAGCTCGGGGCGCTCGAGCGAGTCGATGAAGGCGATCGCGTGGCCGAGGGTCGGCAGCAGGATGTCGCCGCGGGGCTCGTTCGGCTTCGGCTCGATGGCGAACCGGATGTCGTAGCCCTTGTCGGTGACGTAGTCGCCGAGCAGGTTCACGGCCTCTCGGTAGCGCTCGAGGGCCGAGCGGATGTCCTTGGCCGAGTCGTACTCGGCGCCCTCGCGGCCGCCCCACATGACGAACGTCTTCGCGCCGAGCTCGGCGCCGAGGTCGAGCTGGCGGAACACCTTGCGGAGCGCGAAGCGGCGCACCTGGCGGTCGTTGGAGGTGAAGCCACCGTCCTTGAAGACGGGCGCCGAGAAGAGGTTGGTCGTGACCATCGGCACGATGACGCCGGTGTCGGCGAGCGCGCCCTTCAGCCGGTCGATCTGCGTCTGCCGCTCGGCGTCGGAGGAGCCGAAGGCGAACAGGTCGTCGTCGTGGAAGGTGAGGCCGTAGGCGCCGAGCTCGGCGAGCTTCTCGACGACGTGCACCACGTCGAGCGCGTTGCGGGTGGGGCCGCCGAACGGGTCGGTGCCGTTGTAGCCCACGGTCCAGAGGCCGAAGGAGAACTTGTCGTCGCGGGTGGGCGCGCTGGCCATGGGTGATCCGCCTTTCAGCGTCATCGATGATTTGTTGGCGAGATAAACATAACCGGATGTCGCGCCGGCGGCAAGTCCGGCCCGCCACGCCGAGAGCCATTTGTTCTTGAATTCGACAAAACACTTGCGAAACGCTTCGACACCTGCGTAGAGTCCCATCGCAATCAGTCGAAACGCTTCGAGACGATGGAGTCGACATGGCGAAGATCCATGAGGTGGCCGAGGCCGCCGGCGTGTCCATCAGCACCGTGTCGTACGCGCTGAGCGGCAAGCGATCGATCTCGCCCGACACCCGTCGGCGCATCGAGGAGGCGGCGCTCGCGCTCGACTACCGGCCGAACGCCGGTGCTCGCATGCTCGCCGGTCGCCGGACGCAGATCTTCGCGCTCACCGAGCCGTTCCGAGCCGACACCCATGCGCCCGCGCACATGGCGTTCGTGCTCGCGACCTCCATCGCCGCACGCCGGTACGAGTACGACATCCTGCTCCTCACGGAGGAGGAGGCGTCGGCCGGCATGCGCCGGGTCGCGTCGAGCGGGCTCGCCGACGGCGTGCTCGTGCTCGACGTCGCACCCGACGACGAGCGCGTCGACCTGGCCCGGCGCATCGCGCTGCCCACCGTGTTCATCGGCGTGCCCGACGACCACGAGGGCCTCGTCTGCGTCGACCTCGACTTCGAGGCCGCCGCGGCGCTGGCGGTCGATCGACTGGCCGACCTGGGCCACCGGTCGATCGGCTTCGTCGGGCACCCGCCGACCGCGTACGAGATGTCGAACTTCCCGCCGCGCGTGCGCCGCGGGCTCGAGGCCCGTGCCGCCGAGCGGGGCCTGGACTGCACCACCGTCCTGCCCGAGGCCGACGGCCCGCGCCGCTCGCCGGTCCGCGACGCCGTTCGCGGCCTCGTCGAGGCGGGCGCGACCGCGCTCGTGCTGCACTGCGACGACGCGAGCCATGCGGTCGCGCTCGACGAACTCGCGACGCTCGGCCGTCGCGTGCCCGAGGACGTGTCCGTCGTCTCCGTCGGAGCGACCTTCGACACGTCCGCCTTCCATCCGCCGATCGACTCCGTCCCGCTCGTGCCGAGCGCGTCGTGCGAGCTCGCCGTCGAGCTCGCCATGCGCATGGTCGACGGTGGCGAGGTCCCGGCGGCCGTCCACCTGATCGCCCCCGAGTACCGGGCGCACGGCTCGACCGCGCCGCCCCCGGGCGCCTCCGACTGACGAGCCCACCTCGGCCACGCGGCATCCGTTCGCTCGTCATCGAAGCGCTTCGACAGCTCGTTTCGACCCGACCCGACACCCACCACCACCGCACACCCCCGGCACCCACCATCCCCGCCGGGAACCGCACCACCCACACCAGGAGGTAGCAATGAAGCACACCAGAACCCTCGCCGTCGCGGCCTCGGTCGCCGTCGCGGCCCTCGCCCTCAGCGGCTGCTCCGGCAGCGACGCGGGGGGCGACGAGAACGTCCTCCGCCTCTGGCACTACGAGGGCGCCGACTCGGCCATGGGCATCGCCTGGGCCGAGGCGATCGAGGTCTTCGAGGAGGAGACCGGAGCGACGGTCGAGTTCGAGGAGAAGAGCTTCGAGCAGATCCGCTCGACGGCCAGCCAGGTGCTGAACTCCGACGAGGCGCCCGACCTGCTCGAGTACAACAAGGGCAACGCGACCGCGGGCCTGCTCTCGAGCGAGGGCCTGCTCACGCCGCTCGACGACGTCGTCGACGAGTACGGCTGGGGCGACCGGCTGGCGCCCGCGCTCCAGACGACCGCGAAGTACGACGAGGACGGCGTCATGGGCTCGGGCAGCTGGTACGGCGTGCCCAACTACGGCGAGTTCGTGCAGGTCTACTACAACAAGGACGCGTTCGCCGAGGCCGGCGTCGAGGTGCCGACCACGCTCGCCGAGTTCGAGGACGTGATGGCGACGTTCGCCGACCAGGGTGTCACCCCGCTCGCCGAGTCCGCCGCCGAGTACCCGCTCGGCCAGCTCTGGTACCAGCTCGCGCTGAGCGAGGCCGACCGGCAGTTCGTCGACGACTACCAGCTCTACGAGAACCCGATCGACTGGTCGGGCGACGAGATCTCGACCGCGACCGAGACCGTGAAGGACTGGGTCGACGCGGGCTACATCTCGACGGATGCCTCCGGCCTCAAGGCCGAGGACGCCGGCGTGGGCTTCATCAGCGGGGACGCCCCGATCTTCTACTCCGGCAGCTGGTGGTACGGCCGCTTCGTGAACGAGATCACCGACTTCGAGTGGGGCACGTTCCTCTTCCCCGAGGCCGAGCTGTCGCCGGGATCCGCGGGCAACATGTGGGTCGTGCCCGAGCGGGCGAAGAACAAGGAACTCGCCTACGAGTTCATCGACATCACGATGCGCCCCGAGATCCAGGCGCTGCTCGGCAACAACGGCGGCGTGCCCGTCGCGGCCGACGAGGCCGACATCACCGACGAGAAGTCGCAGGAGCTCATCGCGAACTTCAACGCGCTGAACGACATGGACGGCATCTCGTTCTACCCCGACTGGCCCACGCCGACCTTCTACGACGAGCTGAACGCCGGGCTCCAGGAGCTCGTCAACGGCACCAAGTCCCCGTCCGAGGTGCAGCAGCAGCTCGGTGAGCAGTACCAGTCGGGCGTCGACGACATCGTCGGCTGACCGGCTCGGATGCCGCGGCGAGTGCGTGCGCCGCGGCATCCGCCCCTCGGGGCAACGCCCCGTCCCGGGCCGCAGCGCGGCCCGCCCGGACCACCGGAAGGAACCACCCATGTCAGCCCTCGACACCAGGGCCGCCACGACGATCGAGGCGACGGATGCCGCAGGCGGCCGCCGCAGGTCGCGTCGCCCCGCCGGGCCGGCGGACGGCCTGATCCCCGGCGCCCGCCGCGGCACCTACTGGCTCTACCTCGTGCCCGGCCTCGCGCTCCTCGCCGTGATCGTCGTCGTCCCGCTCGTCTGGAACGTCTACCTCACGTTCACCGAGTACCGCGGCATCCGCCCGCCCGAGTGGATCGGCCTCGAGAACTGGGTCGAGCTCATGGGCGATCGCGTCTTCTGGACGAGCTTCGGCAACTCGATCGCGATGATCCTCGCCATGGTCATCGCGCCGACGCTCCTCGGCCTGCTGCTCGCGGCGATGCTGTTCGACCTGATCGGCCGCAAGTTCGGCGGCCGGCTCGCGAGCTTCCTGCGCGCGACGTACTACCTGCCGCAGATCCTGCCCGCCGTGATCGCGGCGATCGTCATCGGCTGGATCCTCCGACCGCAGAACGGCGCGCTCAACCAGGTGCTCGAGGCGATCGGCCTCGGCGACCTCGCCCACAACTGGCTGGGCAGCCCCGACACCGCGCTGCCGAGCCTCATGGTCATCATGGTCTGGGTCCAGCTCGGCTACCCGATCGTCATCTTCATGGCCGCGCTGCAGCGGGTCGATCCCGAACTGTACGAGGCCGCCGAGCTCGACGGGGCGAACTGGTTCCAGCGGTTCCGCGCGATCACCCTCGGCATGATCCGCCCCGAGATCTTCGTCGTCACCCTGACCTGCACGATCGCGGCGCTGAAGGTGTTCGGTCCCGTCTACGCCCTCACCGGCGGCGGGCCGGGCACCTCGACGATCGTGCCCGCGTACTACGCGTACAGCGAGTTCTTCCAGTCTCAGCAGGTCGGGTACGGCGCCACGATCGCGACCGCGCTCACGGTCGTGATCGCCGCGGTCAGCGTGCTGTTCATCCTCGCCCAGCACCGCTTGGAGAAGAAGGAGGCCGAGCGATGAGCACCATCATCGAGGAGCTCGACCCCGAGCGCCGCGACGTCGAACTGCCGACGGATGCCGCGCCCGACCCCAGCACCGGGCGAGCGCGCCGGCCGCGCCGCCGGGTGCCGAACACGGGCCGCCGCTCGCGCCGGGGCCGTGGCCCGAACCGCCGGAAGCCGGGCGACTGGCTCGTGCTCGTCGTCGCGATCGTGCTCGGCTTCTTCATCGCCGTGCCGTTCCTGCTGATCCTGGTCAATTCGTTCAAGTCGCCGGCCGACTACAACACGTCGGGCCCGCTGGCCCTGCCGACCGAGTTCTACGTCGACGGCATCGTCGCGTTCTGGGAGCGCGTGAACTTCCCCGAGAAGCTCTGGAACTCCGTGTTCATCTCGGGCCTCGTCGCTGTGTTCGCGGTGCTCATCTCGATGTTCAACGCGTTCGCGCTCGGCATCGGACGCGTGAAGGGCCGGCTCTGGATCGTCGTGCTCATCCTGCTGGCGAACATGCTGCCGCAGGAGGTGCTGCTCTACCCGCTGTACTTCATGTTCAAGGAGGCGGGGCTGTACGACAGCCAATGGGCGGTCATCATCATCTTCACGGTGATCCAGTCGGCGTTCGGCACGTACCTGCTCGCCTCGGTGTACGGCACGTTCCCGAAGGAGCTGCTCGAGGCCGCGTCGCTCGACGGCGCCTCGCGCTGGCAGATCCTCTGGCGCGTGGTCTACCCGATCTCGCGACCGACGCTGTCGGTGCTGCTCATCTTCTTCTTCATCTGGACGTGGAACGAGTTCCTGATCCCGCTGACGTTCCTCGTGTCGAACGCGACCCAGACGGTGCCCGTGGCCATCACGGTGCTGCAGGGCGACCGGCTCATGGACGTCACCACGACGAGCGCGTCGGCCCTGCTCGGGCTCATCCCGACGCTCGTCTTCTTCCTCATCTTCCAGCGCACCCTCACGAGGGGCATCACGGCAGGGGCGGTCAAGTAATGAAGTTCACCGACGGGTTCTGGCACGTGCGCCCCGGCGTCGAGGCGCTGTACGCGCAGGAGGCGCGCGACCTCGCGGTCGAGCGCGGGGCGGACGGCCGCGACGAGCTGGTCGTCTGGGCGCCCACGCGGGTGATCACCGCGCGCGGCGACACCCTCAACCGGCCCATGCTGACGGTCTCGCTCGCGAGCGTCGCGGAGGGCGTGATCCGGGTGCGGGTCGAGCACCACTGCGGCACGCCGCGCGACGTGGGGTTCGAGATCGCGACGGATGACGCCTACCGCGCGCAGCTCGAGATCGACGACGACGGCGGAGAGGTCGACGCGGGCTCGCTTCGCGCCCGGGTCCGCCGCGGCGCCCCGTGGGAGCTGACGTTCGAGGATGCCGCGGGCACGACGCTCACGAGCAGCGGCCACAAGTCGGTCGGGTACCTGAAGCTCGCGCCGGGGGCTCCCGTCGCGGCCGAGCCGACGGGCGTGACGGGCATCACGATGACGGGCCTCGCCGAGGCGTCCGCCTACCTGCACACCCAGCTCTCGCTCGGCGTCGGCGAGCTCGTCTACGGGCTCGGCGAGCGGTTCGGGCCGCTCGTGAAGAACGGCCAGACGGTCGACATCTGGAACGCCGACGGCGGCACGTCGAGCGAGCAGTCGTACAAGAACGTGCCGTTCTACCTCACGAACCGCGGCTACGGCGTGCTCGTGAACCACGCGGGCCACGTCTCGTTCGAGGTCGGCTCGGAGGCCGTCGAGCAGGTGCAGTTCTCGGTCGCGGGGGAGTGCCTGGAGTACTTCGTCATCGCCGGCCCGACGCCGGCCGACGTGCTCGACCGCTACACGCGCTTGACGGGCCGTCCGGCGCGCGTGCCCGACTGGTCGTACGGCCTGTGGCTCTCGACGAGCTTCACGACCGACTACGACGAGGCGACGGTGAACGCCTTCATCGACGGCATGGCCGAGCGCGACATCCCGCTCGAGGTGTTCCACTTCGACTGCTTCTGGATGCGCGAGTTCCACTGGACCGACTTCCAGTGGGACCCCGCCGTCTTCCCCGACCCCGAGGGGATGCTCGGCCGGCTGCACGATCGAGGCCTCCGGGTGAGCGCCTGGCTCAATCCCTACATCGCGCAGCGGTCGCAGCTGTTCCGTGAGGGGCTCGAGCACGGCTACCTCGTGCGGCGAGCGGATGGCTCGGTGTGGCAGTGGGACCTCTGGCAGGCGGGCATGGCGCTCGTCGACTTCACGAACCCCGAGGCGACGCGATGGTTCCAGGAACACCTGCGGGGTCTCATCGCGCAGGGCGTCGACGCGATCAAGACCGACTTCGGCGAGCGGATCCCGATCGACGTGGTCTGGCACGACGGAAGCGACCCGGAGGCGATGCACCACCGGTACACCGACCTGTACAACCGGGCCGTCTTCGACGTGCTCGAGGCGGAGCGCGGCGCCGGTGAGGCGGTGCTCTTCGCGCGCTCGGCGACGGCCGGCGGCCAGTCGATGCCCGTGCACTGGGGCGGCGACAACTCCTCGACGTTCACGTCGATGGCCGAGAGCCTCCGCGGGGGACTCTCGCTCGCGCTCACCGGGTTCGGCTACTGGAGCCACGACATCGGCGGGTTCGAGGGCAGCCCCGACCCCGCGGTCTTCAAGCGGTGGCTCGCATTCGGCCTGCTCTCGAGCCACTCGCGGCTCCACGGGTCGACGAGCTATCGCGTGCCGTGGGCGTTCGACGCGGGCGACGAGGCGCCGGGACAGAGCGCAGTCGAGGTCGCCCGCACCTTCGCGACGCTGAAGGCCTCGCTGCGCCCGTACCTCGTCGCGGCCGGCGAGGAGGCGCACCGGAGCGGCACGCCGATCATGCGGCCCATGCAGCTCGCGTTCCCGGGCGACCCAGCGGTGGCCCACCTCGACCGTCAGTACCTGCTCGGCCCCGACCTGCTCGTCGCGCCGGTGTTCTCGGCGACGGGCGAGGTCGAGTTCTACCTGCCCGGCGGGCGCTGGACGAACTGGTTCACGCGCGAGGTCGTCGAGGGCGGCGGATGGCGCCGCGAGCGCCACGGGTTCGACACGGTCCCGCTGTGGATCCGGGGCGGCGCGGTCATCCCGGTGGTCGGCGACGACGGCGCGGTCGGCGAGGTGCGCGGCTGAGTGCTTTCCGTAAGTTTCGAGACTAGGATTCGAAACATGACAACGGATGCCGCGCCCGAGCGCGTCACGCTCGCCGACATCGCCGCCGAGGCGGGCGTCTCGCTCGCGACGATCTCGAAGGTGCTGAACGGCCGGTCGGACGTCGCGGCCGCGACCCGCGCGCGCGTCGAGCACGTGCTCGCCGAGCGCGGGTACCGACGTCGCGGGGGCGGGCGCTCGGAGGCGCGCGCCGAACTCATCGAGCTCGTCTTCCACGAGCTCGACCCGATCTGGTCGATGGAGGTCATCGACGGCGTCGAGTCGGTGGCGAAGGAGCACGGGCTGAGCGTCGTGCTGACCGTGAGCGGCACCCGCCACTCGCCCGACCCCGACTGGGTCGAGGGCGTCATGCGTCGGCGGCCCGTCGGAGTCGTGCTCGTCTTCAGCGACCTGGCGCCCGAGTACCACGAGCAGCTCCACTCGCGTGCCATCCCGTTCGTCATCGTCGACCCCGCCGGCGACCCGTCGCCCGACGTGCCGTCGGTCGGCTCGGCGAACTGGTCAGGCGGCCTGGCCGCGACGCGGCACCTCATCGAGCTCGGCCACCGGCGGGTCGCCGCGATCACCGGACCGGGCGACATGATGTGCTCGCTCGCGCGCATCGACGGCTACCGTTCCGCGATGAACTCGGCCGGGCTCCCGGTCGACGAGGAGTGGATCCGCTTCGGCGACTTCCACGTGTCCGGCGGCCGCGACCGGGCCCGCGAGCTCCTCGATCGCGACGACCGTCCGACGGCGATCTTCGCCGGCAGCGACATGCAGGCGCTCGGCGTGCTCGAGGCCGCGCGCGAGCGCGGCATCCGCGTACCCGAGGACCTCTCGGTCGTCGGGTACGACGACATCCCGCTCGCGCGCTGGCTCACGCCCAAGCTCACGACCGTCCACCAGCCGCTGCGGCGCATGGGGGAGGAGGCGGCACGCCTCGCCATCCGCCTCGCCGAGGAGCCGCTCGATCCGGGCGCGCCGACGCCGCGCATGGACCTCGCGACGAGCCTCGTCGTGCGCGACAGCACGGCGGCGCCGGCCGCAGCGATCACGAGGTGACCGCCGCCGCGCGTCAGAGCAGCGACGGCACCGTCGGCGTGACCGGGACGACGATGACCGAGGTGCCGCCGTGCTCGAGCGCGTGCGCGAGCGCCGAGCGCACCTCGTCGTCCGTCCCGGCCTCGACGCCGCGGCATCCGTAGCCCTTCGCCAGCGAGACGATGTCGAGCCCCGGGATCTCGAGGCCCGGCACGCCGGGGGTCTCCTCGAGTTCCGCGAACGACTTGAGGATCGCGTACTCGCCGTTGCGAGGCACGACGACGATCAGGTGCGCATCGTGCTGCGCCGCCGTCCAGAGCGCCTGGATGGAGTACTGCAGCGAGCCGTCGCCCATCACGGCGAGCACCGGGCGGTTGCGACCGGTCCTGCGCTCCGCGAGCGCGATGCCCACGGAGGCCGGCAGGTTCCACCCGAGGCTGCCCGAGGCGAACGTGAAGAACGTGTCCGGGACCTCGACAGGCCACGCGGCGTGGAGCTCGGCGAGGTTCGACGGGGACTCCTCGACGAGCACGGTGTCGGGCGGAGTCGCATCCCTGAGGATGCGGAACAGCTGCAGCGGGGTGAGGACGCCCTCGGGCGCCTCCTGCTCGGCGTCCGCGGAGACCGGGGTCGGCGCCATCCGGTGCGGCAGCATCTCGACCGTGCGCATCGGCGCCGGGCGGGCCTCGATGATCTCCGTCAGCGCCTGCATCGCGAGCAGCGGATCGCCGATCAGGCTGTCGCCGACCGGAGCCTTCGCGGTCTCCGCCGGATCGTCCGAGACGTGCAGGAGCTGGAGGCCGTCGGGAAGGTACGACCCAGCGACGTACGGGTAGTAGCGGAAGACGGGCGCGCCGATCACGATCGCGACGTCGTGCCCGGCGAGCTTCTCGGCGAGCGGGCCGATCGCGAACGGCAGGCCGCCCGCGTACAGCGGGTGGTGCTCGGGGAACGGTGCCCGCTCCGAAGCCGGTGCCGCCCAGACCGTGGCGTTCAGCCGTTCGGCGAGCGTGACGGCCTGGTCCCACCCCTGTTCGCGGGCGACCGAGGCGCCGAGGATCAGGGCCGGATGCTCCGCCGACGACAGACGGACCGCGAACTCCGCGATGCGCGCCGGATCGGGCGCGATCCGGTTCGCGACGCGGCGGACGACCGCGGGACCGTCGGCCTCCCGATCCCAGTCGTCCAGCGGGATCGAGAGGAAGACCGGGCCCTGCGGCGGCTGGGTCGCGATCGCGTACGCCCGCATGAAGGCGGCCGGGACGTCACCGGCCCGCACCGGCTCGTAGCTCCACTTGACCCACGGCTTGGGCAGCACCGACGGCTCGATGTTCGTCAGCCACGGCTCCATCAGCAGCATGTCGCGCGTCTGGTTGCCTGCCGTCACGATGAGCGGCGTGCGGTTCATGAACGCGGTCAGGATGTTCGACATCCCGTTCGACAGGCCCGCCGACGTGTGCACGTTGACGAGCGTCGGCGCGCGCGTCGCCTGCGCGAACCCGTCGGCCGCACCGACGGCGGCGGCCTCGGCGAGCGTCTGCACGTAGGTGAAGTCGGACGGGAAGTCCTTGAGGAAGGTCTCCTCGGTCGAGCCCGGATTGCCGAAGACGGTCCTCAGGCCCAGGTCGCGGAACAGTTGGAACGTCGCTTCTCGTACGGTGACCACGTCGCCTCGCCCCCTCGGCATCCCCGGCGCACACCCTGCCAGAGCGGCCCGGATGCCGCAACGGCACGAGGGCCCGCGGGGCGGCCCGATCAGCGCGGCTCGACGCGCAGCGTCGTCTCGGTGGCCGGGCTCGTGATCATCGCCTGCGTCGCACTGCCGTTGCCGTACTTCGCGAGGTAGGCGGCGTCGATCTCCGCGTCCTTGGAGGCGTCGGGCACGAACGAGACGTCGACCGTCCTGCCGCCCCAGGTGATCGCGCCCTCGTCGTGTCGCCTGGCGGCTCGATACCACCGGCCGTCCGGCCCCTTGTACGAGCGCAGGTACAGTGCGCCGTCGACCACGACGCCCCAGACGGTCGTCGGGGTCGGGAGCGAGCCGTCCGTGCGTCGTCCCGCCACGCGGATCTCCGAGGTGCGCTCGAGCGAATCGAGGTCGCCGGGGTTCCATGCGATCATCGCGGCATCCTCTCGGTCGGCGCGCCTGCGCGGTCGCGCGCGGCGCTGTCGTGGACCACGGTAGGCGCATCCGGCGGCGGGAGGGGTGCCCTGCCGGTACGTGCCTCGCGCACGTCCGCCGCCCGCCGGGTCAGTCGCGGCGCGGGACGCCTCCGGTCAGTCCGGCCTCGTACGCGATGATCACCGCGTGCACGCGGTCACGCGCGCCGAGCTTCGCCAGCAGCCGACCCACGTGCGTCTTCACCGTCGTCTCCGAGATGAACAGGTCGGCGGCGATCTCGCCGTTCGTGCGCCCCTGGGCGACGAGCGCGAGCACGTCGCGTTCGCGGTCCGTGAGCGCGGCGACGAGGTGCGCCGGGGCGGAGGC
The DNA here is from genome assembly GCF_040496055.1 of Agromyces zhanjiangensis. Lineage (NCBI taxonomy): Bacteria > Bacillati > Actinomycetota > Actinomycetes > Micrococcales > Microbacteriaceae > Agromyces > Agromyces zhanjiangensis. Next base: position 181,624 of record NZ_JBEPKB010000001.1, on the reverse strand, counting down.
CGCATCCGGCCGGGGCCGCGCCATGAACGTCTCGATCATCCGCCGGGTGACGCTCGGCGCGAGGAGGGATTCGCCCTCGTGCACGGCGCGCACGCCCGCGACGAGGAGCTCGGCCTGCACGTCCTTCAGCAGGAACCCGCTCGCACCGGCCTGCAGCGCGTCGTAGACGTACTCGTCGAGGTCGAAGGTCGTGAGCATGACGACGCGGACGGCGCTCCCGTGCTCCGCGACGATGCGGCGCGTCGCCTCGATGCCGTCGACGCGCGGCATCCGCACGTCCATGAGCACGACGTCCGGTCGGAGGTCGCGCGTCGCCTCGACCGCCTGCTCGCCGTCGGCGACCTCGCCGACGACCTCCAGGTCGGGCTCGATCTCGAGGATCATCCGGAAGCCGGTGCGGACCAGCGCCTGGTCGTCGACGACGAGCACGCGGACGGCGTCGCCACGAGCGTCGTCGGCGCCCGGTGACGGATGCCTCGACGGCGTGGATCCGGTCATGCGGCCTCCAACGGCAACTCGGCCAGCAGCTCGAATCCACCGCCGTCGTGCGGGCGGGCGAACAGCGATCCGCCGTACAGCGCCACGCGCTCGCGCAGGCCCGCGAGGCCGCTTCCGCCCGCGTCCGAGTGCGTGACCTCCGTGTCGGGCCCCGTGCCGTCGTCGATCACCCGAAGACGCAGTGCGGCGTCGCCGTACTCGACGTCCACGCGCGCCGCGGAGGCGCCGCCAGCATGTCGCAGCGCGTTCGTCAGGCCCTCCTGCACGAGCCGGTACGCGGTCACGTCGAGCGCGGCGGGGAGCTCGCGCGCCTCGCCCGTCACCGACACCGAGACCGGGAGCCCGGCCGCGGTCACGCGTTCGGCCAGCCGATCGAGGTCGCCGAGTCCCGGCGCCGGTTCGCGGTCGGCGGCCTCGTCGGTCCGCAGCACGCCGACGAGCCGGCGCATCTCGGTGAGCGCCTCACGGCCGGCGGACTCCACCGCCTCCAGCGCGGTCCGCTCGACCTGCTGGTCGGCCGTGAGTCGTCGGCGCACCGCCGCGGCCTGGACGGTCATCACCGAGAGGCTGTGGCCGACGACGTCGTGGAGCTCGCGTGCGATGCGGTTGCGCTCCTCCGCGATCGCGCGGGACTCCCGTTGCGCGAGCGCCGCGCGCCGCTGCTCCCGGGCCTGCACCGTGGCGCGGACGAGCGCCCCGACGAGCCAGGCGATCACCCATGGGGCGAGCCATACGACGGTGTCGAGCATGTCCGCGAAGGTCGCGTTCAGCGGGTCGAACCACGACCAGCCGAACCAGAGCACCACGCCGAGCGCGACGCCGAGCAACGACCGGGGCATCGTCTCGAGCCGTCCGACCGTGTAGATGGCGACGAGCGGCGCCAGCAGCACCGCGTTGCCCTCGGGCGAACCGACGATCGCGAATTCGACGAGGTACACCCCGATCACGCCGGCGAGCACGCCGAGCGGGTGAGCCCGTCGGAACACGAGCAGGGCGGCGGCCAAGCCGAATGCGAGTGAACGGGCCCATTCCGGCCCGACCGCGTTCGTCGTGCCGATGCCGGCCCAGACATCCAGCTGCGCGACCAGGCACACGATCGCGGCGATCGCGATGTCGATGGCCCCGGTCCTCGCCTGCACGAGGGGATGGTACGCCCGGCAGCGCACCGAGGGCATCCTCCCGTGGCAGGACACGCCGGTTCGTCCCGTGGTCCACCCGCTTCGTGCCGGGGCGCGACGCCGCGGCATCCGGTCGACCGTACGGTCGGCGCCGACCGCACGTCATCGCACCAGCATCGGAGGAGATCGACCATGAGCGAACGCACCACGACCGTCGCACCCGACGCGGCCACCGCCGCGGCGGGGCCCGCCGCCCCACCCGTCTCAGCCCGCCGTGCCCGCCTGATCGCCGTCATCGCCTGGGCGATGGCCGCGTTCGGCACGGTCGCCGGCCAGCTGCACGCGCTGAGCCGCGTCGCCGCGCACCCCGAGGACCTCGAGTCGCCTCTGGTGGCGGCGTGGACGCCGCCCGCGATCGATGCCCTCCGCCCACTGCTCGACTGGGGCGACCCGACGCTCGTCTACTGGACCTACGGCAAGATCTGGCTGCCGGTCGGACTCGCGTTCCTGGCTGCGGCGATCCTCGCGTATCGCGTCCGCGGGCCGTTCGGCGCCGAGCGGGTGCTCTGGCGCGTGCAGCTCGGCGCGTACGGGCTGCTCGTGCTCGCGCTCGCCGGGGACTACTACACGCCGTGGACCGACATGTTCTTCCTGGTCGGACTCACCGCCTTCGCGGTCATCGGGCTCGGCGGCATCCCGCTCGGCATCGTGCTCCTGCGGCGGGGGTTCCGTCCGCGGACGACCGCGTGGTTGCTGATCGCGATGCTGCCGTTCTTCTTCGTCATCACCGAGATCACCTCGATGGGCAGCGCCATGCTCCCGCTGATGTGGGGATGGGCGCTCGCGGCGGAGTCGGTGGCGCGGCGCGCGGCCGCGGCATCCGTCGCGTGATGCACCGCGGGGCGCCCGGGATCGTCCCGGGCGCCCTGCCTGCAGCGGGGCCGGCGTCGTAGAGTCGAGCCATGGGGGAGAACACATTGCACGCTGTCGCGCGGCCGCACCTGAGCGACACCGCGCAGAACTCGGGATGGTCCATCGCGGTGACGGCCGGTGACGGGCGGGTGCTCGACGTCGAGGTCGTGCATCCGAGGGACATCGGCGCGGACGGAGACGAGGCGGCGATCCGTTCGAAGCTCGCGACGCACTACGACGTCTCGGACCTCGAGTTCGCACGCGGGCTCGAGGACACCGACGACGGACTGCGCGAGCCCGTGATCCGGATCACCGGGCTGCGCACCGCGTCCTAGCCGTCGGCCGAGGCGGGCTCACACGCCGCCGGCGACCGGGATCGGCCGGGTCAGCGGCGGCTCCGCCGCGCGCCGCGACGCGACGAGCGCGCGGTGCACGCGCCACGCGGCGAACACCGCGACCACGCTCACCCCGAGGTGCATCCAGAGGAACCCGTCGACGAGGCCCGCGCCGAGCAGGACGCCCGCGACGAGCGGTCCGGCCGCGGTGAACGCGGTCTGCAGCGCCGCCATGGTGCCGAGCGTCTGCCCGACCATGCCCTTCGGCGCGAGCGATGCGGTGAGGGGGTTCAGGACGGGGCTGTAGATCGTCTCGCCGACCGCGAAGACGCCGTAGGTCATGACGAAGATCGCCGCGGCGAGGCCGGGGGCGAGCTGCGCCGCCGACAGTCCGAGCCACGCGATCACCCAGATCGCGCCGACGCCCATGAGCAGCACGGGCGCGCTGCGCTTGGCGGTGAGGCGCACCATGACGACCTGGATCGCCACGATCACGAGGCAGTTCACGGCTGCCGCGGTGCCGATGACGGTCGGGTCGACGCCGAGCACGGTGATGCCGTACGCGGGCAGCCCCGCCTCGAACTGCGCGTAGAAGCCGAGCGCGAGGGTGATGGTCACGATCGCGGTCCAACGCAGCGCCGGGGTGGCGAAGATGATGCGCAGGATGCCGCGCGAACGCGCCTCGACGGCCGCGATCGAGCCGGTCGGGTCGCTCGCGAAGTCGACCGGCACCGGGGCGCCGCGACCGGCGATCGCGATGATGGCGGACGACACGGCGAACCCGGCGGCGGCCATGAGGAAGCCGACGTCGAGGCCGTCGTGCCGGTCGAGGTCGACGAGCAGCCCGGCGATGAAGGCGCCGGCGGCCATGCCGAGGGCCTCGCCCGTGAACTTGTAGGCGAACACCTTCCGTCGGTCGCCGCTCGAGGACCACTGCAGCGCGAGCACCTGCTTCGCGGGTGCGGCCGCCGAGAGGCCCATCCCGAACACGAGCATGCCCGCGAGGAAGGCGCCGGGCTCGTCGGCGATGATGAGCGACCCCGCCGCAGCGGCACCGACCACCTGGGCGACGACGGCGACCCGGACCGCCGGGAACCGGTCGCTCAGCCGACCCGCGAGCGGCGCGGCGACGAGGGCGCCGACCGAGAACAGCGATGCGGCGCCGGCCGCGACGAGTGCGCCCCAGTCCCTCGTCTCCGCGGCATAGGCGTACTGGTAGGGCAGGATCCCGCCCCATCCCAGAGAACCGATGCTCGAAGCGAGGACGAGCAGCATCGCGCGCACGGGCGCACCTTCCTTTCACGTGGTCGATCGTCGAGCGATCGATGGGGGATGCCGCGGCCGGTCGCCGCGTTGACAACGGCGGCCTGCACGTGGTTTCGGTGTCGAATATTTCGATATCGAAATCTTAGCAACCGAAAGAGGTGTGCGAGAATTCCCGCATGGCGAGACGCGGGCCGAGTGCGGCCGAGCAGCACCGCAGGGCCGTCGCGGCCTACGTGGCCGCGGGCGGCGAGGAGTCGGTGCAGCGCGTGATCACCGCCGTGCAGAGCCTCTCGAAGAAGCTCGACCAGTGGTACGCCAGGCAGCTCGCCGACCTCGACGTCACGGCGGGGGAGTGGGCGGTCGTCGCCACGCTCGCGAAGGACGGCGGCGCGCTCACGCCGAGCCAGCTCGCCGACCTCACGAACGTCGCACCCTCGTCGATGACGCATCGGCTCGACAAGCTCGTCGATCGGGGCCTGGTCGAGCGGACGCCCGACGCCGAGAACCGCACGCGGATCCTCGTGCGGCTCACCGACGGCGGGTGGGAGCTGTTCAGCCTGGCGATCCGCAGCTCCGACGTCGTCGAGTCCGACGTGCTGCAGGACCTCGGCGACGCCGAGCGCGGTGAGCTCGCGCGCCTGCTCGAGGTCGTGATCGCGCGCCTCGACGACATCGAGGCGTAGCGGCCGGCGCAGTCCGCGCCGACCTGCCCCATGGTCGCGCGGGCCGCACGCCGGGGCCGGGTCGGCTCAGACGGGATCGGGCATCGCGCCGCCGGACGCCACGTGGTCGAGGATCGTCGTGCGCCACTCCCCGAGGTAGTCCGTATAGCCGTCGGCGAATCGAGCGAGGTCGGCTCCGGCATCCGGCGTCAGCGCCGTCAGGTCGTACGTGACCCGCACGAGGCACCCGTCGTCGGCGTCGGCGAGATCGACCGTCACGGTGCCCGCGGTCCAGCCCTCGGCGACCCGCGCGTACCGTACCGACCGGCCCGGTTCGCAGTCGAGGACCACCCAGGTCGTCGGGCGGCCGTCGTCGCCGCTCGTCTGCCACACGGTGCCGACCTCGAGGTCGTCCGCACCCTCGACGAAGAACCGGGGCGCCCATCCGGGCACCCAGAGCTCCTCGCCGCGCGCGGTGAAGAGCCGGAACGCCTCGCGTCGCGACAGCGGCAGCTCGAACGCGCCGTGCAGGACGGCGCGAGCACCGTCTCCCGGGTTCGACGCACCCATCACCGCTCGGCCTCCTCGGCGCTCGGGAAGCGCCAGCGGTGCGGTCGGTCGGCGATCCGGTCGCCGCGGAGGCGACGGTCGACGTAGAGCATCACGAGCCCGGCGGCGATGAGTGCGGCGCCGAGCGGTGCGAGCGTCGTCCGCGCGATCGCGAGGACGAACTCGACCACGACGGTGGCCGCGCTCCACTCCGCCGTGTTCACGCCCCACCAGGCCGTGAGCGCGTGCGGCGCGGCCGCGACGAGCGCGCCACCGGCCGACGCGATGGCGACGCCCCACCAGATCACCGTTCTCGGCATGGACTCCGTGCTCATCGCTCTCCTCGTCGCTCCGTCGCGTGCACGGCCACGCTATCGCGCGCGCATGCGCCGATCGGGCGACGATCGGGATCGGACCCGATGACGTCGATCGGCCCCATCACCCGGCGGTCGGGATCGCGGCGATCGCGTCGATCTCGACCAGGGCGCCCGGCCGCGCGGGGGCGACCGAGAGCACGGTGACCGCCGTCCGGTGCGACCCCCACACGGCTGCGCTCGCGGCGAAGCCGTCGGCCGGATCGATGCCCGGCGCGAGGTGGATCGTGAGCTTCACCACGTGCTCGGGCCCGGTGCCCGCGGCCGAGAGCACCGCGAGCACGTTGCGGAGCGCCTGCTCGGTCTGCGCTCGGAGGCCCTTCAGCAGGGTGCCCGAGGCATCCGTGCCGTTCTGGCCGCCGACGAAGAGCAGCGGCCCGGCCGGAGCGATCATCCCCTGCGCGAAGGCCGGGCTCGTGGCGAGTCCGGCCGGGTCGACCGGCGTGACGTGGGTGCTCATGCGAGGCTCCTCTCGGGTCGCTCCGAGTCTCCCTCCCGCATCCGACACCACGCCGGTCGCCCCGCCGATCGGCCTCGGTCGCGGCTCCAGACTCGGCGGTCAGCCGGTCACGGGAGCACCCGGTCGATCGCGACCGTCGGGTGCAGCGCCCGTCGGTGGTCGACGACGCGGGTGGGACCATCCAGCCGCACGGCGTGCGCGTGCACCAGGTCGCTGCTCGACCGTCCCACCGAGAGCACGAGCTCGCCCGGCTCGACGATCCGCTCGCCGGTGCGCGACGTGAACGACGCGAGGTCGGCGGGCACCGTGAACCGCACCTCGGCGGCGGCGCCCGGCGGCAGGTCGACGCGCGCGAAGCCCACGAGACGCTGCACGGGCCGCACGACCGATGCGACCGGGTCGTGCAGGTAGAGCTGCACGACCTCGACACCCCGACGCTCGCCGGAGTTGCGCACCCGCAGTCGCACGGTGGTCGCACCGTCCGTCCCGATCGACGCCTCGTCGCCCGCGAACGACGACCAGTCGAACGCGGCGTACCCCAGCCCGTGACCGAACGGGAACGCCGCGGTCGGATCGATGTTCGAGACATCGCTGGCGCGCGCGAGCGGCGGCGCGAGGTAGGTCGTGGGCTGCGCGCCGGGCGACGCCGGGATCGACACCGGCAGGCGCCCGCTCGGGTTCACGCGGCCGCTCAGCACGCCGGCGATCGCGCCCGCGCCCTCCTCGCCCGCGAAGAAGGCCTGCACGATGCCCGCCGACTCCGACGCGCCGCGCCCCAGCGCATAGGGGCGCCCGGCGAGCATCGTCAGCACCGCCGGCGTGCCGGAGTCGAGCACCGCGTCGACGAGCGCCTGCTGCGCTCCCGGGAGCGCGAGCGACTCGGCATCGCAGCCCTCGCCGCTCGTGCCGCGGCCGAAGAGCCCTGCGCGGTCGCCGAGCGCGAGCACGACGACGTCGGCGGTCGACGCCAGCTCGACCGCCTCGGCGATGCCGTCGGTCTCCCCGCCGTCCACGCTCGTGCCGACCACGTGCCGGACCTCGCTGCCGCGGAACTCGGCGCGGAGCGCGTCGAGCAGCGTCGGGATCCGGATGCCGATCGCGACGCCCGGGTGCTGCGTCACGACGTGCGTCGGGAACGAGTAGCAGCCGAGCATCGCGTACGGGTCGTCGGCGTTCGGGCCGATCACCGCGATGACCGGCGGCGCCTCGAGCGGAAGCGTGCCGTCGTTGCGCACCAGCACCACGGCGCGCTCGGCGAGCTCGCGCGCGAGCGCGCGGTTGCCGGGCGGGTCGAGGTCGATCCGGCCGCGCAGCCGCTCGGCGTGCGACGCGTCGGCGTCCGCGAGGTCCGCGTCGGCGAGGCCGAGCCCGGCGAGCGCGGCCGGCACGGGCGTCCAGTCGGCGTCGAGCAGCCCGAGCTGGACCTTCTGCCGCAGCACCCGCCGCAGCGCCGTGTCGATGAGCCCGACGTCCACCGCGCCGGCCTCCACGGCCGCGCGCAGCGGCTCGCCGAACGCCTTCACGGTCGGGAGCTCGACGTCGAGCCCCGCCTCGAGTGCCGCGGCTGCGGCATCCGCCCAGGTGTCGGCGACGCCGTGCAGCAGCTTCAGGAACGCCACCGCGAAGTAGTCCGCGACGACCGTGCCGTCGAAGCCCCACGTCTCGCGCAGCAGTTCCGTGAGCAGCCGCCGGTCCGCGGCCGACGGCACGCCGTCGAGGTCGGAGTACGAGTTCATGACGCTGCGCGCACCGCCCTCGCGCACCGCCATCTCGAACGGCGGCAGGAGCACGTCGCCGAGCTCGCGCGGCCCGATCGAGACGGGCGCGAGGTTGCGTCCGGCCTTCGAGGCCGAGTAGCCGACGAAGTGCTTCAGGGTCGCGACGACGCCGGACGCCTCGAGTCCGCGCACGTACGCGGTGCCCACCGTCGCCACGAGGTACGGGTCCTCGCCGATGGTCTCCTCGACGCGGCCCCAGCGCGCGTCGCGGACGACGTCGAGCACGGGCGCGAGGCCCTGGTGCACGCCCACCACGCGCAGGTCGGCGCCGATCCGGCGTGCCATCCGCTCGACCAGTGCCGGGTCGAACGACGCACCCCACGACAGCGGCACCGGGTACGCGGTCGCGCCCCACGCCGCGAAGCCGGCGAGGCACTCCTCGTGCGCGACCGCTGGGATGCCGAGGCGGTTCGCGTCGGCGATGCGCCGCTGCATGCGCGCGAGGGAGAGCGCGCCGACCGCCGCGTCGACGGGTGCCGTGCCGAACGGGCGCGTCACCTGGCCGAGCCCGGAGGGCAGCAGGGCGTCGAGGTCGACGTCGTCGTTCAGGTCGTGCTGGTGCGGCGCGACGTCGCCGCCGCCGTCGTCGGCTGCGCCGACCCACACGCCGTAGAGCTGGGCGAGCTTCTCGTCGAGCGTCATCTCGGCCATGAGGGCCGCCACGCGCTCGTCGATGGGACGCGCGGCGTCGCGCCACGCGGCATCCGTCGCCTGCGTCGTCCCGCCGAGCGGGGCCATGCCGTCGAGCGCGGTCATCCCTTCACCGCCCCCTGCAGGCCTCCGACGATGCGGCGTTCGGCGACGAGGAAGAACGCGAGCGCCGGGATCATCGCGAGCGACGTGTACGCGAGCACCGCCGCCGTGTCCTGCGAGTACTGCGTCGAGAACTGCGTCACCCCGAGCGGCAGCGGCCACAGCTCCTGCGGGAGCGTGCCTGTCGAGATCACGAGCAGCGGCAGCAGGTAGCCGTTCCAGCTGCCGACGAAGGCGAGCACGCCGACCGTCACGAGCCCGGGCATCGAGAGGGGCAGGAGGATCCGCCAGAAGAACCCGATGCGGCTCGTCCCGTCGATGGACGCCGCCTCCTCGAGCTCGTCCGGGATGGCGCGGAGGAACGGCACGAGGATGATGATCGTCGTCGGCAGCGCGAACGCGATCGACGGGATGATGACCCCGAGGTACGACCCGTGCAGGCCGAGCGTGCGCAGCAGCAGCGTGAGCGGCAGCGCGGCGACCGTGAGCGGGAACATGAGCCCGGCGGTGAAGAGCGTGTAGAGCCCCTGGCGTCCGCGGAAGTCGTAGCGCGCGATCACGAACGCCGCCATAATGCCGACGATGACGACGCCGGCGGTCGTGCCGGCGGCGAGGATGACGCTCGCGAGCACGTTGCCCCAGAACCGCTCGGAGACGAGCACGCTCGCCCAGTTCTGCAGGGTCCACGGGTCGGGCAGGCCCGCCGGGTCGGCGTTCAGGTCGGCGGTGGTGCGGAACCCGCCGAGGAAGACGTAGAGCACCGGGCCGATGGCGACGGCGGCGACGACGAGGGCAACGAGGTACACGAACGGCTGGCCCCAGTCGATGCCGCGCCCGGCGCCGCGCCGGGGGAGCTCGGACGGCGGGCGGCCGGTGGTGATGGCGGTGGTCTCGGCCATGTCAGCGCACTCCTCGGGTGACGGCGCCGGCGAGGTCGCGGCGGAGGGCCAGGCGCTGGTAGATGAGCGCGACGGCGAGCGAGATGAAGAAGAGGATGACGGCGATGGCGCTGCCGTAGCCCGGCTGGCCGGCGAACTGGCCCTGCTGGACCATGTAGGTCGCCATGGTCTCGGTGGCCATCCCGCGCACGGTCGGTGCGACGGTGACCCAGACCATGTCGAACAGCTGGAGTGCGCCGATCATGGACAGGAACGCCCAGATGCGGATCGTCGGGCCGAGCAGCGGGATCGTGATGTGCCGCTGGATCTGCCACCAGCTGGCGCCGTCGATCGCGGCCGCCTCGGCGAGTTCCTCGGGCACGCCCTGCAGTCCGGCGAGCATGAGGATGATCGCGAAGCCGAGGTACTTCCACGTGAGGATCCAGAAGAGGGTCCACAGGGCGATGCTCGGATCGGCGAGCCAGTTCTGCTGGAGGAACCCGAGCCCGAGCGCCTCCAGCATGGCGTTGACGCCGCCCGAGGGCTGCAGCAGGAGCTTCCACGCGAGGCCCGCGATGACCTCGGCGAGCACGTAGGGGACGAAGATCAGGAGGCGGAGCGCGGTCCGGCCGCGGAGCGGGCGGTTCAGCAGCAGCGCGATGCCGATCGCGAGCGGGCCCTGGATGAGCAGCGACGCGAACAGGATGATGAAGTTGTTGCCGATCGCGCGGACGAACTCGGGGGAGTCGAACGCGCGCTGGTAGTTGGCGAGGCCGACGAACCGCTCCGGCTCGGCGAGCTGCTCCCACCGGAAGGCCGGCGGAAGGTTGTAGAGGCTGTACACCGCGGCGAGGATCACGGGCAGGATCACGAAGCCGAGGAACAGGATCAGGGCGGGGCCCACGAGCAGGACGATCTCGACGCGCTGCCGCGTCGCGCTGGATCGCGGTCGCCGTGGTTCCGGCGTCGGGGCCGGGCCCGCGGTGGTCGCGGGCCCGGCCGGCTGGAGCGTCGCAGTCATCAGAGCGTCGCCGCAGCGTCCTGCATCTTCGTGACGATCTCATCGGGCGTGCCGGAGCCGCCGAAGAGGTTGACGATGCCGTCGTTCATGGCGTTGCCGACGGTCGTGCCGAAGGCGGTGTCGAGCCAGAGCTGGACGAACGAGGAGGCCGCGAGGCCCTCGGCGACGAGCGTCAGGTTCGGGTCCTCGAGCGAGCTCGTGGCGGAGGGGACCGTGGGGATGCCCGCGCCGCTCGCGGCGAACTTCGCCTGGACGTCCGCGCTCATGATGAACTCGAGCAGTTCGGCGCACTCGGGCGGCGCCTCGGCGGAGCAGGCGAAGCCGTCGCCGCCGCCGAGTGCCGCCGTCGGGTCGCCGGCCGCGCCCTCGATGCCGGGGAAGGGGAACCAGCCGAGGAACTCGGGCACCTGCTGGTCGGGCGTCAGCCCGCCGATCACTCCGGCGTTCCAGTGGCCCATGAGCTCCATGGCCGCCTGGCCGTTGGCGACGAGGCCGGCCGAGCTGCCGGCGCCCTGCTGGGCGGGCGTTCCGAGGAAGCCCTCCTGGAACGGGTCGATGCCGAGGAAGTCCTCGAGCTGCTCGCCCGCCTCGACCCAGCAGTCGTCGCTGAAGTCGAACTCGGTCTCGGCGGCCTGCAGCGACTCGGGGGAGCAGGAGTGCAGTGCGAACTGGTACCACCAATGCGCCGCGGGCCACTTGTCGCCGGCGCCGACGGCGATCGGCGTGATGCCGGCCTCGCGGAGCGCGCCGACGTCGTCGATCAGCTCGTCGAGCGTGGTGGGCGGTGCGTCGATTCCAGCCTCGTCGAAGAGGTCGGTGTTGTACCAGAAGCCCTCTATGCCGAACGTGAAGGGGATGCCGTAGGTGGTGCCCTCGACCTGCCACGGGTTCACCGTCGCGCCCACGCTGTCGATCGTGTCGGGGATCACGTCGTCGAGCGGCATCAGGTAGCCGTTCTCGACCTGGTCGCGGAGCTCGCCGCCCGGCCAGACCTGGAAGAGGTCGGGCGGGTCGCCCGCCGCGAGCGCGTTGGGGATGAGCGTGCGCTGCAGGTCCTCGTTCTGGTAGCCGGTCTGCTCGACGGTGACGCCGGGGTGGGACTCCTCGAACTCCGTGGCGACCTCCTCCCAGACCTCGGGGAGCGGGCCGGTCGTGCCGTTGTGCCACCAGGTGAGGGTGACCTCGCCCTCGCCGCCCTCGTCGCCACCGCCGCCGGCGCAGCCGGTGAGCGAGGCGACGGCGAGCCCGGTCGCCGCGGCGAAGGTGACGAGCCGCGTGGTGCTGCGTCTGTTCATCATCGAACCTCTCGAAAATTTCGACGACAACGTCGAAAGTGATCTGGACGTGATGAATATACGCCCGAGCAGTTTTGCGGTCAAGCGCAACATATTCGGCGATGCGGCATCCGTTTCCGCCGCGGCGAACCTAGAGTGGTGCGCGTGACCGACCGCAACGGCAGCACCGGGAGCTTCGACGGGGTGCATCGCCGCAACCTCGCGAGGATCCTCGGGCTCGCGCACCTCGAGGGCCCGCTCTCCCGCGCGCGCATCACCGCGCTCACGGGACTCAACCGCTCGACCGTCGCCTCGCTCGCCGGCGAGCTCATCGAGCTCGGCCTGGTCGAGGAGCGCGCGCCCGATCCGACGAACCGGGTCGGACGCCCGTCGCCGGTCGTCGCCGCACATCCCGGCGTCGTCGCCGTCGCCGTGAACCCCGAGGTCGATGCGGTCACCCTCGCCGCCGTCGGGCTGGGCGGCCGCATCGACGCGCGCGAGCGCATCGAGGTCGAGGACCTCGTGACGCCCGAGCGCACCGCGCTCCTCATCGCCGACGCGATCCGTCGGTGGCGCGAGGGCGACCTCGCCCACGCGAGGTTCGCGGGCGTCGGGCTCGCCGTCCCGGGACTCGTGCGCGCCTCCGACGGGCTCGTCCGATTCGCACCCCACCTCGAATGGCGTGACGCGCCGGTGCGCGAGTTCGTCGAGGAGGCCACCGGCCTGCCGGCCTCGGTCGGCAACGACGCGAGCCTCGGTGCGCTCGCCGAGCACCTGTTCGGTGCCGGGCGCGGCGTCGACGACCTCGTCTACCTCAACGGCGGCGCGAGCGGCATCGGCGGCGGGCTCGTGGTGCACGGGCGGGCCGTCGGCGGCCACAGCGGCTACGCGGGGGAGTTCGGGCAGAACCGGCCGGGCATCGCCGCGGTCGAGGACCGCCGCGCCGGCGGCGGCGTGCTCGAGGACGAGGTCGGTCGGGCCAGGCTGCTCGAGGCGGTGGGGCTGCGGTCGGCCGACGAGCCCACGCTCGCGAGCGCCATCCGTTCGGCCCTCGACGCCGGGTCCCCGGCGATCGCCGCCGAGCTCGATCGCCAGCGCCGGATCCTCGCCACGGCGCTCGCGAACGCCGTGAACGTGCTGAATCCGTCGCTCGTGATCCTCGGCGGGTTCCTCGCGACGCTCGCCGAGCAGGACCCCGATGCCCTGCGCGCCGCGGTCGCCGGCCAGGCCATGCCCGCCGCGATGGAGGACGTCGAGGTCGTCGTCGCCGCGCTCGGCGAGGATCGCCTCATGATCGGCGCCGCCGAGCTCGCGTTCGCGAGGCTCCTGGACGACCCGCTCTCGGTCGCCGGCTGACCGTTGCCGAGGCCCGCGAGCGGAATCCGAATGCGGCTCGGCTTGCGTCACCGGGGGGTCGAGGCGTTAGAATCGAACCTCAGTCGAATCGATTCGAGGCCACGACGGCCGAGATCGCTCCCGACGGCGCCCCACGGGGCGCCGTTCCTGTTCGCCCGGCGCCCGACGGCGTGCGCCAGCACAGCCGCCTCCGCACGACCGCACTCACGCACGCCTCGGGAACCGCCTATGTCAACCGCCTCCATCCCCATCGTCCGACCGGACGACTACTCAGCTCCCCGCCACCCCGGCGACCTGCTCAGCCGCCGCCAGCGGCTCGTCTACGTGCTGGTGCTCGGCGCGCTCACGGCGCTCGGCCCGTTCACGGTCGACCTCTACCTGCCGGCGTTCCCGGCACTCGAGTCCGAGTTCGGCGTCGGCGCCGCCGCCGTGCAGATCACGCTCACGGGCACCATGATCGGCTTCGGCCTCGGCCAGCTCATCGTCGGCCCGTGGAGCGACAAGGTCGGGCGGCGGCTCCCGCTGATCCTCGCGACGGCGCTGCACATCGCCGCGTCGATCGCGGCCGCGCTCGCGCCCGACATCGCCTGGCTCGCCTTCTTCCGCCTCATGCAGGGCTTCGGCGCCGCCGCTGGCGGCGTGGTCGCGATGGCCATGGTCCGCGACCTCTTCGGCGGCAAGCCGCTCGTGCGCATGCTCTCGCGACTCGCGCTCGTCAACGGCCTCGCGCCGGTGCTCGCGCCCGTCATCGGCTCGCAGCTGCTCGCCTTCATGGACTGGCGCGGCGTCTTCTGGGTGCTCGCCGGCTACGCCGTGGTCGTCGTGCTCTCGGTCGCGTTCCTGATCGTCGAGACCCTCCCCGAGTCCCGCCGCCACGTGGCCGGGCACTCGTCGATGCGCGAGCGCTACCGAGCGCTGTTCCGCGACCGCATCTACCTCGGTGCCGCGATCATCGGCGGCATGACGTTCACGGGCCTGTTCTCGTACCTGACGACCTCATCGTTCCTGTTCCAGCAGGTGTACGCGTTCAGCGCCCAGGAGTTCGGGCTGCTCTTCGCCGTGAACTCGGTCGGCGTCATCATCGGCGTGCAGACCTCCTCGCGCCTCATCCGCGGACCCATCCCGCCGCAGTACGTGCTCGCGGGCACGACCATCGTGCATGCGGCGATGGCGATCGCGATCATCGTGCTCGACTCGTCGGGCGCCGGGTTCTGGGGCACCGCGATCCCGCTGTGGATCTACATCACCGCGTGCGGCTTCAGCTTCCCCGCCGTGCAGGTGCTCGCGCTCGCCCACCACGGCGCCGAGGCCGGCACCGCCGCGTCGCTGCTCGGCGCGCTGAACTTCGGCCTCGCAGGCGTGATCTCGCCGCTCATCGGCCTGTTCGGCGTCGACAGCGCCGTGCCGATGGCCGCGTTCATGCTGGGTGCCGCGCTCGTCGCGATCGCCTCGGTGTGGCTGCTCGTCCGGCCGAAGACGGTGCCCGCGCTCTCCGACTGACCCGAGGCGAGGGGCGGATGCCGCGTGCCGCATGCCGGCCGCGGCATCCTCTCGTCGCACGGCCGCTCGGGCCGGTCGGCGCGGGGTCCGAGCCACGCGGCACCGGTGCACCGGCGGTCGGCACCGTCGCGACTAGCGTGGCGTCATGAGCGAACCCGACCGGACCGCGCCCGACCTCGACTCGACGGTCGAGGGCCGCGGCCCCGTCAGCGCCCCCGACGTCAGCCTCGACCCGGGCACCCGGGAGGAGCGCACCGAGCACGTCGGCAGGTTCGTGCCGTTCGCCGCGGGGATCGCCTCGCTCGTCATCGCCGTGGTGCTCGGCATCGTCATCCTGTTCCGCGCGGGCACCGTCTTCGAGATCGACGAGGAGTGGGCCGAGGACATCTTCATGCTCCGCGGGCCGATCGGCGACGTCTTCGCCTTCGGCATGAACGCCCTCGGCGGCGGCATCCTCGGGGTGTTCGTCGTGCCGATCACGATCGCCGTGATCCTGCTGGTCGTCCGACGGCCCTGGGCGGCGCTCTACTTCGTCACGGCGTCGGCGTTCAGCGCCCTCGTGGTGCAGGTGCTGAAGAACCTGTTCGGGCGGGCCCGTCCCGAGGACATCATCGTGCTCTCGGACTTCGGCTCGTTCCCGTCCGGGCACGTCGCGAACGCCGCGACGATCGCCGTGACGATCGGCATCATCGTGCCGCGCGGCTGGGTCTGGTTCTGGGGCGCCGTGTACACGGTGCTGATGGCGATCAGCCGCACGTACCTCGGCGCCCACTGGATCACCGACACCATCGGGGGCGCCCTGGTCGGCGCCGGCGCCGCGCTCCTCGTCTGGACGCTCTTCGCCCAGCGGATCGAGCGCGAGCGGCTCGCCCGCGCGGCCGCGATCGCGGAGCACAACCGCGCCGTCGCGCAGTCGCACGTCACGCCGCCCGCGCGTCCGCGCGCATAGCGGGGGCGTGCCGTCCGCGACGGTTCGGGAGGAGATCTCGCCCGGCGCCCGGCGTGTCGCGGGTCGACACGCGCGGTCGGCCCCGGAAGCTCCTCCCGAGCGGGGTTCAGGGACGGCGGACCACGGCGGGCGCGGCGGCCTCCTGCTCGACGCGCTGCAGCAGCTCGGCGGCGACGCTCACGGCGATCGCGGCGGGCTCCTTCGAGCGGATGCCGTCGATGCCGATCGGGGTCTCGATCCGGGCGAGCGCCGCCCCGTCGTGGCCCGCCGAGGCGAGCTGCGCGCGGAAGCGCGCCCACTTCGATCGCGAGCCGATCAGCCCGATCGTGGCGAGGCCGGGCGTGCGCAGCGCGGCGTCGCAGATCGCGAGGTCCTCGGCGTGGTCGTGCGTCATGACGAGCACGTGAGAACCCGTCGGCAGGTCGGCGAGTGCCGCCTCGGGCACGGGCAGGTGGTGGACCCGGATCGTGGCGACCGCATCGGCGAAGGGCCCAGTGACGCCGGACTCGCCGATGCGCTCCGGCGCGAGCATCGCCTCGCGCGAGTCGACGAGGTCGAGTTCGAGCCGATGCCGCGACAGGATCCGTGCGAGCTCGAGCCCGACGTGACCCAGGCCGAAGATCGCGACCGCCGGGACGACCGGCAGGGGTTCCAGCAGCATCGTGACCTCTCCTCCGCAGCACTGCACGCCGTAGTCGACGGCGGCGCGGTCGCTCAGCGTGAGCGTCAGCAGTTCGGGCTCCGCGGCCCCGGCGCCGAGCATCTCGCGCGCCCGCGCGAGCGCCGTCTGCTCGAGGTTGCCGCCGCCGACCGTGCCGACGACCTCGTCTGGCGCGACGACCATCTTCGCCCCGCCGTTGCGCGGCGCGTGGCCCCGCACCATCGCGAGGGTCACGAGCACGGCCGGCGTGCGCGCGGCCCGGAGGCGCTGCACGGCGTCGACCCAGTCCATCGGCACCGGTCCGTCAGTGCTCCGCCGGCACGCGCCCCGCGTGCACGGCGTCGGACGCGGCATCCGTCGCCTGCGGCGCAGCCGGTGACGCGTGCCGGCTCGCCTCGCGTGCGGCCTCGATCGCCCAGAACACCGCCTCGGGCGTCGACGGCGCGGCGAGCTCGACCGAGTGCCCGGCCGGGCCGAAGGCCGCGACCGCCTCGCGGATCGCCTCGCGCACACTGAACGCGAGCATGAACGGCGGCTCGCCGACGGCCTTCGAGCCGTAGATCGCGCCGTCCTCGTGCGCGCGCTCGAGGAAGTGCACGTTGAGCTCGTCGGGCAACTCCGAGAAGCTCGGCAGCTTGTAGGTGCTCGCCGACGGGGTGAGCAGGCGCCCGCGGCCGGGGCCGTCGGTCTCGTCCCAGCGGAGTTCCTCGAGCGTGAGCCATCCGACGCCCTGCATGAACGCGCCCTCGACCTGCCCGAGGTCGATGAGCGGCGAGAGCGAGTCGCCGACGTCGTGCACGATGTCGACGCGCCGCAACCGGGTCGCGCCCGTGAACCCGTCGACCTCGACCTCGCTGGCGGCGACGCCGCACGCGAAGTACTTGAACGGCGTGCCGGTCATCGTCGCGGGGTCCCAGCCGAGCCCCTCGGTCCGGTAGTAGCCCGCGGCGAAGAGCTGCACGCGCTCGGCGTACGCCGTCGCGGCGAGTTCGCCGAAGAGGACGGAGACCTCGGGGTCGCCGCCGTGCACGCGGCCGTCCTCGAAGCGCACGTCGGCGGCGTCGACGCCGAGCACGTTCGCGGCGACGGGCCGGAGACGGGCGATGATCTGGTCGCACGCGTCCTTGACCGCCGCGCCGTTGAGGTCGGCGCCCGACGACGCCGCGGTCGCCGAGGTGTTCGGCACCTTGTCGGTGCGCGTGGGCGCGAGGCGCACCTGCGCGAGCGGCAGGCCGAGCGCGGTCGCCGCGACCTGGAGCATCTTGGTGTGCAGGCCCTGTCCGAGCTCGGTGCCGCCGTGGTTCACGAGCACGGAGCCGTCGCGGTAGACGTGCACGAGCGCGCCGGCCTGGTTGTAGGCGGTGAACGTGAACGAGATGCCGAACTTCACGGGCGTGATCGCGAGCGCGCGCTTGACGTCGGGGTCGGCGGCGTTCGCCGCCGCGATCTCCTCACGCCGCCGGGCGACGTCGGCCTCGTGGAGCACGCGCGACCACGCGTCGCCGAGGCGCTCGGCGTGCCGCACCTCCATGCCGTACGGCGTCGTCTGCCCGGGCCGGTACAGGTTGCGCTCGCGGAGCTCGGCGGGGTCGATGCCGAGCTGCGGGGCGACCCGGCCGAGGATGTCCTCGATCACGAACATGCCCTGCGGGCCGCCGAAGCCGCGGAACGCGGTCTGCGAGGTGATGTTCGTGCGCGCGATGCGCCCGTGCACCTCGAGGTCGGGGATCCAGTAGGCGTTGTCGACGTGGCAGAGCGCGCGCCCGAGCACGGGGTCGGAGAGGTCGAGGCTCCAGCCGCCGTTCGAGGTGAGCGTCGCCTCGAGGCCGAGGATGCGGCCGTCGTCGGCGAAGCCGGCGCGCCAGGTGGCGTGGAACGGGTGCCGCTTGCCCGTCATGACCATGTCCTGCGCGCGCGTGAGGCGGAGTCGGACGGGCCGTCCGGTGCGCAGGGCGCCGAGCGCCGCGACCGCGGCGAGTCCGTGCGGCTGCATCTCCTTGCCGCCGAAGCCGCCGCCGAGGCGGAGCGACTGCACGGTCACCCGGTGGTTCGGCACACCGAGCACGTGCGCGACGATCTCCTGCGTCTCCGAGGGGTGCTGCGTGCTCGACTCGACGAACACCTGGCCCTCCGAGTCGACGTGCGCGAAGGACGCGTGCGTCTCGAGGTAGAAGTGCTCCTGGCCGCCGACGACGCTGACGCCCTCGAACACGTGCGGGGCCGAAGCGAGGGCGGATGCCGCGTGGCCGCGCCGCACGGTCGGCGCGATGCCCTGGAATGAGCCCGCCGCGATCGCCTCCTCGACCGTCACGATCGACGGCAGCTCCTCGGCGTCGACGACCACGGCGGCGGCGCCGAGCCGCGCGGCCTCGGCGGTCTCGCCGAGCACCCAGGCGAGCGCGTGCCCGTGGTACTGGGCCTCATCGGGGAAGAGCGGCTCGTCGCCCTTCGCGCCGCCGTCGTTGACGCCCGGCACGTCGTCGGCCGTGAGCACGTGCACGACGCCCGGCACCTCCAGCGCCGGCGCGACGTCGAGCAGGACGCGCGCGTGGGCGTGCGTCGAGGTGACGGGCCAGGCGGTCAGCACATCGCGGCGGGTGGCGGCGAGGTCGTCGGTGTACACGGCCGTGCCGGTCGCGTGCAGCCGGGCGCTCTCGTGCGGGACGGGTGCTCCGGCGACGCCGCCGGCAGGACGGTCGCTGAGCTCGCTCATGCGGGCACCCCCTCCCGCGCAGTCCGCCGGTGCAGGCGGAGCAGCGATTGCGCGAGCATCGCGGATCGGTACCCCGCGCTCGCACGATGGTCCGACATCGGCGTGCCCTCGCCGGCGAGCACGGAGGCCGCCTCGCGAACGGCGTCGGCGCTCCACTCGCGTCCGACGAGCGCGGCCTCGGTCGCCCGCGCCCGGATGGGCGTCGCGGCGACCCCGCCGAGACCGATGCGGGCGGAGGCCACGGTGCCGCGCTCCTCGTCGAGGTCGATCGCGAACGCGACGGCGACGCTCGAGATGTCGTCGTAGCGGCGCTTCGCGACCTTGTGGAACGCGGTGAGGTTGGCCGTCGGCTGCGGGACCCGGATCGTGCGGATGAGCTCCCCCGGCCGGCGGACGGTCTCGCGGTACCCCGTGAAGTAGTCGGCGAGGTCGACCTCGCGCTCGCCGTCGGGCGAGGCGAGCACGAGCCGCGCCTCCAGGGCGAGCAGGGCGGGCGGCGCGTCGCCGATTGGGGAGGCGGTGCCGAGGTTGCCGCCGAGCGTGGCGCGGTTGCGGATGAGCGGCGAGGCGAACTGCGGGAACAGTGCGGCGAGCAGTGGCACGCGTCCGGCGAGTCGCCGCTCGACCTCGGTGAGGGTGAGCGCGGCGCCGAGGTCGATCCCCGCGTCGTCCGCCTCGAAGGTGCGGAGTTCGTCGAGCCGGTCGATGGCGACCGTGAGCGGAGCGCGCCGGCCGCGGAGGTTCGCTTCGACGCCCCAGTCGGTGCAGCCGGCGATCGCCACGGCATCGGACTCGACGTGGAGCAGGGCGAGCGCCTCGTCGAGCGACTCGGGTCGCACGAAGCGTCCGCCGTCGCCCGCGACGCGGGTCGGCCTGGGCGCCGGCGCGGGCTGCGCGCGCCGTGCTGCGAGTGGATCGACCTCCGCAGGCGCGACCTCGAGCCCGAGCGCGGCGTCGCGGATCGGGCGGTACCCCGTGCACCGGCAGAGGTTGCCGCTCAGCGCGTGCAGGTCGAATCCGGCGTCGTCGTGCGGGACGGGTGCGGCGGCGCTGTCGTCGGCGACGGCGACGGCCGCGGGCGTCGCGGCCGCGGCATCCGTGCCGTTGCGCGCCCGGTAGAACTCGGCCGCCATGCTGCACGCGAAGCCCGGCGTGCAGTAGCCGCACTGCGACCCGCCCGCCTCCGCGAGAGCGGCCTGCACCGGATGCATCCGCTCGGGCGTGCCGAGGCCCTCGGTCGTGACGACCTCCTGGCCGTCGAGCGCCGCGGCGGGCATGAGGCAGGCGTTGACCGCGGTCCAGGCGGTCCCGCCGCCGCCGTCGGGCGTGGCGAGCAGGACGGCGCACGCGCCGCACTCGCCCTCGGCGCAGCCCTCCTTCGCACCGGTCAGGCCGAGCGACCTGAGCCAGTCGAGCGCGGTGGTGTGGGCCGCGATGCCCGAGGCATCTCGCGGCCGGCCGTTGACGGTGACGACGATGTCCATGCCTTGGCTCCCTCTGCCCGGAGTCTACGCCGCGCGCAGGCCCGGCTTCCCGTCGCGCTCATGCGCGCGCGCCGGTTCCGACCCGCGCGCTTCTGCGCGAAGATGAGGGCGAGGCCTGGAGCAACCACCCCGCAAGGGAGCGGAAGGGAGCGAGCGCCGCATGACCATCGAGATCGTCCATGCCGACGGCGTCGCCGGCGACGACATCCTCACCGACGACGCCCTCGCGTTCGTCGAGGAGCTGCACCACCGGTTCGACGCGCGACGACGCGAGCTCCTCGCCGCGCGCCGCGATCGTCGTGACCGGATCGCGCAGGGCGAGCCGCTCGACTTCCTCGCCGAGACGCGCGACGTGCGCGAGGCAGAATGGCGGGTGCCGCCGCCGCCCGACGCGCTCGCCGACCGGCGGGTCGAGATCACCGGACCGGCCGCGCCGCCGAAGATGGCGATCAACGCGCTCAGCTCGGGCGCCCGCGTCTGGCTCGCCGACCTCGAGGACGCCTCGAGCCCCACCTGGGCGAACGTGGTCGGCAGCGTGCGGAACCTCCGCGACGCGGCGCACGGCACGCTCGCCTGGACCTCGCCCGAGGGCAAGGCCTACGCGCTCCGCGACGACGTCCGCCGGCCGACCGTGGTGACGCGCCCGCGCGGCTGGCACCTGCCCGAGAAGCACGTGCTCGTCGACGGCGAGCGGGCGTCGGGATCACTCGTCGACTTCGGCCTGCACTTCGCGCACACCGCGCACGCGCTCATGGAGCACGGCGCCGGCCCGTACTACTACCTGCCCAAGCTCGAGGGCCACCTCGAGGCCCGGCTCTGGAACGACGTGTTCTCGTTCGCCGAGGAGCGGATGTCGCTGCCGGCCGGGAGCATCCGCGCGACGGTGCTCATCGAGACGATCCCGGCGGCGTTCGAGATGGACGAGATCCTCTACGAGCTCCGCGACCACGCGTCGGGGCTCAACGCGGGCCGCTGGGACTACCTCTTCAGCATCATCAAGGTCTTCCGCGACGCCGGGCCGGAGTTCATCGTGCCCGACCGCGCGTCGGTGGCGATGACGGCGCCCTTCATGCGCGCCTACACCGAACTGCTCGTGAAGACCTGCCACCGACGGGGTGCGGTCGCCATGGGCGGCATGGCCGCGTTCGTGCCGAACCGCGCCGACCCCGAGGCCACCGCGGTCGCGTTCGAGAAGGTGCGGGCCGACAAGACCCGCGAGGCGGGGGACGGGTTCGACGGTTCCTGGGTCGCGCACCCCGACCTCGTGCCGGTGTGCCGTGAGGTCTTCGACGACGTGCTCGGCGACCGACCGAACCAGATCGACCGGCAGCGGCCCGAGGTCGAGGTCACGGCAGCCGAGCTGCTCGACGTCGCATCGACGGGCGGCGCGGTCACCGAGGCCGGGCTGCGGACGAACCTCTCGGTCGGCGTCGCGTACACGGCCGCATGGCTCGCGGGCAGCGGCGCGGTCGCCCTGCACAGCCTGATGGAGGACGCCGCGACGGCGGAGATCTCGCGCTCCCAGGTCTGGCAGCAGCTGCAGCACGAGGTCGTGCTCGCCGACACCGGCCGCACGATGACGCGCGAGCTCGTGCGCGAGGTGCTCGACGAGGAGGTGGCGGCGCTCCGGGCCGAGTCTCCGCCCGCCCCCTTCTCGACGTACTACGAGTCCGCCGCGCGTCTCATCGCCGACCTCGTCCTCGATGACGCGTACGTCGACTTCCTGACGCTGCCCGCCTACGAGCTGCTGGCCTGACCGCCGTGCGGACCTCGCTGCCCACGTCGGTGCTGGCGTCCATCGACGCCCGGCTCGCGGAGACCGACCGGCTCCTCGCGACCGAGTATCCCGGCGACGACGGGGCGCGGCAGCCGGTGCACACCGTGTACGTCCCGGGCGACGCGTTCACGCCGCGACTGCCGGCCGAGTGGGGGAGCGCGGCACTGGCCTCCGCCGAGGCGGCCGGCGGCCTCGACGCGCTCGCGCGGGTCGTCGGGATCGGGGACGCGGCGGCGGCCGTCGTGGCCCCGCTCGTCGAGCGCAAGCTCGCGCACGAGCCCGTCGAGGACCTCCGCATCGACTTCGAGGACGGGTACGGCGACCGCGGCGACGACGTCGAGGACGCCGACGTGGTCCGCGCCGCCGGGCACGTCGCCGACGCGATCGCGGAGGGCGCGACGCCGCCGTTCCTCGGCATCCGGTTCAAGTCGTTCGAGGCCGCCACGCGTGCCCGCGGCATCCGCACGCTCGACCTGTTCGTGACCGCGCTGGTCGACCGCGGCGGCCTGCCCGAGGGGCTCGCCCTCACGCTGCCGAAGGTGTCGACACTCGCCCAGGTCGAGGCGATGGCGGATGCCGCGGCCGCCCTCGAGCGAGCGCACGGGCTGCCCGACGGCCGGCTCCGGTTCGAGGTGCAGGTCGAGACCCCGCAGCTCGTGCTCGGTGCGGACGGCGTCGCCACGGTCGCCCGGGTCGCGCACGCCGCATCCGGACGCATCGCCGGGCTGCACTACGGCACCTACGACTACAGCGCCGCCCTCGGCATCGACGCGTCGCAGCAGTCGCTCGAGCACCCGGCCGCCGACCACGCGAAGCAGGTCATGCAGCTCGCCGTGGCGGGCACCGGCATCCGCCTCTCCGACGGGTCGTCGAACGTGCTGCCGACCGGCGATCGGGCGGCGGAGGCGTGGCGGCTGCACGCGCGGCTCGTGCGGCGGGCGCTCGAGGGCGGGTTCCCGCAGGGCTGGGACCTGCACCCGGCGCAGCTGCCGACCCGGTTCCTCGCCACGTACGCCTACTACCGCGACGGCTGGCTCGAGGCGGCGGAGCGCCTGCGGCACGTGCACGAGCGCACCTCGGGCGCCGTGCTCGACGAACCGGCCACGGTGCGCGCGCTCGCCGGCTTCGTGCAACGGGGCGTGCGGTGCGGGGCGATCACCGCCGAGGAGGTCGAGCGCGACACCGGCCTCGGCGAGGCCGCGCTCGCCTCGCTCGCGCGCCCGAGACGGTCCTCCGGCTGAGCGGAGGCCGCGGACGCGATCGACGACCACGGCCCACGGACGAGGAGGTCCCATGAGCTACTACACCCCGCCGGGCGGCCTGCCCGCGCAGACCGACCTGCTCACCGACCGCGCGATCGTGACCGAGGCGTACACGGTGATCCCGAAGGGCGTGCTCCGCGACATCGTCACGAGCAACCTGCCGGGGTTCACGCGGACCCGCGCGTGGATCCTCGCCCGGCCCATCGCCGGCTTCGCCACGACGTTCGCGCAGCTCATCGTCGAGGTGGCACCGGGCGGCGGCGCCGAACGACCCGAAGCGGAGGCCGGCGTCGAGGGGGTCGTCTTCGTCACGTCCGGCTCGCTGACGCTCGACCTCGAGGGCGAACGTCACGAGCTCCGACCGGGCGGCTACGCGTACCTCGCGGCGGGCGCGACCTGGTCGATCGCCAACGAGGGCGACGAACCGACGTCGTTCCATTGGATCCGCAAGGCGTACGAGCCCGTCGACGGCACCCCGGCGCCGGCATCCTTCCTCACGAGCGACGCGGATGTCGCGCCCCAGCCCATGCCCGACACCGACGGTGCCTGGGCGACGACCCGGTTCGTCGACCCCGACGACCTCGCGCACGACATGCACGTGAACATCGTCACCTTCCAGCCCGGCGGCAAGATCCCGTTCGCCGAGACGCACGTGATGGAGCACGGGCTCTTCGTGCTCGAGGGCACGGGCGTCTACCGGCTGAACGGCGACTGGGTCGAGGTCGAGGCGGGCGACTTCATGTGGCTCCGGGCGTTCTGCCCGCAGGCCTGCGTCGCGGGCGGGCCGGGGCCCTTCCGGTACCTGCTCTACAAGGACGTGAACCGGCAGGTTCGGCTGACCCGGCCGGGGCGGCCATGAGCGAGCGGATGCCGCGCGGCGACGCCTCCCCGACCGGAGGCGCCGGGGCATCCGTCGTGTTCGACCTCGTCCTGGCGGGCGATCGCGTGCTCCTCGACGGGGCGTTCGCTCCCGCGCAGGTCGCGGTCCTCGACGGGCGCATCGCGCGCATCGCCGAACCGGGCGCCCAGCTCAGGGCGGCGCATCGCGTCCGGCTCAGCGACGACGAGGTCCTCATCCCGGGGCTGGTCGACACGCACGTGCACGTCAACGAGCCCGGCCGCACCGAGTGGGAGGGGTTCGAGACGGCCACCCGGGCCGCCGCGGCGGGCGGCGTCACGACGATCCTCGACATGCCGCTCAACAGCATCCCTCCGACGACGTCGGTCGCGGCGCTCGCCGTCAAGCGGGCGCGGGCGACCGGGCGCGTGTTCGTCGACGTCGGGTTCTGGGGCGGGATCGTGCCGGGCAACGAGGGCGACCTGCTCCCGCTCGCCGCCGAGGGCGTGTTCGGGTTCAAGTGCTTCCTCATCGACTCGGGCGTCGCCGAATTCCCGCCGGTCACGGCCCCAGAGCTGGAGCGCGCGATGACCGTGCTGTCGGATGCCGCGGACGCCGCGGGCGCCGCGGACGCCGACGCGCTCGTCATCGTGCACGCCGAGGATGCCGCGGTCGTCGACGCGGCGCCGCACCCGCACAGCCGCGAGTACGCCGACTTCCTCGCCTCACGGCCCGACGCCGCCGAGGGCGCGGCGATCGCGGCCGTGATCGAGGCCGCCCGTCGAACCGGGTCGCGCGCACACATCCTCCACCTCAGCTCGGCCGCGCCGCTCGACGCGATCGCCCGCGCGCGGGCCGACGGCGTCCGACTCACCGTCGAGACCTGCCCGCACTACCTCGTGCTCGCCGCCGAGGACGTGCCCGCCGGCGCCACGGCGTTCAAGTGCTGCCCGCCGATCCGCGGGGCGGCGAACCGCGACGCGCTCTGGCGGGCGCTCGAGGACGGCGTGATCGACACGATCGTCTCCGATCACTCGCCGGCGCCCGCCTCGGTGAAGTTCGCGGGCGACGGCGACTTCGCCGCGGCGTGGGGCGGGATCGCGTCGCTCCAGCTCGGACTGCCGGTGGCCTGGACCGAGGCGCGCCGACGCGGCATCCGCCTCGAGCGGGTCGTGGAGTGGATGGCGCCGGCCCCCGCGCGGCTGGTCGGCCTCGACCGCGCCGGCAAGGGCGCGATCCTCGAGGGCGCGGACGCCGACCTCGCGGTCGTCGCGCCCGACGAGGCGTTCACGGTGGATGCCGCGGCCCTGCACCATCGGCACCCGATCACGCCGTACGACGGCCGCGAGCTCGTCGGGGTCGTGCGGGCGACGTACCTCGCGGGCCGCGAGGTCGACGGCACCGTGGCGCGTGGACAGCTGCTGCGGCGGGAACGATCGGATGGAGGACCGCGTGACGACGCTTGACACGTTCAACGGGGCCGACCGCGACGACGCGATCGCGTTTCTCAGGCCCTGCCTCGACGTCGACCGCTGGTGCGCCGAACTCGTCGACGCCCGCCCGTTCGCCTCGGTCGACGAGTTGGTGGCGCGCGCCGAGGTCGCGGCGACCCCGCTCACGCCGGCCGAGGTCGACGGCGCGCTCGCCCACCACCCGCGGATCGGGGAGCGGCCGTCCGGCGCGGGCGCCGAGGCGGCGATGTCGCGCGCCGAACAGGCGGGCGTCGACCCCGCCGACGCCGCGGTCGCCGCCGCGCTCGCCGCGGGCAATCGCGCGTACGAGGAGCGGTTCGGGCGCGTGTTCCTGATCCGGGCCGCCGGACGCTCGTCGCGCGAGATCCTCGACGCGCTCACCCGCCGACTCCGGCACACGCCCGACGAGGAGCAGCCCGTCGTCGCCGACCAGCTCCGCCAGATCGCCGTCCTCCGACTGAAGGGACTCCTCGCATGAGCGACCAGGATGCCGCGCGATCGCGCTCGCGCATCACCACCCACGTGCTCGACGCCACGTCGGGCCGTCCCGCCGAGGGCGTCGCCGTCATCCTCTCCGCGCGCGACGGCACGGTCGACGGCGACGTATGGCGCGAGCTCGACGGTGCGGTGACGGACGCCGACGGCCGGGTCTCCCGCATCGGCCCCGACGAGCTGCCCGCGGGCGACTACCGGCTCCGCTTCGACACCGGGGCATGGTTCGCCGCACGCGGCACGCCGACGTTCTACCCCGAGGTCGTGCTCACCGTGCGCGTCGCCGACGACGGCCGGCACGTGCACGCACCGCTCCTCCTCAGCCCGTTCGCCTACTCCACCTATCGAGGGAGCTGACCATGTCCGAATCCGCCATCGTCCTCGGCGCGAACCAGTACGGCAAGGCCGAGGTGCGCGTCGTCAAGGTCACGCGCGAGACCGCGCGCCACGAGATCGACGACCTCAACGTGACCTCGCAGCTGCGTGGGGACTTCGCTGCCGCCCATCTCGCGGGCGACAACGCGCACGTCGTGCCGACCGACACGCAGAAGAACACGATCTTCGCGTTCGCGCGCGACGGGATCGGCTCGCCGGAGGCGTTCCTGCTGCGGCTGGCCGATCACTTCACCTCGTCGTTCGAATGGGTCGCCGGCGGCCGCTGGGCGGCGGAGCGGTTCGCCTGGCAGCGCATCCTCGCCGGCGGCGCCGAGCACGACCACGCGTTCGTGCGGTCGGGGCACGAGGTGCGCACCGCCGTCGTCGTCGCGGACGGCGAGGATCGGCATGTCATCGCCGGGCTCCGCGACCTCACGGTCATGAAGTCCACCGGCTCGGGCTTCGAGGCCTATCCGCACGACCGGTACACGACGCTCGCCGAGACCCACGACCGCATCCTGGCGACGGATGTCTCGGCCCGCTGGCGCTACGCGCGCGCCGACGTGGACTTCGACGCGCGGTACGCGAGCGTGCGGGCGCTGCTGCTCGAGGCGTTCGCCGAGGGGTATTCGCCGGGGCTGCAGGCCACGCTCTTCGCGATGGGGCGCCGTGTGCTCGAGGCGCACGACGACATCGCCGAGATCCGCTTCTCGATGCCGAACAACCACCACTTCGTGGTCGATCTCTCGCCCTTCGGGCTCGACAACCCGAACGAGGTGTTCCACGCCGCCGACCGGCCGTACGGGCTCATCGAGGCGGCGGTCGTGCGCGAGGGCGTGGCGAGCCCCGCGGCCGCCTGGGAGGGCATCGCCGGGTTCTGCTGACGGGCGCGGCGGCAGTAGCTCGCACCGGAGCCGGAACTTCCTCCCGATCCAATTATCCAACTGGACAATTCAGTGGATGCGGGCTACCGTACCCACCATGCGAATCCTCCTCATCGGCGCGGGGGGCGTGGGCGATGCCATCGCCAAGATCGCCGCCCGCCGTGACTTCTACGAACTCCTCGTCGTGAGCGACTACGACGAATCCCGCGCCCGGCGCACGGTCGACTGGATCGCCGCGAAGCACGGCGACGACGTGGCGGCGCGCTTCGCCACCGCCCAGGTCGACGCGAGCGACCCCGAGGTCGTGGCATCCGTCGCCCGCGAGCACGGCGCCACCCACGTCATGAACGCCGTCGAGCCGAAGTTTGTGCCGTCGATCTTCCGCGGCGCCCTCGCCGCCGGCGCCGACTACCTCGACATGGCGATGAGCCTGTCCGAGCCGCACCCGACCGAGCCGTACGCTGAGACCGGCGTCAAGCTCGGCGACGACCAGTTCGCCCAGGCCGACGACTGGGAGACCGCGGGGCGGCTCGCGCTCGTCGGCATGGGCGTCGAGCCGGGGCTCTCCGACGTGTTCGCCCGGTACGCGGCCGATCACCTCTTCAGCGAGATCGATGAGCTCGGCACGCGCGACGGCGCCAACCTCGTCGTGCGCGACGAGGCGGGCAACGAGATCTTCGCCCCGTCGTTCTCGATCTGGACGACCATCGAGGAGTGCCTGAACCCGCCCGTCGTGTGGGAGCAGGAGCGCGGCTGGTTCACGACCCCGCCGTTCAGCGAGCCCGAGGTGTTCGAGTTCCCCGAGGGCATCGGCCCGGTCGAGTGCGTCAACGTCGAGCACGAGGAGGTCCTCCTCATGCCGCGCTGGGTCGACGCGAAGCGCGTCACGTTCAAGTACGGCCTCGGCGACGAGTTCATCAACGTCCTGAAGACCCTGCACCTGCTCGGGCTCGACTCGACGACCCCGATCCGCGTCCGCAGCGCGAACGGCCCGGTCGAGGTCGCTCCGCGCGACGTCGTCGCCGCAGCGCTGCCCGACCCCGCGACGATCGGGCCGCGCATGACGGGCAAGACCTGCGCGGGGCTCTGGGTCACCGGCACCGGCACGGACGGCGCGCCGCGCGAGGTCTACCTCTACCACGTGAGCGACAACGAGTGGACGATGCGCGAGTACGAGGCGCAGTGCGTCGTCTGGCAGACCGCGCTCAACCCCGTGGTCGCCCTCGAGCTGCTCGCGACCGGCGCCTGGTCGGGCCGCGGCGTGCTCGGCCCCGAGGCCTTCGACGCGAAGCCGTTCCTCGAGCTCATGGCCCGCGCCGAGGCCGACGGCGGCTACGGCCAGCAGTGGGGCATGGAGGATCGCCTGGCCCGCTGACGCTCGACGCTCGGCGCGGTGCGACGTCGAACGCATCGCGCACCGTCGATCCGTGCACCCGAGGCTCGTTCGCGATCCGCCTCGGGTGCACGATCCGGCCGCGGATGCGCCGTGCCGCGACATGGCCGCGCACATCCTGTCGGGCACGTCGCGCGTGCCGCCCACGCGGTAGGGTCCCCACCATGACGGATGCCGCGACCCTCGCCCGCGCGCACGGACTCGCCGACGAGGAGGATCGCCGGGCCGGCGTCGTCACGCGGGAGGCGCGGCCCGACGAGCTCGCAGGCGCGCTCGCGCGCTTCGACGCGACGTGGGGCGTCGGCCGCACGGTCGACCTGGCGTCGCTCAAGGCGATCTCGCACGCGGGCAACACCGTCCTCGTCGCCGTGCCCGCGTCGGCGCCGGCCGGCGGCGTGGGTGAGCCTCCCGACTCCGCCGAGCCGCCGCTCGGTGCCGCGCTCGGGTTCCTCGGCTGGGACGGCGGCCTCCACGTGCACTCCCACATGAACGCGGTCGATCCCGCCGCACGCGGCCGCGGCATCGGGGTCGCACTGAAGCTGCGCCAGCGTGCGATCTGCCTCGACCACGGTGTCGACGAGATCCGCTGGACCTACGACCCGCTGATCCGCCGCAACGCCCGCATGAACCTCGTGCGGCTCGGTGCCGAGGTCGCCGCGTACCACCCCGACTTCTACGGCGAGCTCCGCGACGCGATCTCGGGCGGGGACCGGAGCGACCGCTTCGAAGTGCGCTGGCGCCTGGCATCACCGCGCGTGCGACGCGCCCTCGAGCGGATGCCGCAGCCGACGTGGCACGCCGAGGGCGGGCTGCCGCTCGTGGCCGACTTCGAGGCGGTCCGTGCCGCCGACCCCGAGACGGCGAGCGCCCTGCGCGACGCCTCCCGCGACGCCTTCGCCGCGCTCGCCGACGGTCGCCTCCGCCCGGAGCTCGACCCGAGCGGCGACTACGCCTTCACCGCCGACGACCCCGACCGCGCGGGGTGAGGGCTCGGTCGGGAGCCCCGAGCGTGCCGGCCGGGTCGCGGGTCGCCCGGATCATCGAGCCCGTCGACACGTCGACCGGCTCGATCCGACGGCAAGTGCGGAGGTCCCGAGACGGCGCGCTCCCGGCGCGCTAGCGTCGTGGTGGGGCATCCGCTCGTCGAGCCGGAACGTGCCCCGGACCCGATGGAGGATCCATGACCGCCGACCCCGCTGCCGTATCCGCCGCATCCGCCGCACCGCGCATCGAGGCGATCGAGCTGCACCGCCTCGAGGTGCCGCTCGTGCGACCGTTCGAGACGTCGTTCGGACGCGAGACCGCTCGCGAGGTGCTGCTCGTGCACGTCCGCACCGATCGCGGCGACGGCTGGGGCGAGTGCGTGGCGGGTCGCGACCCGTTCTACTCGGGTGAGTACGTCGACGGCGCGGCATCCGTGATCGAGCACTACCTCGCGCCCGCGCTGCTGCGCGCTCCCGCGCCCCACCTCGTCGACGACGGCCACGTGAGCGGCGTGCTCATCGAGGATCCCGCGCACGCGACGGGCATCTGGGTCGACGACCGCGAGCAGCAGGCCGGTGGCGCAGGCGCGGCCGCGGCAGGCGTGGGCGGAGGTGCGGCCGCGTCGATCGCGAGCGTGCCGCTCGCGGCATCCGTCGCCCCGACCCTGTCGTTCGTCGCCGGGCACCGCATGGCGAAGGGCGCGCTCGAGGCGGCCGTGCTCGATGCCGAGCTCCGCGCGCAGGGGCGCTCGATGGCCGAGTGCTTCGGGGCGGTGCGCGACTGGGTCGACTGCGGGGTCTCGGTCGGCATCGCGCCGACCCTCGAGGAGTTGCTCGACGAGGTGACCGGCTACCTCGAGCAGGGGTACCGACGCATCAAGCTGAAGATCAAGCCGGGCTGGGACCTGGTGCCGGTCGCCGCGGTGCGCGAGCTCATCGGCCGCGACGCGATGCTGCAGGTCGATGCGAACACGGCCTACACGGCCGACGACATCCCCCTGCTCGCGAGCCTCGACCCGTTCGACCTGCTGCTCATCGAGCAGCCGTTCGCCGAGGAGGACCTCGCGACGCACGTGCGCCTCGCGGAGGCGGCCGCGACCCCCGTGTGCCTCGACGAGTCGATCCTCGACGTTACGACCGCGGTCGACGCGATCGAGCGCGGGGCGACGAGCATCGTGAACATCAAGCCCGGTCGCATGGGCGGGTTCCTCGAGGCGCTGCGGGTGCACGACGCGTGCCGGGCGCGCGAGGTGCCCGTGTGGTGCGGGGGCATGCTCGAGACGGGCGTCGGCCGGGCCGCCAACGTCGCGATCGCGGCCCTTCCGGGCTTCGTCCTGCCGGGCGACACGTCGGCGTCCGGCCGCTACTTCGCGGAGGACCTCACCGAGCCGTTCGTACTCGGCTCGGGCGAGCACCGCGGCCAGATGCGCGTGCCGGATGCCGCGGGCACGGGCGTGGCGGTACGCGACGACCTGGTGCGCGACTGGGCGTCCCGGCCGGCGGTGACCATCGGCGCGTGACGCCGGGGCCGTCCGACCGGCATGGGCCCCGCGGGTCGCCCCGCGTGCTCAGGGCCTCCGGACCGCCGCCCGATCCGGCGCGGGGGCGAGCGCCGGCAGCGCGAGCCCGCCGAGCGCCGAGCCGAGTCCACCCCAGACGAGGTCGCCGATCGTGTCGCGGTAGTCGACGTAGATGTCGTCGTCGATGAAGGTCTTGCCGAACCACTCGAACACCTCCCAGATCACCCCCAGCCCGAGCCCGAACGCCGTGGTGACGAGCACCGCCGCGACCACGGGTCGGGGGAGTCGGAGCGGGTCGGCGATGAGTCGGAGTCGGGCGAACAGCAGGACCGCGATCACGGCGGCGAGCCCGTTCATGAGGAAGTGCATCGGGATGTCCCACCAGCGGACGCTGACGTAGAGGTCGGTCACGCTGCTCCAGACGGACACGAGGGCGATGGCGCCGAAGGCGATGTCGAGTCCCGGCCGGACGTGCAGGAGCCGGGGGATCACCATGCATGCGGCGACGAAGGCGAGGCTGACGAGCCCCAGCGGGCCCCAGCCGATGCCCGCGATCGGGATGCAGACGAGTGCGATGAGCCGCAGCACGTCGGCCGCGATCTCGCCCGGGCCCTCGGCACGTCGGGTCAGTCCGCCCCAGATGCTCCGCATCACCCTGCCTCCTCGCGGCCGGCGGCCGCCTCGTCGTTCGACCGGTGCCGGAGCACCGCCTGCACGGGTTCGTGGTCGGATGCCGCGCGCCCCTCGAACCTCGCCGCGTTGATGCCGGCGTGCGTCACCTCGGCGGCGCCACCGACGAGGATCAGGTCGATGCGGCGCCCGCCGCGTCGGCGCGGACCGTAGTTCGAGAACGTGCCCCACTCGGGCGTGAGCTGCTCGCCCGTGACGTCCCACGCGTCGCGGAGGGCGCCGTCGCCGGTCAGTCGGCGGTGCACGGCCGATCGCTCGTCGGCGTTGAAGTCGCCGGTGACGACGATCGCGGCCCCGGGCTCGTCGAGCTGGGCGGCATGGGCGAGGCCGGCGATCATGAGCGCCGACTGCAGCCGCGATCGGCGCGAGAGGTGATCGAGGTGGGTGTTGAAGACGTGCAGGCGCCCACCGGTCTCGCGGTCGGTGAACTCCGCGGAGACCACGACGCGGCGCGTGAGGTTGCCCCAGGATCGGGAGCCGTGCTCATCGGGCGTCGCGGAGAGCGCGAGCTGCCGCCACTCCGTGAGCTCGAGGCGAGCGTCGTCGTAGTAGACGGGGCACGCCTCGCCGTGCCCGCCGGGATCGCGTCCGGTGCCCACCCACCGGTGGCTCCCGCCGAGCGCGTCGGCGACGACCTCGACCTGCTCGTCGAGCGCCTCCTGCACCCCGAGCACGGTCGGCCGTTCGGCGGCGAGGAGGCGGCGCACGAGCGGCTTCCGGGTCGCCCAGCGGTCGGGGCTCCCCGGACGGTTCCGCGGCATGCGTCGCCGGATGTTGAACGACATCACGTGCAGGTCGGGGGCCTCGACCGGACCGATGAGCGGCTCGTCCGTCATCATGGGCCCAGCGTAACGCCCGGCATGAGTCCGGCCGGGTCGTTCAGCCCAGCAGCTGCCGACGCGCCTCGGGGTAGCCGAGCACGTTCGGCTCGGTCTCGAGGGCGGAGCGGGAGATCAGGTCCGTGGGGCACCATCCGGTGACCGCCCCGATCGCGAGGAACGTCGCGCAGATGCCTGCGGGGATCGCGCACCAGAGGTTCTCGAGGTTGGATGCCGCGAACGCGGCGAGGAACACCGCGATGGCGCCGCGGAGCACCCGTTCACCGCGGCTCACCGCGCAGGAGCGCGAGGTGAGCGCGCGGACGATGCGGTTCACGCCTGGGCTGCGGCGGCGGCCTGCTGCTCGGCGAGCTGGCGGCGCACGTCGTCCATGTCGAGCGCCTTGGTGCCCTCGATGACCTGCTCGAGCTGGGCGCCGTTCAGCGCGCCCGGCTGCGCGAAGACGATGATGCCCTCGCGGAACACGACGAGCGTGGGGATCGACGTGATGCGGAAGCCCGCGGCGAGCGCCTGCTCGGCCTCGGTGTCGACCTTGCCGAAGACGACGTCGGCGTGCTGCTCCGACGCGGACTCGAAGATCGGGGCGAACATGCGGCACGGGCCGCACCACTCGGCCCAGAAGTCGAGGAGCACGATGTCGTTGTCCTTGATGGTCGACTCGATCGTGTCGTGGGTGATGTTCACGGAAGCCATGCCCCGATTCTAGCATGAGATACCCCTGGGGTATTATTCATCGCATGGAGACCACGATTCACCGTTCCACGGGCGCCGCCGCGACCCGTTCCGATCGTCCCGCACGCCCGGCCCGCGGCATCCGCGCCGCCCTCGCCGCCGGCGCCGCGGCCGCTGCGCTCGCACTCACCGGCTGTGCGACGGCCGAGCCCATCGAGCTCGGCGCCGACACCGTCGTCGTCGACGTGCGGACCCCCGCCGAGTACGCCGCCGGCCACCTCGACGGCGCGGTCAACCTCGACCTCACCTCGGGGCAGCTCGCCGCCGAGATCCCCGCGCTCGATGCCGAGGGCGACTACGTCGTCTACTGCAAGTCGGGCAACCGCTCGGCGCAGGCCACCGCGCTCATGGAGGGCGCCGGACTCGACGTCACCGACGCCGGCTCGATGCAGCAGGCGGCGGACGCCACCGGGCTCGAGATCGTGCAGTAGGCGGGGTCGGCCTACACCGCGAGGCCGGCGGCCACCTCCCCGATGCGCGCCGCCGATTCCGCCCGCTCGGGTCGCCCGTCGAGCTCGAACCAGGTCGACGACAGCGCGCTCCAGGCGACGAGCCAGTCGCGCAGCCGTCGTGGCTCGAATCCGGTCGCCTCGACCGCGACGCCGAACTGGCGCGCGAGCCGGCCTCGCACGAGTGCACGCTCGTGCGACGGATTGCACAGCAGGTTGCAGGCATCGAACTCGGCGTCGCCGAGCAGTGCCTTCGGGTCGATCGCGAGCCAGC
The DNA here is from genome assembly GCF_040496055.1 of Agromyces zhanjiangensis. Lineage (NCBI taxonomy): Bacteria > Bacillati > Actinomycetota > Actinomycetes > Micrococcales > Microbacteriaceae > Agromyces > Agromyces zhanjiangensis. Next base: position 147,103 of record NZ_JBEPKB010000001.1, on the reverse strand, counting down.
CGTGCGCGCCGAAGTCGAGCACGTTGCCGTGGTGCAGGTCGCCGTGCAGCACGACCGGCTCGCGCTCGTCGTCGAGCCGGCGGCGCGCGAGGTCGGCGCCCGCGCGATGCAGCGGACCGAGCCCGTCGGCGTGGGCGAACAGCTGGCGGAACCAGTCCTCGAGCGGCACGAGGACCGGCGGATCGGGGAGCGCGCGCACGCGGTCGGTCTCGGCATGGATCCGGTCGGCGACCTCGCACACGATCCGGGTGGCGTCGTCGTCGTCGCCGGCGCGTACCATCGCGACGAGGTTCCCGGGACCGGTGGCCCGCTCCATCAGCAGGGCGTGATGGTCGCGACGGATGACGCGGACGGCACCGTGCCCGTCGAGCGCGTCGAGGAGGGCGGCACCGCGCGCCTCCTCTGGTTCGTGCGCGATCTTCAGCATCGCCGGGGCTCCGTCGTCGGTGCTGACGGGGATCAGGCGACTCGTCGTCGTGGTCGCCGGATCGCCGTCCGGGCGGAGCCGCCATCGCCGCAGCCACGCGGCTTCGTCGGCTCTCCCGGGGTCGACGGGACCGAGATCGCTCACCCGCCCAGTATCCCGGCGCACGACCCGGCGCGCCGTTAGGATCGGGCCCATGTCGGACGACGCGGTGAAGCGGGCTCAGGAGGCGGCCGAGGCCGCGGCGGCAGCGGCGGCGGCGCTGCAGGAGCAGGCCGCCGCGGCGATCAGGAAGGCGGAGGAGGCCGCGGCGCTCGCGAAGGCCGCGGCTGCGGCGGCGACGGATGCCGCGTCCGCGGCCGGCACGACGGATGCCGCCACAGTACCCGTCCCACCCGCGTTCGCCGGACCGCTCGATGCGAACGAGGTCGACCGCATCCGCGCCGGCTACGCCTTCGAGGGCCCGGCGCTCGAGATGGGTGCGCTCGTGAACGGCGAGGCCCTGCCCGACGTGCCCGTGCGCATCCCGCTGGCGATGACCAACCGGCACGGCCTCGTCGCGGGCGCGACGGGCACGGGGAAGACCCGCACGCTCCAGGTGCTCGCCGAGCAGCTCGCGGCCGCCGGCGTCGCGGTGTTCGCGGCCGACGTCAAGGGCGACCTGTCGGGCGTCGCGACGCCGGGCACGGGCAGCGAGAAGCTGCTGAAGCGGACCGAGGGCATCGGGCAGGCGTGGGAGGCGGCGAGCTTCCCCACGGAGTTCTTCTCGCTCGGCGGCGTCGGCCGGGGTGTCCCGATCCGCGCGACGATCTCGGGCTTCGGCCCGCTGCTGCTCGGGAAGGTGCTGGGCCTGAACGGCACCCAGGAGTCGAGCCTCGGCCTGGTCTTCCACTACGCGAACGCGAACGGCTTGGCACTGCTCGACCTCGACGACCTGCGCGCGGTGCTCGCCTACCTCGTGAGCGACGAGGGCAAGGGCGAGCTCGAGGGGCTCGGCGGCCTGTCGAAGGCGACCGTCGGCGTCATCCTGCGCGAGCTCATCGCGTTCGCCGACGAGGGCGCCGACGTGTTCTTCGGCGAGCCCGAGATCGACACGGCCGAGTTCCTCCGCACGAGCCCCGACGGCCGCGGCGTGATCAGCCTGCTCGAGGTGCCCGGCGTCGCGGACAAGCCGGCGCTGTACTCGACGTTCCTCATGTGGCTGCTCGCCGACCTCTACGGGGGCCTGCCCGAGGTCGGCGACCTCGACCGGCCCAAGCTCGTGTTCTTCTTCGACGAGGCGCACCTGCTGTTCCGCGACGCCTCGAAGGAGTTCCTCGCGCAGGTCGTGCAGACCGTGCGGCTCATCCGTTCGAAGGGCGTCGGCGTCTTCTTCGTCACGCAGACCCCGAAGGACGTGCCGGGCGACGTGCTCGCCCAACTCGGATCGCGCGTGCAGCACCAGCTGCGTGCCTTCACGCCCGACGACGCGAAGGCGTTGCGTGCGACCGTCTCGACGTACCCGAACTCGGGCTACGACCTCGAGGAGACGCTGACGATGCTCGGCACCGGCGAGGCGATCGTCACCGTCATGAACGAGAAGGGCGCCCCGAGCCCGGTCGCCTGGACGCGCCTGCGCGCCCCGCAGGCGTCGATGGCCCCGAGCGAGGATGCCGCGATCGAGGCCGCGGTCGCGGCATCCCCCCTCACCGCGAGGTACGGCACGGCGATCGACCGTGAATCCGCGCACGAGCTGCTGACGAAGCGCATGGCGGATGCCGCGGCCGCGGCCGATGCGGCCGACGCCGCCGAGGCCCGGGCGAAGGCCGAGGCGGAGTACGCGAAGCTGCAGGCGAAGATCGAGGCCGACCGGGCGAAGGCGGAGAAGAAGGCGCAGGCTGAATACGACCGGCTCATCAGGCAGACCTCGTCGCGCTCTCGCTCGCGGACCCCCCAGCGGTCGGCCCTCGAGGAGGTGCTCGGCTCGAAGTCCACGCAGAAGGTGATCACGCAGGTGCTCACGGGCCTGTTCGGGATGGCGAAGCGGAAGTGACCGCACCGAGCGTCGGCGCGGGCGAGGCGGTCGTCCGTCGCTATCGTCCGGCGGACCGGGACGCCGTCGCCGAGGTGTGCCTGAGGACGGGCGCAGCTGGCGGCGACGCGACCGGCGCGTACTCGGACGACTCGCTCATGCCGGAGGTCTACGCCCTGCCCTACGTCGAGTACGCGCCCGACCTCGCGTTCGTCGTCGAGCTCGACGGCCGGGTCGGCGGCTACGTGCTCGGCATCGCCGATACCGAGGACTTCATCGACTGGTACGCGCGCGAGTGGGCCCCCGGATTCCGCGAGCGGCATCCCGCGGGCGCGCCGCCGACCGCGCGTCGACCCGCGTACACCGAGGCGCAGCTCGTCGCGGACGGTGCCGACCCCGAGCGCATGCGGATCCCCGAGCTCGACGACTACCCCGCGCACCTGCACATCGACCTGCTCCCCGAACTGCAGGGGCGTGGGCTCGGTCGCCGGCTCATCGACGCCCTCCGAGCCGCGCTCGCCGAGCGCGGCGCGCCCGCGCTGCACCTGGGCATCGACGCGGCGAACGTCGGCGCGCGCGCGTTCTACGAGCGACTCGGCTTCCACGAGCTGGCGTCGAGTCGGCCCGACGCACCGCGCTTCGGCATCGCGACGCGGTGATCACCGGGTCGAACCGGCCGCCGATTCCGGCGGCTCAGGCGCGAAGTCCGCGTCCCTCGAACCAGTAGAGCAGGCACGGGTCCGAGGCGCGAAGCTCGGCCAGCGTCACCGGCTCGGTGCGCACCGTCTCCTCGAGCCCGAGGATCTCGGCGATCGTGTCGAGCGAGCGGTCGTCCCAGAAGGTGCCGCGCATGCGGAACAGGCAGCGGCCGTCGCCGTCGACGACGAACAGCTGCTTGACGGTCTCGAGCGTGTCGCCCCGGTACGTCTCGAGGCGGAGCACGCCGGCCATGTCGCGACGGGCGACGCTGTGGATGCGCCCCAGGAACCCGCGCTCGACGATGCCGTGCGGGCTCGCGACGACCTCGGTGCGCTGGTAGCCGATGTACGCGGCGACGCCGAGCGCGGCGAGGACGACGACCACCACCGCGGTGAGGCCCACGGCGGCACTCCCGAGCGGGGAGACGAGCCACGCGACCGTGAGCAGCACGGGCACGAGGAGGGCGATCACCGGAAGCCCGACGGACCGGGTCAAGGAGCGACGGGGTCTCAGGGTGAGCACCCTGAGACCCCCGCCCCCTGCCTGGCCGGTGCGGGAGTCCCCTGCGTCCCCGTATCCCGTTCTCACCGTTGCCACTGACATCGGAACCATGATGTTCCGACGGCGGCGGCGGCGCCATTCGGCATTAAGGGGGACTTGCGCCCGACCGCTCCTCCGTGCTCACCCGAGGACGGGCAGGACGGCGGCGCAGAAGTCGTCGGTGCGACCGGTCGATTCCTTGACCAGCCCGAGGAAGTCGAGGAACTCGTCGTCCGACGGGTCGGTGATGTCGTCGCCGTAGTCGATCAGGACCTCGTACCGGACCTGACCCGGATTGCGCGCGATGGCCTTGCCCGACTCGTCGGAGACCGTGGTGTTGCCGGTCGCCAGGACGAGGATCGTCATGGTCCCGTCGCCGTTGTCGGTGATCGCCAGGTCCTTGTCGACCAGTCGGGTGACCTCCGTGACGCTGTCGCCGTCGAGGTTCGAGTAGACGATCGTCTCCCAGACGTTGGCCGTCCAGTACGGCGCGGTTCCGGGCTTGCGGCTGTTGAACAGGAAGCGCACCTCCTGCACGGCCTCGACGTCGACGACGACTCCCGCGCCGCAGAAGTCGTCGTCCGTGAGCGAGAACCCGTCGACGAAGGTGCCCTGGTCCAGCGGGCGTGCGGTCGCGGGCGGTGCCGCGATGACCGTCGCGGCGAACGCGACGGCGGCCGAAGCGGCGAGGATGCCGCTGCGGCGGCGGATCGTTCCGGACATGGTCCCCCCTCTTCGCGACGCGTCCGAGCCGGCGGGCTGCCGAGTCGTCGCGGCGCGGTTCATTCCGGTTTGGGACGAATCATGATGGATCCTCACCGAAGCGGCGACTCCCGTTCGGGGGTCGAATCGGCGCCGCGCTGGTGCCCGGAGACGCAGATGAGCGCCGCACCCTTCGGGCGCGACGCTCATCTCTTCGGCGGAGGATGGGGGATTCGAACCCCCGAGGGCTTTCACCCAACACGCTTTCCAAGCGTGCGCCATAGGCCACTAGGCGAATCCTCCTGGGACCCCTCACGCACCCGCCAGAGCCCGGTTACCCTTGCTGCGTTTCCGCCCTGGGGGAGTTGGCCTGGATGGCGCCACGTGAGGAGCCTCGGACAGTCTACCCGAGAGCGCGAGCGCTTCGAACCGCGAGGTAGGCCTCGAACGCCTCGCGGCTCGACAGCTCCGGCGAGTAGCCGAGCACGCGCTTGAGTCGCGTGTTGTCGAGCACGGGCCGGTAGCGGAGGAAGCCGACGCGTTCCGGGCCGTGCACCGTGAGCCGGAGCGCGCGGCCGACGCGCAGCACGGCGGTGAGGAGCCCGGGCGAGACGGTCACGGTCGGCTTGCCGAGCGCGGCCGCGATCTCGGTCACGGTCACGCGTCCGTCGCCGGCCACGTTGAAGGCGCCGGTGACGTCGCCGGTGGCGCCGCGGACGATGGCCCCGACGACGTCGTCGACCCACACGAAGACGAACGGACTCTCCGAGCCGGCGATCCGCAGGATGCGCTTGGCCTCCCACAGCGCCGTGATCTGGTTCGCCACGGTCGGCCCGAGGATGGTCCCGATGCGGAGCACGACCTGGCCGAGTCCGGGATGCCGCGTGCGGTAGTCGGCGAGCATCTCCTCGACCATGCGCTTGTGCCGGGAGTAGCTGAACTCCTGGTTGCCGCGGATCGGGTCGTCCTCGGTCAGCCACTCCGGGTTGTCGGCGTGGTAGCCGTAGGCGGCGCCCGAGGAGGACACCACGATGCGGCGGACGCCGTGCGCGACGGCGGCGTCGAGCACGTTGCGGGTGCCGTCGACATCGACGCGGTATTCCACGTCCTCGCCGAGCCCGCCGGGGTTCACGATCGCGGCGAGGTGCACGATCGTGTCGATGCGGTGGCGTCCGACGACGTCGGCGACGGCCGCGGCATCCGTCACGTCGCACGCCTCGACGACGACGCCGTCGGGCACGGATGCCACAGGTGGGCGCACGTCGCCCGCGACGACGAGCTCGACGTCCGGGTCCCAGGCCAGGGCGCGGACCGCGTTCGAGCCGAGGAACCCGCTGCCGCCGGTGACGAGGATGCGCCGGCTCACGAGGTCGCCCCCGGGTCGGCGGCGGTCTCGGCGGTGGCGTCCGCCTCCGCGTCGGTCGTGCCCGCGGCATCCGCCCGTCGCGTGCGCCGCGCCCAGATCGTGGCGAGCGCGAGGCCGGCGATGATGTCCCAGATGCCCCACCAGCCGGCGACGACCGCCATGCCGCCGATCCCGCCGAAGAACGAGAAGACGAGGCCGAGGCCGAGGCCGGCGTTGCGGATGCCGACCTCGAACGTGATCGCCTTGCGGTCGCGCACGCCGAGTCCGCCGATCCGGGCGCTGGCGTAGCCGAGCCCGAGCGCGATCGCGTCGTGCAGGAACACGGCGAGGAGGACCACGCCGATGTACGCCATGAAGATCGCCCAGTTGCCGACGAGCGCGGCGACGATGAAGCCGACGAGCGCGAGCAGGCTGATCCAGCGCGCGGAGGGCTGCACGCGTGCCGCGAACCGCGGCCAGACGGCGCGGATGACGAAGCCGACGATGAAGGGCAGCCCGATGATGAGGAAGATGTCGAGCAGCATCTGCCAGCCGTCGAGGCTCACGGCCTGCACGAGCTCCGCCGCCTTGGGGTGGATGCTGCCCCAGAACGCGATGCTGAGCGGCAGCACGAAGATGTAGACCACGTTCGCGACCGCGGTCATCGACACCGACAGCGCGACGTTGCCGCGCGAGCGGTAGGTGAGCACCTGCGAGATGTTGCCGGGCGGGCAGGCGGCGACGAGCAGCATGCCGAGCGCGACCGACGCCTGCACGTCGAGGAGCAGCGTCAGCCCGAAGGTGACCGCGGGCAGCAGGACGACCTGCGCGAGGAGCGCGATGAGCATCGCCTTCGGCGCGCGCGTCACGGCGCGGAAGTCGGCCGGCGAGGTGTCGAGCGCGATGCCGAACATGATGAAGCCGAGCACGACGTTCAGTGCGATCATCGAGCCCGGCGCGAAGTTGAGGACGACGTCGTCGATGTTCATGCGCGAGTCCTCGCCGTCCGGTCGCCGGTCGCCGGGCCGCTCGTCGGCGCGGCGCCTCGGTTCGCGGCCCGGTCGGTGGCGGATGCCGCGGGCGTCGGCAGCGTCCGGAGCAGCCGCTTCACCGTCCGCCTATAGGCGTCCTTGTTCACGTAGTACGACATGCGGTCGAGGCCGAGGTAGCGGTATCCGCCCGTGAGGTCGGGCCAGGGCTTCGCGGCCGCGTCGCGGAAGCGGGATGCGGCATCCGGCTCGTCGCGCTGGGCCGCGAGGTAGGCGGCGATGAGCTCGGCCTGTTCGTAGCGGCCCTGCCAGCCGATGCCGGACGCCTCGATCATGCCGAGCACGAAGAGGCCGTTGAAGCTCGGCGGGAAGACGTTGAGGTAGAGCTCCGGGGCGGCGGACGTCCAGTTGAGGTGGGTGCGCTCGACGAAGGGGTAGTCCAGCGTGTACCCGGTCGCGAGGACGACGAGGTCGTAGTCGCCGGCGCTGCCGTCGGCGAAGCGCACGGTCGATCCGTCGAACCGGTCGATGTCGCCGACGACGCGGAGGTCGCCCTGGCCGAGGTGGTTCAGGATCAGCGTGTTGACGATCGGGTGCGACTCGTAGATGCGGTAATCGGGCTTCGGGAAGCCGAATCGCACCGGGTCGCCCGTGAACGCGCGCAGCACGCGCGTGTCGACGAACTGCTTGAGGCGCGCCGGGAGCGGTCGGCCCTGGTTGAGCGTGTCGCTCGGACGGCCGAACAGGTAGCGGGGTACGAAGTAGTAGCCGCGGCGCACCGACAGGTCGACGGATGCCGCGTGGTGCACGGCGTCCACGGCGATGTCGCAGCCCGAGTTGCCTGCGCCGATGATGAGCACGCGCTTGCCCTCGAACGCCTTGGGCGACTTGTACGCGCTCGTGTGCATGAGCTCGCCCGCGAACTCGCCGCGGAAGTCCGGCACGTTCGGTTCGGCGAGCGTGCCGTTGGCGAGGATGACGGCCGGGTGCTCGGTCGCGGTCGTGGCGCCGTCCGCGTCGACGGCGGTGACGCGCCATCCGCTCGCCCCGGTCGCATCGCCGTCGACCGGCTCGACCGCGGTCACCCTCGTGTCGAAGCGGAAGTGCTCGCGCAGGCCGTAGGCGTCCGCGTAGTCGCGGAAGTACCGGTGGAGCTCGCGGTGGCCGGGGTAGTCGGCCGTCGAGTCCATCGGGAACTCCGCGAACTCGGTCGTCGTGCGCGACGAGATGAGGTGCGCGGACTCGTACATCGTCGAGCGCGGGTTGGCGATGTTCCAGAGGCCGCCCACGTCGGGGCCGGCCTCGAAGCCGATGAATGGGATGCCGGCGCGGCTGAGCGCGCGGGCACCGGCGAGACCTGATGGGCCCGCTCCGATGAGGGCGATGGGGTTCACGGGTGGTTCCTGTGCTGGGTGGCGTCGTCGGGGCCGACGCCGGGTCGGGTCCGAACAGCATAGGCGAATGGTGCTCGGGTTCCGGAACCGGGACCCGAGCGCCTGCGTGCCCGGAGGACGCCTCGATAGGCTTTCGGGGTGGCGCACAGCATCTACATCTGCTCCGCCGAGGGGAACACCGGCAAGTCGACGGTGGCGCTCGGGACGCTCGACACCCTGAGTCGACGGGCGACCCGTGCGGGCGTCTTCCGCCCGATCGCACGCTCCACCGAGGAGCGCGACTACGTGCTCGAGCTGCTGCTCGCCCACGACGGCGTCATCGAGCTCGGCTACGACGAGGCGATCGGCGTCACCTACGACGACGTCCACTCCGATCCGGAGGCCGCGCTGGCGACGATCGTCCGCCGCTTCAAGGCCGTCGAGGCCCGCTGCGACGTCGTCGTGGTGATCGGGTCCGACTACACCGACGTCGGCAGCCCGACCGAACTCGCCTTCAACGCCCGCATCGCGGCGAACCTCGGCGCACCGGTCCTCCTGGTGGTCGGCGGGCGCGTCACGCAGGGGCGCGGCGCGAGCGAACGGCTGGGCTACACGGACGCCCGCACTCCCGACGAACTCGCCCAGATCACCGAGCTCGCCGTCGAGGAACTCGAGCGCGAGCACGCGTCGCTCCTCGGCGTGGTCGCGAACCGGGCCGACCCCGAGCGGCTCGAGGCGATCGTCGATGCGGTGCGGTCGGCGTCGGGCGCCGCCGGTGGCCCCGAGTCATCCGCCTCGGTCTGGGCGATCCCGGAAGACCAGTACCTCGTCGCGCCGTCGATGCGCTCGGTCATGACGGCCGTGGGCGGCACGCTGTACGCGGGAGATCCCGAACTCCTCGAGCGCGAGGCGCTCGGCGTCGTGGTCGCGGCCATGTCGATGGAGAACGTGCTCGCGTGGCTCACCGAGGGCGCCGTCGTCGTCGTCCCGGGCGATCGGAGCGAGGTGCTCCTCGGCGTGCTCACGGCGCACGCCTCGGCGACCTTCCCGTCGATCGCGGGCATCGTGCTGAACGGCGGGTTCCCCGTCTCCGAGACCGTCGAGCGGCTCATCGAGGGCCTGAAGTCGGGCCTGCCGATCATCCGCACCGAACTCACCAGCTACGACACCGCGCTCGCGATCACGCAGACGCGAGGGAAGCTCGCCGCGGAGTCGCAGCGCAAGCGCGACACCGCGCTGGCGCTCTTCGAGAAGCACGTCGACGGCGTGGAGCTGCTCGACCGCCTCGACGTGGCCCGCACCGACGTCGTCACGCCGCTGATGTTCGAGTACGGCCTGCTGGCACGCGCGCGCGAGGCGCGCAAGCACATCGTGCTGCCGGAGGGGTACGACGACCGCATCCTCCGCGCGGCCGCGACGCTCCTCGCGCGCGACGTCGCCGACCTCACGATCCTCGGCGAGGAGATCGAGGTCCGCTCGCGTGCGATCGGCCTCGGCCTCGACATCTCGCGGGCGACGGTGCTCTCGAACCACGACCACGTGCTCGTGTACCGGTTCGCCGACGAGTACCAGCGCCGCCGTGCGCACAAGGGCGTGACGCTCGAGCAGGCGCGCGACACCGTGCAGGACGTCTCGTACTTCGGCACGATGATGGTCGAGCTCGGCCTCGCCGACGGCATGGTCTCCGGGGCGATGCACACGACGGCGCACACCATCCGGCCGGCCTTCGAGATCATCAAGACCCGGCCCGACGTCGACGTCGTCTCGAGCGTGTTCCTGATGGCGCTCGCCGACCGCGTGCTCGTCTACGGCGACTGCGCGGTCGTCCCCGACCCGACCGCCGAGCAGCTGGCCGACATCGCGATCTCGTCGGCGCAGACCGCGGCGCAGTTCGGCATCGAGCCGCGCGTCGCGATGCTGTCGTACTCCACGGGCGAGTCCGGGTCGGGCGCCGACGTCGACAAGGTCCGACGGGCGACCGCGCTGGTCCGCGAACGCGCTCCGGAACTGCCGGTCGAGGGGCCGATCCAGTACGACGCGGCGGCCGACGCGGCGGTCGCGCGCACGAAGCTGCCCGGCTCGTCCGTCGCGGGGCGCGCGACCGTCTTCGTGTTCCCCGACCTCAACACCGGCAACAACACGTACAAGGCCGTGCAGCGCTCGGCCGGCGCCGTCGCGATCGGGCCGGTGCTGCAGGGGCTCAGGAAGCCGGTGAACGACCTCTCCCGCGGTGCGCTGGTGCAGGACATCGTGAACACGGTGGCGATCACGGCGATCCAGGCGGCGTCGTGAGCGGGGCGGATGCCTCGGCCGTCGTCCTCGTCGTCAACTCCGGGTCGTCGTCGCTGAAGTACCAGCTCGTCGACGTGGCGGCGGGGGAGCCGCTCGCGTCGGGGCTCGTCGAGCGCATCGGCGCCGGATCCGGTCGCGCGACCCACACGGACGCCGAGGGGCGGGCCTTCCGCGAGGAGGTCGCGGTCGCCGACCACCATGCGGCGTTCGCGTGGATGCTGCAGGCGTTCGCCGAACACGGCCCGTCGCTCGAGGTGCACGCGCCGGTCGCGGTCGGGCACCGCGTCGTGCAGGGCGGCGCCCGGTTCTTCGAGCCGACCGTCATCACCGAGCTCGTGAAGATCAACATCGACGAGCTCTCGCTGCTCGCGCCGCTGCACAACCCCGCCAACTTGGCGGGCATCGTGGCGGCGGAGCGCGCGTTCCCGTCGGTGCCGCACGTGGCGGTGTTCGACACCGCGTTCCACCAGACCATCCCGTCGGAGGCACATCTCTACGCGCTCGACCGCGACCTCGCCGAGAAGCACCGCATCCGCCGCTACGGGTTCCACGGCACATCGCACCGGTACGTCTCGCGCGGGGCGGCGGCGTTCCTCGGGCGACCGGTCGAGGAGCTGAAGCTCGTCGTGCTGCACCTCGGCAACGGCGCTTCCGCCTGTGCGGTCGACGGCGGGCGCTCGGTCGAGACGAGCATGGGGATGACCCCGCTCGAGGGCCTCGCGATGGGCACGCGTTCGGGCGACCTCGACCCGGCCGTGGTGCTGCACCTGCAGCGGCGCGCGGGGCTCGGGGTCGACGAGGTCGACGACCTGCTGAACAAGCGGAGCGGCATGCTCGGCCTCGGCGGGCACGGCGACATGCGCGACCTCACCGAGGCCGCGAACTCCGGCGACGAGCGGGCCCGCGTCGCGCTCGGGGTGTACGCCCACCGTATCCGCTCGTACGTGGGCGCCTATGCGGCGCAGCTCGGCCGCGTCGATGCGATCGTGTTCACCGCCGGCGTGGGGGAGAACTCGGCCGACGTGCGCGCGAGGTCGCTCGCCGGACTCGAGGGGTTCGGCGTCCAGGTGGATGCCGCGCGCAACGCGGAGCGGTCGGGGGAGGCCCGGCGGATCTCGACGGACGACTCGCGCACCGCGGTGCTGGTGGTGCCGACGAACGAGGAGCTCGAGATCGCCCGGCAGACGGTCGAGGTCGTCGCCGGCTGAGACCGGGACGCGCTCGGTGTTCGCGCCTGCGTCCCGTATTCCACAAGAACCCTTGTACAAGAGTTCTTGTGGATCTATGCTGACGACATGGCCGATCCCGAACGTCCGACGGCGGAATCGAACGTGCGCCTGCACGACCCGGGACCGATGCGCGCGATGGCGCACCCGATGCGCCTGCGGATCATCGGCCTCCTCCGCATGGAGGGCCCGGCCACCGTCGGCATGCTCGCAGCGACGACGGGGGAGTCCGCCGGGTCCGTCAGCTACCACATGGCGACCCTCGCCAAGCACGGCTTCGTCGAGGAGGCGCCCGAGCTCGCCCGCGACCGCCGCGAACGCTGGTGGCGGGCCGCACACGAGATGACGAGCTGGGACGCCGTCGAGTTCCTCGACGATCCGGCCCGCCATGCGGCATCCGAGGCCCTGCGCCGCACCGTGCTCGAGAGCTACCACCGCGAGCTGCTCGCCGCGCTCGACGCCGAGGCGACCCTCGAGCCCGAGTGGATCGCATCCAGCGATTCGTCCGACGGAGCCGCGCACCTCACGCTCGAGGAGTTCCGCGAGCTCGCCGCCGAACTGGCGGCCGTCCGCGAGAAGTGGTGGGCGCGGCGGCGCGAGCCGGCGGACGGGACGCGCCTGGTGCGGTGGATCACCCACGTCTTCCCGAGGGTCGGCGGATGAGCACGCCATCCGCGCCGGGCGGGGTCGCCCCGGACGAGACCGTCCCGGCGAGGCGTCGTCGACTGCCGCTCGTGGCCCTGTTCGCCGCGCAGCTCTTCTCGCTCGGCGGCAACGCCATCGCGATCGTGGCCGTGCCGCTCATCGTCCTGGAGCAGACCGGCTCGCCGCTCGCCGCCGGCGTCGCGGGCATCTTCGCGACCGTGCCGCTCGTCATCGGCGGCGCCCTCGGCGGCGTGCTCGTCGACCGGTTCGGATACCGGGCCTCCAGCATCGCGGCGGACGTCGCGAGCGGCGTCACCGTGCTCGCGATCCCGCTCCTCGACGCCGCGGGCCTGCTCTCGTTCCCGATGCTCCTCGCGCTGGTCTTCCTCGGCGGCCTCCTCGACCCTCCTGGTGACACCGCCAAGACCGTGCTCATGCCAGACCTGGCCTCGCTGGCGCACGTCCCGCTCGCCCGCGCCGCGGGCGCCCAGTCGGCCGTGCAGCGCACCGCGACCATGATCGGCGCCGGCACCGCCGGAACGCTCGTGGCCGTCGCCGGGCCGATGACGGCCCTGGTGGCCGATGCCGCAGGCTTCGCGGTCTCCGCGATCCTCGTGGCGCTGCTGGTGCCCTCGCGCGCGAGGATCTCCGCGGCGCTCGGCACGGCGCCGGCCGAGGCGGAGGGCGACTCGGCGCCGTCCGCCACCGCCGACGGGCCACCCGAGGGCGCGCATGGAAGCGCCGCGGAGAGCGCGGCCGGGTTCGTGGCCGGCATCCGCTTCATCGCCAGGACGCCCCTCGCACTCGCGGTCGTCCTGCTCGTGACCCTCACCAATGCGATCGACGCGGCGGGCCTGACGGTCCTGAAGCCCGTCTACGCCTCGCAGGTGCTCGGGGACCGGGCGGCGCTGGGCTTCATGATCGGATGCTTCGCCGCCGGCGCCCTGACGGGCTCGGCCGTCTTCGGGCTCGTGGGGCATCGCGCATCGGGGCGGCTGATGTTCGCCGCGTGCTTCGTGCTCGCGGGCGCGCCGCCGTACGCCGCGATGGCGCTCGGCGTGGGCGTCGAGGTGCTCTTCGCCGTGCTCGCGCTGTCGGGCCTCGCGGCCGGCGCGCTCAACCCCATGATCTCGACGGCGCTGTTCGGCGTCGTGCCCGACGGCATGCGCGCCCGCGTCTTCGGCGCCATCACGTCCGGTGTCGCGGCGTCCATGCCGATCGGCGCGATCGTCGCGGGCGCCGCGGTGGACGCGTTCGGGTTCGCACCGGTCGTCGGGGGCGCCGCCGTGCTCTACACCGTGCTCGGCGCGAGTCCGCTCGTGCTGCGCGCGTTCGACGGTCTGTCGGGCGCCCGCGGCGGCGGGGCCGCCGCCGAGGCGCCGGACGCGGCATCCGGCGCCGACACGCGGGACGCCGACGAGGTCGGGGTCGACGTCGCGGTCGACGTCGCGGTCGAGCCGCGACGCTGAGGCCGAGTCAGCGGACGAGCCGCGCGCAGTCGATGCAGAGCGTCGCGGTCGGACGCGCCTCGAGGCGCGCGACCGTGATCTTGTTGCCGCAGCGCTCGCAGACGCCGTAGGTGCCGTCGTCGATGCGGGCCAGCGCCCGGTCGACGTCGGTCAGTTCGTGCTCGACGTCATGCAGCACCGCCGTGCGCTGGGACCACTCCTGGCTCATGGTCGGGCCGTCGGGGTCGTGCTCGTCGTCGACCGACGTGTCGGATCTCGCCGCGCGGACGGCCGTGATCCCCTCGCTCTGCTCGGCGAGGCGCTCCTCTGCCTCGCGCTGTTCCGCGAGCAGGAGTTCTCGGAACCGCTCGAGCTGCTCGGCTGTGCGGACCCCCGTCGTCACGTGACCACCTCCGTCGTCGTGCACCGGGGCGGGTGGATGGCGCGTCCGCTCCGATGCGGTCCACCGATCCTATGTCAGCCCGCCGACCTCGCGGCCGGGTCGAACGGCCCGGCGCGTCCCTCGTGACGGCGATGCAGGCCCTGCGGCGGTGCGTGGCGACCACGGGCGAGTGGGTCGGCTGCCGCGGCGAGGGTGTCGGATGCCGCGACTACCATTGACGCGTGGTCACCGCCCTCTATCGCCGCTACCGGCCCGAGACGTTCGCCGAGATGATCGGCCAGTCGCAGGTCACCGAGCCGCTCATGACGGCGCTCCGCACCGATCGGGTGAACCACGCGTACCTCTTCTCCGGCCCGCGCGGCTGCGGCAAGACGACGTCGGCCCGCATCCTCGCGAGGTGCCTCAACTGCGCCGAAGGACCGACCGACACGCCCTGCGGCGTGTGCCCGAGCTGCGTCGAGCTGTCCCGCGCCGGCGGCGGTTCGCTCGACGTCGTCGAGATCGACGCCGCGAGCCACAACGGCGTCGACGACGCCCGCGACCTGCGCGAGCGCGCGGTGTTCGCGCCGGCCCGCGACCGCTACAAGATCTTCATCCTCGACGAGGCGCACATGGTGACGCCGCAGGGGTTCAACGCGCTGCTGAAGCTCGTGGAGGAGCCGCCCGAGCACGTGAAGTTCATCTTCGCGACCACCGAGCCCGACAAGGTGCTCGGCACCATCCGCTCGCGCACCCACCACTACCCGTTCCGCCTCGTGCCGCCCGCGCCGATGCTCGACTACGTGCAGAAGCTCTGCGACGAAGAGGGCGTGCAGGTCGAGCCCGGCGTGCTCTCGCTCGTCGTCCGCGCCGGCGGCGGCTCGCCGCGAGACACGCTGTCGCTGCTCGACCAGCTGATCGCCGGGTCCGAGGGGTCGACGGTCGGCTACGAGCGCGCGGTCGCGCTGCTCGGGTACACGCACGGCGCCCTGCTCGACGACGTCGTCGAGGCGATCGGGGCCGCCGACGCGGCACGCGCCTTCGCCGCCGCCGACCGCGTCATGCAGACCGGACAGGATCCGCGCCGGTTCGTGGAAGACCTCCTCGAGCGGCTGCGCGACCTCATCGTCGTCGCTGCCACGACCCCCGAAGCGGCGGCCGCGGTGCTCCGCGGCGTGCCGGCGGACGAGCTCGCGCGGATGGCGACCCAGGCGTCGGTGTTCGGCGCCGCCGAGCTCTCGCGCGTCGCCGACCTCGTCAACCAGACCCTCACCGAGATGACCGGCGCGACCTCGCCGCGCCTGCACCTCGAGCTCATGCTCGCTCGCGTCCTCGTGCCGTCGAGCGATGAGACCGAGCGGGGCGCGCTCGCACGCGTCGAGCGGCTCGAGCGTCGCGTGGGCGTGGGGGATGCCGCGGACGGCGGAGCCGCGCGGTCGCCCGCCGGTGGCCCCGCACCCGTCACCGCGGCCCCCGCGCCGGCGCCCGCTCCTGCGGAGGAGAGGCCCGTGGCGGAACGTCCTGCTCCGTCATCGCCCCCGAAGTGGGAGACACCGACCGCCGAACCCGCCGAGCGCACCGGTCCGGCTGACGCCCCGGCCGACCCCGCCCCCGCCGCGTCCGCCCCGTCGGCGACGCCCGCGCGCCCCGTCGGTCCCGTGAGCGTCGAGCAGATGCGCGACGCGTGGCCCGAAGTGCTCTCCTCGCTCCAGCGCACGAAGCGCAGCGCGTGGATGGTCGCATTCACGGCCCAGGTGCTCGAGTACCGCGACGACGACGTGCTCGTGGTCGGCTTCCCCAGCGAGTCCGACATGGGCAGCTTCCGCTCCGGTCCGCCCGGCCAGAGCGTCGGCGACCTGCTCCGCGCCGCCATCGCCGAGGTCCTCGGAGTGCGGGTCAAGTTCGTCGCGCGCGTGGTGTCAGCGGGCGGCGCGGCCGACCGCGGACCCGCCGCCCCGTCGTCGGCGACCCAGCCGGCGCGCGACGGCGGTCGGGCGCCGAGCGAACCGGGATCGGGTCCGTCCGCGCCGGTGACGCGTCCCGCCGGGTCGGCCGCCGCTCCCGCGTCCGCGCCGACCACCTCCGCGCCCGGCGGCGGCACCGGTCCGTCGACTCCGGCGGCCCCGGTCGGGTCGAGCGGCCCGGTCGACTCCTGGGCGACCGTCGCCATCCCCGCGTCGGATCCGACGTCGGCCGCGCACGATGCGGCATCCGCCCCCGCCGCACGGTCGGCCGCGCGCACCGCCGTCGCGGAACGGCCCGCGCCGGTCGAGCCCGCATCGACGTCCGCGATCGCCGACGACGACGTCCCGCCGCTCGACGACGCCGACGCCCCGCCACTCGACCCCGAGCCCGACTACGCGCCGGGCCCCGAGGCCGACGCGCGTCCGGCCCAGGCGGCGCCGTCCCGAAGCGGCGCGCGGAGGCCGGCGTCCCGTCCCGCACAGGGCGCGCCGGCGGGCGCCGCCCCGCCGATCCAGCGATACGGCGAGGCCGTCGTGCGCGACCTGCTCGGCGCCACCTTCCTCGAAGAGGTCGAGGCGCCGCAGGCCCGATTCGGCGAGCGGGGGTAACGCGTGTACGAGGGCATCGTCCAGGAGCTCATCGACGAACTCGGCCGCCTCCCCGGCATCGGGCCGAAGTCGGCGCAGCGCATCGCGTTCCACATCGTGCAGACCGAGCAGTTCGACGTCTCCCGGCTCGCCGAGATCCTCATCGAGGTGCGCGACAAGGTGAAGTTCTGCGAGATCTGCGGCAACGTCGCCGAGCAGTCGACCTGCTCGATCTGCCGCGACCCGCGCCGCGACGCGAGCCTCATCTGCGTCGTCGAAGAGGCGAAGGACGTCGTCGCCATCGAACGCACGCGGGAGTTCCGCGGCCTCTACCACGTGCTCGGCGGGGCGATCAGCCCGATCGACGGCATCGGCCCCGACGAGCTGCGCATCCGCCAGCTCATGCAGCGCCTCGCCGACGGCACCGTCTCCGAGGTCATCATCGCGACCGACCCCAACCTCGAGGGCGAGGCGACCGCGACCTACCTCAGCCGCCTGCTCACGACCCTCGAGATCCGTGTCACCCGACTCGCCTCCGGCCTGCCGGTGGGCGGCGACCTCGAGTACGCCGACGAGGTCACCCTCGGCCGCGCGTTCGAGGGTCGCCGCGTCGTCGGCTGACCCCTCGGCGCGGCCGGATCCACCCGTTGACGGGTGCGCACGGCGCAAGTAGAACGGACCACATGAGCGCAGGAACCGAGTGGGTCGCAGGCTACGTCCGGGCATGGGAGTCGAACGACGCCGACGACATCGCCGCGCTCTTCACCGACGACGCCGTGTACGAGTTCAGCCCCGACGACCCGGACGCGCTCCGCGGCCGCGAGGCGATCATCGCCGGATGGCTCGACTCGCGCGACGAGCCCGGCGACTGGCACTTCGACTGGGAGGTCCTCACCGAGACCGACGACCTCGTCGTCGTGCAGGGCCGCACCGACTACCCGGCCGCCAAGCTCTACGACAACATCTGGGTCATCCGCCTCGCACCCGACGGCCGGGCATCGCGCTTCACCGAGTGGTACATGGAGCGCGACCGGTAGTCGGCCCCACCGACCGTCGGCCACGACGCGAGGCACGCCGCCGAGGCATCCGTCGCACGACCCGACCGCCAGCCCGCCGTCACATGGCGGGCGGCGTATGCATGCCGCCGTATGATGGACCTTCCGGCGCCGGGTGAACGTTTCCCCGGCCCAGACACCTCCCGGGAGCGCCTACGTGAGCTTGATCGTGCAGAAATACGGCGGATCGTCCGTTGCCGACGCGGAGAGCATCAAGCGGGTCGCCAAGCGCATCGTCGAGACCCGCCGAGCCGGCAACGACGTCGTCGTCGCGGTCTCCGCGATGGGTGACACGACCGACGAGCTGATGGACCTCGCCAACGAGGTCACCCCGATCCAGGCCCCGCGCGAACTCGACATGCTGCTCTCCTCGGGCGAGCGCATCTCGATGGCGCTCCTCGCCATGGCCATCAAGAGCCTCGGGCACGACGCGCGCTCGTTCACCGGCAGCCAGGCGGGCATGATCACCGACTCCGTGCACGGCGCCGCCCGCATCGTCGACGTCACGCCCGTGCGCCTCCGCGAGGCGCTCGACGAGGGCGCGGTCGTCATCGTCGCCGGGTTCCAGGGTTTCAGCCGCGAGTCCCGGGACATCACGACGCTGGGCCGCGGCGGCAGCGACACCACGGCCGTCGCGCTCGCGGCGGCGCTCGACGCCGACGTCTGCGAGATCTACACCGACGTCGACGGCGTGTTCACGTCCGACCCGCGCGTGGTCAAGAAGGCGCACAAGCTCGACCGCATCACGAGCGAGGAGATGCTCGAGCTCGCCGGTTCCGGCGCCAAGGTGCTGCACATCCGCGCCGTCGAGTACGCGCGACGCCACGGCGTCACGCTGCACGTGCGGTCGTCGTTCAACAACAGCGAGGGGACGATCGTCTACGACCCCGAGCGCCTTCCCGAAGGAGAAGCTGTGGAAGAGTCCGTCATCGCCGGTGTCGCCGTCGACCTCGGGCAGGTCAAGATCACCGTCGTCGGCGTGCCCGACGTGCCGGGCGCCGCCGCCAAGATCTTCAAGATCGTCGCGCGCACCAACGCGAACGTCGACATGATCGTCCAGAACGTCTCCGCCGCGGCGACCGGGCGCACCGACATCTCGTTCACCGTGCCGAAGTCCGACGGCGAGAAGGCGCTCACGTCCCTCTCCGACGCGCAGGACTCGCTCGGCTTCGAGTCGCTGCAGTACGACGACCAGATCGGCAAGCTCTCGCTCGTCGGCGCCGCGATGCGATCGGCGGCCGGCATCTCGGCGCGACTCTTCGAGGCGCTCTACGAGGCGGGCATCAACATCGAGATGATCTCGACGAGCGAGATCCGCATCTCGGTCGTCACGCGCGCGGACAGTGTCAACGCCGCCGCCCGCGCGGTGCACACCGCATTCGGCCTCGACGGCGACGACGACGCGGTCGTCTACGCCGGAACGGGTCGCTGATCCGCTGAGTCCGAGCGGATGCCGCGGCGCGGTGCCGCACGCGCCATCCGTCGACGGACTGCCGGATATCAGGAGAACCCTGCCATTGCCGGACGATCGGCCACCCGGGGTCCTGCACATCGCGGAACCTCCTGAATACTTGATGGATGCCACGAGAGGAAGCACCATGGCACACGGAGTGAACATCGGCGTCGTCGGCGCCACCGGACAGGTCGGCGCGGTCGTGCGTCGTCTCCTCGAGGAGCGCGACTTCCCGGTCGCCTCGATCCGCTACTTCGCCTCGGCGCGGTCGGCCGGCACGACGCTGCCCTTCAAGGGCGAGGACGTCGTCGTCGAGGACGCCTCGACCGCCGACCCCACGGGTCTGGACATCGCGATCTTCTCCGCCGGCGCCACGCTCTCGAAGGCTCAAGCGCCCCGCTTCGCCGCCGCCGGCGTCACGGTCATCGACAACTCGAGCGGCTGGCGAATGGATCCCGAGGTCCCGCTCGTCGTCAGCGAGGTGAACCCGCACGCCATCGACGAGGCGAAGAAGGGCATCATCGCGAACCCGAACTGCACGACCATGGCCGCGATGCCGGTACTCAAGGTATTGCACGACGAGGCCGGGCTCGAGCGACTCATGGTCTCGACGTACCAGGCGGTGTCGGGCGCCGGCCTCGCCGGCGGCGAGGAGCTGCTCGAGCAGGCACGCGCCGCGGTCGCGCAGGACGCGATCGCGCTCGTGCACGACGGCAGCGCCGTCACCATGCCCGAGCCGGTGAAGTTCCCGCGCCCGATCGCGTTCGACGTGGTCCCGCTCGCGGGGTCGATCGTCGACGACGGCGACCTCGAGACCGACGAGGAGAAGAAGCTCCGCAACGAGAGCCGCAAGATCCTCGAACTTCCCGGACTGCGCGTCGCCGGCACCTGCGTGCGCGTTCCGGTCTTCACGGGCCACTCGCTCTCCATCCACGCCGAGTTCGCGAACGCGATCACGCCCGAGCGCGCGACCGAGCTGCTGGCGGATGCCCCGGGCGTCGCGCTGAGCGACATCCCCACGCCGCTGCAGGCCGCGGGTACCGACCCGAGCTACGTCGGACGCATCCGCCAGGACCAGTCGGCACCCGACGGCAAGGGACTCGTGCTCTTCGTCTCGAACGACAACCTGCGCAAGGGCGCGGCGCTGAACGCCGTGCAGATCGCGGAACTCGTCGCCGCGAAGCTCCCCACCTCGGTCTGACCGATTCGATCGAACGAGACCCGGTCGCCGTGTGGCGGCCGGGTCTCGTGCTGCCAGGCGGTCACGGTGCGAGGTCGAGGCGCGCCGCGACGTCCTGGTGGGCGAGCCGGCGCAGCGCCAGGACGACCGGCTCGTACAGCGCCGTGCCGAGCACCGTGTACTCGACCGCGGCGCGGGGCTCCGGCGGCATCCGCTCGACGTCGTACGCGGCGAGCTCGCGCAGCGAGCGCCCGTAGGCGAGCAGTCGATCGGGGCTGATCGGCAGCCCCGCGTCCTCGGCGGCAGCCAATGCGGTCTCGAGCTGCGCGACGGCGGGGAAGCGCGGGTCGTAGACCTGCTCGAGCGCCTCGAGTGCGGCACGAGCGCGGGGGTACGGGTCCGGGTCGGCGGCGGCGGCGACGGCGGTCGACGGGGGCAGTGCGCCGACGGCGCGGCCGAGCGTCGAGTACAGGTCGTCGCCGGGGTCGTCGACGAGGGCCAGGATGGCGCGGGCCTGCTGCACGCTGAGCCCGACGGGCCCGGTCAGGGCCCGGATGAGGCGGAGTCGGCGCACGTGCGAGTCGTCGTACGTGGCCTGCGTCGCCGAGGTCGCGACGCCCGGGTGCAGGAGGCCCTCGCGCAGGTAGAACTTGATCGTCGCGACGGCGACGCCCGACGCGTCGGCGAGTCCGGAGATGCGCATGTCGACTCCTTGCATTGGATAGCGTGACTCTCTAATATTGGAGAGTCACACTATCCAATCATGTCACCGACCCCGGAGGGCCGCACCATGCCGTCGCCGATCGACACGATCCTCATCGGAGCGCTCCTGCTCGCGCTCGTGACCGTCGAGAGCGGCGGATGGTTCCTCACCCGCGTGTCGCGCGGCCTCGCGCCGGTGAACCCGCTGCAGCAGTCCTTCTTCCGCGCCGGGCACGCGCACGCGGGCGTGCTCATCGTGCTGTCCGTCGCGATCCTGGCCGTGCTCGAGCATGCGGCACTCGACGACGGATGGCTGTGGGTCGCCCGTCTCGGCGTGCCGATCGCCGCCATCCTCATGCCGGCCGGCTTCTTCCTCTCCGTGCTCGGACGCGATCCGGCGAAGCCGAACCGCGCCATCCTGCTGCTCTGGCTCGGCGCCGCGTCGCTCACGATCGGGCTGCTCACGGCAGGCGTCGGGCTCGTCGCGGGCGGCGTCCAGGCGCTCTGACCGTGCGCCCGGGCTGGTCAGCGCGTACATCCGTCGGAGACGCAGTGGTCATCGCGTCCATCCGCACGCCCATACACTGGAACCCGTGAATTCCGAGGACACCGTCGACGTCGTGCTGATCGGCGGGGGCATCATGAGCGCCACGCTCGGCTCCCTGATCTCGAGGCTGCAGCCCGATTGGAGCATCCGGCTCTACGAGCGCCTCGGCCGCGTCGCCCAGGAGTCCTCGAACCCGTGGAACAACGCGGGCACCGGCCACGCCGCGCTCTGCGAGCTGAACTACATGCCCGAGGCCGCCGACGGCACCGTGAGCGCCGAGAAGGCCGTCTCGATCAACGAGCAGTTCCAGGTCAGCCGCCAGTACTGGGCGCACCTCGTCGAGTCCGGCGCGCTGTCCGAGCCGAACAGCTTCATCAACTCCACGCCGCACATGACGTTCGTGCGCGGGAAGTCGAACATCGAGTACCTCAAGAAGCGCGTCGACGCGCTCGACGGCGAGCCCCTGTTCGCCGGCATGGAGTACTCGGAGGACCTCGACACGATCGCCGAGTGGGCGCCGCTCCTCGCCAAGAAGCGCAACCCGAAGGCGAAGATCGCCGCGACCCGCATCGAGTCGGGCACCGACGTCGACTACGGTGCGCTCACGCTCCAGATGCTCCGCGACATCGAGTCGCGCGGCGCCGAGATCCGCACCGACCACCAGGTCACGTGGCTGAAGCGCCAGAAGGACGGCACCTGGAAGCTGCGCATCCGCAACCTCGTCGGCAACACCCCCGAGACCGTGCGGGCGCGCTTCGTGTTCGTCGGCGCGGGCGGCGGCGCGCTCTCGCTCCTCCAGCACTCCGGCATCCCGGAGATCAAGGGCTACGGCGGTTTCCCGATCTCCGGCCAGTTCCTGCGCACCACGAACCCGAAGGTCGTCGCCCAGCACCAGGCGAAGGTCTACGGCAAGGCCGCCGTCGGCGCCCCGCCGATGTCGGTCCCGCACCTCGACACGCGCGTCGTCGACGGCGAGACCTCGCTGCTCTTCGGGCCGTACGCGGGCTTCACGCCGAAGTTCCTGAAGTCGAGCACGTGGTTCGACCTGCCCTTCTCGATCCGCCTGCACAACCTCGTGCCGATGCTGCAGGTGGGCCTGCGCAACTTCGACCTCGTGAAGTACCTCGTCTCCGAGCTGCTCGCCTCGCGCGAGGCGAAGATGAAGGCGCTGCGCGAGTTCATGCCGACGGCGAAGTCCGAGGACTGGGAGCTCATCACGGCCGGCCAGCGCGTGCAGGTCATGAAGAAGGACCCGAAGAAGGGCGGCGTGCTGCAGTTCGGCACCGAGGTGATCAGCGGTGCGGATGGTTCCATCGCCGGCCTGCTCGGCGCCTCGCCGGGTGCCTCGACCGCCGTGCCGATCATGCTCGAGGTCATGCAGAAGTGCTTCCCCGACCGCATGGCCGAGTGGGAGCCGAAGATCCGCGAGATGATCCCGTCCTACGGCACGACGCTCTCCGACGACCCGGATGCCGCGGCGGCCTCGCTCTCCCGGACCGCGGCCGCGCTGCAGATCACGGCCTGACCTTCGAAGGGCGGATGCCGCGGCATCCGCTCTTCTCACGCGCCTCGGGGTCTGCTAACCTCGACCCCGCTATGAAGTGAGTACATCCCACCGTCCCGCGCCTGAGGCGCCGTCGACACCGGGGTGTGCGCTCCAGCACCGTTCGCGACCGTGTTCGCGCGCGCCTCGACGACGGCATATGCCCGGCGGGATCCAACCGCTCCCGGGTCGTCGTCGCCGCTCCTGCGCGACGACCGCCGGTCGACGCGTCGTCCGTGCTCGCCGAAGCGCGCGGGCGCCTGCCGACGGCCCGGGGGCATCTCGCGAAGGGATCCCTTCCCCATGTCAGTCACCGTCACCCATGCCACCCACCTCCGCGGCGACGGCCTCTCCGTCGCCTACGACGACCGTCGCGTCGTGACCGACCTCGGCCTCGCGGTGGCCCCGGGCCACCGCCTGGGGCTCGTCGGCGAGAACGGCGCCGGCAAGTCCACGCTGCTCCGGCTGCTCGCCGGTGCGCACCTCCCCGGCGCAGTGACGCACGGCCGCATCGTGCGCCCGCCGCGCACCGGGCTGCTGCTGCAGGAACTGCCGTTCTCGCCCGACGACCGCGTCGACGACGTGATCGAGGCCGCGATCGCCGAGGTCCGCGCGATCGAGCGAGAGCTCGACGCCGCGGCCGCCGCGCTCGCGGACGAGGGCGACGATGGCGTCGATCGTTCCCCCGACCTCGCGGCGGAGCGCTACGCGCGCGCCCTCGAGGCCGCCGAGCGCGCCGACGTCTGGTCCGTCGATCGGCGACGCGACGAACTGCTCGACGGGCTCGGCGTCGGCGGCCTCGGCCGCGGCCGCCGGATCGACGAGCTGTCGGGCGGCCAGCGCAGCCGGTTCGCGCTCGCTGCGCTGCTCCTGTCGTCACCCGAGGCGCTGCTGCTCGATGAACCGACCAATCACCTCGACGACGATGCGGCGGTCTTCCTCGAGGACCGACTGCGCGCCTGGCGGGGTCCGGTCGCGTTCGCCAGCCACGATCGCGAGTTCCTCGACCGCGTGGCCACCGGCCTGCTCGACCTCGATCCCGGCCGTGGTGCGGCGGCCGCGCTCGCACGGGCGGGCGGCGGGGCGCACGGCTCGGGCGGCCGGGACGCGACGCTCGCGGCATCCGCCGGCACCGCCTTCGGCGGCTCGTTCACCGAGTACCTCGCCGTCCGCGCCGACGAGCGCGACCGCTGGCGCCGCCAGCACGAGGCGGAGCAGGCCGAGCTGAAGCGGCTGCGCGTCGTGGTCGCCGAGACCGCGCGGAGCGTCGCCCATGGTCGGGCGGCGACCGACAACGACAAGTTCCTCAAGCACTTCAAGCGCGAGAACGTCGAACAGGCGGTCTCGCGTCGAGTGCGGAACGCCGAGGTGCGACTCGGGGAGCTCGAGCGCACGCAGGTCGCCCGACCGCCGGCGCCGCTCGCCTTCACCGGGATCCCGGCGGGGGCGAATCCGCTCCCCGAGGAGTCCGGCGTGCTGCTGCACCTGTCGGACGTGTCGGTGCGGGGCCGCCTCGACGTCCGCGCGCTGCGGGTGGCGCCGGGCACGCGCCTGCTCGTCACGGGCGCGAACGGGGCGGGGAAGTCGACCCTCCTCGCGGTGCTCGCCGGCCGCCTCCGGGCGGACGACGGCGTGGTCCATCGTCGGCGAGGCCTCCGCGTCGGCCTGCTGGAGCAGGACGTGCGGTTCGCCGACCCGGATGCGTCGCCGCGTGCGATCTACGCGCGCGCCGTGGGGGAGCGGCGCGCCGAGCGGGTCCCGCTCGACGGGCTCGGACTCTTCTCGGTGCGCGACCTGGACCGCCCGGTCGGCCGGCTCTCGGTCGGGCAGCAGCGGCGGCTCGCGCTCGCCCTCGTGATCGCCGCGCCGCCGCACGTGTTCCTGCTCGACGAACCGACGAACCACCTCTCGCTCGCCCTCGCGGGCGAACTCGAGGACGCGCTCGGCGGGTTCCCGGGGGCGGTCGTCGTCGCGAGCCACGACCGCTGGCTGCGGCGTCGATGGGCAGGGCAGGAGCTCGACCTCGATGCGCGGCCCGCCGCGGAGGCATCCGTCGTCATCGGGTCGGCCGGTTCGGTGACGACGTCGGTCGTGCCGAGCGCGCTGCGAGGACCACGATGAGCGCACCGATCCCGGCCCCGATACCGTTCGCGACGACGTCGCGGAGGTCGAAGGTGCGCTCCGGAAGGTAGCGGCCCTGGACGATCTCGGCGGCGAGGCTCGCGGCCGACGCGAGCAGCGTCGCCGAGATCACCAGGTGGAGGCGCTGGCGCCGGAACCAGCTCGCCCACAGCGCGCCGAACGGGAGGAAGAGGACGGCGTTCAGTCCCGACTGCACGAGGGGGTAGCGGATCGCGGCCGGCATGCCCATGCGGGCGAGGAAGTCGATGATGCCGTCGACCCGGATGAGCCCGCCCTCGCCGTCGACGTGCACGGGCCAGAGGAGGACGGTCCAGAGGCCGATGCCGTAGGCGATGCCGACGACCACGATGATCAGGCGCCGCCAGGCGAGCGCGCGCGGTGTCGGGCCCGGGGCGGATGGCGCGGTCGACCGCCACGGGTCGTGTCGCGGGCTCCGGGGCATCGCCACAGCGTAGCCGCGGGACGTTGCGGCGGCGTGTCGGCCCGCGGTGCGTCCGCTTGCGCGAGCATCGAACGTATGTTCGAATGACGGTATGCGGTGGAACGGCCAGGAGCTCGGCGTCGAGAAGCAGGGCACGCTGCCGGGGCTGGCCCGGTTGAACAACCTCGTCCGATCCGTGCAGACGCCGGAGTTCGCGGGGCTCACCTTCCACGAGGTGCTCGCGAAGTCGGCGCTGAACCGGGTGCCGGGCCAGTCGTACGTCCCGTTCGGCTGGACGATCAACCCGTATCGGGGGTGCAGCCACGCCTGCGTCTACTGCTTCGCCCGGCCGACGCACGAGTACCTCGATCTCGACCCCGGCGCCGACTTCGATCGGCAGCTCATCGTGAAGGTCAACGTGGCCGAGGTCCTCCGCCGCGAACTCGCGCGGGCGTCCTGGCGTCACGAACCGGTCGCCCTCGGCACGAACACCGATCCGTACCAGCGGGCCGAGGGCCGCTACGCGCTCATGCCGGGGATCATCCAGGCGCTCGCCGCAAGCGGGACCCCGTTCAGCGTGCTGACGAAGGGCACCCTGCTCCGACGCGACCTGCCGTTGCTGGCGGGCGCCCGCGAGCACGTGTCGGTCGATCTCGCGATGTCGATCGCCGTGTACGACGACGACCTGCAGCGATCGATCGAGCCTGGGACGCCCACGACCTCCGCCCGCCTCGCCACCGTCACCGCCGTGCGCGACGCCGGCTTCGACTGCACCGTGTTCCTGATGCCGATCCTGCCGTACCTCACCGACACGCGGGCGCACCTCGACGACGCCCTGCGGCGCGCCAAGGCGGCCGGAGCGACGAGCGTCGTGTACTCCGCGCTCCACCTGCGCGGGTCGGTCAAGCCCTGGTTCTTCGCGTGGCTCGGCCGCGATCACCCCGAGCTCGTGCCGCGATACCGAGCGATGTTCCCGGGCGCCTCGGCGTACGCCCCCAAGGAGTACCGGGCGTGGCTCTCCTCGCGGATCCGGCCGCTCATGCGCGCTCATCGCCTCGAACGAGGGCGGGAGGACGTCGTCACGGGGGGCGTGCGGTCGAGCGTCGCCGACCGGTCGCGCGCCGCCGGCTCGTCGTCGCCGGCGCCGATGCTCGAGGCCGCCGCACCCGCGATGCTGTTCTGACGTAGCGATGTCGACGACTGGGTCGATCGGTCGCCGAACTGCGATAATCCGGCAAGCGCCGTTTCCCCGGACGGCCGGATCGGAGCACACATGACCCTGGGCCTGCCCGAGCACCTCGCGAAGGCGTCCCTGAGTCGGGCGCTCGCGAGCGCCGGGCATGCGGCGGGCGCGGTGTGCCTCGCGTCGGCCATGGTCATCGCGATCGCGTCCATCGTCGTCGAGCCCGTCGGCGAGATCGGACCGGACCGGCAGGCGGCGGTCGCGGCGTTCGCGCTCCTCGCGGTCCAGGCCGCACTGTTCGCGCTCGTCGCCTTCCATCCGAGCGTCACGCTCACCGTCGCGTACCTGCTGGGCGGCACGGCGGTCGTGTACGGGCTGACGGTGCTCGTGATGGCGCCCGGCAACGGATTCGAGACGACGAACAACGCCCTGCTCGCCATGCCGCGCACCGCGCTGCTCCTCGTCGGCGGCGCGGGGATCGGCTCCCGGATCGCGATCGCGTGGGCGGCGCTCGGCTGGGGACTCGGCGAGGCGGCCGCCTTCCTCGGCGCCACGGTCGCGGGCGCGGCATGGGCCCCCAGCGCCGCGGCGACCGCCGCGCTCGGGATCGTCGTGCTCACGCGCGCGTTCGACGCGATGACGCGAAGCGACGCGCGTCGCGAGACCGCGCTGCATCGGGCCAGCCAGAAGACCCGCGAACTCGTCATCCGCCACGACTACGAACTCCGCGCCATCGCGCGCCTGCATGACACCGCGCTCAGCCACCTCATCGCGATCGCCGCATCGGGGTCGGGCCCGGTCGACGAACGGTTGCGGACCGCCATCAGCCACGACCTCTCGCTCATCGTCGGGCGCGACTGGGCGATGGAGCACTCGGAGGACGCCGGCGACGGTTCCGGGGCAGGCGCCCGGTCGACGAGCGCCGTTCCGGCCGCGGCGAATGCGGTCGGTCCCGCCGCCGCCCGCGAGATCTCGAACGGAGGTCCGTCCCGTGCCGGCGGCGCGGGCCGCCCGGGCCCGGCGTCCACCGCCGCCGGAGCCGGGGCCCCCCCACCGCTCGCCGACGCCATCGGCATGGCCCGCGACGCCGGTCTGGCGGTGAACGTCTCCGGCGCCCCGGACGTCCTCGCCGCGGTGGGCCCGCGGCGTCGCGCCGCGATCGAGGCCGCCGTCGCCCAGTGCCTGATGAACGTCGCTCGGCACGCCGGCGTGGATGACGTCGAGGTGGCGTTGGGCCGCGCCGACGGCGAGGTCACCGTCGTGGTCGTCGACGACGGACGCGGATTCGACCCCGAGCGCGTCCCCGACGACCGGATCGGCCTGCGCACGTCCATCAGGGGCCGCATCGAGCAGGAGGGCGGTCGCGCGCGGATCTGGTCCCGCCCGGGCGTCGGCACGACCGTGATGCTCGCAGTTCCGGAGGGCGGCGAATGAGCACCGCGCTCCGCCTCACGCAGCAGGAGGTCGACCCGATCGGCGCCGTCGCCGCGGCCCCGCTCGTGCTCGCCGGCACGATCCTGTCGGTAATTACCGCGATCGCCCTGACCGTGTGGCACTGGGACGAGGTCGGATCGCCGATCGCGGCGATCGCCGGGGTGCTGTTCGTCATCGCGGCCGGTGCCGTGGCGGCCGTGTCGGCGCTCCCGTCGCGAGCGCCGTTCACCGTGGAGCGGCTCTGGTTCGCCGTGGCGCTGGCGGTCGGCGGCGCCATCGCCGAGTACGTGAGCACGGTCGGCGCGGACCGCTACCTGTACGACGACTACGGGCCGCTCGTCGTGGGCGTGCTGATCCTCTGCCTCGCGCCGTTCAGCACCTGGATCTCGTTGCTCGCCGCCGGCACGGTCGCCGCGTCCGTCCTCGCGATCCTCGCCGTCGGCTCGGCCGGGGGGAGTGCGACGGAGGCCAACGCCGCCGCGCTCATCGCGGTCAACTCGGTCGCGGTCCTGGCCCTGTCGGCTGCGGGTGCGGCGTACTCGGCGACCATCGTGCGCGAGAGCCTCGCATGGCAGCGGGAGGCGAACGCGGTCGCGCTCGAGCGCGACGGCGGCGTGCGCGAAGGCATCGTCCGATCGGTGCAGCAGGGGCGGGTCTCGGTCCTGAGCCGGGAGGTGCTGCCGTTCCTCGCGGGCGTCATGAGCGCCGAGCGCATCAGCGTCGGCGATGCGGATCGGGCGCGCGAACTCGCGGACATGCTCCGCCGCGCCCTGAAGGCGGGCATCGAGTCGACC
Source organism: Agromyces zhanjiangensis (assembly GCF_040496055.1). Lineage (NCBI taxonomy): Bacteria > Bacillati > Actinomycetota > Actinomycetes > Micrococcales > Microbacteriaceae > Agromyces > Agromyces zhanjiangensis. The sequence goes on along the minus strand of NZ_JBEPKB010000001.1, from coordinate 118,021 downwards.
TGGCTCGACGACCTCGCGTCGTCCATCGAAGCGGCGCGCCGGATTCCCATCGCCGTGGACGATCCGGCGGCGACCGCATCACGACTGCGCAGCGACCAGCGGCCTCCGCTCACCGCGCTGCTGTCCTGGCTGGGCAATGCCGAGCGCGCCGAGTCGATCCGGGTCGAGGTGGTCGCGACGGGCAGCGGCGCGATCGTCCGAATCCACGCCGTCGTCGGCGGGGGCGCCGGCGCGGCACCGGCCCGGAGAGAGGTCGAGCGATTCCTCGCCGTCGCCCGCGCGGTGGGCGTGCGCGGCGATCTCGAGATGACGCGAGAGAATATGCGGGTGGAGTTCCGATATGACGCCTGAGCCCGACGCCGAGGAAGTCGTCAGGGTCGCGATCCTCGACGACCACGCCGTCATCGTCGACGGCATCGCGAGTTGGATCGCCGAGCATGCGCCGGACCTCGGCGTCGTCATCCGCACGACGCTGTGGCTCGACCTGATCCGCCATCCCGACTTCCCCGTCGATCTCGTGCTCATGGACCTCCAGCTCGGCGACTCGGTGTCGATCGAGTCGAGGATCCGTGCCTGCCGGGCGGCGGGTGCGATCGTCGTCGTCGTGACGGCGCTCGACGACGACGCATCGCGCGAGCGCTGCCTCGCCGCGGGTGCGGACGCCTTCGTCTCCAAGACCCTGCCCGTGGCGGACGTGGTGGCGGAGGCCCGGCGTGCGCTCCGGGGCGAGCGCGCGTCCCGGGCGTCGACCCGTCCGACCGGTTCCGCCGTCGGCGACGATGCGGGGCTGGAGGTCGCCGCCCCGCCGGAGGCCGCGCTCAGCGCCGCGGAGCGGCGTGCGGTCGGACTGTACGTGCAGGGGATGTCGACCGCCGACGTCGCCGCGACCATGGAGGTCGGCTACGAGACCGCGAAGACCTACCTCCGGCGGGCGCGCGACAAGTACGCCAAGGTCGGCCGGCCGGCCGGCCGGAGGGCCGAATTGATCCGCCGTGCGGCGGAGGACGGGATGCTCGAGTAGTGGCCAAGCTCTACTTCCGGTACGGCGCGATGAACTCGGGCAAGTCCACCGCACTGCTGCAGGCCGCCTTCAACTACGAGGAACGCGGGCACCGGGTGCTCCTCGCCAAGCCGGCGGTCGACACCAAGGGCGACCGCGACATCGTCTCCAGGCTGGGAGTCGTGCGCGAGGTCGACTTCACGATCGCGCCGGACGACCAGGTGCTCGACCTCTTCCAGCGTCACCGCACTCCGGTCATCGAGACGCACGGACGGGACGTGAGCTGCCTGCTGGTCGACGAGGCGCAGTTCCTGAGCGGCGACCAGGTCGACGACCTGTTGCGGATCGCGCTGCTCGACGACATCCCGGTCCTCGCCTACGGCATCCGCACCGACTTCCAGACCGTGGCCTTCGCGGGCAGTCGGCGCCTGCTCGAGGTCGCCCACAGCCTCGAGGAGCTGAAGACCATCTGCCGATGCGGCAGGAAGGCCATCTTCAACGGGCGCCGGGTCGGCGACCGGTACATCTTCGACGGCGACCAGGTCGCGATCGACGGCGACGAGGTCACCTACGAGTCGCTCTGCGGGGTGTGCTACCTGCAGGAGAGCGGCGGCGCGCTCGACGGACGTCACGGCTGAGCCTGCCGGCCGCGCCCCAGTTCGGGGGACACTTCCGCCCTGTCCTCACATCGGAGGACATGGGCGCGTTACCCTGACTCTGCCCGCCGACCCGAACGGCGGGTGCTCGGGGGCCGTCATCGGGCCCGCCGAGCCACGGCGGCGGAGGTGGTGCATGACCCTCACGCGGCACGCCACGGAGACGAGGCCGTCGGACGTGGTCGCCGGGTGGCAGCGCTCCTACGCGCGACGGCTGCTCGTGACCGACCTGATCGTCATCGTCTTCGCCGTGTACGGATCGCAGTTCATCCGGTTCGGCACCACCGGCACGTCCCTCCGCATCCCGGGGCTCGACGGCGACGCCGACTACCTGCTGAGCTACGCGCTCGTCTCGGCGCTCCTGGCCGCCGGGTGGTTCACCTCGCTCGCCATCTTCGCCACGCGCGATCGCACCATCATCGGCGCGGGCACGGCCGAGTACCGGCGCATCGCGGACGCGAGCATCCGCGTCTTCGCGGTGCTGGCGATCGGGGCCTTCCTGTTGCGGTCGGAGGTCGGCCGCGCGTACGTGCTCGTCGCGCTTCCGCTCGGGCTGGTCCTCCTCATCACCGGGCGCTGGGCCTGGCGGAAGTGGCTGCTGCGGCAACGGGCGGACGGTCGGTTCCTGCACCGGGCGATCCTCATGGGGGAGCGGCAGAAGTCCGTGCACGTGGCCGAGCAGATCGCGCGCGACGGCGTCTCGGGCTTCCTCATCGTCGGAGCGGTCACCGAGCACGGCGAGTCCGCACGCGAACTCGCTCCTGGGATCCCGGTCCTCGGTGCCTACGGATCGCTCGACGACGCGCTGCGCGCGGCACGGGCCGACACGGTCGTGTTCACCGGTGCCGACACGATCGATCCCCGCGGCATGCGCGAACTCGGGTGGCAGCTCGAGGCGACGGCGACCAACCTCGTCGTGGCGCCGGCACTGACGGATGTCGCGGGCCCGCGCATCCACGCGCGCCCGGTGGCCGGCCTGCCGCTCATCCAGGTCGACTACCCCGAGTTCACCGGGCGGAAGTACGCGGCGAAGCGCGCGTTCGACCTCGTGGTCGCCACGATCGCACTCATCGTCCTCAGCCCCGTCTTCCTCACGATCGCCCTGCTCGTGCGACGCGACAGCCCCGGCCCGGCGTTCTACGCCCAGGAGCGCGTCGGGCTCAACGGCCGGCGGTTCCGCATGCTGAAATTCCGCTCGATGGTCGCGGATGCCGAGGCGCAGCTGACGACCCTCCTCGATCGGACCGACGGCAACGGGGTGCTCTTCAAGATGCGCTCGGATCCGCGCGTCACGCGCATCGGAGCCGTCCTCCGCCGGTACAGCCTCGACGAGCTGCCCCAGTTCGTCAACGTGCTCCGCGGCGAGATGTCGCTCGTGGGCCCCAGGCCCCCGCTGGCGTCCGAGGTCGAGCGCTACGACGAGTGGGCGCGCCGCCGGCTGCTCGTGCGGCCCGGCATCACGGGGCTGTGGCAGACGCAGGGACGCTCCGACCTCTCCTGGGACGACAGCGTGCGCCTCGATCTCTACTACGTCGAGAACTGGTCGCTCACGGGCGACGTCATCATCCTGTACCGCACGGCGCGAGCCGTCCTCCGGGCGCAGGGCGCCTACTGATGCCGTGTCGGGATCGTGATCCGGCTCCGGGTCGGATCCCGGCCGGTCGCGTCTACGATTGGGCATCGTGACGACCCCAGACTTCGTGCTCGCCCCCGAGCGGCAGCACCGCAGTTCCGGCAGCGGCAGCCGTCGTCGCCGCCGGCGTCGTCGCATCATCTTCCACTCGATCTTCTGGCCGCTGCTGGCCATCCTCATCATCGGCGGAGGTCTGGCCGCGTGGTGGCTCGCAACCAGTGCCCTCGCCGTCCGGGACGACCTCGAGACCGCGCGCGTCCAGGTCGTCGCCTTCCAGAAGGCTGCGGACGAGCGCCGGTTCGACGAGCTGCAGCCCATCGCCGACGAGTTGTCCTCGGCCGCCGCCAGCGCGGCCGAGCCGACGGCGAACCCGGTGTGGCGCATGGCGGAACTGGTCCCCGTCGTGGGGGAGAACGTGCACGCCGTCCGCGTCATCGCCGAGGGCGTCGACGACGTCTCGCAGCAGGTGGTCCAGCCCGCGAGTGGGCTCGTCGGCGAGTTCGGCATCTCGCGCGACGACAGCGGCGCACTCGACCTCGGGCCGCTCCGCGACGCCACCCGGATCGCGGCCGATGCACAGGTCATCCTCGACGGGCTCGAGGCCGACCTCGCCGGCATCGACACGGACGCGACGATCGCGCCGGTCTCCGACGCCGTCACGCAGTTCGGCGACGTGGTCGCGAGCGCCCAGGGCACGTTGCCGGGGATCAACGCCGCGTTGGCGGGCGCGGGCGCGATGCTCGGCATCGACGGCCCGCAGACCGTGCTCCTCGCGTTCGAGAACAACGCGGAGGCCACCGCGCTCGGCGGGGGGCCGGCGGCGCAGACGCTGCTGAGCGTCGACGAGGGCACGGTGAAGATCGACCGCCAGGTCTCCAGCACCGAGCTCGACACGCAGGCCCCGATCGGCACCCCGATCGACGAGAGCGCCGACCAGCTCTACAACGACATCCTGCGCACGGAGATCAACGCGACGACGAGCCGCCCCGACTTCCCGACCGCGGCGGCCCTCCTCCGTTCGCGCTGGGACCGCGACCTCGGCATCACCCCGAACACCGTCGTGATGACCGACCCGATCGCCGTCTCCCGCATCCTCGAGGTGACCGGTCCGGTCAGCCTGCCGGGTGGCGAGAAGCTGACGAGCGACAACGTCGTGTCGAAGCTGCTCAACGAGATCTACTTCCGGTACCCGGAGGGCGGACCCGAGTCGGACGCCTACTTCGCGGCGGCGTCCGCGGCGATGTTCGACAAGATGATGGCGGGCGACTACGACGTCTGGAAGATGGCGCAGGCGCTCATCGACGTGACCAACTCGGGCAGCCTCATGATGTGGACCGAGAACGAGCCCACGCAGCAGCTCTTCGAGGGCTCCAGGCTCGACGGCACGCTCCCGCAGACGAACCTCGGCGCGACGGTCCTCGGGGTGTACTTCCGCGACCGCTCGATCTCGAAGATCGACTACTACCTGCACACCGACGCCGACGTCACGGTCGACACGTGCACGCCGGATGCTCCGACGTACACCGTCGAGGTCACGCTGCGCATGGACATCCCGGTCGACCTGCAGTTCGGCCTCCCCGAGTACATCGACTCTCGCGAGCCCGGTGCCTACCGCACCGAGGTCTTCCTCTACGGTCCGGCGGGTGGTTCGACGACGGAGGTCGCCGTCCCGAATCCGGCCAACGGTGCGACGACCGGACCGTCCGTGACCGATCTCGGGCGTCCGGCCGAGAAGTTCACGGTCGACATGGTCAACGGGCAGACCGCCGTGGTTCGCGCGACCTTCGCGGGGACGCCCGATGACGCCCCGGTCGAGGTGCGGACGACGCCGATGATCAACCGCACCGGCGTCGAACTGGTCGAGGCGACCTGCGGCTGAGCGTGCCCGCCGGGCAGCGCAGCCTCCACGCAGGCGGCAGCGACTATCCTGTGACTGCACTCGATGTCGCCGTCCCGGCCGTCGAGTGCCGGCATGACACCATCGCGCTCGCGGAGCGACCCTCCGCCGCGCGCGCGATCCCCACCGGAAGGACCCCATGAAGATCTCGGTCATCGGCTGCGGCTACCTCGGCGCAGTGCACGCGTCGGCGATGGCGGAACTCGGCCACGACGTGATCGGCATCGACGTCGACGAGCGCAAGATCGGCGAACTCGCCGCGGGCCGTCCGCCGTTCTTCGAGCCGGGGCTCCCCGAGATCCTGACGTCCGCGACCGCCTCCGGACGCCTGCGCTTCAGCACCGACATGGCGGATGCCGCGGGCGCAGAGGTGCACTTCCTGGCGGTCGGCACCCCGCAGACGGCGGGCAGCCACGCCGCCGACCTCCGCTTCGTCGACGCGGCGTTCGAGAGCCTGCTCCCGCACCTCGCCGAGGGCGCCCTCATCGTCGGGAAGAGCACGGTGCCGGTCGGCACCGCCACCCGCCTCGCGGAGCGACTCGCCGAGGTCGCGCCGCACGCGACCCTCGCGTGGAACCCCGAGTTCCTCCGCGAGGGCTTCGCGGTGAAGGACACGATCGAGCCCGACCGCCTCGTGTACGGCGTGGCCGATGACGCGGCCGCGGCGACGCTCGACGAGATCTACCGTGCCGCGCTCGACGCGGGCACCCCGCGCATCATCACCGACTACGCGACGGCCGAACTGGTCAAGGTCGCCGCGAACGCCTTCCTCGCGACGAAGATCAGCTTCATCAACGCCATGGCCGAGATCGCCGAGGCGACCGGGGCCGACGTCACGCAGCTCGCGGACGCGATCGGACACGACGCGCGCATCGGCCGCCGGTTCCTCAACGCCGGTGTCGGCTTCGGCGGCGGCTGCCTGCCCAAGGACATCCGCGCGTTCTCCGCCCGTGCCGAGGAGCTCGGCCGCGGCGACGCCGTCGCGTTCCTGAAGGAAGTCGACTCGATCAACCTGCGACGCCGCCAGCGCGTCGTCGACCTCGCCGTGGAGGCGATGGGCGGATCCGTGAACGAGCGCCGCGTCGCGGTCCTCGGCGTCACCTTCAAGCCAGACTCCGACGACGTGCGGGACTCGCCGGCACTGGATGTCGCGGTGCAGCTGAAGGGGCTCGGCGCAGAGGTCATCGCGACCGACCCCGAGGGACTGGACAACGCCCGGCTCCGCCATCCGCAGCTCGACTACGAGGCGTCCACCACCGAGGCGCTCCGCGGCGCCGACCTCGTCGTCCTCGTCACCGAGTGGGCCGAGTACCGCGGCCTCGACCCCGCCGAGGCGCGCGGCCTCGTCGCGAATCCGACGGTGATCGACGGGCGCAACGTGCTCGATCCGGCATCGTGGCGCGCCGCCGGCTGGACCTATCGCGGCCTCGGCCGCCCCTGACGAGACGCCGATCGGGTCGCATGCCGGAGGAGGCCGACTCCCGCATCGCGGTCCGACGCCGCCCGGCGTCGCGCATCGCCGGGGTCGATGCCGCTCGAGGCGTCGCGCTCATCGGCATGTTCGTGGCGCACGTGGCGCCCGCCGTGGCATCCGCACCGGTCACGGAGCTCATCGCGATCGCCGATGAGCGGCCGCGCCTGCTCTTCGCGCTGACCGCGGGTATCGGCCTCGGGCTGATCACGGGGGCCGCCGGGCCGCGCACGAACGACCGGGGAGAGCTCAGGCGCCAGGTCGCCATCCGTGCGTCGATCCTCCTGGCGATCGGCCTGTTCGCGATCGCGGTGCTGCGACCGCTCGCGGTCGTGATCCTCGACGTGTACGGGATCGCGTTCCTCGTCATGGTGCCGCTGCTGTTCATCCCAGCACGAGCGGCGCTGGCGGCCGGTGCCGTCTCCCTCGCCGTCGCGCCGGCGGTCGCCGCGCTCGCCGAGCGCGACCCGACCCTCCAGGCCGCGGCATCCGGTGACCTGGGCATCGTCGTCGAGTGGTTCCTCACCGGCTCGTATCCCGTCGTGATCTGGGTGCCGGTCATGCTCATCGGACTCGGGCTCGCGCGGCTGGAGGTCGATGCGGCGCGCACGGTGCGCTGGTACGCGCTCGCCGGCCTGCTGGCGGCGTCGGTGTGCCTCCCGCTCGCCGCCGTGCTGCCCGGGACCCGGGTGCTCGGCGCGGACCCCGCGGCCGACTGGGCGATTCCGGCGCGAGCCTCCCTCGAGACGATCGGCAACGTCGGGGTCGGGCTCGTCGTCCTCGCCGGAACCGTCGCGCTCACTGCGCTCGCCGTCGAGCCCGTGCGTCGGGTCACCTCGACGCTGCTCTCGCCGATCATCGCGATGGGGACGATGCCGCTCACGATCTACACCGGCCAGCTCGTGGTCCTCTCGATGTCGAAGCGGGTCGGCCCTGGCGGTGTCGCGACGGATGACTCGTGGGAGCTGCTCATCGGCCTGGTCGTCGGCTCGATGGCGTTCGCGTGGCTGTGGCGGCGTTCCGTCGGCCGGGGCCCGCTCGAGATGCTGCTCAGGGCGGCGAGCGGGCGCGATCGGAACCTCGGCCCGGCGGGCGGCTCCCGCGGCCGTGAGACGGGCGCTGGCGACCGCTGAGGCCGTATGCGGGGTGGGACGCCGCCGCACGCTGCGATCCGACCGGGCCCGGCTGCGCCCCGATGCGCTCCGGAGACGACGGAAGCCCCTCCCGCAGGAGGGGCTTCCAGCTGGTCGGGGTGACAGGATTTGAACCTGCGACCTCTTCGTCCCGAACGAAGCGCGCTACCAAGCTGCGCCACACCCCGGTGGCCCGTGGGCCTCAACAAGGATAGCGGATATTTCCGGCGCCGCTGACCACCCGCGGACCGCCCCGGGTGACGGCTGAAGCCGTCAGCGAGCGGCCGTCAGCGTGAGCAGCGTCGCCTCCGGCGGGCAGGCGAATCGCACGGGAGCGAAGATCGACGTGCCGAGGCCGGCGGACACGTTGAGGAACGCCGTGCGGAGCCCGTGGCGCCACACGCTCATACCGCTCGCCTGCTTACGCGGGATGTCGCAGTTGGCGACGAGCGCGCCGTATCCCGGCAGGCAGACCTGTCCGCCGTGGGTGTGGCCGGCGAGGATGAGCTGCGCGCCGTGCGTCACGAACGAGTTCAGCACGCGCTGGTAGGGCGCATGGGTGACCCCGACCGTCACGGTCGGCCTGGGCGCGGCTGCGGTCGGCCGGTCCGGCCATTCCTCGTCACCGAGCGGATCCTCCGAACGCAGGTCGTCGATCGCGGCGGTGATGAGGTCGAGGCGGTCGTAGCCGCGGTGCGGGTCGTCGACGCCGAAGAACTCGAGATGGGTGCCACGCAGGTCGAGGCTGGTCGCGGCGTTGTCGATGTCGGTCCAGCCGAGTTCGCCGAAGAACTCGTGGAGCGCCGCGGTGTCGAGTCGCTTCGCGCGGGCGACCTGGCGCGAGGGGCCGCCGAAGTACCCGAACGGGTTCTTCACCACCGGCCCGAAGTAGTCGTTCGAGCCGTTGACGAAGACTCCGGGCACGCCGCCGAACGGCGCGAACGCCCGTCGGATGCCCTCGATGCCGCGTTCGTGCCCGAGGTTGTCACCCGTGTTGACGACGAGGTCGGGTCGGAGCGCCGCCAGCGAGGCGACCCACTCCTGCTTCGAGGTCTGCCAGGGCGCCATGTGCAGGTCGGAGACGTGCAGGACGCGGATCGGCTCGGACCCGGCGGGGAGGACCGGGACGTCGACCCGGCGGAGCGTCCAGCGCGTGCGCTCGACGAGGCTTCCCCATGCGAATGCGGCGAGCGCCGCCACGCCGACCGCCGTGGCGATCTGCGTGGCGGCGCCGGAGGCTCGAGGGCTCACCCGTCGTTGCCCCCGCCATCGTTCCCGCCGGGTGGCGTCGGGCCACCTGCGGAGAGCTTGCCCACCACGATGGTCACGCGATCACCGGACTTGGCCTGCGCTCCCGCGTCCGGCGACTGGGAGATGACGACGCCGTCCTGGTTCGGATCGGTGGTGTCCTCCTCGCGGACCTGGACCTTGAAGCCGGCATCCTTCAGCGTCGACTCGGCCGAGTCGCGGTCCATGCCCCTGACGTCGGGGACGCCGGACACCTTGCCGTTGCTGATGAGGACCCGGATGAGCGAACCGCGCCCGGCCTGACCGGACGGGTCGGTCCCCGCCACCATGCCCTTGGGCTGGTCGCTGTCGACCTCGGGGCCCTGCTCGAACTGGAAGCCCGCGGCCTCGATCGCCTGCTTCGCGGCGTCCACGCTGAGACCCGCGACGTTCGGGATGTCGACGAGGACCTGCTTGAAGAACTCGGCGTTCGGCTCGGTGAACCCGCCGCCGCCGTACTTGTTGTCGGCGACCGTCATGATCGAGCTCCAGATGCGGTGACGTGCCGACGCGCCGTACCCGCTCGCGAAGTCGATCGAGCGCAGGCTCGTGCGGTTGTCGCCACCCGTCACGTTGCCGACCCAGACCGCCGTCGCGACCTCCTTGCTGGCACCGTTCATCCACGTGTCGAACGCGTAGTCGGTCGTACCGGTCTTGCCGATGTGCGGCACGCCCGTGTAGGTCTCCGACTGCGAGGCGGTGCCGCCTGCGAAGGTCTGCTGCATCGCGTACTGCATGGCGTGGGCGACATCGGCCGTCACCGACTGGGTGCACGTGGACTTCGGCGGGGCGATCTCCTCGCCGTCGGATGCGACGATCCGGTCGATCGCGATCGGGGTGCACGTCTTGCCGTCGTTCGCGATGCCCGCGAATCCCGCGACCATCGTGAGGGGGGCGATCTCCTGCGTGCCGAGCACGTCGGACGGGTTCATCTGCAGGTCGCCGCCGTCGGCACGGTGCATCCCGAAGGCCTGTGCGGTCTTCTTGATGTTGCAGAGGTCCATCTGCTGGGCCATCGCCATGAAGCTCGAGTTGACCGACCACTTGGTCGCCTCGACGGCGTTGTTCGCGTTCGTCGAGTCGTCGTTGTTCGGCTCGTACGAGCCGACGAAGTCGCCGTCGCACGAGTTCGTGAACTGGGTGAAGGCGCGCTTCGACCCGTTGAACGACTCGAGCAGCGAGTGACCCTCGTTCAGCCATTCGGCGAGCGTCCAGACCTTGTACGTCGAGCCCGGCTGGAAGCCGCTCGACCCGCCGTAGTCGTAGTCGGTGCTGTAGTTGACGGCCGAGTACTCGGCGCTGCTCTCGAGCACCTCGGGGTCGGCGGAGTACTTCTTGTTCTGGGCCATCGCGAGGATCCGGCCGGTGCCGGGCTCGACGCTCACGGCGACCGATCCGACGTCGAACCGCGGGTCGCTGAACGGGATGTTCTCGGCGATGGCCGTCTCCGCGCGGTTCTGGAGGTCGAGGTCGAGCGTCGTGTAGATCTTCAGGCCGCGCTGCTGGAGGAGCACGGAGCCCTCGTTGACGTCCTCCGTCTCGGGGTCGTCGTACTCGTTGCGGATCACGTTCGCGACGTAGTCGCAGAAGTACGCGGATCCTGCTGCGGTCTGGCAGCCGGTGCTCGGCTCGGTGATCTTCGGGGCGACCGGTTCGGCGAGCGCCGCGTCGTGCTCCTCCTGCGTGATCTTCCCGTACTCGAGCATCTCGTCGATGATGTAGTCGCGGCGCTGCTTGTTCGCGGCGTACGGGACCTCTTCGCCGTCGACGACGGTCTTCGCGCCGTTGTCCTCGCTGTCGGGGCGGTCGAGGCGGAACTTCTCGGGGTGGTTGACGATCGCGATGAGGCTCGCCGCCTGGGCGAGCGTGAGGTCCTTCGCGGTGGTGCCGAAGTAGTACTGCGAGGCCGACTCGATGCCGTAGACGCGACCGCCGAACGCGGCGATGTTCAGGTAGCCGCGGAGGATCTCGTCCTTCGTCGACTCCTTCTCGAGCGCGATGGCGTAGCGCATCTCCTTGAGCTTGCGCTCGGCGGAGACCTCGGTCGCCTCGGCGTAGGCCGCGTCCTTCTCCTCCTCGGTCTGCGCCGCGTTCACGCCGTTGTTGATGAGCACGTTCTTGACGTACTGCTGCGTGATCGACGACCCGCCCTGGACGTCGCGTCCGGTCACGGTGCTCACCGCGCCGCGCACCGTGCCCTGGATGTCGATGCCGCCGTGCTCGTAGAACCGCGGGTCCTCACCGGCGACCGCGGCGTCCTTCGCGTACTGGCTGATCGCGTCCCACTCGACCTCCTCGCGGTCCTCGTCGAAGAACGACGCGAGGTGCGCCTCCGAGCCGTCGGAGCGGATCGCGTAGATGTCGGTCTTCTCCGAGAGCGCGCCGATCTTGAGGTACGCCGGGAGGTTCTCGAACATGTTGATGCTGTTGTTCGCGGCCATGCCCGTGACGGCGAGCGCAGGGGTGACCGCGGCGGTGACCAGGACACCGGCGAGTGCGCTCATGCCGACGAAGCCGAGGATTCCCGCGGCGGCATCGCTCATCGTTCGATTTTGGGCAGACATAGAGTGGAGCCTAACTGAGGAAGGCTGGCAAAATCCGGCATGCCGAGGGGCCGCAGCGCCCACGGCCTCGAGCCTCAGAATAGCCGCCCGTTCCGACACCGAGGAGTCGCCATGCTCGCATGGGAGTACATCACCACCCCGCTGCTCATCCACAACACCGCAGCGATCCTGAACAACTGGGGCTCCGAAGGCTGGGAGCTGGTGCAGGTCGTGCAGGGTCCGGAGGGCGGGCTCGTCGCCTACCTCAAGCGCCCCGTTGGCGGCGAGTCGTCGGCTGCGGCATCCGCAGGCCAGGCGGCGGCCGCGCAGGCCGCCAAGCAGTTCGAGGGCGACGCCTGATGGGCGCCGTCGAGAGCCGCCTGGCCGAGCTCGGCGTCGAGCTTCCCGCCGTCGCGGCTCCGGTCGCCGCCTACGTGCCCGCCGTCGTCACGGGCAACCTGCTCTTCACCTCGGGCCAGCTGCCCTTCGTCGCGGGCGCCCTGCCCGCGACCGGGAAGGTGGGCGACGGCCACGGCCTCGTGCCCGCGGACGACGCGAAGGAGTATGCGCGCCTCTGCGCGCTGAACGCGCTCGCCGCGGTCAAGGCCGAACTCGGGTCGCTGGAGCGCGTCACGCGCGTCGTGAAGGTCGTCGGCTTCGTGGCGTCCGACCCGGCCTTCACGGGCCAGCCCGGCGTCGTGAACGGCGCGTCGGAGTTCATCGGCGACGTCTTCGGGGATGCCGGCAGGCACGCCCGCTCGGCGGTGGGCGTGGCCGTGCTGCCCCTCGATGCGCCGGTCGAGGTCGAGATCGTGGTCGAGTTCGCGTAGGCGCCCGCGGGCACCGTGCCCGCCGGGGCGACGGATGCCGCGGCCGGAACCCCGGCCGCGGCATCCGCTGTTCGTACGGGTCAGCGCACCTGGGCGCTGATGACCTCCATGATCGAGGTGTCGGCGAGGGTCGTCGTGTCGCCGACCTCGCGGCCCTCGGCGAGGTCGCGCAGCAGACGCCGCATGATCTTGCCCGAGCGCGTCTTCGGCAGCTCGTTGACGATGAAGACCTGCCGCGGTCGCGCGATCGCACCGATCTGCGTCGCGACGTGCTTGCGCAGTTCCTCGCTCGCCTCGAACGGGTCGGTGGCGTGCGAGACCTGACTGGCCTTGAGGATCACGAACGCGACGACCGCCTGGCCGGTGGTCTCGTCGGAGGCGCCGACGACCGCGGCCTCGGCGGTCCACGGGTGGGCGACGAGCGACGACTCGATCTCGGCGGTCGACAGGCGGTGGCCCGAGACGTTCATGACGTCGTCGACGCGGCCGAGCAGCCAGATGTCGCCGTCCTCGTCCCGACGGGCGCCGTCGCCGGCGAAGTACTTGTCGCCGAACTTCTCCCAATAGGTCTCCTTGAACCGCTCCGGGTCGCCCCAGATGCCGCGGAGCATCGACGGCCACGGCTCGGTCGCGACGAGGAGGCCTCCGCCCTCGCCCTCGACCTCGGTGCCGTCGTCGTCGAGGATGTCGATCGAGATGCCCGGGACGGGGACCTGCGCCGATCCGGGCTTCAGGTCGGTGACGCCCGGCAGGGCCGAGATCATGATCGCGCCGGTCTCGGTCTGCCACCACGTGTCGACGACCGGGATGGACCCGCCACCGATGACGTGGCGGTACCAGATCCACGCCTCGGGGTTGATCGGCTCGCCGACCGAGCCCAGCAGGCGCAGCGTCCGGAGGTTGAACTCGTGGGGGATCTGGCGGCCGAGCTTCATGAACGAGCGGATGGCCGTGGGCGCCGTGTAGAGGATCGTGACGCCGTACTTCTCGACGATCTCCCACCAGCGGCCGGGGTGCGGCGTGTCGGGCGTGCCCTCGTAGAGCACCTGGGTCGCTCCGTTCGCGAGCGGGCCGTACACGACGTAGGAGTGGCCGGTGATCCAGCCGACGTCGGCCGTGCACCAGTACACGTCGCGCTCGGGGTGCAGGTCGAACACGTTCTTGTGCGTGAAGGCCGCCTGCGTGAGGTACCCGCCCGAGGTGTGCAGGATGCCCTTCGGCTTCCCGGTCGTCCCCGAGGTGTAGAGGATGAAGAGCGGATGCTCCGCCTCGAATGCCTGCGCCTGGTGCTCGTTCGACGCGGTCGCGACGCTCTCGTGCCACCACACGTCGCGGTCGGCGTTCCAATCGACCTCGTTCTCGCCGCGACGGACGACGAGCACGTTCCGGACGCTGCCGGCCGACTTCTCGAGCGCCTCGTCGACGACCGGCTTCAGCGGGAACACGCGGCCCTTGCGGTAGCCGCCGTCGGCGGTGATGACGACGGATGCCTCGGCGTCGTCGATGCGCGACGCGAGGCTGTCGGCGCTGAACCCGCCGAACACGACGGAGTGGATCGCGCCGAGGCGCGCCACCGCGAGCATCGACACGACGGCCTCGGGGATCATCGGCAGGTAGATGGCGACGCGGTCGCCCTCGCGGACGCCGAGGTCGGTGAGCGTGTTCGCCGCGCGCTTGACCTCGTCGGTCAGTTCGGCGTAGGTGATGTCACGGGAGTCGCCCGGCTCGCCCTCCCAGTGCAGGGCCACCCGGTCTCCGAGACCGGCGTCGACGTGGCGGTCGAGGCAGTTCACGGCGACGTTGAGTTCGCCGTCGTCGAACCACTTCGCGAACGGCGGGTTCGACCAGTCGAGCGTGCGGGTGAACGGTTTCTCCCAGTCGAGCAGCGTGCGGGCCTGGTCGGCCCAGAATGCGAGCCGGTCTGCACGAGCGGCGTCGTAGAGGCCCTCGTCGGCGACGGCCTGGGCGGCGAACTCGGGACTCGGGCGGAAGCGCCGGATCTCCTCGAGCGCGTGATCGATCTGCGCGTTCATAGTGGTGCGATCGCTCCTTCGCGAAGTGTTCAGATGACGGGTCGCCTGCCCCACACAGCACCATAGCGCCCGCTCCCCGATGTTTCGCTGCGTGTGTCGCGTGCGGAACGGTGTCGGCGGGCGTACGCTGGGCTGGCGCGAGGGGGCGCGAGGGGGCCGCGCGTGCAGCCCGGCGATCAGGTCGCTTTCCGGTGACGGGTCCGACCGGGTGCGGAAACCGTCGTCTGGGGTCCGTTCCACACTCGTTTCCGTCGATATCCGACCAGCGACTGGAGGATCTCGCAGAGATTTCTGTGCGTCCGCACAAATGAGGACAAAAAGTACTTGCGCATGGATCTCCACCCCATACACTGATGTACGCCCGAACAAATTCGATTCGAGGCCTGCAGCGCTCGCGATTCCCCCCAATCCGTGCGCTGCCGAGGCGGCACCTGTTCCCCCCAATGGGTGCCGCCCCCTTCTTTTAATCGGCGTGCGATGCCGACAGCACGAGCTCTCCTCCACAACGGCGTGGCGGGGAGCTCGTCTCGTCTCCGGCCATCCCGGGCCGGAACCGATCCGGGACGCGCCTAGCGTCGTGCCCATGCCCGCCGCGTTCGTCCCCGTCCCCTCCTGGGAGAGCGCGGCCGCGAGCGAGTGGGCGCCGCCCGACTCCGAGCGGAGGCGCGGGGGAGCGGAGCGGTCGGTGGATTCTCCGACGGCTTCGCGCACGGAGCCGGCGACCGCGCCCGACGTCGCGGCGCTGGGCCCCCTCGCGCCGTTCGCCGCGGCCGACGGCGTGACCGACCTCTTCGTGAACGGCGAGCGCGGGCTCTGGGTGGACCGAGGCGCCGGGCCCGAGCACCATGCCGGCTGGCGGGCCGACGAGGCCGAGGTCCGCGCGCTCGCGGTGCACCTCATCGCCCGGGGCGGACGGCACATCGACGAGGCGACCCCGGCGGTCGACGTCCGACTGGGCGACGGCATCCGCGTCCACGCGGTGCTGCCGCCACTGTCGGTCGGCGGCACGCTGCTGTCGGTCCGCGTGCCCCGCGACGCGGGGTCGAGCCTCGCCGCGCTGGCCCGCACCGGCATGTTCGACGGGGACCAGGAACGACGATTGCGCGACGCGGTGGCGGAGCGAAGGAACCTCCTCATCACCGGGGCCGGCGGAACGGGCAAGACGACGCTGCTCGGCGCCCTGCTCGCCGAGGCGCCCCGCGGTGATCGCATCGTGCTGCTCGAAGATGTCGCAGAGCTCCGGCCGGCCCATCCGCACGTGGTGTCGCTCGAGGCCAGGCAGGCGAACCTCGAGGGCTCAGGACGCATCGGCCTCGACGTGCTCCTCCGCGAGGCGCTCCGCATGCGACCCGACCGCCTGGTCGTGGGGGAGTGCCGCGGCCCGGAGCTCCGCGATCTCCTCGCGGCGCTGAACACGGGGCACGACGGTGGTGCCGGCACGCTCCACGCGAACTCGCTGGCCGACGTGCCGGCGCGGCTGGAGGCGCTCGGCGCCACGGTCGGAATGGCCGCGGTGGCGGTCGCCCGGCAGGCGGTGAGCGCCTTCGACATGGTCGTCCACCTCGAGCGCGTCGGCGGGCGGCGCCGCGTCGCCGGGATCGGCAGGTTGCGCCTCGACGGCGACCGGCTGGAGGTGGACGCATGCTGACGTTCCGGAAGCCGTGGCTCGTCGCCCACGTGGTCGCGCGGGAGCGCACGGACGAATCGGTCGGTCCCGACCGGGTGGCGGCGATCGCCGAGCGGGTGGCCGCGCTGCTCTCGGCCGGGCTCGCCCCGGCGACGGCATGGGCCGCGATCGACGTGTCGACGACCGACGGGCACGAGGCGCGTCGTCGCGACCCCGCCGGTGCCGCCGACGCCGTGCTCGTCGCCCGAGCGGCGCGCGCGGCCGCCGACGGGAGGTCGGTCGCCGAGGCGATCGGCACGGCCGGATCCGCGACGGACGGCGCCGCACCGGCGTGGGCCGTCCTCGCCGCGGCATGGGCCGTCGCGGACGCCTCGGGCGCGCCGCTGGCGCGGTGCCTCGCGATGATCGCCGCGAGCCTCCGCGACGAGGCCCAACTCCGTCGCGAGGCCGCTGCGCTCCTCGCCGGGCCCGCGGCGAGCGCCCGACTCGTCGCGTCGTTGCCGCTGGTCTCCATCGCGTTCGGAGCACTGCTCGGGTTCGACACGCTCGGCGTGCTCCTCGGAGGGCCGATCGGGTTCGCCTGCCTCGCGCTCGGTTCAGCGCTGCTCTGGGGCGGGGCGAGGTGGAACCGCGCGCTCATCCGGCGGGCCCAGGTCGCGCAGCCCGCGGCCGGGCTCGAGTTCGAACTGCTCGCCATGGCCCTCGCGAGCGGCGCGTCGGTCGCCAGGGCCGAGCGGATCGTGCATGACGCGACGGCGCAGCACCTGCCCGGTGCCGCGACGAAGGGTACGGCCGCACCGGTCGTCGCGCTCGCCGAGCGTGCGGGGGCGCCCGTCGCCGACCTGCTCCGCGCCGAGGCGGCCCGTCTCCGAGGCTCGGCGCGCGCCGACGGGGCGGCCCGTGCGGCGAGCCTCGGGGTGCGGCTGATGCTCCCGCTCGGATGTTGCGTCCTCCCGGCGTTCGTGCTGCTCGGGGTAGCCCCGCTCATGTTCTCCGTCGTCTCCGGCACGCTCGGCGGTGCCGCGTGAGGACGTCCCGACTCGTGCCCCCGTCGCCGCCGTGCGCGGCAGAGAGAAGGAGTACCGCATGCACCAGGAACCGTCCATCACCCGTCCGGCCGGGGAGGTCCGCCCGCTCAGGGGCGCCGCACGCCGGTGGCTCACGGCGCTCCGCCCGCTCAGGGGCGCCGCACGCCGGTGGCTCACGGCGCTCGCGTCTCGCGTCGCCGGCGAGCGCGGCGCCGCGACGGCCGAGTACGCCGTCGCGACGATGGCCGCCGTCGGCTTCGCCGGCCTCCTCGTCGTCATCCTCCGTGGTGACGAGGTCCGGGGCATCCTCACCGACCTCGTGCGGAATGCGCTCACGGTCGGCTGACCCGGAGCGGGGCAGCGTGACGGCCGAGTTCGCCGTCGCGCTGCCCGCGATCGCCCTCGTGCTCGCTGCCGCGCTGGCCTCGGTGCACGCGGTCGCGTTGCAGGTGCGCCTCGAGGACGCCGCCGCCGACGCCGCCCGCGCCCTCGGGCGCGGCGACTCGGTCGACACGGCGACCGGCATCGCGGGGCGGCTGGTGGGCGGATCGAGCCTGAGCGTCGTCGTCGACGGCGCGTTCGTCTGCGCGACCCTGTCGGCGAGCCCGAGCGGGGTGCTCGGCGCGCTCGAAGTCCGCGCCACGTCGTGTGCGATGCGGGGCGGACTGTGAGAGCCGACGTCGCATCCGGCGTCCGTCGCAACGGTGCGTTCACGGACGACTCGGGGTCGGCGACGGTCGCCGCCGTCGCGATCCTCGGGGTCGTCGTGGCCCTCGCCGTCGCGTCGGTGGGCATGCTCGGTACGTCAGTGGCCTCGCAGCGGGCTGCGAACGCGGCGGACGCGTCGGCGCTCGCCGCGGCGGACGCGCTGAGCGGCGCCGTGGCGGGCGAGCCGTGCCCGCTGGCGGGCGAGCTCGCGCGGCGCAACGCCGCGACGCTCGTGGACTGCCGGGTCGAAGGGCCCGTCGCGGTCGTCTCGGTCGCGGTCGCCCACGGTCCGATTCGCGCGACGGCGTCGGCACGCGCCGGGCCGCCGGGATGGGAAGGCTGACGGACGCCCGGATGCCGGATGCCGGATGCCGACGGCGAGCGCCGCGACCGATCGGTCGGGGTGGCGTCGCTCGGCGGGCCGATCGCCGGCACGAGCGGCGGGGGCGCCGCCGCGGACGCCTCAGCCGCGGGCCGCGACGTAGTCGACGAGCGACTGCACGGTGGTGAGGTCCCGGTAGTCGTCCTCGGGCGTCGAGACGCCCGTCGAGCCGGCGAGCACCTCGAGCAGCCGGAGGAAGTCGAGCGAGTCGAGCTCCAGGTCCTGCCGCAGTCGGGCGTTCGAGTCGAGGTCGTCGGCCTCGACGTCCGGGGCGATCTCGTGGAGGGCGGCGAGCACGGCCGCCCGGGCATCCATCCGGTTCACAGGTCCTCCGGCTTCTGGAGCAGTTCGTCGATGCGGGCGAGGAATCGCCCGCCCTGGAGCCCGTCGCTCACGCGATGGTCCGCCGAGAGGGTCGCCGTGACGACGGGGCGAACACCGAGCAGCCCGCCCTCGGCCCACGGCCGCTCGACGACACGACCGAAGCCGACCAGGGCGACCTGCGGCGCGTAGATCACGCCGAAGACCGACTCGACGCCGAGCTCGCCGAGGTTCGTGACCGTGATCGTCGGATCGGTCATCTCCGCACGCCGCAGGCGCCCGGCCCGCGCGCGTGCGACGAGATCGCGCAGTGCGGCCATCACCTCGTCGGGGTGGAGGCGGTCCGCGTCGTGGATCGCAGGCGCAACGAGTCCGCCGCCGCGCAGCGCGACGGCGACGCCGAGGTGCACCTCAGGGCTCTGCCGGAACTCGCCCTCGACGAGGAATCCGTTCATCTCGGGCACGTCGCGCGCGGCGCGCGCGCTCGCGGCCAGGAGCAGTGCCGCGGGGACCAGCCGTTCGGCGAGCGGGCGGCCCGCGTTCGCCTCGCGCATCCAGTCGAGGGCCCGACCCAGGTCGATCGTCGTGCTGAGGTAGTAGTGCGGGATCTCGCGCTTCGAACGCGCCATGAGCGAACCGATCGCCCGGCGGAGGCTCGCCGTGCGCTCGGCCGCTGAGGTCGCGCCCGCGTCGGCGCGCGCCGCACTCGCTCGGTCGGTCCCCGAGCCGCCGGGGCGACGGCGACCACGCTCCGCCTGCGACGGCGCCCCCGCCGACGGCGCGCCCGCCGACGGCGTCTCCGCCGATGCAGACGCGGGCGGCAGCGAGGCATCCGCCGCGCCGCGAGTCCCCGCCTCGCGGTGCAGGTCGGCCTCGGTGACCGCGCCGCCCGGGCCGCTGCCGACCACGGCACCGAGGTCGATGCCGAGCTCGGCGGCGAGTCGGCGGGCGCGCGGCGACGAGCGCACGCGCGACGCCCGACCGGGAGCGGTCGCCGCAACCGGCTCGACCGGCGGCGGCTCCGGCCCGGCGTCCCGTGCGATCGCGGCGGCCGCAGCCTCGACATCCGCCCGGGTCACGGAGCCGTGCCGCCCGGTCCCGTGCAGCCCCTCGACCTCGACGCCGAGCTGGTGGGCGAGATGCCGGATCGGCGGTGCGATCGCCGGAGTCCCGACGGTGCCGTCCGTCGGCTCGGCGCCGTCCTCGCCCGACGCGGCCGGTTCGACAGGGACGTCCGCCGGCGTGCCCGTCATCCTCGCGATCGGCGTGCCGACGGGGACCGTCTCGCCGAGGTCGACGAGGTACTCGGCGATGACGCCATCCTCGAACGACTCGATCTCCATGACGGTCTTCTCGGTGTCGACCTCTGCGACGAGATCCCCGCGGTGCACGTAGTCGCCGGGCTTCACGAGCCACTCGACGACCTTGCCGTGCTCCATGTCGGCGCCGAGCGACGGCATCCGCAGCTCAGGCACGTCCGGCCACCGCCTCGTCCGCACCGACCGCCGCCCGCGCGGCCGCCACCACGCGCGCCACCGACGGGAGCGCGGCCTCCTCGAGATGCCTGGCGTACGGCACCGGCACCTCCTCGCTGCACACCCGCGCAACGGGTGCGTCGAGGTCGTAGAAGGCCGACTCCGTGATCCGTGCGCTGATCTCGGCCGAGAGGCTGCCGCTCCTCCATCCCTCGTCGACGACGACGGCGCGGTGGGTCTTCGCCACCGTGGCGAGGATCGCCTCGTCGTCGAGCGGCCGGAGCGTGCGCAGGTCGAGCACGTCCGCCTCGATGCCGTCGTCGGCGAGGGCGTCGGCCGCCGCGAGCACCATCGGGAGCGTCCCGCCGTACGTGATGATCGAGACGTCGGCGCCGTCTCGGCGCAGCGCGGCGCGGTCGATGTCGACCGGCCCCGCGTCATCCGCCAACTCGCCCGCGACGTTGTACAGCGAGCCGTGCTCGAAGACCAGCACCGGGTCCGGGTCCTCGAGCGCGGTCCACAGCATGCCTCGGGCATCCTCGAGCGTCGCCGGGGCGACGATGCGCAGGCCGGGCACGTGCGCGAGCCAGCCCTCGAGGCTGTGCGAGTGCTGCGCGGCGAGCTGGCGTCCGCCGCCCGTCGTCATCCGGATGACGAGCGGCACGTTGAACTGCCCGCCAGACATGTGCAGCAGCGTCGCGGCGTTGTTCACGATCTGGTCGAGCGCGAGCAGGCTGAAGTTGACGGTCATGACCTCGACGATGGGCCGCATGCCGCCGAGCGCCGCGCCGATGCCGGCGCCGACGAACCCGGCCTCCGAGAGGGGCGTGTCGCGCACGCGCTGCGGGCCGAACTCCTCGAGCAGGCCGAGGCTCACGGCGAAGCCGCCGCCGTACCGGCCCACGTCCTCACCCATCAGGAAGACGCGTTCGTCGCGCTCCATCGCGTCGCGCATCGCCGCGCGCATCGCCTCGCGATACGTGGTCCTCATGGCGCGCTCGGCTCGCTGTGGACGAAGCGTGCGAGGTCGGCGACCGGCTCGAGCGAGCCCGCCTCGGCGAACTCGACCGCCGCGTCGACCTCGGCGTCGACCTCGCGTCCGATCGAGGCCCAGGCGTCGGCGTCGAGGTGGCCGGATGCCTCGAGCTCGTCCTTCAGCGACTCGATCGGGTCGCGCTCCATCCAGTGCTCGACCTCCGCCTTCTCGCGGTACCGCTCGGGGTCGAACATCGAGTGGGCGCGGAAGCGGTAGGTCCGGAACTCGATGAAGTGCGGCCCGCCTCCCGACCGCACCGCATCGACGGCCCGGCGGGCCGACTCCTCGACGGCGAGCACGTCCATGCCGTCCACGGCCCACGAGGCGACCTCGTACGACGCGGCCTTGAGCGCGAGGTCGGTCTGCGATTCCGACCGCTCGAGCGCGGTTCCCATCGCGTAGAGGTTGTTCTCGCAGCAGAAGAGCACCGGCAGGTCCCAGAGGGCCGCGAGGTTGAGGCTCTCGTGGAACTCGCCCTCCGCCATCGCGCCCTCGCCGAAGAAGCAGGCGGTGACCCGGTCGCGGCCCTGCATCCTGTCGGCGAGCGCGAGCCCGACCGCGAGCGGCAGGCCGCCCGCGACGATGGCGTTGCCGCCGTAGAACCGCGTCTCGGCGTCGAAGAGGTGCATCGATCCGCCGCGGCCCCGGCAGCACCCTTCGGCGTGCCCGAACATCTCGGCCATGATCGCGGTCGCCGGCACGCCCCGCAGCAGCGCGTGGCCGTGCTCGCGGTACGTGGCGACGACCGCGTCGTCGGGCCGCAGCGCCGACATCACGCCGGCCGCGACCGCCTCCTCGCCGATGTACACGTGCAGGAACCCGCGGATCTTCGAGGCCGAGTAGAGCTCGACGCACCGTTCCTCGAGCCGGCGCACGCGCAGCATCTGCCGCAGCAGGTCCAGAGCCCGATCGGGGCGGGCGGTGATCAGGGCGGAGCGCTCCTCCGCGGTCATCGGCGGGTTCATCGTCCGGCCTCCAGCGTCGACGTGTCGCCCTCGGGCAGGCCGAGCTCGCGGGCCTTGAGCAGCCGGCGCAGGATCTTGCCGCTGCGCGTCTTCGGCAGCGCGGGCGCGAAGTCGAGCAGTCGAGGGGCGACGGCCGGCCCGAGCCGCTTGCGGGCGAAGCCGATGAGCTCGAGGCGCAGGGCGTCGGATGCCTCGTGGCCGGGCTTCAGCTCGACGAACGCCTTCACGACCTCGCCGGCCACCGGGTCGGGCACGCCGATCGCGGCGACCTCGGCGACGGCCTCGTGCTCCATGAGGCAGCTCTCGACCTCGAACGGGCCGATGAGGTGGCCCGACGACTTGATCACGTCGTCCCCGCGACCGACGAACCAGAAGTACCCGTCCGCGTCGCGGCGCGCGAGGTCGCCCGTGAGGTACCAGCCGCCGGAGAAGCACTTCCGGTAGCGCTCCTCCTCATGGAGGTAGCCGCGGAACATCGACGGCCAGCCGGGTCGCAGTGCGAGCTCGCCGGTGGCGTCCGGCTCGCAGGGCACGGCCTCGCCGTCGCGCACGACGACCGCCCCCGACTCGTCGCGGGCGAGCACGGCCGCCTCGATGCCGGGCAGCGGCCGGCCCATCGAACCGGGTCGGATGTCCATCGCCGGGTAGTTCGAGATCATGATGCCGCCGGTCTCGGTCTGCCACCAGTTGTCGTGCACCGGCAGGCCGAATGCCTCCTGCCCCCACACGACGACCTCGGGGTTCAGCGGCTCGCCGACGCTCGCGACGAATCGCAGCGCCGACAGGTCGTACCCGGCGATGCGCTCGGTGCCCGCCTTCATGAGCATGCGCAGCGCGGTCGGCGCCGTGTACCAGACGGTGACGTGCTGCTCGGCGAGGATGCGGTACCAGCGGTCGGCGTCCATCTCCTCCTCGTCGACGATCGCGGTCACGCCGTGCACGAGCGGCGCGATGATGCCGTACGAGGTGCCGGTCACCCAGCCGGGGTCGGCGGTGCACCAGTACACGTCGTCGGGGTGGAGGTCGAGCGCGAACCGACCCGTCGCGTAGTGGGCGACGACGGCCTCGTGCACGTGGACGGCGCCCTTCGGGCGGCCGGTCGTGCCGCTCGTGAAGTGGAGCAGCGCCATGTCCTCCGGACCGGTCGACGCGGTGGGGCCGTCGTCGGCCGCCTCGGCGAGCAGCCGGGCGAGGTCGAGCGTGCCGGGCTCGGGCGCGGCATCCGTCGCACCGCCGTCGTCGACGAGCAGGACGTGCCGGAGCTCGGGCAGTTCGTCGCGGATGGGCGCCACCTTCCGGCGGTAGAGCGCCCGAGTGGTCACGAGCACGCGTCCCGAGCCGATCTCCATGCGCTGCCTGACCGGCTCGGGTCCGAACGCCGAGAACAGCGGGCAGAAGACCGCGCCGTGCTTGAGGGTGCCGAGCACGGCGGCGTAGAGCTCGGGGCGCCGGCCGAGCAGCGAGTACACGCGCTCGCCGCGTTCGACGCCGAGTCCTCGGAGCACGCTCGCGAACCGGCCGGCCTCGTGCGCGAGCTGCGCATACGTCAGCGCGCGGACCGAGCCGTCCGCCCGGATGAAGCGGAGCGCCTCGCGTTCGGCGAGCGGTCCGGCGGCGTGCCGGTCGACGGCCTCATGGGCGATGTTGATCCCGCCGCCCGGCAGGCCGGACAGCGCGCGCCGCGCGTCCGTCCAGTCGAAGCTCGCCCGGGACTCGTCGTAGTCGACGAGGTTCGGGCGCACGGCCGCCTCCGCGGCGTCCTTCCGGATCACGGGCCAGTGGATCGATGACGGCGTCGTCGCCTCCATGCCCCGAGCCTAGGCAGGGCGGATGCCGCGGGGGCGGGGTCCTTCGTCCCGCGGCCTCCGTCCGCCGAGCGGCCCCTCCGCGGGCCGGTCAGCGCCCGAGCGCGGCCTCGAGCGCGGTGAGCACGGCGGGGTCCTCGATGGTCGCGGGGACCTTGTACGGCTCGCCGTCGGCGATCTGCCGCATGGTCTTCCGCAGGATCTTGCCGGAGCGCGTCTTCGGGAGGCGGTCGAGCACGGTGACGTCGCGGAAGGCCGCGACCGGGCCGACCGTCTCGCGCACGAGCGCGACGACCTCGCGGACGAGGACGTCGTGCTCGATGACGGTGCCGTGCTTGAGCGTGACGAAGCCCGCCGCGCGCTGGCCCTTGAGCTCGTCCCTGATGCCGATGACGGCGACCTCGGCGATCGCGGGGTGGCCGTTGATCGCCTCCTCGAGCCCGCCCGTCGAGAGGCGGTGGCCGGCGACGTTGATGACGTCGTCGGTGCGGCCCATGACGTAGACGTACCCGTCGTCGTCGAGGTACCCGGAATCGCCCGTGGCGTAGTGCCCTGGGAACGCGGTGAGGTAGGAGGCGACGTACTTCTCGTCGCCGCCCCACAGGGTCGGCAGGCTCCCGGGCGGCAGGGGCAGCTCGAGCACGATGTTGCCCTCGACGCCGGTCGGGACGGGGCGGCCCTTCCCGTCGACGATGCCCACGCGGTAGCCGGGCACGGGGACGGTGGGGGAGCCGGGCTTCACGGGCAGCGGTTCGATGCCGCGCGGATTGGCGGCGATCGCCCAGCCGGTCTCGGTCTGCCACCAGTGGTCGACCACCGGGCAGTGCAGCGCCTCGTCGATCCAGTGGTACGTCTCGGTGTCGAGTCGTTCGCCCGCCAGGAAGAGGGCCTGGAGGCTCGAGGTGTCGTAGCCGGCGAGGTGCTCGAGCGACGGGTCCTCGCGACGGATGGCGCGCACGGCGGTGGGTGCCGAGAACAGCACCTTGACGCGGTACTCCTCGACCATCCGCCAGAACGCGCCCGCGTCGGGCGTGCCGATCGGCTTGCCCTCGTACAGCACGGTCGTCGCGCCTGCGAGGAGCGGGCCGTAGACGATGTAGCTGTGACCGACGACCCAGCCCACGTCGGACGCGGTCCACATCACGTCGCCCGGGTGCACGTCGTAGATATTCCTCATCGACCAGGCCAGCGCGACGGCATAGCCGCCGTTGTCGCGCACGACGCCCTTGGGCGTGCCCGTGGTGCCCGACGTGTAGAGGATGTAGAGCGGATCCGTCGCGGCGAGCTCGACGGGCGCGACCGGCTCGGCGTGGGCGAGCTCGTCCTCCCAGTCGAGCCAGCGGACGCCCACGCGTCCGTCGAACGCCGCGGCATCGCCGGGCACCGCCTCGCGGTTGCGAACGATCACGGCCTCGACGCTCAGCTCGTCCTCCGAGACCACGGTGATCGAGCTCGTCGGCGTGCCCGCGACGGATCGGTCGCCGACGATCATCGCGAGCGCCTTCTCGACGATCGGGAGGTACTCGACGACCCGGCCGGGCTCCAGGCCGCCGGAGGAGGTGACGATGAGCTTCGGCGCCGCGTCCTGGATGCGCACGGCCAGCTCGTTCGCGGCGAACCCGCCGAAGATCACCGAGTGCACCGCGCCGATCCGGGCGCACGCGAGCATCGCGATGACGGCTTCGGGCGTCATGGGGAGGTAGATCGCGACGCGATCGCCCTGCTCGATGCCGTTGCGCCCGAGCACACCCGCGAACAGCTCGACCTCGTGGAGCAGTTCCGAGTAGGTGAAGCTGCGCTTCGAACCCGTCATCGCGGAGTCGTACGCGAGTGCGACCTGGTCGCCTCGCCCGGCCGCGACCCAGCGGTCCAGCGCGTTGGCGCTGACGTTCAGCGTGCCGTCCGGGAACCAGCGGTAGAGCGGGGCGGCGCCGGCGTCGAGCGCACGGGCGGGAGCGCGCATCCAGTCGACGAGGTCGGCCGCGTCCAACCAGAACCCCTCGGGGTCCTCCATGCTGCGGCGGTACTCGTCGGCGTAGCTCGTCGTCGTGCTCATCGCGTTCCTCCCTCGAGGTCGGCACCGGTGCGGGCCCTCGGGACGTGCGGTCGTGCCCGTGCCGGCTCTGGTACGGACTTGCGCCCAATGTATACACGAAACGCCGAATCGTCGAGACTCGCTCGGGAACTTCGCAGGAATATCGCCGCGCATTGCGGCTGAAGTGGGATCCGTGTATACATGAGTCGTCGCCGACGAAGACGGGAGGAACGCATGCGAGCTGGTGAGCGGGCATACGGCACCCTCCGCGGCGAGATCCTCGACGGCGTGCTGGGCCCGGGCACGGTGCTCCAGGAGGTCGAGCAGTCGGTCCGCCTCGGCGTCAGCCGCACGCCGGTGCGCGAGGCGCTGCGCCGGCTCGCCGCCGACGGCCTCGTCGAGCCGACCGCACGCGGCACCATCGTCACCGCGATCTCGCGTTCGGACATCGTCGCGCTCTACGAGCTCCGCGAGGCGCTCGAGGCCCGCGCTGCCGGCCTCGCGGCGAGACGGCGAGCGGATGCCCCGTTCCTCGCGATCCGCGACCGGCTCCACGACGCGCCCCGACTCCTCGCCGAGGGCGAGGCCGGACTCACGCGCTACTTCGAGATCGTCGACGACCTCGACCGGGCCATCGAGGAGGCGGCCGCGAACCCGTTCCTCGGTGGAGCGCTCCGAAGCGTCCAGCTCCACTCCGCGCGCATGCGCCGTCTCTCCCGGCACAACCCCGACCGACTCCGGGCGGCCGCCGGCGAGCACGAGCTCATCGTCGACGCGATCCTCGCGGGCGACGCCGAACTCGCGTCGCACGCGACCCACGTCCACCTCCACCGGAGCCTCACCAACGCGCTCGCGAGCGCCCCCGTCGACGAGGTCGCCCCGCCGGCCGACGTCGGCGACGGTCCGCGAGTCGCGTGAGCGAGGCATCCGCTCGCCCCCACGACCACCCGGTCGACGCGGCCCGGCCCGCGCCGGGCCAGGCGACCACTCGAACGACCGAAGCGAACACCGAACCGAAAGGCCGAACCGTGCAGCTCCACCACGTGCGCGTCCACCGCAGCGAGGAGAACCTCGCCCGCCCCGACCAGCTCGCCTGGAAGATCGCCGAGGTCGCCGCCGACCCCGTCGAGGTGACCGACGAGGTCGCCGAGATGGTCGTCAACCGCGTCATCGACAACGCCTCGGTCGCCGCGGCGTCGCTCACGCGCGCGCCGATCGTCGCGGCCCGCTCGCAGGCGACCGCGCACCCGGTGTCGGTCGGCGGCGACGGTGCGACCGTGTTCGGACTCGAGCCGGCACGCCGCACGAGCCCCGAGTGGGCGGCGTGGGCGAACGGGGTCGCGGTCCGCGAACTCGACTTCCACGACACCTTCCTCGCGGCCGAGTACTCGCACCCGGGCGACAACATCCCCGCGATCGTCGCCGTCGCGCAGCACCTCGCATCGCAGCGCGGCCTCACGGGCCGCGAGGTCGTGCGCGGCATCGCGACGGGCTACGAGATCCAGGTCGACCTCGTTAAGGCCATCTCGCTGCACAAGCACAAGATCGACCACGTCGCCCACCTCGGCCCGTCGGCCGCCGCGGGCATCGGCACGCTGCTCGGCCTCGACCCCGAGACGATCTTCCAGGCCGTCGGCCAGGCGCTGCACACCACCACCGCGACCCGCCAGTCCCGCAAGGGCGAGATCTCGACGTGGAAAGCGCACGCGCCCGCCTTCGCCGGGAAGATGGCCGTCGAGGCCGTGGACCGCGCGATGCGCGGGCAGACGAGCCCGGTGCCGATCTACGAGGGCGAGGACGGCGTCATCGCGTGGCTCCTCGACGGGCCCGACGCCTCGTACGAGGTGCCGCTGCCCGTGGCCGGCGAGGCGAAGCGCGCCATCCTCGACACCTACACGAAGGAGCACTCGGCCGAGTACCAGGCGCAGGCGTGGATCGACCTCGCCCGCAAGCTCCACCGCGAGCACCCCGAGCTCGTCGGCGACCCGTCGCGCATCGCGAGCGTCGTCATCCACACGTCGCACCACACGCACTACGTGATCGGCTCCGGTGCGAACGACCCGCAGAAGTACGACCCGACCGCCTCGCGCGAGACGCTCGACCACTCGATCCCGTACATCTTCACGGTCGCCCTGCAGGACGGCACGTGGCACCACGTCGACTCGTACGCCCCGGAGCGCGCCGGCCGACCCGACACCGTCGAGCTGTGGCGCAAGGTCACCACGGTCGAGGACCCGGAGTGGACGCGTCGCTACCACTCGCTCGACATCGCCGAGAAGGCCTTCGGCGGCCGCGTCGTCATCACGCTCGACGGCGGCGAGACCATCGTCGACGAGATCGCGGTGGCCGACGCGCACCCGCTCGGCGCCCGGCCGTTCGGCCGGGAGCAGTACGTCGAGAAGTTCCGCACGCTCGCCGATGGCGTGCTCGAGGCGGCCGAGATCGAGCGCTTCCTCGACGTCGCCCAGCGGCTCCCGCAGCTCGGCCCCGACGAGCTCGGCCAACTCACGATCGTCGCCGCACCCGGCGTGCTCGCCCAGTTCGAGACGCCCCGCGGCATCTTCTAGGAGGACCCATGCTGTACGCCCAGACCACCCCGGCCGACAAGCGAGCCGGCTTCCGCGAGCGTCTCGCGAGCGGCGAGCTGCTCCGCTTCCCCGGTGCGTTCAACCCGCTCTCCGCCCGACTCATCGAGCGCAAGGGCTTCGACGGCGTCTACATCTCGGGCGCCGTGCTCTCCGCCGACCTCGGCCTGCCCGACATCGGCCTGACGACCCTCACCGAGGTCGCCGGCCGCGCGAAGCAGATCGCGCGGACGACGGAACTGCCCGCGATCGTCGACGCCGACACCGGCTTCGGCGAGCCCATGAACGTCGCCCGCACCGTCCAGGAGATGGAGGACGCGGGTCTCGCCGGCCTCCACATCGAGGACCAGGTCAACCCGAAGCGGTGCGGCCACCTCGACGGCAAGCAGGTCGTCGACGAGCACACGGCGCTGCAGCGCATCCGCGCCGCGGTCGACGCCCGTCGCGACCCGAACTTCCTGATCATGGCGCGCACCGACATCGCGGCGGTCGACGGCCTCGACGCGGCGATCGACCGCGCGAAGGCGCTCGTCGACGCGGGCGCCGACGCGATCTTCCCCGAGGCGATGCGCTCGCTCGAGGAGTTCGCGGCCATGCGCGCCGCGGTCGACGTGCCGCTCCTGGCCAACATGACCGAGTTCGGCAAGAGCGAGCTCTTCACCGTGCAGCAGCTCGCCGACGTCGGCATGAACCTCGTCATCTGGCCCGTCTCGCTCCTGCGCCTCGCGATGGGCGCGGCCGAGCGCGGCCTCGACGAGCTGACGGATGCCGGCGCCCTCACCGGCCTCCTCCCGCAGATGCAGCACCGGGCCGAGCTCTACGAGCTCATCGACTACGAGGGCTACAACCACTTCGACACGTCCATCTTCAACTTCACGGTCGCGCGCTGAGGCGCGGTCCGGAGAGGAGCACGACATGACCGACACGATGACCGCTCCGGCGCCCGTACCCGAGATCCGCAAGGGCCTCGCGGGCGTCGTGGTCGACACGACCGCGATCTCGAAGGTGAACCCCGAGACGAACTCGCTGCTCTACCGCGGGTACCCGGTGCAGCAGCTCGCCGCGACGAAGCGCTTCGAGGAGGTCGCGTACCTGCTCTGGCACGGCGAGCTGCCGGATGCCGCGGAGCTCGCGGAGTTCCGGGCCGCCGAGCGCGCCGGGCGGGCGCTGCAGCCGAACGTGAAGGCCGCGATCGACCTGCTTCCGACGACCGCGCACCCGATGGACGTCGTCCGCACGGCCGTCAGCGTCATCGGCGCCTCGGACCCGACGACCGATGACGCCAGCCGCGAGGCGAACCTCGCCAAGTCGATGGCGCTGTTCTCGGCGCTGCCCGCGATCGTCGCGTACGACCAGCGTCGGCGGCGCGGCCAGGACCTCGTTCCGCCGCGCGACGACCTCGGCTACTCCGCGAACTTCCTGCACATGTCGTTCGGCGAGGTCCCGGACCAGGTCGTCGTCGACGCGTTCGACGTGTCGATGATCCTGTACGCGGAGCACTCCTTCAACGCGTCGACCTTCACGGCCCGCGTCATCACCTCGACATTGTCCGACCTGTACTCGGCGGTGACCGGCGCGATCGGCGCGCTCAAGGGCCCGCTGCACGGCGGGGCGAACGAGGCGGTCATGCGCATCTTCGACGAGATCGGGGACGCGGGCAACGTCGTGCCGTGGCTCGACGCCGCGCTCGCCGAGAAGCGCAAGATCATGGGATTCGGCCACCGCGTGTACAAGAACGGCGACTCGCGCGTGCCGACGATGAAGGCCTCGCTCGACACCCTCATCGCGCACTACGAGCGGCCCGACCTCGCCGAACTGTACGACACGCTGTCGGGCGAGTTCGTCGAGCGCAAGGGCATCCACCCGAACCTCGACTATCCGTCGGGCCCCGCCTACCACCTGATGGGGTACGACACCGAGACGTTCACGCCGCTGTTCGTCGCGTCGCGGGTCACGGGCTGGACCGCGCACATCATCGAGCAGGCCGCGTCGAACGCGCTCATCCGCCCGCTCTCGCACTACGACGGCGTCGACGAGCGGCACGTGTAGCCGCGACGGCACGTGGAGCCGAGGCGTGGCGCACCGACGTGGTGCGTCACGCCTCGGTCATCCGCCTCAGTCGAAGACGGTCTCGATGAAGCGGTACTCGACCGCCGACGGCCGGTCGTCGCCCGGTGCGTCGAACTCGAGCCCCGCGCCGCGGGAGTAGACGTAGTGCTTGCCGCCGTCGCCGGGGAAGCTGATCCTCGGCTGCGGATCGCCGGTGTCGAGGAAGCCGGTCGAGACCGTCTTCCCCTCGAGTGGTCCGTCGATCAGCTTGGCGGTGTAGGTGCCGGATGACGTGTCCATGCGGCCATTCTCCACTCGTCCTGCACGGCCGCAAGGGACTTTCCTCCCCGCGTCGCACCGCGCCATGAGGGGTGTCCTCACGGTCGATATGTGTATGGTGTGCCATGTCGGCGTCACCAGCCGGCCGATGGCACACCGCTCGGGGGCGCGGCGATGATGTGCGTCCCCCGTTACCGTCCATGAGCAAGAGGAGTCCGGTGTCTGGCGCGAAGAAACTCGTGATCGTGGAGTCGCCGACCAAGATGAAGTCGATCGCCCAATACCTCGGCGACGGCTATGAGGTGCTCTCCTCGGTCGGGCACATCCGCGACCTCGTCGAGCCCAAGAACCTGCCGCCCGAGCTGAAGAAGGGCTCGCTCGGCAAGTTCTCCGTCGACGTCGAGAACGGGTTCGAGCCGTACTACGTCGTCTCCGACGCGAAGAAGAAGACGGTCGCCGAACTCAAGCGCGCACTGAAGGGCGCCGACGAACTCCTGCTCGCCACCGATGAGGACCGCGAGGGCGAAGCCATCGCGTGGCACCTGCTGCAGGAGCTCAAGCCCAAGGTGCCCGTGCGGCGCATGGTGTTCCACGAGATCACGAAGGACGCGATCCTCAAGGCCAAGGACCAGACCCGCGAGCTCGACACCGCCCTCGTCGACGCGCAGGAGACCCGTCGCATCCTCGACCGGCTCTACGGCTACGAGGTCTCGCCGGTGCTCTGGCGCAAGGTCGGGCCCGGCCTGTCGGCCGGCCGCGTGCAGTCGGCCGCGACGCGACTGGTGGTCGACCGGGAGCGCGAGCGCCTCGCCTTCGTCGCCGCCTCCTACTGGGACCTGATCGGCCGCTTCACCAAGGAGTCCTCGTCGTTCGAGGCCAGGCTCGTGCGGGTCGGCGGCGACCGCATCGCCACCGGTCGCGACTTCGACGACTCGGGCCGGCTCACCGGCAAGGCCGTCGTGCTCGACGAGGCGACCGCGCAGTCGCTGACCGCGGCGCTCCGCGACGACACCGTGGCCCGGCGCGTGAGCCGCGTCGAGTCGAAGCCGTACTCGCGCCGCCCGGCCGCGCCGTTCACGACCTCGACGCTGCAGCAGGAATCGGCGCGCAAGCTCCGGCTGTCGGCGCGCGACACCATGCGCGTCGCGCAGTCGCTGTACGAGAACGGGTACATCACCTATATGCGCACCGACTCGGTGTCGCTCTCGCAGCAGGCGATCCAGGCCGCGCGCACCCAGGCCGTGAAGCTGTACGGCGCCGACAGCGTGCCCGAGAAGCCCCGCGCCTACGCCGGCAAGTCGAAGAACGCGCAGGAGGCGCACGAGGCGATCCGCCCGTCGGGCGAGGTCTTCCGCACGCCCGCCGAGCTGCAGAGCGTGCTCCGCGGCAGCGAGTTCAAGCTGTACGACCTCATCTGGAAGCGCACGGTCGCCTCGCAGATGGCCGATGCCAAGGGGCAGACCGCGACCGTCACCATCGAGGTCGGTCCGACGGCGACGGATGCTCCGGCGCCCGAGTCGCCGACGGCCGCGGTCGCCGGCACGACCGCCGAGTTCACCGCGAGCGGCACCGTGATCACCTTCCGCGGCTTCCTCGCCGCGTACGAGGAGAGCCGCGACGAGGAGCGCAACGCCGAGGAGGCGCCGGGTGAGGCGAAGCTGCCGCAGCTCGCCGAGGGCGAGGCCGTCGGGCTCGCCGAGCTCGAGGCCAAGGGCCACGAGACCAGCCCGCCGCCGCGCTACACCGAGGCGAGCCTCGTCAAGCGACTCGAGGAGCTCGGCATCGGCCGCCCGTCGACCTTCGCGTCGATCATCTCCACGATCCTCGACCGCGGGTACGTCACGCAGCGCGGCCAGGCGCTCGTGCCGAGTTGGGTCGCGTTCTCCGTCGTGCGACTCCTGGAGGAGCACTTCGGCGACCTCGTCGAGTACGACTTCACTGCCGAGATGGAGGACGACCTCGACCGCATCGCCTCGGGCGAGGCCGACCGCGTCGACTGGCTGAACGAGTTCTACTTCGGCAGCGACCGCCACACGGGCCTCCGCCAGGTCGTCGACAACCTCGGCGACATCGACGCGCGCGAGATCAACTCGATCGTGATCGGCCCCGGCGTGACGCTCCGGATCGGACGGTACGGCCCGTACCTCGAGACCGTCGACCCCGAGGCGGCCGCCGACGCGCCGCCGCGCCGCGTCAACCTCCCGGAGGGCCTCGCACCCGACGAGCTCACCGCCGAGAAGGCGCAGGAGCTCATCGACGCGCCCGTGCAGACCGACCGCGTCCTCGGCGTCAACCCCGACAACGGCAAGCAGGTCGTCGTGAAGGACGGCCGGTTCGGTCCGTACGTGACCGAGCTCGAGCCCGAGCCGGAGGCGTCCGTCGACCCGGCCACGGGCGAGGTCGTCGAGGCGAAGCCGGCGAAGCCGGCGAAGCGCGGCACCAAGAAGGCCGCCGCGCCGAAGCCGCGCACCGCGTCGCTGTTCAAGAGCATGCAGATCGAGGAGGTCGACCTCGCGACGGCCCTCCAACTGCTCGACCTGCCCCGCGTCGTCGGGCTCGACCCCGAGTCGGGCGACGAGATCACGGCCCAGAACGGGCGCTACGGCCCGTACCTGAAGAAGGGCACCGACACCCGGACCCTGCCGAGCGAGGACGCGATCTTCGACATCGACCTCGCGGGCGCGCAGGAGCTCTTCGCGCAGCCGAAGTACGGTGCGCGTCGCGCGTCGAGCGCGCTCAAGGAGTTCGCGGAGGACCCGGTGAGCGGCAAGCCCATCAAGGTCAAGGACGGCCGCTTCGGGCCGTACGTGACCGACGGCACGACGAACGCCACGATCCCGCGCGCCGAGTCGGTCGAGGACATCACGTTCGAGCGTGCGGTCGAACTGCTCCAGATCAAGCGGGACAAGGGCCCGGCGCCCGCGCGCGGCACGCGCACGACCGCCGCGAAGTCGGGCGCGAAGGCGCCGGCGAAGCGCACGACCACGCGTACGGCGAAGAAGTCCTCGTGAGCCGGGGGCTGTTCCTCACCCTCGAGGGCGGCGACGGATCGGGCAAGACCACCCAGGCGGAGCTGCTCGAGCAGTGGTTCACGGCCGCGGGCCGCACGGTGGTGCGCACGCGCGAGCCCGGCGGCACCGAGGTCGGCGTCGAGGTGCGCGAGATCGTGCTGCACCACCGCGGCGACATCGCGCCGCGCGCCGAGGCACTGCTCTACGCGGCCGACCGCGCCCACCACGTGGCGACGGTCGTGCGACCGGCCCTCGCGCGCGGCGAGGTCGTCGTGCAGGACCGATACATCGACTCGTCGGTCGCCTACCAGGGCGCCGGGCGCGTGCTCAACGCCGACGAGGTCCGCTCGATCTCCGAGTGGGCGACCGAGGGGCTCGTGCCCGACCTCACGATCCTCCTCGACCTCCCCTCCGACGTCGCCCGACGCCGCCTCGACGGCGCCCGGACGCGCTACGACCGGCTGGAGGCCGAGGCGGCGGAGTTCCACGGTCGGGTCCGGGAGGCCTACCTCGCGCTCGCCGATG
This sequence comes from Agromyces zhanjiangensis, assembly GCF_040496055.1. Lineage (NCBI taxonomy): Bacteria > Bacillati > Actinomycetota > Actinomycetes > Micrococcales > Microbacteriaceae > Agromyces > Agromyces zhanjiangensis. The sequence goes on along the minus strand of NZ_JBEPKB010000001.1, from coordinate 83,707 downwards.
CCGAGCCCGACCGCTTCCTCGTCGTCGACGCGACGCTGCCGATCGACGACATCCACGCCAGAATCCGGGCGCGGGTCGAGACACTCGCGTGAGCGTGCCGTTCGCCCGCCCCGGGGCGTCCGCTCGGCACATGGTCAGGGGCCTCACAGCGCCGCTGTCCGCGGCCGAAGGTAGCGTGGAATCGTGACCGTGTGGAGCGACCTGACGGGTCAGGATGCCGCGATCGCGGTGCTGCGCTCCGCCGCGGAGGCGGCGGCCGACGGGCGCGCCTCCGCAGACATGACCCACTCGTGGCTGATCACCGGCCCGCCCGGTTCGGGGCGGTCGAACCTCGCCTACGCGTTCGCCGAGGCGCTGCTCTCGGGCCGACCCGACGGCGAAGAGGCTACGCGGGCGCAGGTGAGCGCGCGCAGCCACCCCGACCTGCACGTCCTCGCGACCGAGGGCGTGATCATCAAGGTCGCCGACGTGCGCAAGATCGTGGAGCGGTCGCACTACGCGCCATCCGTCGGCCACCACCGCGTCATCGTCGTCGAGGACGCCGACCGCATGACCGAGCAGACGTCGAACGTGCTCTTGAAGGAGCTGGAGGAACCCCCAGCGCGCACCGTCTGGATCCTCTGCGCCCCGAGCGAGGCCGACCTGATCCCCACCATCCGCTCCCGGGTGCGGTCGGTCCGCCTCCAGGTCCCCGACATCGCGGCCGTGGCCGACCTCCTCGTCCGCCGCGACGGCGTCGACGCCGCCCTCGCCGAGCGCGCGGCGCGCGAAGCGCAGAGCCACATCGGCATGGCGCACCGACTCGCGACGAGCGTCGAGGCCCGTGACCGCCGCGACGAGACCCTCCGACTCGCGCTCCAGGTGCGATCGACGCCGAGTGCGGTGCTGACCGCGGCGCGGCTGCTCGAGATCGCCGGCGACGACGCGAAGGCGATCACCGAACTCCGCGACGCCGAGGAGCGCGAGCACACGCTCCGCTCGCTCGGCGTCGCACCCGGCCAGGCGGTGCCCGCCGCGCTCCGGTCGCAGCTCCGCGCGCTCGAGGAGGATCAGAAGCGACGTGCGACGCGCAGCCTCCGCGACGGGATCGACCGGATCCTCGTCGACCTCGCATCGCTGTACCGCGACATCCTCGTCACCCAGCTCGGCGCCGAGGTCGAGCTCGTGAACGTCGAGATCGCCGCCGACATCGCCCGCGCCGCGGCATCCGCCACTCCGTCGCAGTCGCTCGCGACGCTCGACGCCATCCAGGAGGCCCGCATCCGAATCGACGCCAACGTCCAGCCCGCGCTCGCCCTCGAGGCGATGCTCGTCTCGGCGATCCGCCGGCCGGAACCGGTCCGCGGAGTCCGCTCGTGATGGGTCGGCGGCGGCTCACCGCGGCGGCATCCGTCGTGGTCGCCTCGGTGCTGCTGCTCGCAGGCTGCACCGTGCCCTCCTTCTTCGGCGGCGGCGCCGAGCGGTCCGAGCCGACCGGCGAGACCGTCGCGCCCGAGCTCGAGCCGTTCTACGCGCAGGTGCTCGAGTGGGATCGATGCGACGACAAGCTGTGCGCGACGGCCACCGCCCCGCTCGACTGGAGCGACCCGGGGGCGGGCGAGATCGAGCTCGCCCTCGTCCGCCGACCGGCGAGCGGGGAGAAGGTCGGGTCGCTGCTCGTGAATCCCGGCGGGCCGGGCGGCTCCGGGTACGACTTCATCGCCGATTCCGTCGACTACGCGGCGGGGCCGCGGCTGCAGGAGCGGTTCGACGTGGTGGGGTTCGATCCGCGCGGCGTCGGCCGATCGAGCGCGGTGACCTGCTTGGACGCGGCGCGGATGGACGAGTTCCTCTACGGCATCGCGCCGGCCGAGCGCGGCAGCGACGAGTGGATCGCCGACGTCACCGAGGCGAACCGCGAGTTCGGCCAAGCATGCGCCGACGAGACCGGCGAACTGCTCGCCAACGTCGACACCGAGAGCGCCGCGCGCGACCTCGACCTCCTGCGCGCGATCCTCGGCGACGAGCGCTTGAACTACCTGGGGTACTCCTACGGGACGTACCTCGGCGCGACCTACGCCGGGCTCTACCCCGAGAAGGTCGGGCGCCTCGTGCTCGACGGCGCGATCGACCCGACGGCGAGCAACCAGGAGGTCAACGTCGCGCAGTCGGTGGGCTTCGAGGACGCCCTCAAGGCCTACCTCGCGGACTGCCTCGCGGGCGATGCGTGCCCCTTCTCGGGGTCGGTCGACTCCGCTGCGGCCGAGGTGTCGCGACTCCTCGCCTCGGTCGAGGCGAGTCCGCTGCGCGCGACCGACGGGCGGATGCTGGGGGCCGACGCACTCGTCACGGCGATCATCTACCCGCTGTACAGCGCGGAGAGCTGGCCGTACCTCAGCGACATGTTCGAGTCCGTGATGTTCGGCGAGGCCGGAACTGCGCTCGCCTTCGCCGACCTCTACAACGGCCGCGACCAGGACGGCACCTACCGCGACAACTCGACCGAGGCGTTCCGGGCGGTGAACTGCCTCGACTACACGTACGACGACGACCCCGCGAGCATGCGCGCCGATGCGACCGAGCTCGCCGAGGCCGCGCCGATCATCGGCCCGTACTTCGGCTACGGCGACATCGGGTGTGCGCAGTGGCCGGTCGTGAGCGAGGCGGACCGCAGTGCGATCACGGCCGCAGGGGCGGCCCCGATCATGGTCATCGGCACCACCGGCGACCCCGCGACGCCGTACCAGTGGGCCGAGGCGCTCGCCGAGCAACTCGACTCCGGGTTCCTCGTCAGCTACGACGGAGAGGGCCACACGGCATACCGGAAGTCGAACGCGTGCATCGACGACACCGTCGAGGACTTCCTCGTCGACGGCATCGTCCCCTCCGCCGATCCCCGGTGCTGACGCGGCCCGCCGAGTGGTCATGAGCGCTCCGAAAACCCGCTAACATGGTCTCTCGTGCCGTTCGGTGCGATTCGCAACGGATGCCACGCCGCCTTAGCTCAGTCGGCAGAGCGATTCACTCGTAATGAATAGGTCGAGGGTTCGATTCCCTCAGGCGGCTCCACTCGGAAGGCCCCCTCCACACGGAGGGGGCCTTCGGCGTCTCGAACCGCCGACCCGGGATTCGCGCCGGGACGCGTCCGTCGGTCACTCGGTGGCCGGGAGACGTTGCCACGATGCGGTGGGGCCCCACGGCACCCCGTCTCCGGTGGCCCGGACCGCCAGGTCGGTCCGGCTGGTGCCGTCCGAGGCGATGGTGAACCAGGATCGGTCGTCGTGGGCGACCAGGAGACGGCCGTCCGGTGACCAGGAGTCCGCAGTGGCGTTCTCGGCGATCCGGAGGGCGCCTGCACCGTCGATGTCGGCGACCCAGATGTCGGTCAGGATCCCGTCGTCCCCCTCGAGCCCGTAGTCGGTGTGGTACGCGAGGTGCCGACCGTCGGGTGAGACCAATGGACCCGCCCCGTCGGCGATGACCGTGTGCCGGATCCGGTCCGGAACCGTGACCGCGTCGATCGTGGCGGGCCGCCACTGCTCGCCGGACCCGGGCCCGAAGATCCGCCCCTCGTTGAGGAAGACCGTCGAGGAGTCCGCCGCCCAGCCGATGTCGTTCGCCCACCACAGGGTGTCGGAGAGCACGATCCATCCGTCTCGCTCCGGCGGATCGGCGAGGGCCGACTCATCCAGGGCGCCGGTCGGCACCGCCACGACCGAGTGGCCGTTCACGCCACGCTCTTCGGCGACTGCGAGCCAGCGTCCGTCGGGCGACCAGCCGAGGACGGAGAGCCCCGGCGCGATCTCGACGGTGCGTGCGGTCTCCACGTCCACGAGCACCGATCCGACGGCCGCGGTGCCGCCGCAGCCCCCGATCCCGCAGAAGCTCCGGTTGACGATGATCGACTTGCCGTCCGGCGCCCATGCGATCGAGGAGGGCACCATGGAACGGTCGAAGCCATCCTGCGCGCGCGGATACGCATGCCCGATGCCCGACGAGAGGACCGGCACGCCAGTCGCGCCGTCCGCGATGACCAGCTCGCAGACGTCCACGCACGCCGCTGCCTGCGCGAACCCGAGGGACCCGATCGAGGCGTCTGCCTGCTCGTCGTCGGGCGGGTCCGACCGGATGTACGCGAGCATGGTGCCGTCCGGCGACCACGCCGGCGCGTACTCGTCGAACTCCGGCGTCGAGGTCAGCTGCCGCGGAACCGTGCTTCCGGACTCGAGGAGGTAGATGTCGCTCGGCGCGTCTGCCGTCGACGTTGCCACGGTTGCGAGGGTACCGTTCTCCCCCGTCGTCGCCGGCGCCGCGGCCGATCGGCCGCCCAGGCTGATGGATCGCTCGGGAACTCCGTCGGGGAGCTCGGTCGGGCTGAGGGCTCCGAGCGCGAGCGCGACCACGCCGACCGACAGGGCGATCGCGGCCGACGCGATCAGGACTCGACGGCGGCCGGTGCGCCGCCACGCCTCCTCGATCAGCGCTCGCACCCTGCTGGTTCGCACGGAGCGGGACGCTTCCGGACGGAACTCCGCCTCGTGTTCGATCGGCGGTGGGTCGTCGACGTCGGTCCGCGGTGTGGCGTCCGGCTTGCGGGGCGGGGCGGAGATCGACATGTTCGCCTCCTGACGTAATGGCGCTATTGTAATTAGCACCATCGTACGCCTCGCGAGCGATCGAGGGAACCTTCGAAGGCAGACGGCCTCAACCCGCACAGGTCGTCGAGGCGGCTTCGCGTCCGGCGACGACGGTGAACCGGACGATGATGGAGGTTCGCGCGCCTTCGGACGGTGGTCGCGGCCGATCGGGGTGGTCCGGGACCCGGCCCGTCAGTCCGTCCGCTCGCCGGGCCGGACGAGGCCGGACTCGTAGGCGAGGATCGCGATCTGCACGCGGTCGTGGGCGCCGAGCCTGGTGAGCAGGCGCGACACGTACGTCTTCACCGTCGACTCGCTCAGGAAGAGCGTGGCGCCGATCTCGGCGTTCGACCGGCCGCGCGCGACGAGCCGGACGATCTCGACGTCCCGCTCGGTGAGTTCGACGCCGGGCGGCAGGGCGGAATCGGGGGAGGGGGACGAGGCGAAGCGCTCGAGCATGCGTGCCGTCACCGCCGGTGCGAGCATCGCCTCGCCGCGGGACACGACCCCGACCGCGTGCACGAGGTCGGCGGGCGGCACGTCCTTGAGCAGGAACCCGGATGCCCCGGCCCGGACCGCGGCGAAGACGATCTCGTCGAGGTCGAAGGTCGTCAGCGCGAGCACGCGACGGGAGGGGTCCGCCTCGAGGATGAGCCGTGTCGCCTCGATGCCGTCCATGACCGGCATGCGGATGTCCATGAGCACGACGTCGGGGGCGAGTTGGGCGGCCGCCGCCACGCCGGCGGCTCCGTCGCCCGCCTCGCCGACGACGTCGAGCCCTGCGCGCTCGAGGATGAGCCGGAACCCGACGCGGACGAGTTCCTGGTCGTCGACGAGCAGGACCCGGGTCGCGGTCGATGCGGTCACGATCCCGCCCCGGTCGGGAGCGACGCGTGGACGCGCCAACCGCTCGGACCCGGACCGGCGTCGAGCGTGCCGCCGTACAGCGTGACGCGCTCGCGCATGCCGAGCAGCCCGTGTCCGGCCGGATGCGCGTCGCCCGCGGCATCGCCGTCGTCCGTCACGGTGATGTCGACTCGGTCGGCCGAGCGATCGATGGCGACGGACGCCGACGCGGCACGCGCGTGACGGCGCACGTTGGTCAGCGACTCCTGCACGACCCGGTAGACGGCGAGCTGTCGACCCGCCGACAGGTCGCTCGTATCGTCGGCCCGGAAGTCCACGACGAGCCCAGTACCGCGTGCCTGCTCGATCAGCTCGGGAATGCGGGCGATGCCGGGCTGCGGCGACAGCGATTCCGGGTCGTCGTCGCGCAGCAGCTCGACGACCCGGCGCACCTCGGCCAGTGCCTCGGTGCCCGTCGTCCGGATCGCCTCCAGGGCCTGCCGGGCGGCACCCGGGTCGACGTCGACGACCTCTGCTGCCGCACCGGCCTGGACGACCATGACGCTCACCGAGTGCCCGAGGATGTCGTGCAGCTCTCGGGCGATCCGGGCACGTTCCTCCGCGACCGCGCGGAGGGCGGCCTCGCGGGCCTCGGTCTCCGCGACCGCGGCCCGCGTCGCGGCATCCGCCGCCCGGCGTTCGGAGACGCGCATGCCGATGCCGATGAGGAAGATCGTGAGGAGCACGCCCCAGTGGAAGAACACCTCGCTCGGACCTTGGAGTTCGGGAACGAAGACGTCGGCCAGGATCACGGCCGCGAACACCGAACCGCAGATGGCCGCCGAGGCCCGGACGCCGCCGTGCCGCGCGCCCGTGTAGAGGGCGAGTGCGAGGGGGAGGAATCCCCCGAAGAACAGCACCTGGGCGTCGCCGCCGGTCGCGACGAAGCACAGGACCCACGTCAGCGGGACCGCGACGAGGACGAGCGGGGCGACTCGGCGCAGCGCGAGCAGGACCGCGCAGGCGAGGATCGCCGCCGTGCTCAGCACCGGGGAGCCCGTGCCCTGCACGGACTCGAACGGCACCCAGACCTCGGCGAGGCCCAGCGCTGCGATGAGCGCGGCGACGGCGATGTCCTGGGCGAGATGCCAGCGCGTGCGGCGGTCCACGACCGCAGGCTAGCGGTCCGCACGCCGCCGGGGGAATCACCGTCGGGTGATCGGCGAATCGACTTCCGGTGATCGGCGACGGCACCCACGACGGATGCCCCCGACGTCGCGCCGCTCGTACCGTCGAGCCGTCGCCGCGGAAGGGCCGCGGCCGAACCGAGGGGGAATCCGCCCATGTCCACGTCCCGTGCACTGCCGTCCGTCCGCCGCGTGCTCGTCGCCGGATCGCTCGTCGTCGCCATCGCCACCGCCGTCGCCGGGATCCTGCTGCAACCCGAGTTCCCCGACGACCCGTCCCGGTACGTCGAGCTCCTCGCCGGCTCGACGTCCGCCGCGATCGGGCTCCAGCTCTTCCTGTGGTCCCAGGTGTTCTGGGCGATCGGCCTGGTCGGGCTCGCGCACGCGGCGAGTCACCGCTCACCCGCGCTCGCCACGCTCGGCGCGGTGTTCAGCGGGCTCGGCGCGTTCGGCCACGCCGCCTACGGCGGGGCGAGCCTCGTCACGCTCGGCATGGCGCGGTACGCCGTCGAGTCGGGCGACCTCGACGCGGCGCAGGCCGCGTTCGCGGCCACGCAGGGCGGCGATTTCATCCCGTACCTCCTCGCCGGGCTCGGCGGCACGGTGCTCGGCGTGATCCTCGTCGCGGTCGCCCTGCTCCGCTCGGCCGTCGCGCCGCGCTGGGTCGCGATCGCGCTGCTCGCCTGGACGGTGACGGAGTTCGTGCTGCCCAACTTCCTCTCCGGCGCCTGGATCGGGTACGCCTCGCTCGTGCTCGGGCTGATCGCGTTCACCGGCGCGGCGGTGGCGGTGCTGCGCGGTGGGTCGGGCGCATGGACGACGGTGCTCGAGGCCGCAGCCGACGATCGAAGCGAGACGCCCTCGGTCGGCGCTGCCGCAGCGCCCTGACCGACCGCTGACTCGGCCCGGCCCGCCCCGATCGGTGCCCGAGCCGGGAATGCGGAGGGCCCGGACGACGTCCGGGCCCTCCGTCCAGGTGGCGGACTACGAGAGCGGAACCGACCGGATCGCCTTCGCGTAGGCGGCGTGCCCGGTGGCGTTCGGGTGGAAGGCGTTGACCGTCGTGGTCGTCAGCCACTTCCAGTCGTTGATCCACGGGCTCGAGCTGCCGATGCCGTGCCCCGCGAAGTCGTCCTCGACGTCGACGAACACGGCACCGGCGGACGTCGCGGCCGCCTCGACCACGTCGTTGAGCTCGACCGTCTCGTCGTTCACCTCGTCGGCCCAGGCGTACTTCGGGTTCACGCCCGAACTGTTCTCCCAGAAGAGCAGCGGGTAGCCGGCGACGATGACCTTCGCGCCCGGTGCCCGCTCCTGGATCCCGTCGACGACCGCGACGATGCTCGCGGTGAACTCCGGAGAGGCCGCGATGGCCGCGCCTGCGGCGATCTTCGACGAGCACGACGAACTCACGAGCACGAAGCAGTTCTGCATCACGTCGGCGAAGCCGACGTCGTTGCCGCCGACGGTGAGCGTGACGAGCTTCGCCGTGGTCGGGATCGCCGCGATCTGCCGGTCGAGCACGTCGACGGTGTCCGTGCCCGAGCAGGCGGGGAACGCGACGAGTGCCTTGTCCGCGTCGCCGTCGAGCAGCTTGGGATAGCTCTTCGAGCTCGTGTAGCACGTCCGTTCGATGTAGCTGCCGGCGCCGACGCCGGCGGCGAACGAGTCGCCGAGTGCGGCGTACTCGAGCTCGGTCGTGCCGCCGCCACCGCCCCCGCTCCCTCCGCCGGGCTTGCCCGGCTTGTCGGGCTTGGCCATGGGGACCGCGGCGTGGGCGGTGTCCGCCGGCCCGGCGAGCGCCGAGCCGAGGAGCAGGGCGAGCGCCGCGAGCAGGCCGGCGGCGAGGAGCGCGACGCGTCGCGCGTGGGCCGGAACGGCGGCATCGTGCCGCGTGTGCGAGGTCATCGTCCGACTCATCCGAGCGTGACGAGGATCGCGTCGCGGTAGACGCCCTGGCCGACCACCGTCGGGTGCAGGAAGGTCAGCGGGTCGAACTGGTCGGCGCCGAGCCACGGGTCGAGATCGCCGACCTGGTGGCCGAGGTAGGCGAGCTCCAAGCTCGTGTAGTGGACGTTCGCGCCGGCGGCGGCCGCCCCGGTCGCCGCGGCGCCGATCTGGGCGTCGAGCGCGAGGGTCGCGGCGTTCACGGTGTCGGTCAGGGCGCTGAACCCGCTCACGAACGGCACCGGGTAGTCGGTCACGACGATGCGCGCGTTGGGTGCGCGCTCGGCGATCGCGAGCAACAGCGCACCGAGCTGCTGACCGATGACTCCGGAGGCGAGGAGCTGCTCCGCCTCGGCGACGGCCATCGCACAGGCGAGTGATTCCGGGTCGGGTGCGCAGATCGCGAAGACCTCGCCGGCGCCGAGGTCGTTGCCCCCGACGGTCAGCGTCACGAGGGTCGTTCCGCGGTTCACCTGCGAGAGTTGCGTCGTCGCGACATCCGAGATCGTCGCACCACTGCACGCGGCCTGGCGGAGGAGGTTGGTCCGCGGAACCGCGTCGAGCAGGACCGGATACGCGGCATCCGACCTGAGGCACGAGTCGAGCGGGATCCCGGCGCCCTGCCCTGCGGCATACGAATCGCCGAGCGCGACGTACCTGTTGACCGGATCGGGTTTGGCGGCGAGGGCGGATGGTGCGGCGCCGAAGAAGACGGCGACGAGGGCGACGGTGGCCCCGGCGATCGAGCCGACGATGCGGCTCCTTCGGTTCGAATGTGCCGACATGGCCGAAACCTAGCGAGATGGCGAGGTTCCCGCATATCCCAGAACAGGTGTCATCTGGACACGCGACTCCGGATCCGCCGGATGGGCGTCGTCGATAGGCTGGCGCGCATGACGGCACGACTGCGATGGGGAATCCTCGCGACCGGCGGCATCGCCCGCCTCTTCACCTCCGACCTCCGACTGAACGGCTTCGACGTCCGGGCCGTGGGGTCCAGGTCGACCGAGTCGGCGCGGGCGTTCGCCGACGAGTACGGCATCGCCACCGCGCACGGCAGCTACGACGCACTGCTCGCCGACCCCGAGGTCGACGCGATCTACGTCGCCACGCCGCATCCGTGGCACGCGGCGTCGGCCCTCGCGGCGATCGAGGCCGGCAAGCACGTCCTCGTCGAGAAGCCGTTCACGCTCAACGAGGCGGAGGCCCGCGTCGTGGCCGATGCGGCCCGCGAACGCGGCGTGCTCGTGCTCGAGGCGATGTGGACGAGGTACCTCCCGCACATGGTGCGCATCCGCGAGGTCATCGCGTCGGGCGCCATCGGCGAGGTGCGCTCGATGATCGCGGACCACACGCAGAAGCTCTCCGACGATCCGGGCCATCGCCTCAACGCCCTCGACCTCGGCGGCGGCGCGCTGCTCGACCTCGGCATCTACCCGGTCTCGTTCGCGTGGGACCTCTTCGGCGCACCGGCCGTCATCCAGTCCACCGCGATCTTCAAGGAGACCGGCGCGGATGCCCAGATCGCCGTGCAGTTCGGCTACGCCGAGGGCCGGATCGCCTCGACGTTCTCCGCGAGCGACGCGCGCGGGCCGAATCGCGCGCTCGTCCTCGGCACCGAGGCGCGCATCGAGATCGACGGGGTCTGGTACACGCCCACGAGCTTCCGCGTCATCGGGCACGACGACACGGTGATCGAGGAGTTCGCCTCCGACGTGAACGGCCGCGGCATGCACTACCAGGCGGCCGCGCTCGAGCAGCTCGTCGCCGACGGTCGGCTCGACGGCGGCGACGTCCTGCCGACCGAGGAGTCCGTCGCGATCATGGGCACGCTCGACCGCATCCGGGCGGAGATCGGCCTGCGCTACCCGGGCGAGGGCTGAGCCGGTCGGCGCGAACGGGAACGAGGTGTCCCTCGACGGTGACGTCGCCGCCCTGGCGCGGCGACTCGTCGTGATCGACGCGACGAACCCGTCGCTGGTCGTCGGCGGTGCGGGGGAGCGCGAGCTCGCGGGCGTCATCGCGACCTGGCTCGACGAACGCGGCTTCGAGGTGCGCCACGTGGGCGCCGACCCCGCGCGCCCGAGCGTCCTCGCTCGCCGGCGCGGTCGAGGCGGCGGCCGGACCCTCCTCCTCGCCGGACACCTCGACACGGTCGGCGGCGCCGGGAGCGGAGCGGACGACGCGTCCGGCGCCGAGCCCGATCGCATCGTGGGCCGCGGCGCGTACGACATGGCCGGTGGGCTCGCCGCGGCGATGATCGCCGCTGCGACGGCACCCGACGACCTCGCCGGCGACATCGTGCTGGCGTTCGCCGCCGACGAGGAGTTCGGCTCGCGCGGGATGGAGGAGCTGCTCGCGGCGATCGATGCGGACGGGCGCTCCGGCCCGGCCCGGCGGCGTCCCGACGGCGCGGTCGTGCTCGAGCCGACGGACCTCCAGGTGACGCTCGCCCATCGCGGCTTCGCCTGGTACCGCGTCGAGTACGACGGCGTGGCGGCGCACGGCTCGCAACCGGGGCTCGGCGTCGATGCGATCGATCGCGCCCTCGACGGGCTGGTCGCCCTGCGAGGACTCGGCGCCGAGCTCGCCGCGCGCCGGGCGCATCCGCTGCTCGGATCGGGGAGCGTGCGCGTGGCCACCGTCGACGGCGGGACGGACGCCGCGACGGTCGCCGACCGCTGCGTCCTGGTGGTCGAGCGGCGTACGCTGCCCGGCGACCCGGACCCGGGCGCCGAGCTCGAGCGCGTGCTCGCGGCATCGGAACCGGGCCGCATCGTGCCGCTCGTGGTGCGGCCCGCCATGGAGGCGTCGGCCGAGGCGCGCATCGCGCGCGCCGTGGTCGGCGCGGTCGAGGGCGTCACGGGCGTACCCGCCGTCCTCCGGGGCGACCCGTGGTGGACCGACGCCGGCCTCATCGCCGAAGCGGGCATCCCCGTCGTGCTCATCGGTCCCGTCGGCGGCGGCGCGCACGCCGACCTGGAGTGGGTCTCGATCGCGTCGCTGCGCACGCTGGCGGGCGTGATCGCGCAGGTCATCCGGGAGTTCTGCTCCGGGGCATCCGCGCCCTGAGCCGGCCTCCGTCGACGCCGCCCGGGCGCCGGCACTCGGGAGGCGCCCGGACGGCGTCCGTACAATGCCCGGGTGAGTGACGAGACGGATGCCGTGGGCGCGACGTCCGCGCAGGGGGAGCCCGCGTCGCCGGGCGACCCCGCGGCGGCCCGATCGCCACGCGACCCGGACGCCGCGACGACGCCCGGCCGGCCACGGGGCATCCGCTCGCTGATCGCCGAGCATCGGGTGCTCGCCGCCGTCGCCGCGGTCGCCGCCGTCGGACTGCTCGGAGGGGCCGTCGCGTTCGCCGCGACCATGACGGGCGGTGAGGCGTCGCCGACGCCGTCGGCCACCCCGACACCGACCCCGACCGACACGCCCACGCCGACCCCCACCGCGACGCCGACCCCGACGCCGGAACCGGCGGCACGCGTGCGCACGTGCTCGGTCGCGGGCCTCGCCGCCGATCCGCGCCTGGCGAACCTCCAGGCGCAGGTCATGAACGCCGAGACAGGGGAGGTGCTCTTGGACCGCGGTGGGCTCGAGGCCTCGCGCACCGCGAGCGTCATGAAGGTCGTCACGGCTGCGGCCGCGCTCGCCGTCTTCTCGCCCGACGACCGCTTCGCGACGACCGTCGTGAAGGGCGCCGAACCGGGCTCGGTCGTGCTCGTCGGCGGCGGCGACCTGACGCTCTCGCGCACCGCGACCGGCAACGAGACCGTCTACCCCGGTGCCGCGCACCTCGACGACCTCGCCGCCCAGGTGCGCGCGGCGTGGGACGCCGATCCGTCGAACCCGCCCCTCACGAAGCTCGTCCTCGACGCGTCGTACTTCGGCGGGGAGACCTGGCATGCGAGCTGGGCGCCGACCGAGCGCGACCTCGGCTACATGCCGGAGATCACCGCGCTCATGGTCGACGGCGACCGCGACGACCCGTACGCGAACACCTCGCGCCGCGGCGCCGACGCGGTCGGTCGCGCGGGCGATGCGTTCGCGGCCGCGCTCGGCGGCGTGTCGGCCATCGAGCGCGGCACCGCCCCCGGCGGCGCGACGGAGCTCGGCCGCGTGTGGTCGCCGACCGTCGCCCAGCTCATCGACAAGTCGCTCGTCGTCTCCGACAACACCGTCGCCGAGATGCTCGCCCGGCAGGTCGCGATCGCCGTCGGCACGGGCAACACGTTCGAGGCGATCGACCCGGCGGTGCGGCAGGCGCTCGAGTCGTACGGGATCGCGCGCGGCGGCATCCACGTCGTCGACGGATCGGGGCTCTCGCCCGACAACGCGGTGCCGCCTGCGTACCTCACGCGGCTGTTCGCGAAGGTCGAGGCGCGCGAGGGGAACCTCGGCGTCATCCGCGACGGGCTTCCGATCGCAGGCCAGCGCGGGTCGCTGTCGTACGCCGACCGGTTCGCCGGCGACAACGCGGCCGCCCACGGCGCGGTGTTCGCCAAGACCGGGTGGATCGACACGGGCTACACCCTCGGGGGCATCATCCACGCCCAGGACGGCACGACCCTCACGTTCGCGATCTACGCGCTCGGCGACGTCTCGCAGATCACGGCCGATGCGAAGGTCGCGATCGACACCCTCACGACCGGCTTCTACCGCTGCGGCGACGAACTCTCGAACGAGTGACCGAGGGCCCGCCGCGACCTCCGCGAATCGCGACAGAATGGAAGCGGCGGCCGGAGGAACCCCGCCCCAGACCCGAGGAGCGAAGGAGCCGATCATGAGTCGGGCCCTGTTCATCATCGACGTGCAGAACGACTTCACCGAGGGCGGCGCCCTCGGCGTCGACGGCGGTGCGGCCGTGGCCGCCGGCATCACGGCGTACCTCGCCGAGCACGGCGAACGCTACGACCTCGTCGTCGCATCCCGCGACTGGCACAACCCGGACGACGACAACGGCGGGCACTTCGCGACGGACGCCGCGCCCGACTTCGTGACCACGTGGCCGCAGCACTGCATGGCCGGCACGCCGGGCGCCGAGTACCACCCCGCGCTCGACACGAGCGGCGTCGACGTGCACATCCGCAAGGGCCAGGGGGTGCCGGCGTACTCGATCTTCGAGGGCACGGATGACTCGGGCGCGTCGATCTCCGAGGTGCTCGAGCACCACGGCATCACCGATGTCGACGTGGCCGGGATCGCGACCGACTACTGCGTTCGTGCGAGTGCGCTCGACGCCATCGAACACGGGCGGCACGTGCGCGTGCTCCGCGACCTGGTGGCGGGCGTCGCGCCGGAGTCGTCCGAGGCCGCGATCGCCGAGCTCGGCCACGCGGGGGCCGCGATCGTGGACTCGTCGGAACTGCCGCCCGGCGAGGTCGTCGAGGCGGAGGAGGCGGCCGACGCGGCCGCGGGCGACGAGGCGGATGCCGCCGGCGCCCCGGCCGACGACGAGGCGGACCGCGCGTGATCGCGCCGAGGTCGTCGGCCCCGGTCCTGCACGCGGAGGCCCCCGACGGCGTGCTCATCGCCTACCGCGTGCACGGCGACGACGCCGAGTCGGGCCGCCCGCCCGTGCTCCTCGTGCACGGCTTCGCGTCGGACTCGACCTTCACGTGGGACGGCACGGGGTGGGTGCGCTCGCTCGTCGAGTCGGGGCGCCGCGTGATCACGACCGACCTCCGGGGGCACGGCTCGAGCGACAAGCCGGCCACGGCCGATGCGTACGCGCCGGACCGGCTCGGTGCCGACCTCGTCGCGGTGCTCGACTCCGCCGGCGCGACACGCTGCGACGCGGTCGGCTACTCCATGGGCAACCGGGTCATCTCCGGACTCTGCGAGCTCGCGCCCGATCGGGTGCGCCGCGTCGTGGTGGGCGGTGCGGGTCCGACGGAGCTCTTCGCGACGTGGGACGTCGAGGATGCGCGCGGGTACCTCGTCGACGGCACGCCACCGCGCAACCCCGTGATCGCCCAGGTGCTCGGTCCGGCGATCCGGGCCGGTGCCGACCGCGACGCGCTCCTCGCGTGCATCGAGGGCGTCTCGGGCGCCCCGCTCGCGATCCCCGGCGGGATCCCGGTGCTGTTCGTCGCCGGCGAGGATGACCCGGTGCCCGTGGGCGTGCAGCAGCTCGCGCTCGACTGGGGGAGCGACCTCATCACGATCCGGGGCCGCGACCACGTCTCGACGCTCACGTCGCGGACGTTCAAGGACGCGGCGATCGACTTCCTCGTCTGACCGGGGCCGCCGGGTGCCGCGCCCGCGTCACGCGGCCGTCGCGCGCGCCCTGACGGCGCTCGGCGGTTCGCCGAACTCGGCGCGGAAGGCGCGACTGAAGTGCGCGGCGTCGGCGAAGCCCCAGCGGCCGGCGACCTGGCCGACCGGGCGGCGTGCCGCGAGCGGGTCCAGCAGCTCACGGCGGCACCGGTCGAGTCGCCGTGATCGGATCCAGCTCGAGACGGTGAGGCCCTCCTCGTGGAAGAGGGCGTGCAGGTGGCGCGTCGAGATGAAGTGCGCCGCGGCGATGCTCGCCGGCGTGAGGTCGGGGTCGCCCAGCCGGTCCTCCAGCCAGGCCTGGATGCCGCGGAGCATGGCCCGGTGGGGGCGATCGGCATCGCGCGCGACATCGAGCTCGCGGGCGTAGAGGGTCGTCACGAGGTCGACGGCGTTGCGGGCGAGCCGGCCGCCGACGGGACCGTCGAGCTGGTCGAGGTCGTCGGCGAGTTCGGCGAGGAACCGCGCGACGACGCGGCCGAGACCCTGGTCCCCCGCGATCCGAGCCGCGGTCATGCCCTGCACGGCACCGGTGGGCAGTTCGAGCATCCGGTGCGGCACCATCAGCACCAGCGTGCTGAAGGCCTCCTCGAACACGAGCGTGTACGGGGAATCGGTGTCGTAGATCGTGAGGTCGCCGGGGCGGAGCACGGCTTCGCGCGAGTCCTGGATGAGCAGGCCCGTCCCCGAGAGCTGGAGTCCGAGCTTGAAGGACCGGTGCTCGGACCGCGCGACGAGTTCGGGCGTGCGGTGGATCTCGTGTCCGGTGGCCGTGACCACCGAGAGGTGGATGTCGTCGCCGACCGAGGCGCGGATCTCGCCGCGGAACGCGTCCGGGTCGTCGGAGCGCACGCGCAGCGGCACGAAGGACTGCGAGGCGAGCGCGCTGAACTCGGCGAAGTCGAGTGGGAGTGCGGAGGCGTCGATGGCGGGCGCGTCCGAGGCGAGCGCGGGGGAGGGGGAGGATCCGTGGGGCACGGGATGCACCTCATCTCTGGGCGGGACGTCGATGTCCGGGTCGAGAGGAAACTCTACGCTCGTTGAGTGAAATTGGACAGGGCGGGTCTGCGGTCGAGGTCAACCGGCATACGCTCTGCGACAAGCCCGGGCCGGCCGCACACGGAACCATGGGCCGGAACCGGGCGATGCCGCCGTGGCTCGCCCTCCGTCGACCAAGGGATCCCCAGCCATGACCTCCTCAACGACGACGACGTCGACGCCCGCGACGACCGGTGCGCTCGGCCACCGGCGCCTCGGCGTGCCATCCGTCACCCTCATGATCATCGCGGCATCGGCGCCGCTCACCGTCGTCGCCGGCGGCGTGACCACGACCTTCGCCGTGACCGGCGTGATCGGGGTGCCGGTCGGCTTCCTCGTGCTCGCCGCGGCGCTCGCGGTGTTCGCCGTCGGCTACGCCGCGATGAGCCGCTACGTCACGAACGCCGGAGCGTTCTACGCCTACATCGCGCAGGGCATCGGGCGCCCGTTCGGCGTGGGCGCCTCGCTCGTCGCGCTGGTGGCGTACAACGCCATGCAGGTCGGCATCTACGGCCTGTTCGGCTTCCAGATGTCGATGTTCCTCGAGGCGAAGCTCGGCATCGTCACGCCGTGGTGGCTCTGGATCTTCGCCTGCATCGTCGTCGTGGGCGCGCTCGGCGTGAACCGCGTCGACCTGTCGGCGAAGGTCCTCGGCATCCTCGTGACCCTCGAGTTCGCGGCGGTGCTCGTGTTCGACCTGGTCGCGTTCGCCGTGGCGCCCGAGGGCGTCAGCACCGCCGCGCTCCAGCCGGCCGCGTTCCTCGTTCCCGGTGTCGGTGCGGTCCTGTCGTTCGGCGTCGCCGCGTTCATGGGCTTCGAGTCGGCGGCGATCTACGGCGAGGAGTCGAAGGACCCGAAGCGCACGGTCGCGCGCGCGACGTACGCCGCCGTGGCGATCATCGGCCTGTTCTACGCGTTCAGCGCGTGGGCGTTCACGGTCGGCGTCGGGCCGTCGCAGATCGTGGAGGCCTCGGCGACCTACGGTCCCGACCTGATGTTCGTCTTCATGGGCGAGCACGCGCCGGTCATCGTGAGCGACCTCATGCAAGTGCTGTTCCTCACGAGCCTCTTCGCGGCGCTGCAGTCCTTCCACAACGCGGTCGCGCGGTACCTCTTCTCGCTCGGGCGCGAGGGCGTGCTGCACCGCAGCCTCGGTTCGGTGCGTGCGGCCTCGCGTGCGCCGTGGGCCGGCTCGGTCGCCCAGAGTGTGATCGCGATCGTGGTCACCCTCGGCTTCGTTGTCGCAGGCGAGGCCATGGGTCTGAAAGCCGACTTCGCGCCCGTCGAGTTCCTCTACCCGGTCCTCACCATGTTCACCTGGCTCACGAACACGGGCGCGATGGGGCTCGTGCTGCTGATGGGCATCATCGCCATCGCGGTCATCGGGTTCTTCCGCCGCGACCGCCGTGGGCTCGGAGCCTGGCAGACGCTCATCGCGCCGGCGATCTCGGCGGTCGTGCTGTTCGCGGTGTTCGTGCTCATCGTCGCGAACTTCAACGTCCTGCTCGGGCAGGCCGAGACCACCGCGGTGACCTTCGTGCTGCCCGCACTGCTCATCGTGCCGGGCATCGCCGGCGTCGTGTGGGGCCTCGTCATCCGTCGCCGGAACCCGGAGCTGTACGCCCGGGTCGGCCACGGCATCGAGGAGGCCGAGGCGGCCGTCGTCGAGGCCCCGGCGCACCGAGGCGTCTAGGCGCCGAGCCCGGTGACGAGGCCGGGCGCGGCCATGGCGGCGAGCATGACGGTCATGCTCGCCGCCGCGACGCCGTGTCCGATCCCGTCGCGGCCGTCGCGCATCGCGCGGGCCGCGACCCACGCCCCGAGCGCGACCACCGTGAGCACGCCGACCGCCTCGCCGGCGAGCAGCGGGCCCGAGTGCCCGTGCGCCGCCGTCGCCGCCTCGACGTCGTGGCGGCCGGCGGCGGCCACGAGCCATCCGGTCGCGATCAGGGACAGGGCGTGGAACAGCTCGCCCAGCGGGCGGCCGCCGACGCAGACCGGCCGGGTGGCTCCTGGCGCGCCCGAGCCGGATCGGCGCGACCGGTCGATGCGCGATCGGAAGCCGATCCCGAGGCTCAGGACGACGAGGATGCCCGCCCACGCGACGCCGGGCAGGATGCCGGCGAACGCGGTGTCGAGCATGGCGGCGAGCATCGCGAGCGCGGCGAAGGCGTCGAGCGCCCGGAGCCGACGACCCCGGGCGAGCGTCGCGCCGGTGCCGGCGAGTGCGCCCGCGAGCATGACTCCGTGTGCGATCTCGGCCATTCGTTCCCCGAATCTTCCCTGTTCCGGCGAGTCCGGTTATATTACTCGACAAACGTAGAGAAAAACGAGGTGCACCATGACGACGATGTCGACCACCCGAGCCGCTGAGCGGCACCAGTCGCCCGATCAAGGCCACTCGGCGGCCGATCCGCTGCGCGGCCTCACGGCCGACGAGATCGACGCGACGCGCGAGATCCTGGCCGAGGCCGGCCTGCTCGCCGAGCAGACCCGCTTCGTCTACGTCGGACTCGACGAGCCGGCCAAGCCCGACATCCTCGCAGGGGTCGAACTGCCCCGCATCGCGCGCGTCCTGCTGCTCGACCGTGCCACGGGGGCGTCCGCCGACGTTCGCGTGTCGATCACCGCGCGCGAGATCGTCGGCCGGACCGAGATCGACGGCGCGAACGGCCAGGTGCCCATCCTCGACGTGGAGTTCGAGGCGATCTACGACCTGCTGGGCGCCGAGCCCGAGTGGCACGAGGCCCTCGCCAAGCGCGGCATCACCCACGAGCAGGTCGCGCTCGCACCGCTCTCCGCGGGGGAGTACGGGTTCGAGGCCGAGCGCGGGCGTCGCGTCATCCGCGTGCTCGCCTTCATGCGGCACGACGAGCAGGACCACTGCTGGGCGCACCCCGTCGACGGCCTCTGCGCCTACGTCGACATGATCGAGGGCCGCATGTTCGAGCTCGTCGACCACAAGGTCTACGAGATCCCGGCGGAGTCGGGGAACTTCGACGACCCCGAGGTGCAGGGCGCGCCCCTCGACACGCTGAAGCCGATCAGCATCACTCAGCCCGAGGGGCCGAGCTTCACCGTCGAGGAGGACCGGGTGAGCTGGGCGAACTGGCGCTTCTCGCTCGCGTTCGATGCGCGCGAGGGGCTCGTGCTCCGCCGCATCCGCTACGTCGACGCCGACCAGGGCGGTGCCGAGCGCGACATCGTCTACCGCGCCTCGATCGCCGAGATGGTCGTGCCCTATGGCGACCCGTCGCCCGCTCGGTTCTGGCAGAACTACTTCGACACCGGCGAGTACGTGTTCGGCCGCTACGCGAACTCGCTGCAGCTCGGCTGCGACTGCCTCGGCGAGATCCACTACTTCGACGCGACGATCGCCGACGAGTTCGGCCACCCCCGCGTCATCCCGAACGCGATCTGCATGCACGAGGAGGACTTCGGCACCCTCTGGAAGCACACCGACATCTACACCGGGTCGAACGAGGTGCGCCGCCAGCGGCGACTCGTGATCAGCTTCTTCACCACGGTCGGCAACTACGACTACGGCTTCTACTGGTACCTCTACCTCGACGGCACCATCGAGTGCGAGGCGAAGCTCACGGGCGTGCTGTTCTCGTCGGCGTACGACCCGGAGGCGGGCGACCACGCGAGCGAGGTCGCGCCCGGCCTGGGGGCGCCGTACCACCAGCACCTGTTCAGCGCCCGGCTCGACATGATGGTCGACGGCGTCGCGAACGCGGTCGAGGAGGTCGACGCGGTGCGCGTGCCGATGGGGGAGGGCAACGCCTACGGCAACGCGTTCACGAAGCGCACGACGCGCCTGCGCACCGAGGCCGAGGGCGCGCGCGACGCCGACCCCGTCGCCGGCCGTGCCTGGCACATCGTCAACACCGAGAAGCAGAATCGTCTCGGTCGCCCCGTCGCCTACGAGCTGCTCGCGCAGGGCTCGCCGACGCTGCTCGCCGACCCCGAGTCGGTCATCGCCAAGCGCGCCGGCTTCACGCGCAAGCACCTCTGGGTCACGCGCTACGACCAGGGCGAGCGCTATCCGGCGGGCGACCTCGTGAACCAGAACCCCGGCGGCGACGGCCTCCCGCGCTACACCGAGGCCGACCGCTCGATCGACGGCGAGGACATCGTGCTCTGGCACACGTTCGGCCCCACGCACTTCCCGCGCGTGGAGGACTGGCCCGTCATGCCCGTCGACTACGCCAAGTTCACGCTGAAGCCCTACGGCTTCTTCGGGCGGAACCCCACCCTCAACGTGCCCTCCTCCGAGTCGCTCGGCATGGCGTGCCACACGGATGCCGCGGCCGGCGGATGCCACTGCGAGGCGGGCGAGTGCACGTGCTCGGGGCACGGGCACGGGGCCTGACGCCCGGGGTGTCGAAGCGGGCGGGCGGATGTCGCGGCGGCGGCATCCGGCGGCGGCGGCGGTGGCGGGCGCGGGCCGCGGGATAGCATCTGCGGAATGGGGAGACGGAACGACCGGTCGAGTTCGAACCCGCCGCGAGTGATCTTCATGTGCGGGCCGGCGGGCGCCGGGAAGTCCACCGTCGCCCGCCGGCTCGAACGGGGAGGGATGGTGCGCCTCTCCTACGACGAGGTGGCGTGGGCCCGGGGAATCCGCTCGATGCCGCTCGCTGACGAGGTCCGCGCCGAGATCGAGCAGGGGCTCAGGGCCCGACTGCTCGAGCTCGTGGATTCAGGAAGGGACGTCGTGCTCGACTTCTCGTTCTGGTCGCGGCGCGCGCGCGAGGAGTATCGCTCGCTGCTCAGGCCGTTCGGCATCGAGCCGGAGACGGTCTACCTCGCCACCGCGAGGGAGGTGGCCCTGGCCCGTGTGCGTAGACGTCGACTCGAGCACGGGGACGACTTCACCTTGTCAGAGGAAGTCGCGACCGCGTACTTCGACCAGTTCGAGCCGCCGACCGCCGACGAGTGTCCACTCGAGGTCATCGGGCGGGGCGCCGACGACTCGAGCGGGCCCGGTCGCAACTCGGGTGGCGCCTCGGCTGCGGGCCGCGACGACGCCTGAGCGATCCGATCCGGCGCGGTCCGGTGTGGCTGAGGAGATCGGGTGACGGTGAACGTCCCGTTGACGTCGCTCCGCTCCTGCACCCGTTCAGGGCTCGGAGAGGGCGTAGGCGGTCACCCGGTCCCGCTTGCCCTTGATCTCCAGGTCGGTCAGCGCCAAGGCGCGCGAGTCGTCGACGCCGTCGAACGCCCGGTAGGTCTCGGCGCTCATGAGGATGGGCGCGCCGGCATCCTTGGTCTTCTCCTCCAACCGAGCGGCCAGGTTCACGGCATCGCCCATCACTGTGTACTCGATGCGCTCCCTGCCGCCGATGTTGCCGGCGATGACCGGTCCGGTCGCGATCCCGATCCCCGACCGGAGTATCGGGAGGCGGTCGACGGCCTCCTCGTCGTTGAACGCTGCCAGGGCTCGACGCATCCCGACGGCCGTCCGCACCGCTCGGCCGGCATGATCGGCCATGGGGTTGAGGGGGGTGCCGAAGACCCCCAGGATCGAGTCCCCTCCGAAGCGGGTGACCACACCCCCGTGGTCGACGATGACCGACACCATGGCCGTCATGTAGCGGTTGATCACCTCGACCAGTTGCTCGGGCGGCATCTGCTCGCTGAGCGTCGTGAAGTCGCGGATGTCGGAGAAGATCACCGAGCACTCGACGAGCGTGCCGCCGAGGCCGGCCCCGGTCTCCACGGCCGCCTGAGCCACCTCGGCGCTCACGTAGAGGCCGAAGAGCTCCCGGAGCCGCTCGCCCTGGCGCAACCCGTCCGTCATGTCGTTGAATCGCTCGCCGAGGTATCCGAGCTCGTCGTTGGTGGTCACGACGGTTCTCGCGTCGAGGTCGCGGTCCTCCACGCGCCCCATCGCCGCCTGCAGGGCCTCGAGCGGACCCATGATGGCCCGCGCGACGAGCGCGGCCGTGATGACCCCCGTGACCAGGCCGACGCCGAGGATGAACAGTTGCATCAGGATGAGGTTGTCCACGATCGCCCGCGGATTCTCGGCGTCGAGCACGGCTCGGGTCCGCACCTGCGACAGGACCACGAGCAGGGTCGGCGTGAGCCCGCCGATGAGTGCGAAGGCCACCAGCAAGCGCCTCCGCACGAGGAGGCGGAAGGCCGGGACGGCGCTCAGGTCGCCGTCGGGGAAGAAGGTGGGGATCTGCTGTCGCCAGATCAGGTCGGTCCCGAAGTAGACGATGGTCGTCCCGACGGCGCCGCCGATGGCGATGCCGACGAAGTTGCCCGGGTCGCCGTACAGGATCGAGAAGAACACCGCCACGACGAGGCTGCCCGCGGCGACGAGCGAAGCGCCGATGAGGGGCCAGATGAGGACCAGGCGCGCGACGTTCGGCGGCATCTCCGAGGCGGGCGTGCCGTCCTCGATCAAGCGCAGCCATCTCCGGATCGGTCGCCCGAGCCAGATGACCATCGCGATCGCGCCGACGAGGACCACGACTCCCACGACGGCGAAGGTCAGGATCCCGTCGCTGTCGAGCGAGCGGACCGCCGATTCGTCCACCGGTATCGGATCGATGAGCGAGAAGTAGAGGAACACGATCAGGGCGCCGAAGACGGTCGCGCCTGTGAAGAGCGTCGCGACCCTGCGGGAGATCTCTCGTGACGTCGGTTGTGAGGTGCTCACGGCGCATGTCCCCTTCCGCAGCCGGGTACCCGGTGGGCTGGTTCGGTGTCAGCGTAGTCCGCGGCCTCGACGCCGGTAGCGGCGACCGGGTCGGGGTGTGCGCGGTATCCGTCGTCGTCGGCGCTCAGCGCAGCAGGTCGAGGTACCCGTCGAGCAATCGTGTCAGCCGGTCGGCGGCGGCGCTCGCCGGAGCGACGACGGCGATGACCTGCACGCCGTCGAGCATCGCCATGAAGTGGTCGACGACGACCGGGATGTCGACGTCGTCGCGGATCTCGCCGAGGCGCTTCGCGTCGTCGAGGTGCCCGCCGATCTCGACGCGCCACTGGTCCATGGTGCGCTCGTGCAGCGCCAGCAGCTCGGGCTCGTTGGCCGCGTACTCCCAGAACGGGATGACGATGCGCGCCTCGAGGATCCGCTCGTCGTCGAGGGGGAAGATCTGCAGCATCAGCTCGCGGAGGGCCGCCATGCCCTCGAGGTCGGCGCGCACGGCCGCGAAGCGCTCGTTCGTGGCGGCGAACACGTGCTCGAACGTCGCCCCGATCAGCTCCTCCTTGTTGCGGAAGTAGGGGAAGAGCCCGCCGTTCGCGACGCCGGACGCCTTGGCGATCTCGCGCATCGTGGTCGCGCGGAAGCCCTTCTCCGCGATGAGGCGCCAGGTCGCGTGCACGATCTCGAGGCGGCGCGCGTCGTGGTCGACGATCTTCGGCATGGTCCCCTCTCGCGACGCCGCGGCGTCGGGGTCAACGATACGCGTCGCGCCCCTCCGACCCGAGGCGCGGCGCCGCCGCGGCGCAGCCACGGCACGGCGAGGGGCCGGAAGCGCGATCGCGCTCCCGGCCCGTCCCCTGCCCGCCCCCGCGGACGTTCCGCGGGTCAGCCGTTGACGACCTGCGGCACGCCGAGCGCCTTGAGGCCCTCGACGCCGAACTCGAGCCCGTAGCCGGACTGCTTCGCGCCGCCGAACGGCGCCATCGGGTGGACCGCGCCGTGCGCGTTGATCCACACCGTGCCGGCCTCGAGGCGTGCGGCGATGCGGCGCGCCTCGTCGCGATCGGTCGACCACACCGAAGCGCCGAGCCCGACCTCGACCCCGTTCGCCATCGCGATCGCCTCGTCGAGGTCGTGGTAGCGGATGATCGGCAGCGCGGGACCGAACTGCTCCTCCTGCACGAGCGGGGCGCGGTCGTCGATGTCGGCCACCAGCGTCGTCGGGTAGAAGTTGCCGGGCTGCGTGCGATCCGGGTCGCCCCCGAGCAGGACGCGTGCCCCGCCGGCCTTCGCCGACTCCACGAGCCCGTCGACGATGTCGAACTGCTGCCGGTTCTGCAGCGGCCCGAGCACGTTCGCCTCGTCGAGCCCGACGCCCATCGGCATCGCGCCGGCGATGTCGACGAGCGCCTCGCACACGGCGTCGTAGACGGTGTCGTGCACGTACAGGCGCTTCAGCGCCGCGCAGGTCTGGCCGGTGTTGATGAACGCGCCCCAGAAGACGCCCTCGGCGATCGCCCTCGGGTCGACGTCCGGGAGCACGATGCCGGCGTCGTTGCCGCCGAGCTCGAGCGTGAGGCGCTTCACCGTGTCGGCCGAGCTGCGGATGATCGCCTTGCCGGTCGCCGTCGAGCCCGTGAACATTACCTTGCCGACGGCCGGGTGCGACGCCAGCGCGGCGCCGACGTCGCGGCCCCCGGAGACGACCTGGACGACGCCCTCGGGCAGCACGCGGTTGATGACCTCGATGAGCGCGAGCACGCTGAGCGGCGTGTACTCCGAGGGCTTCACCACGACGGTGTTGCCCATGCGCAGCGCGGGCGCGACCTGCCAGACGGTGATCATCTGCGGCCAGTTCCACGGACCGATCGCACCGACGACGCCGATCGGCCGGTAGTGGAGCTCGGCGCGCGTCTCGCCGTCGTCGACGACGACCTCCGCCTCGAGCGGGGTCGCCGCGGCAGCCCGCATCCAACCGGATGCCGCGCCGACCTCGAATCGCGCGTTGGGACCGTTCAACGGCTTGCCCTGCTCGCGCGACAGCACGTGCGCGAGGGCCTCCGCCTCGGCGTCGATGGCGTCGGCGGCGAGCATGAGCAGCTCGCTCCGACGCTCGTGCCCGAGCGCCACCCAGGCGGGCTGCGCGTCCTTCGCGCGGGCGATCGCCCGCTCGAGGTCCTCGACGGTGTGCACCGGGGCGTGTCCGACGAGACCGCCCGTCGCCGGGTCGAGGATCTCGCGGCGTTCGCCGTGCTGGGGCGTGATCTCGGCGAGCAGATCGGGGCGCGTGTCCTCGAGGACTGGGATCGGGCTGTTCATGGCACCTCCACGTTGAGTCGGGGTTCCACGGTAGGCAGCGGCCCGGTCGGCGCCGTTGCCCGTGCGCGCGGCGCGCTTGGACGTGGGCGCACGAACCGCGCGGGGCCGGGGCTAGGGTGTCAGGGTGTCCAGTCGTCCCAGCGGATTCGAGTCGAGCGGCTACTGGTACGGGCCGGACGACACCCGGCTCGGCAGCGTCGACGTGCTCAACCTGCTCCGGCGGTACCGGTCGGCCGACCAGGAGATGCGTCGGCGGACCCGCGACTCGATGGGCATGGGCGAGACCGACCTGCTCGCCCTGCGGTACGTGCTTCGCGCCGAGCGCGACGGTGAGATGCTCACCCCCGGGGCGCTGGCGAAGCTGCTCGGCATCTCGACCGCGTCGACGACCGTGCTCATCGATCGGCTGGAGCGCAGCGGGCACCTCGTGCGACGGCCGCACCCGACGGATCGTCGTTCGCTCGTGGTCGCGAGCACGACCGACAGCGACGCGGAGGTGCGAGCCACGCTCGGCCGGATGCACCAGGCGATGATCGCGGTCGCGGACGGGCTCGACCAACGGGAGCTGGCCGTGGTCGCGCGGTTCCTCGCCGGGATGATCGAGGCCCTGGAACTCGTCGACCCGCACGACGAGGCGGAGGGCGCCGCCGAGCAGTCGGGGACGTCCGGCGAGTCGGCCGACGGTGCGGCTGCAGCGCCGCCCGGGAACGACGACGCCGCCCGGCACCGGGACGGTGCGGGCGGCGGGTCGGCTTGGGACGAAGCCTGAGCGCCGGACCGCTCACGCGGTCCGGCGCCGGGATCAGACGCTCCGGTTGCCGGTGAGCATCCGGACGAGCCAGACGATCACCGCAAGCACGAGCAGGACGATGCCGACCCAGAGCAGGAAGTTCAGCGACTGCACGAAGCCGCCGGTGAACAGCAGGATGATGGCGATGATGCCGACGATGATGAGCAGGGTGTTCACGGAAGTGCCTTTCTGATGGGCGATGACGCCGTGCGGCGCACGACGGGTCGGGAACCCTCGGGCCCCGGGGAGCTGCAGCTCCCCGGGGTCGTCCCCCCGGTTGTGATCGCCCGCGAAGCGGTCGTTCCCTTGTCCGCGATCACATGACCAGCATTCCGCGGAAATCAGAGGGACGTCCAGCCATTCCCGAGGGGGCCGGAATCCGCTATTGTTCGCGCGGCCGATAGGTCTCCAGGGCCGCGACGGCGACGCCATCGTCGCTCGGCGGGGCTCAGAGCCCCAGTCGGCGGAAGGCGCGCTTCACGCTCCCGGGGAGGCGCCGCCCGTAGACCCGCCGCATCAGGTAGCCGGCCAGTACCGCCTTCCGGCCGGCCGGAAGCGAGCTCCGCCGGATCTCCGCGACCCCTGACCTCCGGAGTGCCGCGACCTGGTCGAGGTCGTGCGGCCACGTCTTCGACAGGCTGCCGGACGTGTAGTACTTCGTGCAGAGCACCTCGGGGACCCGGACGAACCCGCCGACGAGGGACAGGCCGAGCAGCCACGTCCAATCGGCCGAATACTCGCCCTGCTCGTTCGGGTGGATGCCGCCGACCTCGCGGAAGGCCGTCGTCCGGAAGAGCCCGCGATTCGGCACCCACCAGAAGCCCGGCCTGCGCACCATGACCCGGCCGCGCTCGACGGGCGTCCGGAGCCCGTCGAGCTCGTCGAACACGTGCAACTCGACGTGGCCGTCGAGTTCGTGCACGCGCATGTCGCTGAACGCGAGCACGGCGTCATCGGCCGCCGCGAGTGCGCCGACGAGCCGTTCGACGTAGGTCGGTGCGACGACGTCGTCGTGGAACGCGAAGAACTGCAGTTCGCCGGCGGCCCGCTCCATGAGGTCGTTGGAGTTGCGGAGCCATCCGAGGTTCCGGTCCCGCTCGACGATCCGCGTGTGCGGATGCCGCTCGGCGAAGCGGCGCACGACCTCGAGCGTGTCGTCCGTCGACCGGTCGTCGCCGATCAGGATCTCGAGGTTCGGCCAGGTCTGGGCCGCGAGGCTGTCGAGCGTGCGCTCGATGAAGCTCGCGCCGTTGTAGGTCGGCACGAGTGCCGTCACGAGCGGGTTCCATGCGCCGCCGGCATCCGCCGGAACGTTCGGCCGGCTCATCCGGCGATCTCCTCGGCGAGGTTCCGGGCGCTCCACGGGGCGGTCGAGTACTTTCCGGTGTCGACCGAACGGTAGGCGCCGCGTCGCCTCACCCCGAACCGGTCGCGTCGGTGCAGGTCGGACCGCGGGTCGTCGAGCGTGCCACGGCCCTGGGCGAACACGAACCCGCCGTGGACGAGGGTCTCCTCGGCGTCGTCGAGGACGGGGCCGATGCCGGGGATGAGCCGGCCGAGCGCGGACCGGACGCGGTCGACGAACGCGGTGGCGTCGTCGCCGGCCGGCGTCTCGGGCGCGGCGAGCTCGAGGTCGCCGCTCTCGGCGACGAGGCCCTCGGGGTACCAGGACAGGTAGAAATCGCGGTCGGTGTAGCTCTTGACGTCGCCGAACGGGCCGACGGCGACGAGCGCGCTCGAGACGGCGTGCGGCGTGCGCGTCCTGACGAACGCGCACAACCGGTACCGGTGGGTCCAGGGCGGCTCGGGGGCGAGGCCCGCCGCGACGTCGATCGGCAACCGGCCGTTCCAGAGGGCGTTGACGACCGCGTCGGCGACCTCGTGGTCGCCGTCCTCAGTGCGCACGCGCCACCTGCCGTCCTCGTCGCGCAGCGGCTCGGCGCCGACCACCGTCGTGCCGGCACGGAGGGTGACGCGGGGTTCGGCGTCGACGGCCCCGGCGAGCCGGTCTGCGAACCACCTGGTGTCCACGGACCGCTCGGGCACGCGGAAGCCGGCGACGATGTCGTCGCCGGCGATGGCTGCGAGCTCGTCGGGCGCGAGCTCGGCGACTCGGGCATCCGAGACGTCGACGAGGTAGCGGGACGCGTCAGGGTGCGCGCGCACCAGCCCGCCGATCGCCTCGAACTTGCGCCGCATCGTCTCGACGTCGACGACCGAGTCGCGGTGCAGGAGGTAGAGGTCGTCTCCGCGTGTGACATGCCCGTCGAGCCCCGTGCCGATGAGATCACGGGCCCGGTCGCCGAACAGGAGGCTGCCGGGGAGGATGTGCTCGGCGGTCGCGGTCGTCGGATCGGCGCCGTAGAGGAACCCGAGGTGGATCTTGCCCTCGTTCCACCGGCTGGTGGCCGACATCGGCGCGGGCTCCCGGTCGATGAGGGTCACGTCGAGTCCGCGGCGCGCGAGCTCGATGGCCGTCGCGCTGCCCATGATTCCGGCCCCGAGTACGGCGACGCGGCGTCGCCTCACGAGGCGCCCCCGCCGGCGCCTCGGTCGCCGGTGCCGCGGTCGTGGTCCATGTACTCGCCGCGGTCGTAGCCGCCGTCGGCGAAGACGATGAGCGTCGCGCCGTCGACGAGGTAGGTCTGCTGCGCCCAGACGCCCGGTTCGACGAGCACGGCGGGGCGCTCCTCGTCGAGCGTGAGTCGCGTCGTGGCGCCGCGGTGGCGGAACTCCACCTCGATGCGCCCGCTCGCCCGGAAGAACAGCTGGCGGACGTCGCGGTGCGCGTGGCCCCCGCGGACGGCGCCTCCCGGTGCGCTCACCACGAAGACGCGCGCGAGGGCGAAGCCGAGTTCCCCGAGCTGCAGCGGCGTCAGCACCCCGCGGTCGTCCGAGAACCGTTCCGGTATCAGCGGGCGCACCGCGCCGTCGAGGATCGACTCGGCCGCCGCGCCCGCTGGAATGCTCGCGCCGACGTCGACCGACTCGGGAACAGGTGCCATGCGCTCCTCCACGGGCGGGACCGTGCCGGTCCCGGGCGTGCGCCCGGACCGGGCCTCAGGGCACCGACGATATCCGGTCGTGCGTCGCCGGGACAACGACCGGATCGACGACGGGGGCGTCGCCCCGCGAGCCGCGTCGGCGGGAGGCGTCGACCACGACGCATCCCGCCTCGCGATCAGAGCGTGTGGCCGAGCTTGAAGCCCTTCTCCTCGTCGCCCTTGCGCGTGTACGAGAACCCGTCCGCGCCGATCGTGACCGCCATCTCGGAGTCGTCCGTGCGAGCGACGACGGGCTTCGGGTTCCCGTCGAGGTCGAGCACGAGCGAGGCCTCGGTGTACCACGACGGCACGACGGGGTTGCCCCACCAGTCGCGGCGCTGGTTGTCGTGCACGTCCCACGTGACCACGGGGTTGTCGGGGTCGCCCGTGTAGTAGTCCTGCGTGTAGATCTCGACGCGGTGGCCGTCGGGGTCGCGCAGGTAGAGGTAGAACGCGTTCGAGACGCCGTGGCGGCCGGGCCCGCGCTCGATCGCGTCCGACATCCGCAGGGCGCCGAGCTTGTCGCAGATCGCGAGGATGTTGTGCTTCTCGTGCGTCGAGAACGCGACGTGGTGCATGCGCGGGCCGTCGCCGCCGGTCATGGCGGTGTCGTGCACGGTGGGCTTGCGCCGCATCCACGCCGCGTAGACGGTCCCCGACTCGTCCTGGATGTCCTCGGTCACGCGGAAGCCGAGGTCCTGCATGAACGCGACCGCGCGCGGCACGTCGGGCGTGACCTGGTTGAAGTGGTCGAGGCGCACGAGCGCGCCGGGCGTGTACAGGTCGTAGCGCCAGGCGAGGCGCTCGACGTGGTCGACGTCGTGGAAGAACTCGTACGGGAAGCCCAGGGGGTCCTCGACGCGGACGGACTCGCCGATGCCCTTGGTCCAGCCCTCGGTGCGGCGCTCGACGCGGCATCCGAGCTCCGTGTAGAACGCGACCGCCTTGTCGAGGTCCTCCGGCGTGCGCACGCGGTAGCTGAACGCGGCGACCGCCGCGACGGGGCCCTTGCGGAGCACGAGGTTGTGGTGGATGAACTCCTCGAGCGAGCGGAGGTAGACGGTCTCCTCGTCCTCCTCGGTCACCGTGAGCCCGAGGACCTCGACGTAGAAGTTCCGGCTGGCCTCGAGGTCGGTGACCACGAGCTCCATGTACGCGCAGCGCAGGATGTCGGGCGCGGGCGCCGAGGGCGTGGGGATCGGGTTCCCGGAGTGGATCGGCGCCTCCTGGGAGACGTAGAAGCCCGAGGAGGTGAGGGTCATGCCATCACGGTGCGATGAGGGGGTGCGGTCGGTCATGTCAGCGTCCTTGCGTGAGATGGGTCGGTGGGATGGCGCGTCAGCGCGGGTCGGGATCGTCGAGGTCGGTCTCGTGGTGCTCCTGCTTGCCGAACGTCGGGTTGTGCACGGCCCCGAGGGTGATGTGCACCGCCTGCTGGTCGGTGTAGAAGTCGATCGAGCGGTAGCCGCCCTCGTGGCCGAGGCCGGAGGCCTTCACACCGCCGAACGGGGTGCGGAGGTCGCGGACGTTGTTGGAGTTCAGCCAGACCATGCCGGCCTCGACGGCCTGCGAGAAGTTGTGCGCCCGCTTGAGGTCGTTCGTCCAGATGTAGGCGGCGAGGCCGTACTTCACGCCGTTCGCGAGCTCGAGGGCCTCCTCGTCGGTGTCGAACGGCGTGATCGCGACGACGGGGCCGAAGATCTCCTCCTGGAAGATCCGGGCGTCCTTCGCGACATCCGCGAAGACCGTCGGGGTGACGTAGTTGCCCGTCGGCAGGCCCTCGGGGCGACCGCCGCCGGCGACGAGCCGGCCCTCGCCCTTCCCGATCTCGACGTAGCTCATGACCTTGTCGTAGTGCTCGGGGTGCACGAGCGCGCCGACCTCGGTCGCGGGGTCGTGCGGGTCGCCGACGACGACGCGCTTCGCCTGCGCCGCGTACTTCTCGACGAACTCGTCGTAGATCGGCCGCTCGACGAGGATGCGGCTGCCGGCCGTGCAGCGCTCGCCGTTCAGCGAGAAGACGCCGAAGATCGTCGCGTCGACCGCGGCGTCGAGGTCGGCGTCGGCGAAGACCACGGCCGGGCTCTTGCCGCCGAGCTCCATCGACAGGCCCTTGAGGAAGGGCGCGGCGTTGCCGAAGATGATCTGCCCGGTGCGGCTCTCGCCCGTGAACGAGATGAGCGGCACGTCGGGGTGCTTCACGAGCGCGTCGCCCGCCTCCTCGCCGAGCCCGTTCACGAGGTTGAAGACGCCCTGCGGCAGCCCGGCCTCCTCGAAGATCTCGGCCCACAGGGACGCGGACAGCGGCGTGAACTCGGCCGGCTTCAGCACGACGGTGTTGCCGGTCGCGATCGCCGGGGCGAGCTTCCACGACTCGAGCATGAACGGCGTGTTCCACGGCGTGATGAGGCCGGCGACGCCGATCGGCTTGCGGTTGACGTAGTTCACCTGGCGCCCGGGCACCTTGTAGGTGTCGTCGGCCTGCGCGACGATCAGGTCGGCGAAGAAGCGGAAGTTCTCGGCCGCGCGGCGGGCCTGGCCGAGCGCCTGCGTGATCGGCAGGCCCGTGTCGAACGTCTCGAGCTCCGCCAGGCGCGCGTCGCGCGACTCGACGAGGTCGGCGATCCGGTGCAGCACGCGCGAGCGCTCGCGCGGCAGCATCCGCGGCCAGGGGCCGTCGGCGAAGGCGCGACGCGCGGCGACGACGGCGCGGTCGATGTCGGCCTGCTGGCCGGCGGCGGCCTGCACGTAGGTCTCGTTCGACACCGGGTCGAGCACGTCGAACGTCTCGCCGCCGATCGAGTCGACGAACTCGCCGTCGATGTAGTGGCGGATGCGGTCGGGCAGGCCCTCGGGGATGTGCTGGGTCATGTGCGGTTCCTTCCGGATGGTGCTGGGCGGGTGGCGCGCGCCGTCGCGCGTCGGGATGCCGGTGGTCGGGTGGATCGGCCGGGTCAGGTGGCGACGGCCTCGGGTGCGGTGGAGGGCTTCTGCGTGGCCTGGTAGGCGAGGACCGCGTCGAGGGTCGCGGTGCGGTGCTGCCGGGCGGCGAGCTCGATCTCGAGCGCGTCGGCGCCCTGCTCGATGAGTTCGACGATGCGCTCGTGCTCCTCCACGGAGGCGCGGGCGCGGCCCGGCACGAAGCTGAACGACGAGTCGCGGAGGACCCGCATGCGATTCCAGCCGCGGTGCACGAGGTCGAGCACGTGCGGGTTGGGGCAGCCGTCGAAGAGCACCGCGTGGAACTCGAGGTTGAGTTCCGTGAACCGGTGCGGTTCGAAGTCCTCGAGGGTGCGACGCATCTCCTCGTTGATCGCACGCGCCCGCCCGAGCTGCTCGGCCGTGAGGTACGGCGCGGTCAGCGAGGTGGCGAAGCCCTCGACGAGGGCGAGCGTCTGCATGGTGTGCAGGTACTCGGTCTCCTTGATGAGCGCGACCTGCGCGCCCACGTTCCGCTGGAACGTGACGAGCCCCTCGGCCTCGAGGCGGCGGATCGCCTCGCGGACCGGCACCACGGACACGTCGAGCTCGCCGGCGATCTGCGCGAGCACGAGCCGGTAGCCCGGGACGTAGCGGCCGTCGTCGATGCGCTCGCGGATGAAGCGGTACGCGCGCTGGGACTTGCTCTCGACGCTCATCGCGACTCCTCGGGCCCCGGGGCGGCGGAAGCCGCGGCATCCCGCTCGCGCTCGTAGCGCTCGCGCCACGCGCGGTCCATGGGGAACAGTCCGTCGACCGCCTCGCCCTCGGCGACCCGGTCGGCGACCCACGCGTCGGCGGCGTCCTGCTCGGCGGCCTCGGCAGCGACCTCGGCGACGAGGTGCGGCGGGATCACGATGACGCCGTCGCCGTCGCCGACGATCACGTCGCCGGGCTGCACGGCGGCGCCGCCGCAGGCGATCGTCACGTCGGTCTCCCACGGCACGTGGCGGCGCCCGAGCACGCTCGGGTGCGGCCCCTGCGAGAACACGGGGATGCCGATCTCGGCGACCGCGTCGAAGTCCCGGACCCCGCCGTCGGTCACGATGCCGGCCGCGCCGCGCACCCGGGCGCGGAGCGCGAGCACGTCGCCGACCGTTCCGGTGCCGCGCTCGCCGCGGGCGTCGACCACGAGCACCTCGCCCGCGCCCACCGTGTCGAACGCGCGCTTCTGGGCGTTGTAGCCGCCGCCGTGCGAGGCGAAGAGGTCGGGCCGCGCGGGGATGAAGCGGAGCGTGCGGGCGCGGCCGACGATGCGGTCGCCCGGGTGGTTCGCGAACACGCCCTCGATGAACACGTCGTGGTACCCGCGCTTGCGGAGCGCGACCGAGAGCGTCGCGACGGCCACGGACGAGAGCCGGGCGCGGAGCTCGTCGGTGAGCTCGTACGGCGGCTCGGCGGCATCCGCGCCCTCGCTTGCCGCGGCAACGGGGGAGTCGAGCGGCGTCGCGCGCCCGGCCGCGACGGCGGCCGCGTGCGATTCCGCGGAACCCCATGCCTCGACGCGCTGGCGGTCGTCGACGTCGGGCCGGGAGCCGAAGTCGCCGAAGGCGACCGCGCCCTGGGTCACGGTCGTGACCAGCCGGCCGGTCGAGGGTGCGCCGGCGATCCCCGGTGCGTCGACCTCGACCTCGACGACATCGCCGGGGACGACCACGGTCGACCCGGCGGGCGTGCCGGTGAGGATGACGTCGCCCGTCTCGAGCGTGAAGTGCTGGGAGAGGTCGGCGACGAGTCGCCCGAAGTCGAAGAGGAGCGTGTCGGACGTGTCCTCCTGCACGAGTTCGCCGTTCACCCACGTGCGCACGCGCCAGTCGCCCTGGTCGATGCCGTCGACGGGGATCGAGACGGGCCCGAGGGGCGTGAAGCCGTCACCGCCCTTGGAGCGGACGTTCGAGCCCTTGTCGGCGGCGCGGAGGTCGTAGACGCCGAAGTCGTTCGCGGCCGTGATGGCGGCGACGTGCGCCCAGCCGTCGGCGGGGGAGACGTGCCGCGCCGGCTCGCCGATGACGAGCGCGATCTCGCCCTCGAACGCGAGGAGCTCGGTGCCCGCCGGCCGCTCGACCGTGCCGCCGGTCGCCGCGAGGGAGCTCTGCGGCTTCAGGAAGTAGCTCGGCTGCGCGGGCGTGCGCCCACGCTGGGCCGCGCGCGACGGGTAGTTGAGGTGCACGGCGATGATCTTGCCGGGCTTCGCGATGGCGTTCATGGACTCCCTCGTCTTCTGATATCCGAAATCATATACGATCGGACGTTGGCGGGCAAGACGCCGGACGCCGCCGCCGGTCAGTAGCTCGGACGCTCGCCGGTACCGTCATCCGCACCGGCCGCGAGCCCGCCGCTTCCGCCGGCCGGGTCCCCCGGGGCATCCGCAGTCCCACTCGCGCCGATGAACCGATCCGCGAGCGCCTCCGACGCGCGGGCCAGCAGCGCGACATCCGCGCCGACCGCGACGAAGGAGGCGCCGGCCTCGAGGTACCGCTCGGCGTCGGCGGCGACGAACGCGTTCACGCCGACCGGCACGCCCGCCGCGACGCCGGCGCGGATCGACGCGAGCACCGCCTCGACCACCTCGGGGTGCGACTGCTGCCCCAGGCGCCCCATCGATGCGGCGAGGTCGGCGGGACCGACGAACAGGCCGTCGACGCCGGGCGTCGCCGCGATCGCCTCGACGTCCGCCACCGCGGCGGCCGACTCGATCTGCACGAGCAGGCTGATCGTCGACGACGCCCGGGCGAGGTAGTCGTCGACGCGGTTCCAGCGCGAGGCGCGCGCGAGCGACGAGCCGACGCCGCGGACGCCGCCGGTGGGGTAGCGGACCGCCCGGACGATCTCGGCGGCCTGCTCGGCCGAGTCGACCATCGGGACGAGCAGGTTCTGGACGCCGAGGTCGAGGAACTGCTTGATGACGACGGTGTCGCCGAACGGGACGCGCACGACAGGGGCGACGGGGTAGGCGCCGATGGCCTGCAGCTGCGCGAGGATCGACTCGAGGCCGTTCGGCGAGTGCTCGCCGTCGATGAGCACCCAGTCGAGGCCGCTGCCCGCCGCGATCTCCGCGACGAGCGGGCTGCCCGAGCACACCCACATGCCGACCTGCGGGCGGTCGGCCTCGTCGATGCGGGCGGCGAAGGTCGGCGGCAGGGTCAGGCGAATCGGCACGAGATGCTCCCGAGGTCGTGGTAGTCGGCGTGCACGGTGTCCCCGCGCTCGACCCACATGGGCCTGGTGAAGCTGCCGGCGAGGACGATCTCGCCCGCGCCGAGCGACTGGCCGTGCTGGGCGAGCTTGTTCGCGAGCCAGGCGACGCCCATCGCCGGGTGGCCGAGCACCGCGCCCGCGACACCCGATTCCTCGATCGTCTCGTTGCGCGAGAGCAGGGCGCCGACCCAGCGGAGGTCGACGGCGTCGACCGTCACCGGGCGCCCGCCGACGACCATCGCCCCCATCGCGGCGTTGTCGCTGATCGTGTCGACGATCGTGCGACCCTCGAGGGCGATGTGCGAGTTCAGCACCTCGAGCGCGGGCACCACGTACTCGGTCGCGCGGAGCACGTCGAAGATCGTGGTGTCGGGGCCCTGGAGCGGGGCGCCGAGCACGAAGGCGAGCTCGACCTCGATGCGCACGTTCGAGAAGCGGTCGAACTCGATGACCGATCCCGACTCGTAGACCATGTCGTCGAAGATCACGCCGTAGTCGGGTTCGGTGATGCCGGTGGCGACCTGCATCACCTTCGAGGTCAGGCCGATCTTGCGGCCCACGAGCCGGGCCCCGGCGGCCATGCGACGGTCGGCCCACTCACGCTGGACCGCGTAGGCGTCCTCGACGGTCATGCCGGGATTCCGGGCGGTGAGGAGCGGGACGGTCGTCCGGTCGCGATCGGCGGCGAACAGCTCGTCGGCGATCTCACTGATGCGGGACGGGTCTGGCACGTGGACTCCACTTCGTCGTGAGCGTCTCCCGCGATGCTACCGAAGGCCGGGGAGCGGTCGTATCCACGATCATATACGATCCACCGGTCGCGCGCAGGCGCTGGGGATCGACGGCCGTCAGTCGATGGCCGCCGAGTTCACGCGCAGGATCTCCTCCTGGTACGGGGCGGCCACGCGATTCGAGATCCGGCAGTCGAGCAGGAGGAACCGGCGCGAATCGACCGCCTCGGCGCGCCACGCCTCGAGGCGGTCGAGGTCGGCGAGCTCGCGCACGACGACGCCCTCGGCGCCGAGCGCCCCCGCGAGCCCCGCGAAGTCGCACTCGGGGATCCGCATGGGTCCCTCGGTGACGCCCATGCGCCCGTACACGTGCACCTCGGCGCCGTACACGGCGTCGTTCCACACGACCGCGATCCCGCGGCCCCCCGCCGTCCGCACCGCGGTCTCGAGGTCGGCGAGGGCCATGAGCCCGCCGCCGTCGCCCGTCGTGAGCACGATCGTCGCGTCGGGCTTCGCCGCCGCCGCGCCCGGCACGCTCGGGAAGCCGAGGCCGATCGACTGGAACGCCGTGCCGACCATCATCATCCGGTCGGGCGACGCCACCGGCCAGTACATGTTCGCCCACCCGATGAAGTGCCCGCCGTCGGAGACCACGACGCGATCCTCGGGGAGCAGTTCGGCCAGCCGGGCGGCGACGGAGCGCGGGTCGAGCCGGCCGTCCTCCGGAACGATGCCGACACCGGGATCGTGCGCACGGAGCGGTGCGAGCTCCACGGATTCGCGCCACCCGGAGGACTCCGCCCCGAGCGCGGCGAGCTCGTCGACCAGGGCCCGTGCGACGAGCGCCGCGTCGCCCTTGACGTAGGTGCCGACGTGCGGGTGCGTCGCAGCCGCCGCGACATCCACCTGCGCGATGCGCGTGCCCGGCGCGAAGAGGTCGCCGAAGCGCATCGTGAACTGGTTGAGCGAGGCGCCGAAGACCACCGCCACGTCGGCCTCGCGGACGAGCGCCATGGCGCCCTCGGCGCCGAACCCGCCCGTCACGCCGAGGTCGTAGCGCTCGTCGGGGAAGAGGCCGCGCCCGAGCGCGGTCGTCGCCGTCACCGCGCCCGTCGCCGCCGCGAGCTCGCCGAGTGCCTCGCCCGCATCCGCCAGCCAGGCGCCGCGGCCCGCGATCAGGACGGGGCGGCTCGCGCCGGCGAGCGCCCGGGCGACCGAGGCGATGGAGCCCGCCGCGAACTCGCCGCGCGGGGCGAGCGGGGCGGGGGGCTTCGGGTCGGCGGTCGCCGGCACCGGCCCGGCCTCGACTGTGGCGACGTCGTAGGGGATCGCGAGCACGGTCGGCACGCGGTACGCCAGCGCGTGCTCGATCGCGATCACGGTCGTGGCCGCGGCATCCGCTCGCCCCACGGTGTACGTGCGCGCGCCGACGCCCGAGGCGAGCGCGATCTGGTCGACGCCCCACGGGCGGGGGCCCGACGTCGGCTCGTCGCCGACGACGAGCACGAGCGGGACGTGCGCCTGGACGGCCTCGGCGAGGGCGGTCAGCGTGTTCGTGAACCCGGCGCCGTAGGTCGCCGTGGCCGCGGCGAGCCGGTTCGAGGCGCGGAAGTGGGCGTCGGCCGCGACCACGCCGCCGACCTCGTGCCGGACCGCGGTGAACGAGGCATCCGTCTCGCGTTCGAGCGCGTCGAGGAACCAGGCATTGCCGTTGCCCATGACGCCGAAGACGTAGTCGACGTGGGCGGCGAGGGTGCGGGCGACGTGCGCGGAGACGGTGGGCATGGCGAAGCCTTTCGAGACGGTGACGGATGCGCGGAGTTCCGTATGTGTCTCGCGGGGCCGGCCGAACCGGCCTGACGCTTCGCGCCCTTTTTTCGAGCGCCGGCGCCGCGTCGATCGTGCGGATCGGGCGCCTGGACGAAGCGAGTATATCCGGCCGCGGCCGGCGCCGTCCGGGCGGCGTCATCCGGGCGTCGCGTGCGGCAGGATGGCACGCGTGAGGACGATCCAGCTGCGCCGGTACACGCTCGTCGACGGGGAGTACGACGCCTTCGTGTCGTGGTGGGACGAGTGGATTCCGCGCGTGCGCGACGCGGCCGGGTTCGCGATCGAGTTCGCGTACGGCATCCGGGAGGCGAACCAGTTCGTCTGGGCCGTGAGCGCACCCGGCGACGCCGACGCCTTCCGCGAGCTCGAGGCCGAGTACCTCGCCTCCGACGCGCGGGCCGCCGCGTTCGACGGCGTGCCGCAGCGCATCGCCGTCCACGACATCGCGCTCGTCGACGACATCTTCGCCTGATCGGTCCGGATGCCGCGGCTCGCCGCCGCGGCATCCGTCATGCCCGTCACACGACGCCGTGTACAGCCATCACGCAGCCCGGCGGCCGCTATCATCTGAGCATCCCCTTGGACAACCCCGTGGTCGACGCTGCCCACCAGCGAGCGTGACCCGAACAGGCCGACGAGGTCCGACCCGCGGCTGGAAGGAAGAGCCGTGAGCCACGAGTTCGACGCCCGCCGTGAGGATTGGATCGCCCGAGAGGAGCTCGCCGAGCGCATGATCCCGCTCATCGGCGGGCTGTACCGCCGGCACGGGGTCGTGACCTCGATCCACGGCCGGCGGCTCATCAACCGCTCCGCCGTCGAGCTGCTGAAGGCCCACCGCTTCGCACGGCAGGCCGGCGACGTCGAGCTCGACCTGGCCGACACCATGCGCGTGCTCGAGGCGCTCACCGAGATCGCGCCCGGTCCCGCCTCGATCGACGTCGCGCGCCTCGTCTCCCGCTTCCACGCAGCCCCCGAGGGCACCGAGCTCGTCGACTTCCTGCGTTCCGAGCTCGCCCCCGTGCTCGTCGACGCGGCCGCCGCGGTGGACGCGGACGGAGCGCCCGCGGCATCCGGCACCGACGTCGTGCTCTACGGCTTCGGCCGCATAGGGCGCCTGCTCGCCCGCATCCTGATCGCGCACGCGGGCGGCGGGCAGGGCCTCCGCCTCCGGGCCATCGTCGTGCGCAAGGGCAGCGAGAACGACCTCGCGAAGCGCGCGAGCCTGCTCCGCCGCGACTCGGTCCACGGTCCCTTCCAGGGCACGATCACCGTCGACGAGGAGTCGAACACGATCCTCGCCAACGGCACCCTGATCCAGGTCATCTACTCCGACGACCCGGGCACGATCGACTACACCGCCTACGGCATCTCCGACGCGATCGTCGTCGACAACACGGGCCGCTGGCGCGACGAGTCCGGCCTCAGCCGCCACCTCGAGTCGACGGGCGTCTCGCGCGTGCTGCTCACCGCGCCCGGCAAGGGCGCGATCAAGAACATCGTCCACGGCATCAACCACGGCGACATCGAGTCGGGCGACCGCATCCTGTCGGCAGCGTCGTGCACGACCAATGCGATCACCCCCGTGCTCGCGGCGATCGACGAGGCGTACGGCGTCGTCCGCGGACACGTCGAGACCGTGCACTCGTTCACGAACGACCAGAACCTGATCGACAACTTCCACAAGGGCGACCGCCGCGGCCGTTCCGCGGTGCTCAACATGGTGATCACCGAGACGGGCGCCGCGAAGGCCGTCTCGAAGGCGCTGCCCGCACTCGAGGGCAAGCTCACGGGGTCCGCGATCCGCGTGCCCACTCCCGACGTGAGCCTCGCCATCCTGAACCTCCAGCTCGAGCGCCCGACCGACAAGGCGACGCTGAACGCGTACCTCCGCAAGGTGTCGCTCACCTCGCCGCTGCGCCAGCAGGTCGACTACATCGAGTCGGCCGAGGTCGTCTCGACCGACTTCGTCGGCAGCCACCGCGCCGGCATCGTCGACGGCCTCGCGACCATCGCCGACGGCACCGACGTCGTGCTCTACGTCTGGTACGACAACGAGTACGGCTACTCGTGCCAGGTCGTCCGGGTCATCGAGGCGATGGCCGGGACCCACCCCGTCGTGCTGCCCGAGCGCGAGCCAGTGCGCATCGAGCAGGTCGCCGCGGCCGCGGTCCCCGAGGTCGCCGAGGTCGGCTGAGCGGACGTCGCGGGCGGGCCGGCGCCCGCCCGCGGCATCCTAGGCTGGGGGCATGAGCACCGAAGCCGTCATCGTCGACGTCGTCCGCACCCCGGTGGGGCGCGGCAAGCCCGGGGGCATGCTGAGCGCGATCCATCCCGTGGACCTCCTCGCAGGGGTGCTCACCGCGATCATCGACCGGAACGACCTCGACCCGGGCCTCCTCGACGACGTGATCGGCGGCTGCGTCAGCCAGATCGGCGAGCAGTCGTACAACGTCACCCGCAACGCCGTGCTCGCGGCCGGCTTCCCGGAGACCGTGCCCGGCACGACCATCGACCGTCAGTGCGGGTCGAGCCAGCAGGCGGCGACGTTCGCCGCGCAGGCGATCCTCGCCGGACAGGCCGACATCGTCGTCGCGTGCGGCGTCGAGTCGATGAGCCGCGTGCCGCTCGGTTCGAGCGCGGCAGGCGCCGACCCGTTCGGCACACGCATGCAGGCGCGCTACCCCGAAGGCCTCGTGAGCCAGGGCGTGTCGGCCGAGCTCATCGCTCAGAAGTGGGGCTTCTCGCGCGCGCAGCTCGACGGGTTCGCGGCCCGATCCCACGACCTCGCCGCGGCGGCGGCGGAGTCGGGCGCGTTCGCGACCGAGCTCGTGCCCGTCGCGGGCGTCGACCGGCTCGTCGACGAGACCGTGCGGCCCGGCACCTCGGTCGAGTCGCTCGCCGGCCTGAACCCCGCGTTCCGCACCGACCGGCTCGCCGAGCGCTTCCCGGACGTCGAATGGCGCATCACCCCTGGCAACTCGTCGCCACTGACCGACGGCGCGTCGGCCGCCCTCATCATGAGCGCCGAGGCGGCCGAGAGGCTCGGCCTGACCCCGCGAGCGCGCTTCCGCGCGTTCTCGGTCGTCGGCAGCGATCCGCTCTTCATGCTCACGGGCGTGATCCCCGCCACGGCGAAGGTGCTCGAGCGCGCCGGCATCGCCCACGACGACATCGACGCGTACGAGGTCAACGAGGCGTTCGCGTCGGTGCCGCTCGCGTGGCTCGCCGAGACCGGCGCCGACCCCGAGAAGATGAACCCGCGCGGCGGCGCGATCGCGCTCGGCCACGCGCTCGGCTCCAGCGGCACCCGCCTGCTGACGACGCTCGTGAACCAGCTCGAGGCGACGGGCGGCCGGTACGGCCTGCAGACGATGTGCGAGGGCGGCGGCATGGCCAACGCCACCGTCATCGAGCGCATCTGACCGGAGCGGCACCACCCCCACCGAAAGGACACCCATGGAACTCAGCGGAGCATCCGCGATCGTGACGGGCGGCGCGTCCGGGCTCGGGCGCGCGACGGCGCAGGCCCTCCTCGACGGCGGCGCGCACGTCGTGCTCGTCGACCTGCCCGGCCCGCGCGGCGAGCAGGCGGCGGCCGAGCTCGGTGAGCGGGCGCGGTTCGCGCCCGCCGACGTGGCCGACGAGGCGCAGGTGGCAGCGGCGGTCGCCGCGGCATCCGCACTCGGCCCGCTCCGCGTCGCGGTCAACTGCGCCGGCATCGTGACCGCGAACCGCACGGTCGGTCGCGACGGGCCGGCGCCGCTCGACGCGTTCGAGCGGACCGTCCGCGTGAACCTCATCGGCACCTTCAACGTGATCCGGCTCGCGGCGGCGGCCATGGCCGAAGCGGAGCCGGTCGCAGCCGGGGTCGCCGGCGGTCCGGCGACGCTCGAGCGCGGGGTCATCGTGAACACGGCGTCGGTCGCCGCCTTCGACGGGCAGATCGGCCAGGCGGCCTACTCCGCGTCGAAGGCGGGCGTGGCCGGCATGACGCTGCCGATCGCGCGCGACCTGTCGAAGCTGCTGATCCGGGTGGTCACGATCGCTCCCGGCATCTTCGAGACGCCGATGATGGCGGGGATGCCCGACGACGTGCGCACCTCGCTCGAGCAGCAGGTGCCGCATCCGTCGCGCCTCGGCCACCCCGCGGAGTACGCGGCGCTCGTGCGCTCGATCATCGCGAACCCGATGATCAACGGCGAGACGATCCGCCTCGACGGCGCCATCCGGATGCAGCCGAAGTAGGCGTTCGTGGGGGCGAGCAGGGCGGATGCCGCGGCGCGACGCCGTGGCATCCGCCCTGCTCGCGCGTGCCGGATCGCGCCCGTACCAGGAGATGCCACTCGCACCGCGCCGGCCACCTGAGCGGTGCGGAGGGCATCCTCTCGGGCTCGGTGCGTCCGGTCGACGACCTCAGATCCGGCCGAGCGAGAGCGCCGACCCGCCGCGCCGGCGGACCGTCTTGATCACGCCGTCGATGACGTCCCACACGCTCACCGCGATGACGGCGACGACGATGATCGTGGTCACGATGCCGCCGGCCTCGCCCCACGGCCACCCGATCACGTCGAGGAACTCGGGGTTCACCAGCTGGCCGGTCGTGAAGAGCCAGAGCGCGGGCACGGCGAAGGCGACGTTGAGCAGGAGGTTCACGATCGCGAGCCACCAGTTCCAGCCCCACGCGTAGATCGCCGCCGCGAACACCATCTCGAGCCCGATGAGCACGAGGAACCACGGGATCCAGAAGGACCACAGGTCGGGGGAGAGCACCGGGACCGACTCGCCCAGCGGGTTGGCGACGGGGGCACCGTATCCCTGCCAGACGATGACCCCGGCGAAGAGCCCGAGGAAGACGAGCGACGCGATGAGGTCGCCGAGGCGACCGGCACGGCCGTCGTCCGGAATGGTCGGCAGGCGCTCGGGTGTCCAGCGATCGACCGGCCCGGACCCGGGATTGCGCTCGATGATCGCGAACACGAGCGTCGGCCAGAAGGCCAGCTGCACGGCGAGGGAGAATCCGACGCTGATGGCGCTCGCGAAGATCTCCCCGACGGGCGCCCCTGCGAGCGCCTGGGCCAGCAGGACCGCGCCGACGGCGATCGGGAGGACGATGGCGAGGAGCGTCGTCACCAGGCGCTTCCACGTGAGGTAGTAGCGCGGGCCGATGAGGTGCAGCGGGCGATCGAGGTAGGTCGCCGCGAGTGCAGCGGGGTCGCCCAACTCGACGAGGACGGCGAACTCGGCGTCGGCGGTCGGGGCGCCGGACCCGCGACGCGCGTCGACCTCGTCCCCGATGCGTTCGCGCAGCTCACGGCCGAACTCCTCGCGCTGGCTCTCGGGGAGGGCGCGGACGGCGGCCCAGACGTAGCGGTCGGTGAGCGTTGCAGCCGGGGTGCTCATGATTCTTCTCCCGAGGTGAGGCGGGCCAGGGCCCGGTCGATGTTCTTCCAGTCGGCGGTGAGGATCGCGGCGAGCTGTTCGCCCGCCGGGCTGGTGCGGTAGAACTTGCGGGGCCTCGCCTCGTCGGTGTTCCACACGCTCGTGAGGAGGCCCTGCTTCTCGAGCCGCCGGAGCAGCGGGTACAGGGTGTTCGGGTCGACCGTGATGCCGATGCGGTTCAGCGACTCGAGCAGGGCGTACCCGTAGTCGGGTTCGCGCAGCCGCACGAGGCAGCCGAGCACGACCGTGCCGCGCCGCAGTTCCTGCAGGTGGCCGGCGGTCGTGGCATCCATGCTCATGCCACGCACTATACTGTGCAACACACATTATTGCAATGGGCGAGTGTGAGCAGGATTCAGGAGCGCGGCCTCGCCCGCGCCGGTGGGCGCGGCGATTCGAGCCGTGCGAACCCCGCCGAGGCGAGTCGTTCCCGAATTCTGCGAGCGTCGCGTCACTCGTCGGCGTGGGCCTCGAGGAACGCGTACACCTCGGCGTCGTCCACGCCGGGGAACGTGCCGGACGGGAGCGGCGAGAGCACGTGCGCGTGCAGTCTGGCGCTCGGCCACGCCTGGCCGGCCCACCGCTCGGCCAGTCCGTCGGGCGCCCGCCGGCAGCACGACTCGTCGGGGCAGGTCGAGATCGCGCGCAGGGTCGTCTCGCGCCCCCGGAACCACTTCGCCTGGTTGAACGGCACGCCGACCGTGATCGAGAACTCCGAGGCATCCGTGCGCCCCGTCTGCGTCGCGCACCAGAACGTGCCGACCGGCGTGTCGGTGTACTGGTAGTTCTCCGTCGTCCGGTTGGTGTGCTCGAAGGCCGTGCGGGCGCTCCACTTCTTGCACACCCACTGGCCCTCGATCGATCCCGTGACGTCCGTCGGCAGCGGCAGTCCGTCGTTCTCGTACCCCTTCAGCAGCGCCCCGTCGCCGTTCACCCGCAGGAAGTGCACGGTCATGTCGAGCTGGCTCGTGGCGAGGTTCGTGAACCGCAGCGCCGCGGCCTCGTGCGTGACGCCGAACGCGTCGCGGAAGTCCTCGATCGCGAGGCGCTTGTCCTTCTTCGCCTCCTGCAGGAAGGTGACGGATGCCTCCTGCGGCATCAGGCACGCGGCCGCGAAGTAGTTGATCTCGAGTCGCTGCCAGAGGAACTCGACGTAGCTCGCGGGCGGCTCGTGGCCGAGGAGGCGATGCGCCATCGCCTGGAGCGCCATCGACCGGAGGCCGTGCCCGCCGGGGATCGAGGCCGGCGGCAGGTAGATGCGCCCGTTCGCGAGGTCGGTGATCGAGCGCGTCGAGTCGGGCAGGTCGTTGACGTAGATGAGCTGGAAGCCGAGGCGCTCGGCCATGACGCTCACCTCGCGGTGGGTCAGGGCGCCCTGGCGGTGACCGGACGCACGGACCTGCTCCTCGGCGAGCTGCTCGATCTCGGCGAGGTAGTTGCTGCGCACGCGCATCTGCTCGCGGAGCTCGGTATTCGCGCGACGCGCCTCCTCCGGGGTCGCGATCGCCTCGCTCGCGCGCCGCTGCAGCTCGTGGTGCAGGCCGACGATGGCCTCGAGCGACTCGTCGCTCATGCCGCGGCTCGGCTTCACGTGGGGCAGCCCGAGCGCCGCGTAGAGCGGGCTCGACTGTGCGCGGCCGAGCTCGAGCTCGAGTTCGGCGCGCCGGCTCGGCGCCTCCCGGGAGAGCAGGTCGGCGAGGTCGACCTCGAGCGCCGAGGCGAGGGCGTCGAGCGTCGAGAGCTTCGGCTCGCGCTTGCCGTTCTCGATGAGCGAGAGCTGGCTGCCCGCGAGGCCCACGCGGTCGC
Source organism: Agromyces zhanjiangensis (assembly GCF_040496055.1). Classification (NCBI taxonomy): domain Bacteria; kingdom Bacillati; phylum Actinomycetota; class Actinomycetes; order Micrococcales; family Microbacteriaceae; genus Agromyces; species Agromyces zhanjiangensis. The sequence goes on along the minus strand of NZ_JBEPKB010000001.1, from coordinate 38,994 downwards.
CGAGTTGGTCGAGCGTGAGCCCGAGGTCGGTGCGGTAGTGCCGGATGCGGTGGCCGAGCGTGGCCAGGTCGGGGCTGCCGAGCTTCATGGCTTCAGATTATCGAAAGATCGCACATTCTTAACCCGCGAAACGGCCGAATGGATGTCGCATCCTCGCTCAGACTGGAAACACGCCACCGATCACGGCGGCTCTCCGAACTCCTCGAAAGGACGACGATGACCATCTCCGACTTCTCGGTCAGCGCCTCCGGACCCGCCTCGGACGCGGAGGACCGCCCGCGCGGCACGACCGACGCGGCGCTGCGCGCCTGGGTCGCCGAGATCGCCGCGATCACCCAGCCCGACGACATCGTCTGGTGCGACGGCTCCAAGCAGGAGGCCGACCAGCTCACGCGCCAGCTCATCGCCGAGGGCAAGCTGATCAAGCTCAACCCCGAGTGGCGTCCCAACAGCTACCTCGCTCGCACCGACCCGTCGGACGTCGCGCGCGTCGAGGACCGCACGTTCATCTGCTCCACCTACGAGGAGGACGCGGGACCCACGAACAACTGGCGCGACCCGCACGCGATGCGCGAGGAGCTCGTCGGCGTCTTCACCGGCTCGATGAAGGGCCGCACGATGTACGTCGTCCCCTTCTCGATGGGCCCGCTCGGCGGCGAGATCAGCCAGCTCGGCGTCGAGATCACCGACTCGCCCTACGTCGTGCTCTCGATGGGCATCATGACGCGCATGGGCGAGCAGGTGTACCGGCTGATCGAGGCCGGCGAGCCGTGGGTGCGCACCATCCACTCGCTCGGCTACCCGCTGATCGACGGCGTCGGCCACCGACGGGACGACGTGGAGTGGCCCTGCAACGAGACGAAGTACATCGTGCAGTTCCCGGACTCGCGCGAGATCTGGTCGTACGGTTCGGGCTACGGCGGCAATGCACTGCTGGCCAAGAAGGCGTTCGCGCTGCGCATCGCGAGCGTGATGGCGCGCGACGAGGGATGGCTCGCCGAGCACATGCTCCTCATCAAGGTCACCTCGCCGGAGGGCAAGGCGTACCACATCGCCGCGGCGTTCCCGTCGGCCTGCGGCAAGACGAACCTCGCGATGCTCCGCCCCACGATCCCGGGCTGGAAGGTCGAGACGATCGGCGACGACATCGCCTGGATGCGCCCCGGCGAGGACGGGCGACTCTACGCGATCAACCCCGAGGCCGGCTTCTTCGGCGTCGCGCCCGGCACCGGCGAGACCACCAACCCGACGGCCGTGCAGACCCTCTGGGGCAACACGATCTTCACGAACGTCGCGCTCCGCCCGGACGGCGACGTCTGGTGGGAGGGCCTGACCGACACGGTCCCGGCCGAGCTCACGGACTGGCAGGGCAACGCCTGGACGCCGGCGTCGGGCCGCCCGGCGGCGCACCCGAACTCGCGCTTCACGGTCGCGGCCGCGCAGTGCCCGCAGATCTCGGACGACTGGGACGCGCACGACGGCGTGCCCATCGACGCGATCCTGTTCGGCGGTCGCCGCGCGACGAACGTCCCGCTCGTCGCCGAGGCCCGCTCGTGGAAGCACGGCGTGTTCATGGGTGCCACGATCTCGTCCGAGCAGACCGCGGCCGCCGAGGGCACCGTCGGCGAGCTCCGCCGCGACCCGTTCGCGATGCTCCCGTTCTGCGGGTACAACATGGCCGACTACTGGGGCCACTGGGTCAAGATGGGTCGCATCCTCGGCACGAACGCGCCGAAGATCTTCCAGGTCAACTGGTTCCGCAAGGGCCACGACGGGAAGTTCCTCTGGCCCGGCTTCGGCGAGAACTCGCGCGTGATCGAGTGGGTCGTGGGTCGCATCGAGGGCACGGCGGAGGCCGACGAGACGCCGATCGGCAACCTGCCGGCCGAGGGCTCGCTCGACCTCGACGGCATCGAGATCTCGGACGACGCGCTCGCGCAGCTCTTCGAGGTCGACCCGACGACGTGGCTCGCGGAGTGCGACCTCACCGAGGAGTACTTCGGCCAGTTCGGCGACCGGGTGCCTGCAGCGCTCAAGGCCGAGCTCTCCAGCCTCCGGTACCACCTGCAGCAGCAGGTGTCGTAGCCGGATCTCCGCCGGTCGTCGCTCAGGGGTGGGCGACGACCGGCGGTGACGCGCGCGGGGGGCGCGCAGGCGACGGATGCCGCGGGCGCGACGTGCACGGGAAGGCACGTCACGCCCGCGGCATCCGTCGCCGCTTCCTTCGGCGGGTCAGCCGATCTGGCCGCGGATCTCGCCGCTCGCCAGGTCTCCGGGCCCGGTGTTCGCCGGCGGTTCGCCGTCGTTGGTGTGCACGTTGACGTAGGCGTTGCCGGCCTCGATCTCGGCCATGAGGGCGCTCAGCGGCTGACCGGCGAGGGCGCCGACCAGGTCGTCGGCCGTGATGGTGCCTGTCGCGAGGACCCCGCTCGTCTGGCCGGACGCCGCAGGCCCGGGACCGTACAGGAAGGCCACGACGGCGCCGTTCAGGCCCGCGGGTGCGAGGTGGATGTGCGACGCGATCGGATTCTCGAGGTTCGCCACGATGAGGCGGTACTCGAGCTCGGTGCCGTCGGCGGACAGCTGGAAGATCGCCGCGCCGCGCGCGAGCGAGGGGTTCGCCGGGACCTCCTGCCCGGCGCTGAGCTGCGCGGTGTACGTGTCGGGTTGGGCGGCATGGGCGCCGACCGGAGCCAGTGATGCGGCGACGGCCAACGCCATGACGGACAGGATTCGGAGCGCGTTCATGGTCGATCTCCTCTGAGGGAAGGCGGCCGGCATCGGCGTCGGCCGATGAGCGCATTCTCGTCCTCATCGACGGCGGCCGGAAGCCCCGGCTCCCGATCCCCGACGCGCCACGCGGCGCAGGTCCCCCGTCGCATCGGCGACCGGGGCTACCGTGACCGCGGAGGGACCATGGAGATCGGGGCGGTCATCACGCGGGTCGGCGAGGTCATCGACGTCCTCGGCGTCGTCGCGATCGTCGTCGGCGTGCTCTACGCGATGGCGGATGCCGCGATCCGGCGCGTCCGGAACATGGGGCCGGTGTACGCGCGGTTCCGTCGCGTGCTCGGCCGCGGCATCCTCATCGGCCTCGAGCTGCTCGTGGCCGCCGACATCATCAGGACGGTGGCCGTCGAGCCCACGCTCGAGTCGGTCTCGGTCCTCGCGCTCATCGTGGTGATCAGGACCTTCCTGAGCTGGTCGCTCGAGGTCGAGATCTCCGGCCGCTGGCCGTGGCAGAAGGCGCGCTATGCCGCCGTCGGCGAGGATGCGTCGGGGGCCGTTGCCGGGGGAGGGTCGCGGGAGTAGCGTGCGGTCATGGAGTGGGTATGGATCGCAATCGGGATCGTCGTGGTCCTGGTCGTCCTCGGGTTCGTGCTCGCGTCGCGCATCCGTCGCGACCGCTCAGCGGGAACCGAGGGTCCTGACCTCTGGGACGACGCGGACGCGCAACGGCGTCGCGACGACCCGGAAGTTCGGGAGTGGAGTCATGGGGGTCCGCACTGACGACGCGTGATCGCGCCGGCGTCAGCCGTCGAGCGACCAGACGGCCGCGACCGAGCGCATCGCGCGGCCTTCCGGCGGCCGGAGGTCGACCAGTGCGACCTGGACGAGCCGGGCGGTCCGGCCCGTCGGCATCGAACCGTGCGCGGTATCGGTCACGTGCGGCCGGAAGTCGAAGCGCGCCCGCGCGACGTCGACGTCGGCCTCCCGCAGGGCATCGAGCAGGCGCGTGCGCATCGCTCCGAGCGGTCCGTCGTCCCCGACGAGGGTCACGGGCACGTCGCGGCGCCGTCCGAACATCGCCCGGTCGAAGGCCGTGACCTCGACCGCCCGTCGGCCGTGCAGCACCGGTGCCATGACGTCGGCGACCCACTCGGCGTCGTGCCGGGTCTCGAACGGCTCGACGACCGTGACGTGAAGCGGCCACGACGAGACGCGGAACGCCGCGCCGACGGCGAGCGGGTCGATCGGCAGCACCACCGCGAAGCGTCCCATGCGGCGAGGCTACGCCGCATGGGATGCCCCGTGGGCGTCAGACGCCGGCCTCGCCGAAGAGGTCGAGCAGGGCGTCGGGCGCGAAGCGCACCTCGACCGATCCGGTCGGTCCGCGGTCGGCGGCGCCGACCCAGAGGCCCGACCCCTCGTGGACGCGCATCCAGCCGTCGCGGAACACGACGTCGGCGCCCACGACGATGCCGATGACGGGCGACTCGCCCGCGCGCACGGCGATCGAGCCCTCGACGTCCTGCTCCGCCTGCGCGTCGACGTCCTCGCGCGCGGTCACGCCGATGAGGGGCCGGAGCGTCGGAGTGGCGAACCCGGGCACGTCGAACGGGCTGCCGGATGCGGCGTCCGGGACCACGCCGACGTGCACGCTCGTCGAGACGAGCGCGGTCTCGGCCCGGCCGTCGAGCACGAGCCGGCTGCCGACGCGGAAGCGGTAGAACACGCGGCCGTCGGCGGGAGCCGTCGGCAGCACGACCGCGGTGACCCAGTTGCGGGTCCAGGCGAGCGGGTCGCCGCCGCGGCTCGGCGGGTCGTACAGGCTCGCGGTGATGCGCACCGCGCCGTCCGTGCGCGTGGGAGCGGCGCGGAGCGAGCTGGGACGGTCGCCCGCCGGGGCGACGGAGCGCGCCTGCTCGAATGCGGGGAGTCGCTGGGTGTCCCACTCGCGCAGCCACGACTGGAGGCGTGAGCGGAGGGCGTCGAACGTGGGCTCGGGCGAGGTCGGCGCCTCATCCTCGGCGGTGGCGGGAGCGGCGAGGACCGCGGCGAGGTCGCGCACGGTCGTCGCGCCGCGGGCAGCGGTCCTGGGAGCGTCGAGCAAGGTCATGATGGTCCTCCGGGTGGGTGGCGCGTGCGCGCCGGAAACGCGATGAGGACACGGTACGAACGCCCCGGGGTACGCGGCATCCGCGCAGGCCCCGGGGCGGGGTGGGGGTCAACCCTGAATCCGAGGTGGGGGTGCCTCGGGTCAGACCAGCAGCTGGTGCTCGGCGAGCTCGCGGTAGAGCGGCACGGTCTCGACGAGTTCCTGGTGGGTGCCCTCGCCGATGACGCGGCCGTCCTCGACGACCACGATGCGGTCGGAGTCCACGACCGTGGAGAGCCGGTGCGCGATGACGATGAGCGTGCGCCCGGCGGCGACCGCATCGATCGCCTCCCGCATCATGCGCTCGTTCACGCCGTCGAGCGAGGACGTGGACTCGTCGAGCAGCAGGATCGGCGGCGCGGCGAGCAGCGCCCGGGCGATCGCGAGTCGCTGGCGCTCGCCGCCCGAGAGCATGATGCCGTTCTCGCCGACCTGCGCGTCGAGGCCGGCGGGGTCGCGCTCGAGGACCGAACCGAGGTTCACGGCGTGCAGCACGTGCACGCACTCCTCATCGGTCGCATCGGGGCTGCCGAGCTTCAGGTTGTCGCGGATGGTGCCGGCGAGCACGGGCGCGTCCTGTTCGACGTAGCCGATCTGCGCGCGGAGCTCGGTGCGGTCGAGCGACCGGAGGTCGAGTCCGCCGAGTCGGACGGTGCCGACGCTCGGGTCGTAGAAGCGCTCGATGAGCGACAGGATGGTCGACTTGCCCGCGCCGGACGGGCCGACCAGTGCGATGCGCTGACCGCGCGGGACACGGAACGAGACGCCGCGCAGCACGGGCTGGCGGTCGGTCACGTCGGGCTCGGGCAGGTGCTCGTCGGGCGAGTCGTTGCCGGGATCGGCGGGGTCGGACGGCCGGGTGAGCGCGTACGCGAAGTGGACGTCGTCGAACTCGACGGCCGCGGCATCCGGGAGCAGGCCCTCGTTCGCCGGACCGACCATGACGGCGCGTGCGGCCAGCTGCCGGTCGTTCGCGTCCTCGTCGGGCAGGTCCAGGATCTCCTGGATGCGCCCGAGCGCGCCGAGCGCCTGGTTGACCGACGTGATCGCGCCGAACGCCTGGCCGAGCGGCAGGATCATCATGAAGAGGAACAGGATGAAGGCGACGAGGTCGGCGATCGTGATCGCGCCCGATGCGACGCGGAAGCCGCCCACGCCGAGGACGACGAGGAACGACACCTGCATCGCGATGCCCGCGATCGGGACGATGAGCGCCGAGATCCGCGCGACCTTGACCCCCATCTCCCAGGCCCCCTCGGCCTCGACCTCGACATCGCGCACCTCGCGCTCGGTCGCGCCCGCGGCTCGGATCGTGCGCACCGAGGTGATGGCGCGCTCGACCGAGGCTGCGACGTCGCCGACCTTCGCCTGCGCGGCGTGCGAGGCCTCGCGCACTCGAGCGGACAGCAGGGTGACGGTCGTGATCGCGACCGCGATGACGAGGACGGTGAGTCCGAGGAGCGCCGCGTCGATGACGAGCATCGCGATGAGCGCGCCGACGAACGTGACCGCGCCGCCGATCGCCTCGACGAGGCCCTGGGTGAGCACGGCGCGGAGCATCGTCGTGTCGCTGCCGACTCGCGAGACGAGGTCGCCGGTGCGGCGCGTGTCGAACTCGGCGATCGGCAGGTGCAGGATCTTCGCGATGAGGCGGCGCCGGCTCGAGAGCACGACGCCCTCTCCGGTGCGCTGGAGCAGGTAGTGCTGGTAGCCCGTGATGATCGCGCTCACCACGACGAGGACGACGAGCACCCAGACGAGCCCGTCGAGCGGGTCGCCGGCCTCGACGAGCGTGATGACGCGACCGACGAGGAGCGGCTGCGCGAGGCTCGCGATAGCGCCGACGATCGAGAGCGCGGCGACGAGGAGGAGCACCGGCCGGTGCTCGAAGATGAACGGCAGCAGCTGGCGGAACGTCGCGCGAGGCCCGGGCGGGGTGTCGCCGCGGCGCCCGAACGGGCTGCGGCGCGGGGGGCGGGGAGCCCCGGCGTCGCCGGCGGCGGCGGTGCCGTCCGTGTCGGCGCCGCCGGGTCGTCGGGCGGCGGGGTCTCGTCGGCCGACGAGCGGGATGCTGCCGGTGCGGGCCGCACGCTCCGCCGCGCGCTCGGCGGCTCGGGCTGCGGCGCGGGTGACGGGTGTGGTCTCGGTGTCGCTCATGAGGTCTTCCTTCGCGGCGCGCGTCGGCGGCATCCGTCGTCGGGGGATCGCGGGCCGCATTGCAGCATACGTCGCCAGGCTGGGAGCCCGGCGTCCGGCCGGTGACGTCTGTGGAGAGCGCGGGGTCGGCGGACGGCGCTCACGCGGGCGCGACGCCACCCCCGGGCGAGGCGATGACGGATGCCGCGAGCGCGTGCCCCGCGACGCACGCCGACGTGGCATCCGCGCCGGCCAGGGCGGCCGCGACGTACCCGGCCGCGAACGCGTCGCCGGCGCCGGTCAGGTCGCGCACGTCGGCGACGGGCGGCACCGGCACGCGCGCGATGCGCTCGCCGCCGTCGAAGACCTCGGTCGGGTGCGGCCCGTGCTTCACGACGACCCGATCGGCGACGGAGGCCGCGACGCCGCCGCCGCCGGCCACGCCCAGCAGCTCGGCCTCGGTCTCGTTCGCGAACAGGACGTCGGGCCGGAGGTCGACGAACAGGCCGAGCACGTGGTCGACGCCGAGTCCGTCGAGCAGCCCGGTCGACGAGGCGTCGATCGACACGCGCGCCGCGCGGTCGCGCGCGAGCGCGACGAGGCGGTGCACCTCGCTTCGCATGGGCTCGTGCTCGAAGCCGTAGCTCGGCACGTGCAGCCACGCGATGCCGTCGAGCCACTCGGGGTCGACGTCGGCGAGCCCGGCGGCGGACGCCCGGTCGGGGAACATCGTCCGCTCGCCGTCGGGCGCGACGACGAGCACGACCGCGCCCGTCCGTCCCTCGCGCTGGACGCGAACGTCGACCCCGCCCGCAGCGAGGGAGGACGCGAGCGCGGTTCCCGCGTCGTCGTCGCCGACCCGCCCGATGAACCTCGTCGGCGTGCGTGCCGCGGCGTGCGCGGCGACGTTGGCGGCGCTGCCGCCGCGCGACCGGAACACCTGCGCCGCCGAGTCGGTCGCTGCGCGGATCGGCTCGGTCGCCCACACCACGACGTCCTCGAGCAGGTCGCCGACCACGACGAGGACGCCGTCGACGGCGCCGCGCGGCTCAGCCGGCGAGCGCACGCGCGATCTCCGCACCGAGCCGTGCGTTGCCGCGGTAGACGGCGAGGTTCGCCTCGAGGCTGCGGCCGCCGGTCGCGCGCTGGACGAAGTCGAGCAGGAACGGCGTCGTGTCGTGGCCGGTCACGCCCGCGGCATCCGCTGCGGCGAGCGCCTCGGCGAGGACGCGCGAGTGCACGTCGGGGTCGAGCTGCTCGGACTCGGCGACCGGGTTCGCGACCAGCACCGCGGAGGCGAGGCCGAGCTCGTCGCGGGCGCGCGCCAGCTCCGCGGCCTCGGTCGCGGACTCGACGCGAGCCGTGACGGGGAACCCCGAGTCGGCGACGTAGAACCCGGGGAAGCGGTCGGTCCGGTGCCCGACGACGGTGATGCCGAGCGTCTCGAGGCGTTCGAGCGTCGCGCCCACGTCGAGGATCGACTTCACGCCGGCGCTCACGACCACGATGGGCGTCGCGGCGAGCGCCGGGAGGTCGGTCGACTCGTCGAAGGTGTCGCTGGCGCCGCGATGCACCCCGCCGAGGCCGCCCGTCGAGAACACGCGGATGCCGGCGCGGTGGGCCAGCCACGCGGTGGCCGCGACCGTCGTGCCCGCATGAAGGCCCGCCGCCCGCGCCACCGGGAGATCGCGCGTGCTCGCCTTGACGACATCGTCGGCGGTGCAGAGGCGCTCGATCTCGTGCTCGTCCAGGCCGACCACCGCCGTGCCGCCGACGACCCCGATCGTCGCGGGCTCGACCCCGGCCTCGCGAACGAGGGCCTCGGTCGCGAGTCCGACCTCGAGGTTCCGCGGGCTCGGCAGCCCGTGCGTCAGGATGGTCGATTCGAGGGCGAGCACCGGCCGCCCGGAGTCGACGGCATCGCGCACCCGGTCGGCGACGCGGAGGGCGGGGGAGCGGTCGGGCTGCATGCGCCTCATCGTATGCGGCGTCCGGGGGACGGCGTGCTGGTGCGCGGCGGACGCGCCGTCGGGCGGCGTCGTCGGGCCCGGGCGGCGTGTGTCCACGTGTGACGGCGCCCCGCGACATCCGTCACGCCCCGGCGTATCGTCGCCTGCACGAACCGACCGACCGAGGAGCACGCCATGTCGCCGCAGAACCCGCACGCCGCCGCCGAGTCCCTCTCGGGCCTCGCGATGGGCATGCGCGGCTGCGTCGAGGGCGGGGCCTGCTCGAGCCACCGGCCCGGCCACGGGCTGCACCCGATGCAGGACCGGCTCTCGCGGATCGTCGCGAGCCGGTGGACCGACGCGGTCGTCGTCGCCTCGGCGCCAGACGGGTTCGTCGAACTCGTCGACCTCGAGGGCGGCGCCCACCGCGTGTGGAACCACGGCGCCCTCACCGGGCGGCTCGCGGTCGGCGACCCCGTGGCGCTGCACCCCGTCTACGGCGTGCTGGCCCGCGGCGACGACCGCTACAGCGTCGCGGCCGTCTGACGCGCACGACGTCGGCGCCCGGCGCACGCGACGCGGCCGCATCGGGCCGCGTCGACGTGATGGGAGCGCGCGTCAGCTCGCCGGCATCATCTCCTTCATCGCGCCCATCATCCTCTCCATCGCCATGACGGCCTGGTCGCAGGCCATGGCGCACATGCGGCAGTGCTCGCTCATCTCGGCGTGCGTCATGCACTCGGCCGAGCAGGCGCGGCACATCGCGACGCACGCCTCCATCATCGACATCATGACCTGCATGTCGTAGCCGGAGGTGCGGAGCATCATCCGCATCATCGCGTCGCACACGTCGGCGCAGTTCGCGCACATCGCGGCGCAGCGACCCATGCCCTCGCCCGCGTCGGCGTCGGCGCACATGACGCACGCCTGCATGCACGCGGAGAGGGCCTCCATACACTCCTGCATCATCGACATGTCCATGTCCTTCATGGGCATGTCCGACGCCGACATGGCGCCCTTCATCATGTCCATCGTCATGTTCATCCCGCACCCGCCGTCTCCGGGGCGCCGGGTGTCGGTGCAGCCGGCCTTGGGACCCGGCGACCCTCTCGAGCCGAATGCTACGCCGCGCTCCCGGCGCCGAGAAGGGGGTCGAGCCGACCGTCACGCGCGTGCAGCGAGGCGGATGCCGCGGGCCTCGTCGAGCCCGCGGCATCCGCCCTGCCGATCGGTTCGGGGGCCGCCTAGAGCGACGCGGCCTCGGCCTCGCCCTCGGCGATCCGGCCCTCGGCCGGCACGCCGGCGGCCTCGTAGTCGACGTCCTTCGTCTCCTTCGAGACGAGGAGCGCGACGAGGGTCAGCACGCCCATCGCGGAGAGGTAGACGCCGACCGGCCACGGCTCGCCGTCGGCCGCCGCCCAGAGCGCGACCGCGATGAGCGGAGCGACCGCGGCGCCGAGGATCGAGGCGACGTTGTACGCGATCGCCGATCCCGTGTAGCGCACGTTGGTCGGGAACAGCTCGGGCAGCAGGGCGCCCATCGGGCCGAACGTGGCGCCCATGAGCATGAACCCGAACACGAGGAACGCCTGCGTGAGCGCGCCCGTGAACTTCGGGTCGAGCTGCGGCAGCAGGAACAGGTTGAACGTCAGGCCGAACAGGATGATCGCCGAGGTCACCCAGATGAGCAGGCGCCGGCGGCCGATGGCGTCCGCGATCGGACCCGACAGGAGCGTGAAGACGCCGAAGAAGACGACGCCGATGATCTGCATGGTGACGAAGTCGGCGTAGCCGAAGCCGAGGCCCGGGTAGAACTGCGCGGCGAAGGCCCCCGCGTCGAACGTCGTGCCGGACGCCTCGGCGGCGGCCCGGGCGGCGGCGCTCGCGGTCTCCAGGTCGGCGGCCTTCGTGCCGTACGACAGCGTGAAGTTCGTCATCAGGTAGAAGAGGACGTACGTGGCCAGCATGAAGAACGTGCCGAGGACGAGTTCGCGCCAGTTGTGCCGGAACACCGTGCCGAGCGGCAGCTTGCGGATGGCGCCCTTCTCGCTCGCCTTCGTGAACGCGCTCGACTCGACGAGGCGGAGCCGCACCCAGAGGCCCACGACGACCATGACGGCCGAGAAGAGGAACGGCACGCGCCATCCCCACTCGAAGAACCACTCGCGCGAGGGCGCCGCGAGGTTGATGGCGAGGAAGAGGCCGTTCGCGATGATGAAGCCGAGCGGGGCACCGAGCTGGGGGAAGGTGCCGTACCAGGCGCGCTTGCCTGCCGGGGCGTTCTCGGTCGCCACGAGTGCGGCACCCGACCACTCGCCGCCGAGGGCGAAGCCCTGCGCGAGGCGGAGCACGAGGAGCAGGAGCGCGGCGAACCAGCCGATCTGCCCGAACGTGGGCAGGAGGCCGATCAGGAACGTCGCGACGCCCATGACGAGCAGCGACGCGACGAGCGTCGCCTTGCGGCCGTGCTTGTCGCCGAAGTGGCCGAAGACGATCGCGCCGATCGGGCGGGCGATCATCGCCGCGCCGAACACGCCGAACGAGGCGAGGAGGGCCGTGGTCTGGTTGCCGGTGGGGAAGAACAGGATCGGGAACACGAGGACGGCGGCCGTCGCGTACGCGTAGAAGTCGTAGAACTCGATCGTGGTGCCGACGAGGCTGGCGAGGATGACCCGGCCGCGCGAGTTCACGGGCGCGGTGGGGGTCGTGGCCGGGGCGTCGACGGAGGACTGGGTTGCGGTCATTGCGGTGCGGGAGACTTCCGATGGGGAGCGAGGCCCTCGCGGGGCGCGTCGATCGGGCGCCGCACCGCGCGGGTCGATGGATCCGCTGCTCGTGGCAACCCGCACACGCTACGTGGGCGGTCGGGGACCGGACGAACCGGATGCGACGAACGGCGGCGGTCGTGCGACGAGCGGCGCGCCGCTGTCGCGGCGCGTCGGTCGGTGACGGATGCCGCGCGCTCGCCCGTCACGAATCGTCGTCGATTTCGGCACGCCGCGGCCGTCGCGTAAGGTTAGCCTTACCTTTCCGCCGATCAGGCGGACCTGCCCCCTCGACGCCCACGAACCGGACCGGTGCCATGCCCACGCTGCTGACCAGGACCGAGCCCGCGCTCGACCTGCTCGGCGGCGACCCCGGCGCCCCGGCGCTCGTGACGCCGACCACCCGGATCGACTACGCGGAGCTGCACGACCGGATCGACGACCGCCGCAGCGCGCTCGGCGACGGACGCCGACTCGTCTTCCTGTCGGGCGGCAACACGGTCGAAGCCGTCGTCACCTACCTGGCGGCGCTCGCGGCCGGTCACCCCGTGCTGCTCCTGCCCGCGGGCATCGAGGGCGGCGCGCTCGACGCGCTCGTGAGCCGATACGCGCCCGACGTCGTCGTCCGCGCCGACGAGCGCGGGTTCGAGCTGACGGATGCCTCCGGCGGCGCGCCGCACGCGTTCCATCCCGAGCTCGCGCTGCTCGCGAGCACGTCGGGCTCGACCGGGTCGCCGAAGCTCGTGCGGCTGTCGCGGACGAACGTGACGGCGAACGCACGGAGCATCGCCGACTACCTCGCCCTGACGCCCGACGACCGTGCCGCGACCACGCTGCCGCTCGGCTACTGCTACGGCCTCTCCGTCGTGAACAGCCACCTCGTCGCGGGCGGCAGCGTGCTCCTCACCGATCGCTCGATCGTCGAGCCGACGTTCTGGGACGAGTTCGCGGACCTCGGCGCGACCTCCTTCGCGGGCGTCCCGTACACGTACGAACTCCTCGAGACCACCGACTTCGCGCGCCGCGACCTGCCCGACCTCAGGTACGTCACCCAGGCCGGCGGGCGCCTCGCGCCCGACCGCGTCCGTGCCCTCGCCCGCCTCGGGCGGCAGCGCGGGTTCGACCTCTACGTCATGTACGGCCAGACCGAGGCGACCGCTCGCATGGCGTACCTGCCGCCGACGCTCGCCGACTCGGCCGCGGGCGCGATCGGCGTGCCGATCCCGGGCGGCTCGTTCCGCATCGACGAGTCCGTCCCCGGCGCGGCCGCCGGAGAGGGCGAGCTCGTCTACGCCGGGCCCAACGTGATGATGGGCTACGCCGAGTCGCCGGCCGACCTCGCCCGCGGACCCGAGCTGTCGGAGCTCCGGACGGGCGACCTGGCCCGTCGCCGGGCCGACGGCCTCCTCGAGATCACGGGGCGGCTCAGCCGGTTCGCGAAGAGCTTCGGCCTGCGCCTCGACCTCGACCGGATCGAACGGCTGCTGGTCGCCGACGGCCTCGAGGCGCGCAGCGTCGCCGTCGACGAGCGGCTCGCCGTGTTCGTGCGCCACGACCGGTTCGTCGATGCCGCACGGGACGCGGTGGCCCGGCACACGGGCCTGCCCGTGCACGCGTTCGACGTGCACGCGCTCGCCGACTTCCCGCGCACCGCGAACGGCAAGCCCGACCACGCGGCGCTCCGCGCGCACGCGACGCTGCTCCGGTCGACCGATGCCCCGGTCGCGTCGCCGGCCGACGCTCCCATCGCACCATCGGCCCCCTCGGCCGCCGAGCTCCGCGACCTGTACGCCGAGCTCCTCGGCCGGCCCGATGCCACGGAGGACGACAGCTTCGCCTCGCTCGACGGCGACTCGCTGAACTACGTCGAGCTCGCGCTTCGGCTCGAGGAGCTGGTCGGCGCGCTCCCCGCCGACTGGCCGAGCCGGAGCATCCGCTCGTTCGGCGCGCCGGTGCCGCCGGTGGAGCCTGCGCTGTCGGTGGAGGCCCCGGCCGCCGTCGACGCCCGCGTGCCGCCGGACGGTCGGGCGGTGCCGGCCGTCCCGTCGCAGGCGACGGGTGCGGCGTCGACCACCGGGCGCCGCCGCATCGCACGGCTCGAGACCTCCGTCGTCCTGCGCGCCATCGCGATCATCCTGATCGTCGCGACGCACGCCGACGTCGTGCAGCTGAAGGGCGGCGCGCACCTGCTGCTCGCCGTGGCCGGCTTCAACCTCGCGCGATTCCGGTTCAACGGCTCCGCCACAGGGGTCGTCGACGAACGCCCCGAGCGCCGCCGGCGCGTGCGCGGCCTGCTCCGCAGTGCGACGCTCATCGCCGTGCCCGCCGTGCTCTGGATCGGCGGCGTCGCCCTCGTCGCCCGGACGTACGACCCCGCGACGGTGCTGCTCTCGAACTGGCTCGTGCCCGGCGCCACCGCCTGGAGCGAGCAGTGGCAGTTCTGGTTCCTCGAGACGCTCGTGTGGTCGATCGTCGGGCTGGCCGCGCTCTTCGCGATCCCCGGCGTCACGAGGCTCGAACGGCGCCACCCGTTCGCCTTCGCGCTGGCCGTCCTCGGCATCGCCCTCATCGTGCGCTACGTCGTCTCCGGGGGGATCACCCCGTCGTCGCCGATGCGCTACGCGCTGCCCGCCATCGCGTGGCTCATCGCCCTCGGCTGGCTGGTCGCCCGGTCGACCACGCTGCCGCGGAAGGCGGCCGCGAGCGCGATCGTCCTGGCGACGGTGCCGGGCTTCTTCGGCGACCCGGTGCGCGAGGGGATCGTGATCGTCGGCCTCGCCCTGCTCATCTGGGTCACGAGCCTGCCGGTGCCCGCCGCACTCGCCGGAGCGGTCGGCACCGTGGCCTCCGCCTCGATGTTCGTCTACCTGACCCACTGGCAGGTGTACCCGGGCATCGAGGAGTGGTCGCCGCCCCTCGCGATCGTCGCGTCGTTCGCCGTCGGCCTCGCCGCCTGGTGGGCGTGGGGCAGGGCGACCGGATGGCTCGGCGCGAAGCGCCGGGGCGACACCGCGCGATCGAGGACCAAGGCCCCCCTGCGCTGATCGTCCGACCCATAGGATGGGGCGATTCCGCTCGACGCCCGACCGTGTGGGAGGCAGGATGACCGGCGCGACCCGCGAGCTGCCCGAGCCGCTCGCGCCCACGCCGGTGCAGCTCCAACGTCGCCACCTCGGCCGCGTGCGCCTGGCCGACCTCCTCGAGGGCGTCGCGTGGTTCTCCACCGTGGTGGTGCTCGCCCTCTTCCTCGCCGACGGCGGGGCGTCCTACTTCACGAACCCGCTCGAGGTCCCCACCGGGCTCGGCATCGTCGCCGGGCTCGTCGGCAGCAACGTCGTCTTCATCATGCTCGTGCTCGTCGCCCGCGTCCCGCTGCTCGACCGGGCCTTCGGCGCCGACCGCACGCTCGCCGCGCACCGATGGCTCGGCAAGCCGGCGATCATCCTGCTCATCGCCCACGCCCTCCTGCTCATGTGGGGCTACGGCCTCGCCCTCGGCCGGGACCCCATCGCCCAGGCTGCGGCGATGCTCACCTCCATGCGCGACATGCCGCAGGCCTTCGCGGCACTGGCCGGGTTCATCCTCGTCGTCGTGACCTCCCTCGCGGTCGTGCGTCGGGTCGTCTCGCACGAGTTCTGGTACCTGGTGCACCTCGTCACCTACGCGGCGGTGCTCCTCGCCCTGCCGCACCAGTTCTCGCAGGGCGGGCTCTTCGCCGAGGGCACGTGGGCGCGCTGGTACTGGGTGGCGGTGTCGTTCGGCGTGCTCGCGCTGATCCTCGTGTTCCGGGTCCTCATCCCGCTCGGCCGGAACCTGCGCCACCGGCTCCGGGTGACGGAGGTCGTGCGGGAGGCGCCGGGGGTGGCATCCGTCACCATGACCGGTCGCGACCTCGAGCGGCTGCACGGCGAGGGCGGCCAGTACTCGATCTGGCGCTTCTGGTCGCCCGGACTGCGCTGGGAGGGGCACCCGTACTCCCTGTCGGCCGCCCCGGACGGGCGTTCGTTCCGCATCACGGTCCGCGACCTCGGCGACGACAGCCGGCGCGTGCTCTCGCTGGAGCCCGGGACCCGCGTGTACTTCGAGGGGCCGTACGGCGTGTTCACGACCGCGACGCGGACGAGTCCCGACGCCGTGCTCATGGGCGCGGGGATCGGCATCACGCCCATCCGTGCGCTCGCCGACTCGATGGTGCGAGCCGCTCGGAGCGTGACCGTCATCCTGCGCGCCAACGAGGACGGCCAGCTCTACCTGCGACGCGAGTTCGATGCGTTCCGCGAGCACCCGTCGGTGCGCGTGATCGAGGTCGTCGGCCCGCCGGCGACCCGAACGCGGACCTGGCTGCCGGACTCGATGGGCGACGCGTCGCTGGCCACGCTCGTCCCCGACCTGGTCGACGCCGACGTGTACGTCTGCGGTCCGGCGGTGTGGGCCGACCTCGTGATCGCCGACGCCCGGTCGGCGGGGCTCCGGCGACGCCAGATCCACAGCGAGAGGTTCGCCTGGTGATGCGACGTTCGAGCGCAGTCATCCTCGTCTCCGCGTCGACGGCGACCCTCGGCGCGGGGTGGCTCCTCGGTGCCGGGTACGGGCTCCCGACCGACGCCGGCAGCGCCGCGAGCCCGTCGGCGACCGCAGTGCCCGACCCGACGGGGACGGATGCCGCGACCGTCCCACCGACCGCGACGCCGACGGGTCCGGTCACCGTGGACGGCGCCGTCGTCGACACGAAGTACGGCACCGTGCAGGTGCAGGTCGTCGTCGACGCCGAGGTCATCGTCGACCTCGTCGCGGTGAAGCTGACCGATTCGAGCGACACGTCGATCGAGGTCAGCGCGAGGGCGGCACCCATCCTCCGGGAGGAGATCCTGGCCGCCCAGTCGACCGAGGTCGAGAACGTCTCGGGCGCCACCTACACCTCCGAGGCCTATCGCTCGTCGGTGCAGTCCGCGCTCGACGCGATCGGGTCCACCGGATAGGACGCCGCCGTGACCGTGCGCGTCTTCGACTCGACGGGCACGACCGTGAGCGTCCGCATCGTGCACGACCCGTCGGTCGTCCGGGCGCGGTCAGCCGCGCAGCGCCCGGATCGTGTTCGCCGTCGCGATCGCGGCCTCGGCCGCCTCGCGGCCCTTGTCCTCCTTCGAGCCCGGCAGTCCCGCCCGATCGAGGCCCTGCTGCTCGTCGTCGAGGGTCAGCACGCCGAAGCCCACGGGCTTGCCGGTGTCGAGCGCGACGCGCGTCAGCCCGTCGGTCGCGGCCGACGAGACGTACTCGAAGTGCGGCGTGCCGCCGCGGATGATGACGCCGAGCGCCACGACCGCGTCGGCGCCCGCCTCGAGCGCGGCCTTCGACACGACCGGGAGCTCGAAGCTGCCCGGCACGCGGACCAATTCGAACGACGCCCCCGCGGCCTCGAGCGCTCGCGTCGCGCCCGCGATGAGGCCGTCGGAGATCTCGTCGTGCCAGCTTCCGGCGACGATCACGACGTTGAGGCCCTCGCCGTCGACGTCGAGTTCAGGTGATCCGGCTCCGCTCATGATGCGTGTCCCTTCAGCAGTTCGTCCGCAGCCTCGGTCAGCTGCTGGTCGTCGATGGCGTGTCCCATGCGGGTGCGCTTGGTCTCGAGGTAGCCGGCATTGACCGCGCCGACGCCCACCACGAGGGGGAGGCGGTCGGCGATGCGGATGCCGTGGGCCTCGAGCTGGTGCACCTTCTCAGGGTTGTTGGTGAGCAGCCGCACTCGATCGACGCCGAGGTCGTCGAGGATGGCGCTCGCCGCGGTGTAGTCGCGCGCGTCGATCGGCAGGCCCAGCGCGACGTTCGCGTCGAGCGTGTCGAGGCCGCCCTCCTGGAGGCGGTAGGCGCGCAGCTTGTTGATGAGGCCGATGCCCCGGCCCTCGTGGCCGCGGAGGTAGACGACGACGCCGCCGCGGTCCGCGATCGTCGAGAGTGCGGCATCGAGCTGCGGCCCGCACTCGCACTTCAGCGAGCCGATCGCCTCGCCGGTGAGGCACTCCGAGTGCACGCGGGTGATCGCACCGGCCGGGTCGGCCGCCGGGTCGCCCGCGATGATCGCGAGGTGGTCGGCGCCGGTGTTGCGGTCGCGGTACGCGCGAACGCGGAACGTGCCGTGCATCGTCGGCAGGTTGGTCTCCACCTCGAACTGCACGCGCGGGGACTCGTCGATGGCCACGGGGGTCTCGCCCGCCGCGAGGTCCTGCCCGCCGTGCCGGTCGCGGAGCCAGTCGACGAGCGCCGCGACCGTCGTGACCGGCAGCCCCTCGCGCTCGCCGAGCTCGATCAGCCCGGGCAGGCGCATCATCTCCCCGTCGTCCTCGACGAGTTCGCCGATCACGCCGACGGGCGAGAGGCCCGCGAGGCGCATGAGGTCGACGGCGGCCTCGGTGTGGCCGGCGCGTTCGCGTACGCCGCCGTCGACCGCGCGGAGCGGGAGGATGTGGCCCGGCCGGATGAGGGTGTCGGGCGTCGAGTCGGGATCGGCGAGCACGCGCAGCGTGTGCGCCCGGTCGGAGGCCGAGATGCCCGTCGACGTGCGGTCCGCGGCATCCACGGAGACCGTGTACGCGGTGCCGCGCACGTCCTCGTTGCGCTCCACCATGAGGGGCAGGCCGAGCCGGTCCGCGTACGAGTTCGGCATGGGCGCGCACAGGTAGCCGCTCGTGTTGCGCACCATCCAGGCGATCCACTCCCGGGTGGCGAACTCGGCCGCCATGATCGCGTCGCCCTCGTTCTCGCGCGCCTCGTCGTCGGCCACGATGACGGGCTTGCCCGCGCGGAGCGCGTCGAGCACCTCGGGGATCGTGGCGAGGCTCATCGGTCGCCCCCGATCGTCGAGGATGCGGGGTCGTCCGCGCGCAACCCCCAGCCGGACTCGCCGCCCGGCTCGGCGAGCGAGGATGGCAGGGCGTGGTGCGCGTCCAGCCGGAGCATCCGCTGCACGTGACGCGCGAGCACGTCGGTCTCGAGGTTCACCCGGTCGCCGGGCTCGAGCGCGCCGAGCGTCGTGGCCGCGAGGGTCTCGGGGATGAGCGAGACCTCGAACCACGAACCCTCCGGCTCGTCGCCCAGGCCGCTCACGGTGAGCGAGACGCCGTCGACCGCGATCGAGCCCTTGTCGACCACGAGTGCCGCGAGCCCCGACGGCAGCGAGAAGCGGACGACGCGCCACGCGTCGCCGGGGACGACCTGCAGCACCTCCGCCGTGCCGTCGACGTGTCCCTGCACGATGTGGCCGCCGAGCCGGTCGCCGACCAGCGCCGCGCGCTCGAGGTTGACCCGTCGACCGGCCTCGACGGTGTCGAGCGTCGACATCGCGAGGGTCTGCGCCATCACGTCGGCGGTGAACGTCTCCGCGTCGGAGTCGACCACGGTCAGGCAGACGCCGGAGACCGCGATCGAGTCGCCGTGCCGCACGCCGTCGACGACCTCGGGACCGCGGATCGTCACGCGCATGACGTCGGCCGCCGGCTCGACGCGCGTGACCTCGCCGAGCTCCTCGATGATTCCGGTGAACATGTCAGACCCTTTCTCGGGTGTGGGTGTCGGGGTGCGCGGCCGTGCCCGGCCGGGCGATGACGAGGACGTCGTCGCCGAGTCGCACGAGCTCGGTGAAGTGGAAGCGCTGGGCCTCGGCGATCGTCGCGACGCCGACGTCGCCGATCGCGGTGAGGGGGCCGCCGATGACGGCGGGGGCGAGGTAGACGAGCAGTTCGTCGGCCAGGCCGGCCGAGAGGAAGGCGCTCGCGAGCGTCGGGCCGCCCTCGACGAAGAGCGAACGGATGCCGCGTCGCTGCAGTTGCTCGAGGTCGTCGGCGAGGTCGGCGCCGGACAGCGTGACCGCCTCGATCGGATGCCGCAGCACGGCCGCACCGGCGGGGATCGCGCGTCGGCCGAAGACGACCGGCGTCGGCTGGTCGTCGAGCAGCGCACCGTCGTCGTCGCGTGCGGTGAGCGCCGGGTCGTCGGCGAGCACGGTGCCCGTGCCGACCGCGATGGCATCGGCGACCGCCCGGCGACGGTGCACGTCCGCACGCGCCTCGGGCCCGGTGATCCAGCGGCTCGAGCCGTCGGCGGCGGCGGCGCGGCCGTCGAGGCTCGACGCCCACTTCACGCTCACGCGCGGGCGCCGCTCGCGGGTCGCGAAGAGCCAGTCCTCGAGGAAGGCCTCGACCTCGTCGGCGAGCACGCCGCCCTCGACCTCGACGCCCGCGTCCTGGAGTGTGCGGGCTCCGCCGGCGGAGTGACGGCCGGGGTCGTCGACGGCGTAGACGACGCGCGCGACGCCGGCCTCGACGAGCGCCTGCGCGCACGGCCCCGTGCGCCCCACGTGGTTGCACGGTTCGAGGGTGACGACGGCGGTGGCGCCGCGTGCGGCGCCGGGTGCGAGCCGGGACAGCGCGTCGACCTCGGCGTGCGCGGTGCCCGCACCGCGGTGCCAGCCCTCGGCCAGCACGTCGCCGTCGGGGGAGAGGATGACGCACCCGACGCGGGGGTTCACGCCCTTCGCGGGGCCGCGCTCCGCGAGCTCCAGCGCCCGACGCATGATCGCGGCATCCGTCGTCGCACGCGTGGCCGTGGTCATCGCCTGTCGCCTGCCTTCCAGGCTCCGGGGCGCCCGGGCATCGCCGGACCGGTCGACCACGCTCATGGCGTCGACGACACGTGCTGCCTCCCATCCGGACTTTCACCGTCGGTCCCGGAATTCCACCGGATCAACCGTCCGCGCGCGACCGGATGGTCACGCGCTCGCGGCTCGCGGACTTTCACCGCCGGTTCGGACTTGCACCGACCCCGGAGCACGTTACGTGTTCGATTCTAGGTCAACGCGCCGCTGGCGGAGGTATTCCCGGTCGGTCCCCCGGGAGCGAGGCCTCGGCCGTCGGTCGGTCAGCGGCAGGCGGTCGAGG
This sequence comes from Agromyces zhanjiangensis, assembly GCF_040496055.1. Lineage (NCBI taxonomy): Bacteria > Bacillati > Actinomycetota > Actinomycetes > Micrococcales > Microbacteriaceae > Agromyces > Agromyces zhanjiangensis. The sequence continues at coordinate 18,335 of NZ_JBEPKB010000001.1, read as the reverse complement.
CCTGGATCTGCGCGTCGCTCGGACGACCGTACGCCTCGATGCCCGCACCGGGCAGGTCGTAGCCCATGCCGATCGCCCACGCCGTCGCCCACACCTCGTGGTCGCTCGAGAAGTCGGGGCCGCTGAAGATCGACGCGCACGCCTCGCGGAGCACCTGGACGTGACCGACCTCGTGGACGACCACGGCCTTCGCGTTCTCGTCCCACGACCAGGCGTCCTCGATGCTGTGCGTCAGCGAGATGAGGCCCCAGCCCTCGTCGTCGGCACGGTCGAAGAACTCGGCCGTGCCGGAGTAGTACCCGTCGCTGGAGAATCCCCCGACCTCGTAGGCCCAGGTGACGTCGAACGGCACCCCGAAGGCGATCGACCTCGCGAACGCCTCGATCTCGGCGCGGACCGGGAACTCGCCGAGGCGCGCGACCTCGGCGGCGTGCGAGGCGCGGAGCTCGTCGACCGCTGCGGTGAGGTCGGCGTACCGGCTCGAGTCGCCCGACGAGATCGTCGGGGAGTGGCGGAGCGCCGCGACGGCCTCGTCGACGGCGACCCTCGAGGCGACGGTCGCCGACGGGTGCTGGTCGACCGCGGCGACGGCACGTGCCTCGGTGCCGGCGATGAGCGCCTCGGTGGCGTCGGCGATCGCGAGGCTTCCCGCGGCGACGCGATCGCGTGCGGCGGAGTACCGCTCGGCTGCCGCCTCCCTCGACGGGACGAGGTCGAACATGCTCGCCACGTCCGCGTACCGCTCCCACGCGGGCGCGAACTCGGCCGGATCGCCGAGCGCGGCGATGCCCGGGCTCGCGGGCCGGTCGGCGAGGATCCCGCGGGCCTCGTCGATGCTCGCGGCGAGGTTCGCGCGATCCTCGTCGGCGACGAGGTCGCCGACCGCGATCTCGACGAGTGCGTCGCCGCGATCGATCGCGCTCTCGGCGCGTTCCGCGGTCTCGCGGTAGTCGGCGACGGCGTCGTCGTACGCTGCGTCGGCGGCGGCCCAGGCGGGCCACGCCTCGGCGTGCACGGCCGTGGCGACGAGCTGGTGGCCGATCGCCCACACCGCGACGACGGCTGCGACGATCGCCGCGCCGGCGAGTCCGCCGAGCCGCCGCGGGGCGCGCGGCGCATGCGGGTCCGACGGGACCATGACGAACTCGACCGCACCCTCGGGCGACGGGGGAGCATCGGCGAGCGGGAACCCGATGGACGGGGTCGAGGGCGTCGCCGTCGTCTCCGGGGTGTCGGGGTGGTGCATGCGGTCCTCTCGCGCGCCGCGGTCGGGCAGTCGCGAGGGCAAACCTACCGCGCCGACCCGTTCGGCGGGATCACGATTCCGTCGCGGCGCGGGTCAGCCCGTCGACCTGGCGTCTCCCTGCCTCGGCGGCCGGTCCTCGACCAGGCGCCGTGCCGTGCCCTCGTCGACGATGAGGTCGGTGATGAGCCCGGCCGCGAGCGCGCCCGTGAGGCCGGGCAGCTTCGCCTGCCCCGAGACCACGCAGATCCGCCTCGGCGCCCGGCGCAGCACGCTGAAGTCGGGGCCCGTGGCGCGGGAGTTCAGCGGGATGCCGTCGGTCGAGCCATCCGCTCGGTAGAAGACGGTGGCGACGTCGCCCACGACGCCGTCGCGGGAGAGGGCCTGGTAATCGGTGCGCTCGAGGTACCCGCCCTGGTACACGTGGCTCGGCACCTCGGCGAACGGCGAGCCGATGCCGAAGATCGCGACGTCCATCGACGCCTGCAGGTCGAGCAGGCGCCGCGTGCTCCGCTCGCGCCAGAAGGCCTCCTTCGTCGCGGGGTCGTCGAAGAACGCCGGCACGGGGAACTGCTGCACGCGCGCGCCGAACGCATCGCCGAAGCGCCGCAGCAGCTCGGAGGCGTAGAGGATGCCGGTCGTGCGCAGGTTCCCCGCACCGTTCAGCTGGACGATCTCGGAGTTGTGCGTCGCCTTCGGTGCGAGGTGCCGGCTCATCGCGCTCATCGTCGAGCCCCAGGCGACGCCGATCGTCTGGTTCGAGTCGATGAACCGGCTGAGAATCCGTGCAGCCGAGAGGGCGACGCGCTCGAGTCGGTCGACGTCGCTCGCGTGGTCGGGCACCGGGACGACGTGCGCGGAGACCTCGTGGCGTTCGAGGATCTCCTGTTCGAGGCGGCTCGGCAGGTCGAGCGGCGAGTGGATCGAGATCTCGACGAGGCCGGTCGCGCGGGCGTGGCTGAGCAGGCGCGACACCGAGGATCGCGAGGTGTGCAGCTCCTTGGCGATGGCGTCCATCGTCAGGTCCTGCAGGTAGTAGAGGTGCGCGGCGCGCAGTGCGTCGCGCGTCTTCCCGGTGGGCAGTTCGTGCCCTGCGCCCGGCCCCGCGGCATCCGTCACGACCATCTGGCCTCCCCCTGCACGTTTGTTCATTCGGCTTGCAAGCATGTTCATCGCTGCCACGATGTATTCATCCACACCCGGGGACTCCACGCAACCCGGCGTGACCAGCTCGAAAGGACAGCGATGTCGCCCACCACGTCGCCGACGACGAACCGCCCCACGCCCGCTCCCGGCACCCGCGCGGAGATCTCCGCGCTGCGCGCCCGACCCACTGCCGAGGTCGTGATCATCGGCGGCGGCATCAACGGCATCGCCACGTTCCGGGACCTCGCCCTCCAGGGCGTCGACGTCGTGCTCGTCGAGCGCGACGACTTCGTCTCGGGGGCGTCCGCCGCCTCGAGCCACATGATCCACGGCGGCATCCGCTACCTCGAGAACGGCGAGTTCCGACTCGTGCAGGAGTCGGTGCAGGAGCGCAACGGACTGATCCGCATCGCGCCGCACTACGTGAAGCCGTTGCAGACGACCGTCCCGATCTTCTCGACGTTCTCCGGCATCCTGTCGGCGCCGCTGCGCTTCCTCACGCACCGGCAGGGCAAGCCCACCGAGCGCGGCGCTGCGCTCATCAAGGCCGGGCTCACCATCTACGACGCGTTCTCCCGCGACGGCGGATCGGTGCCGCGGCACCGCTTCCTCGGTGCGAGGAAGTCGCTCGCCGAGCTGCCCGCGCTGAACCCCGGCCTGAAGTACACCGCGACGTACTACGACGCGAGCATGCACGACCCCGAGCGCCTCGCGCTCGACGTGCTGCACGACGGACTCGCCGCCGGTCCGCACGCCCGCGCCGCCAACCAGCTCGAGGCCGTCGGCCTCGGGTCCGGCGGCGTCCGCGTCCGCGACGGCGTGACGGGGGAGGAGTTCGACCTCGTCGCGGACGTCGTCGTCAACACGTCCGGTCCGTGGACCGACCTGACCAACGCGCAGCTCGGCCGCGACACGCGCTTCATGGGCGGCACCAAGGGCTCGCACATCGTGCTCGAGAACGACGAGCTGCTCGCCGCCACCGGCGGACGCGAGATCTTCTTCGAGCACGAGGACGGTCGCATCGTGCTGATCTACCCGCTCAAGGGACGGGTCATGGTCGGCACGACCGACCTCGAGCACGACATGCGGACGCCCGCCGTCTGCACCGAGGAGGAGGTCGACTACTTCTTCGACCTCGTCGCGCACGTTTTCCCAGGCATCCGGGTCGACCGCTCGCAGATCGTGTTCCGCTTCTCGGGGGTCCGCCCGCTGCCTCGTCACGACGACACGCAGCCCGGCTTCGTCAGCCGCGACTACCGCATCGAGCGGGCGGAGGTCGCGGAGCGCCCCGGCACGGTCCTGCTCAGCCTCGTCGGCGGAAAGTGGACCACGTTCCGCGCGCTCGCAGAGCACCTCGCCGACGAGGTCCTCGGCCTCGTCGGCCGCGACCGGGTCCGGTCGACGAAGGGCCTGGCGATCGGCGGCGGCGCCGGCTACCCGACGACGGATGCCGCTCGGCTCGTGTGGGTCGTCGGTCACGGCGACGGCGTTGGGCGCGAGCGGGCGGAGCAGCTGCTCGAGCGCTACGGCACGCGGGCCGAGTCGATCATCGAGGGCGTCGAGGATGCCGCGGAGACGCCCCTGGCGGACGCCCCCGCCTACTCTCGAGAGGAGATCGCCTGGCTCGCCGCCAACGAGCGCGTCGTGCACCTCGCCGACGTGATCCTCCGCCGCACGAGTCTCGCCTTCACCGGCGCCGTCACCGGGCCGCTCCTCGACGAGCTCGCCGACGTCGTCGGCGGCGTGCTCGGGTGGGACGCCGCCACCCGCGCCGCCGAGGTGGGCGACGCGCGGAGGGTGCTCGCGGAGCGCCACGGCGTCGTGCTGGAGGAGCTCGCCGCGCGCTGAATCTGCACGGATGTGCACGCGGATCCGCCGATGATCGGCGGATTCCGCGGGTACGTTTCATCCGGGCCGCTCCGATGCGGCCCATCCGGGCGACCCGCCCCCGGGCCGCCCCGGTCCTACCCAGAAAGGTCAACGTGGACAATCTCGGAGTGCTGTTCCTCTCGGAACTCGTCGGCACCGCCATGCTCGTGCTGCTCGGCTGCGGCGTGGTCGCGAACGTCGCCCTGGCGAAGAACAAGGGCTACAACGGCGGCTTCCTCATGGTCAACATCGGCTGGGGCCTCGCGGTCTTCGCCGGCGTCATCGTCGCCTATGCATCGGGCGCGCACATCAACCCCGCCGTCACCCTCGGGCTCGTCGCCAACGGCGCGACCGAGTTCGGCAACCCCGCATTCGGGACCACCGTCCCCGTCACCATCGTCAGCGTCCTGACGTTCATCGGCGCGCAGCTGATCGGCGCCGTCCTCGGCGCGATCATCGTGTGGCTGGGGTACAAGCAGCACTTCGACGCCGAGCCGGAGGGTGCGACCAAGCTGGCCGTGTTCTCCACCGGTCCCGCCATCCGCTCGTACGGCTGGAACCTCGTGACCGAGATCATCGGCACGTTCGTGCTCGTGTTCGTCGTGATCGGCTTCGGCCGCAACGGCGACGGCTCGGGACTCGCGGCGCTCGGTGCGCTGCCCGTCGCCCTCCTGGTGATCGGCATCGGCGCCTCCCTCGGCGGCCCGACCGGGTACGCGATCAACCCGGCCCGTGACCTCGGTCCGCGCATCGCCCACGCCATCCTCCCGATCTCGGGCAAGGGCGGCAGCGACTGGGGCTACTCCTGGGTCCCCGTCGTCGGACCCATCATCGGCGGCGTGCTCGCCGGCTGGGCCGCGCTCGTCGCGCTCCCGGTGCTCGGCTGAGCGTCCCGGCGCACGCACCGCATCCATCCACCCATCACTGACAGCAACGGAGTTCTCAGATGGCTGACTACGTCCTCGCGATCGACCAGGGCACGACCTCGTCGCGCGCGATCATCTTCGACAAGCACGGCTCGATCGTCTCCACCGGACAGCTCGAGCACGAGCAGATCTTCCCCAAGGCCGGCTGGGTCGAGCACGACCCGAAGGAGATCTGGAAGAACACCCGTGAGGTGATCGGCCAGGCGCTCGGCAAGGCCGACCTCACCCGCCACGACATCGCCGCGGTCGGCATCACGAACCAGCGCGAGACGGCGGTCGTCTGGGACCGCACGACCGGCGAGCCCGTCTACAACGCGATCGTCTGGCAGGACACCCGCACGCAGGACATCGTCGACCGACTCGCGGCCGACGGCGGGGTCGAGCGCTTCAAGGCCAAGGTCGGCCTGCCGCTCGCGACGTACTTCTCGGGCACCAAGATCGTCTGGATCCTCGAGAACGTGCCCGGCGCGCGCGAGAAGGCCGAGGCCGGCGACCTGATCTTCGGCACCACGGACACCTGGGTGCTCTGGAACCTCACCGGCGGCGTCGACGGCGGCGTGCACGCGACGGATGTCACCAACGCGAGCCGCACCCTCTTCATGGACCTCGAGACCCTGCAGTGGGACGAGGAGATCCTCGGGATCTTCGGCGTGCCGCGCTCGATGCTCCCGGCGATCAAGTCCTCCTCCGAGGTCTACGGCACCGTGGAGTCGTCGAGCCTGCTCCGCGAGACGCCCATCGCGGGCATCCTCGGCGACCAGCAGGCGGCGACCTTCGGCCAGGCGGCCTTCGCGGCCGGCGAGGCGAAGAACACCTACGGCACGGGCAACTTCCTGATCTTCAACACGGGCGAGGAGATCGTCCACTCGAAGAACGGGCTGCTCACGACCGTCGGCTACAAGCTCGGCGACCAGCCCGTGCACTACGCCCTCGAGGGCTCGATCGCGGTGACCGGCTCGCTCGTGCAGTGGCTGCGCGACAACCTCGGCCTCATCTCGTCGGCCGCCGAGGTCGAGGAGCTGGCGAAGTCCGTCGAGGACAACGGCGGCGCGTACTTCGTGCCCGCCTTCTCGGGGCTCTTCGCCCCGTACTGGCGTCCGGACGCACGCGGTGCGCTCGTGGGCCTGACCCGCTACGTGAACAAGGGGCACATCGCGCGGGCGGCACTCGAGGCGATCGCGTTCCAGACGCGCGACGTGGTGGAAGCCGTGAATGCCGATGCGGGGATCGACCTCACGGAGCTGCGCGTCGACGGCGGTGCGACGGCCAACGACACGCTGCTGCAGTTCCAGGCCGACATCCTCGGCGTGCCCGTCGTCCGCCCGGTCGTCGCCGAGACGACCGCGCTCGGCGCCGCCTACGCGGCCGGCCTCGCGGTCGGCTTCTGGGCCGACCTCGACGACCTCGCCAAGAACTGGCAGGAGGACCGTCGCTGGGAGCCGTCGATGGACGAGGCCGAGCAGGGGCGTCTCGTGCGCAACTGGAAGAAGGCCGTCACGAAGACCCTCGACTGGGTCGACGAGGACGTCCGCTGAGGCTGACGCGAGTCCGCCGACGCGGGGTCGCGCTCGCCCTCGGGCGAGCGGATGACACGGGCCGGGGTGCACGGGAAGGCACCCCGGCCCGTCGTCGTCTCCGCGCCGGAGCGCGAGCTCACGCGAGCCGGTCGGCGAGCAGCGTGGGCAACTCCGCGAGCGTCCGGATCTCGACGACGCCCGCGGCCGCGGCATCCGTCGCCTCCGGCTCCGCCGGGCGCTCGCCGGACCGGTTGATCCACACCCCGACGAGCCCGGCGTCGGCCGCGCCGATGGCGTCGGTGCGCAGTCGATCGCCGATGTACGCCGCGCCCGAGACCGCGCCGTCGGCGGCGAACCGCGACGCCGCGATCTCGAAGATCCGTCGATCCGGCTTGGTCACGCCCTCGGCGCCGGACGCGACGAGGTGCTCGATCCGCCCGGGATGGCCGACCTCGAGGCCGATTCGCACGAGCTTCGCCAGCTGGAAGTCGGGCTCCCCGTTCGTGATGATGCCGAACCGCACCCCCGGCAGCGCCGACTCGAGCGCGTCCAGCGCGGGCAGGACGTCGTCGTGCAGGGCCCACGATTCGCGATAGCGCTCGAAGTACGTCGCGAACCACGCGCCCGCCGACTCGCCGTCGAGCGCGTCCCCGTGCGCACGGGCGAACTCCGTTGCCCGGGCGCGGCGCTGACCCTCGAAGGTCAGTTCGCCCGCGAGATACGCGTGGTAGTGCCGTTCCTCGAGCTCGTGCCACAGCACCTGTGCCGCCGCCTCGTCGGCGTCGTAGCCGCGTTCGCGCAGGTGCAGCACGATGCCCGCGGCGACCGCCTCGCGGTGCGCCATGAGCGTGTCGTCGAGGTCGAACAGCACGACGGGGCGACCGGCGCGTGCCGGGCCCGCCGAGGCCGGGTCGCGGTCCGGTGCGCCGCGCCGCTCGTCCTGCACGCGCGTCACGCCCGGCGGAGGAACCCGACCCGGTCGTAGACCGTCGCGAGCGTCCGCTCGGCGCGCTCCGACGCCTTCTCGGCACCGATGGCGAGCAGTCGGTCGAGCTCCGCCGGGTCCTCCATGAGCTCGAGCGTGCGCTCGCGGATCGGGGCGACGCGCTCGACGACCACGTCGGCGAGGTCCTTCTTCAGGTCGCCGTAGCCCTTGCCGTCGTAGGCGGCCTCCAGGTCGGGGATGCTCCGTCCCGTCACCGTCGCGTAGATGTCGAGCAGGTTCGCGATGCCGGGCTTGGCCCTCGGGTCGTACCGGATCTCGCGCTCGGTGTCGGTCACCGCGCTCCGGATGCGCTTCGCGATCACCTTCGGGTCGTCCATGAGGTTGATCAGGCCGTTCGGGCTCGCCGCGGACTTGGACATCTTGGAGGTGGGCTCCTGGAGGTCGTAGATGCGCGCCGACTCCTTCGGGATCATCGCCTCGGGCACCACGAACGTGTCGCCGTAGCGCGAGTTGAAGCGTCCGGCGAGGTCGCGGGTGAGCTCGAGGTGCTGACGCTGGTCGTCGCCGACCGGCACGAGGTGCGTGCCGTAGAGCAGGATGTCGGCGGCCATGAGCACCGGGTAGGTGAAGAGGCCGACCGTGGTCGACTCGGCGCCGTATCGCGACGACTTGTCCTTGAACTGGGTCATGCGGCTCGCTTCGCCGAAGCCGGTGAGGGTGCCGAGCACCCACGCGAGCTCGGCGTGCGCGGGCACCTGCGACTGCACGAACAGCGTCGACCGCTCGGGGTCGACCCCCGCCGCGAGGTACTGCGCGGCCGTGCGACGCGTGGCCTCCCGCAGGGCCTCGGGCTCCTGCGGGACCGTGATGGCGTGCAGGTCGACGACGCAGTAGATCGGGTCGTGGTCGTCCTGCAGGGCGACCCAGTTGACCAGGGCGCCGAGGTAGTTGCCGAGGTGGAGCGAGTCGCCCGACGGCTGCATGCCGGAGAAGACGACGGGGCGTGCGGTGTTCATCGTGGAGTGGGGGTCCTTCGGTCTCAGATGGCGTAGTCGACGACGACGGGAGCGTGGTCGGACCATCGCTCGTCGTACGCGTCGGCCCGGTCGACGGCGTAGGAGACCATGGCGTCGGCGAGCGCGGGGGTCGCGAGCTGGTAGTCGATGCGCCAGCCGCTGTCGTTGTCGAAGGCCTTGCCGCGCCACGACCACCACGTGTACGGGCCGGGCACCTCGCCGGCGGAGCGGCGGCCGAGGTCGACCCAGCCGAACCCGGCGCCGGCGTTGTAGCCCTCCTCGCCCTCTGCGCCCATGAAGCGGTCGAAGTACGCGCGCTCCTCCGGCAGGAAGCCCGCGCGCTTGACGTTGCCCTTCCAGTTCTTGATGTCGAGCGTGCGGTGGCCGACGTTCAGGTCGCCGACCACCACGGCCAGCTCGTGCGACGCGAGCTGCGACATCCGCTCGCTCATCGCCTCGAGGAACCGGTACTTGTCGACCTGCTTCGGCGTTTCGGCCTCGCCGGACGGGACGTAGCAGCTGACGACGGTGACGATGCGGTCACCCACCTCGTAGTCGGCCTCGAGCCAGCGCCCGGCGGTGTCGTGGTCCTCGGCGCCGAGCTCGACGCGGTGGATGCGCGCGCCCGCGCGGCTCGCGATCGCGACGCCCGCGCGGCCCTTGGACGTCGCCGGGTCGTGGAGGATGCTCCACTCGTCGCCGAGGAGTGCGGCGAGGTCGTCGGTCGACGCGCGCACCTCCTGCATCGCGAGGATGTCGACGTCGCGGGCCTCGAGCCAGTCGCCCATGCCGCGGCGGAACGCCGCCCTGACCCCGTTCACGTTGGCGCTGACGATCCGGAGCGGGGAGGGGGAGGGCATGCCTACGATCCTAGGTGCTGCCACCCCCACGGCCGTTCCCGTTCAGCCACGGGTGCGCCCTCGCCGGCGGCGGTGGCGGGGCGGATGCCTCGAGCTCGTCGAGGCGACGCCGGGCCCGCCCGAGGCGGCGGGCCGCGGGCACCCGTTCGTACCACCGTGCGGACTGCGCGTCCGCGCGCGCCTCGCGGACACGGACCTTCGCGGCGGTGAGGAGCGCCTCGTACTCGCGCTGGCGGCGCTCCGCCTCGAGCTGGGCCGCGGACACGCGCCGGAGCGACTCGTTCCGATCCGCCGCCTCGACCGCGATCCACGCCGCGGCGACCAGGATGATGATGCTCGCGATGCGGAACCACAGCAGCAGCGCCACGATCACCGTGAAGGTCGCGAGCAGCGGGTTGCTGCCGGCCCACGAGAGCACCAGTCCTCCGAGCATCTGCAGCACGCTGAGCGCGGCCGATCCCAGCAGAGAACCGGTCCACATCCGCCGCCACGGCATCTCCGCGCCCGAGAGGAACCGGAACATGACCGCGAGTGCGAGGGTGTCGATGACGAACACCACGATGATCGCGCCGAACTGCAGCCCGACCCGCACGACCGGCGACTCGGTCGTGAGGTCGATGCCCAGGAGGCCGAACATCCAGTCCAGGAAGCCCGTCGCGACGATGGAGAGGACGGCGGCGATCAGGATGGCGACGCCGAACATGAACGCCGCGGCGAAGTCGCGCGCCTTGAGGTAGAGGTACGCGCGATCGTCCTTCGGCAGCAGGAAGATGCTGCGCACGGCCATGCGGGCGTAGGTGACCCAGCCGATGGCCGTCCAGATCAGGCCGCCCAGCGCGACGGCGCCGGTCCAGCCGAAGAGGCTCGTGCTCGCCGTCGCCGCAGCCTGCAGGTCCTCGGTGCTGATGACGCCCTCGGGACCGACGAGGCCGGGGGCGTAGGTGTTGATGAGCAGCAGGAGCGCGTTGAGCGTCTCCGTGTCGCCGAGCAGCCAGATGCCCGCGACCGCGAACACGATGTAGACGGCCGCGAACACCGCGAACAGCGATTGGTAGCTCATCCCCGCGGTGAGGAGGAAGCCGTTGCGGGCGAGGAAGTGCCGCCACACCCGCACCGGGAAGAGCGCCATCGTGCGCTGCGTGAGCCGTTCCATCCGCGTGATCGGCTCGTCGAGCCGCTCGCGGATCGGCGCGCTCGCCGCCTCGAACCGCTCTCGCACGCGCGCGCTCGTCGAGGTCGACGCATCGCCCGGCGCCGCGGTCGTCGACGCGCCGTCCGCGCGCGCCGGCGCCCTGCCGCGCCCCCGATCGCGATCGCTCACACGCTCACCCTAGCGAGCGGATGCCCCGGTGAGGCCGCGCCCGTCGGCGTGCACGTCTCCCGCTTCGACGACGTGCTGGGCGCGGCATCCGCCCAGGGACGACGGAGGGGCCGGTGCATTCGCGCACCGGCCCCTCCGCATCGCGGTCGCCCTCGTCAGGGCGTGCCGCGCAGGATGGCCTGCTTGACCTCGGCGATCGCCTTGGTCACCTCGATGCCTCGCGGACACGCGTCGGTGCAGTTGAAGGTCGTGCGGCAGCGCCAGACGCCCTCCTGGTCGTTCAGGATGTCGAGGCGCACCTTCGCCTCCTCGTCGCGCGAGTCGAAGATGAAGCGGTGGGCGTTGACGATCGCGGCCGGGCCGAAGTACTGGCCGTCGGTCCAGAACACCGGGCACGACGAGGTGCACGCGGCGCACAGGATGCACTTCGTGGTGTCGTCGAAGCGCGCGCGCTCGGCCACCGACTGCACGCGCTCCTTGCCTGCGGAGGGCGCCGAACCCGCCTGGAGGAACGGCTGGACCTCGCGGTAGCTCGCGAAGAACGGCTCCATGTCGACGATGAGGTCCTTCTCGAGCGGCAGGCCCTTGATCGCCTCGACGTAGATCGGCTTCGTGATGTCGAGGTCCTTGATGAGCGTCTTGCACGCCAGGCGGTTGCGGCCGTTGATGCGCATCGCGTCCGAGCCGCAGATGCCGTGCGCGCACGAGCGGCGGAAGGTCAGCGAGCCGTCCTGCTCCCACTTGATCTTGTGCAGCGCGTCGAGCACGCGGTCGGTCGCGTACATCTCGACGTCGAAGTCCTGCCAGCGCGGCTCGGCGTCGACCTCGGGGTCGAAGCGGCGGATCAGGAAGGTGACGGTGAAGGACTTCGTCGCGGCATCCGTCGACGACGTCTCGAGCGTGGCGGTCGTCACGTCAGTACTTCCTCTCCATCGGCTGGTATCGGGTGATCGTCACCGGCTTCCAGTCGAGCCGGATGTGATCGGAGGCGACCGACGAGTGGGCGTCGCCCGACAGGTAGGCCATCGTGTGCTGCATGAACTTCTCGTCGTCGCGGTTCGGGAAGTCGTCGCGCATGTGGCCGCCGCGGCTCTCCTCGCGGTTGCGGGCGGAGGCGACGACGACCTCGGCGAGGTCGAGCAGGAATCCGAGCTCGACGGCCTCGAGCAGGTCGGTGTTGAACCGCTTGCCCTTGTCCTGCACGGCGATGTTGCGGTAGCGGTCGCGGAGGCCCGCGATCACCTCGGCGACGTGGTCGAGGGACTCGCTCGTGCGGAACACCTGGGCGCCCTTGTCCATCTCGTCCTGGAGTTCCTTGCGGATCGCGGCGATCCGCTCGGTGCCGTTCGAGTCGCGGAGGGTCTCGAGGAGGTCCCGCACGCCGTGGGCCGGGTCGTCGGGCAGCGGGGTGAACTCGACGCCGGAGTTGACGTACTCCACCGCGTTGCGGCCGGCCCGCTTGCCGAAGACGTTGATGTCGAGCAGCGAGTTCGTGCCGAGTCGGTTCGAGCCGTGCACCGAGACGCACGCGCATTCGCCTGCGGCGTAGAGGCCGGGGACGACGGTCGTGTTGTCGCTCAGGACCTCGGCCTTGACGTTGGTCGGGATGCCGCCCATCGCGTAGTGCGCGGTCGGCATCACCGGCACGGGCTCGTAGACCGGGTCGACGCCGAGGTACGTGCGGGCGAACTCCGTGATGTCGGGGAGCTTCGTCTCGAGCACCTCCGCGCCGAGGTGCGTGCAGTCGAGCAGCACGTAGTCCTTGTCGGGCCCGGCGCCGCGGCCCTCAGCCACTTCCTGCACCATGCAGCGGGCGACGATGTCGCGCGGTGCGAGGTCCTTGATGGTCGGGGCGTACCGCTCCATGAACCGCTCACCCGAGGCGTTGCGGAGGATCGCGCCCTCGCCGCGCGCACCCTCGGTGAGGAGGATGCCGAGTCCGGCGAGGCCGGTCGGGTGGAACTGGAAGAACTCCATGTCCTCCAGCGGCAGTCCCTTGCGCCAGATGATGCCGACGCCGTCACCGGTGAGCGTGTGCGCGTTCGAGGTCGTCTTGTAGATCTTGCCGAAGCCGCCGGTCGCGAAGATCACGGCCTTGGCCTGGAAGACGTGGAGCTCGCCCGTCGCGAGCTCGTAGGCGACGACGCCGGAGGGCTTCTGCACGCCGTCGACCTCGGTCATCACGAGGTCGAGCGCGTAGTACTCGTTGTAGAACTCGATGCCGAGCTTGACGCAGTTCTGGAACAGCGTCTGCAGGATCATGTGGCCCGTGCGGTCGGCCGCGTAGCACGCGCGGCGGACCGGCGCCTTGCCGTGGTCGCGCGTGTGGCCGCCGAACCGGCGCTGGTCGATCTTGCCGTCGGGCGTGCGGTTGAAGGGCAGGCCCATGTTCTCGAGGTCGATGACCGCGTCGATGGCCTCCTTCGCCAGGATCTCGGCGGCGTCCTGGTCGACCAGGTAGTCGCCGCCCTTGATCGTGTCGAAGGTGTGCCACTCCCAGCTGTCCTCCTCGACGTTCGCGAGGGCGGCGGCCATGCCGCCCTGCGCGGCGCCGGTGTGGGACCGCGTCGGGTAGAGCTTGGAGATGACCGCGGTCTTCGCGCCGGGCCCGGCCTCGATCGCCGCGCGCATGCCCGCGCCGCCGGCGCCGACGATCACGATGTCGTACTGGTGGTAGTGGACGCCGTCGACGACCGTCGTCTCGACGTGGTTCTCGCTGGTCACGTGTCTCCTATGCGGCGGGGCAGAACGAGGGGAGCAGCTCGGCGGGCGAGCCTGCGGGGCACGGGTCGAAGGTGAACACCACGAGCGTGCCGAGGACGAGGAGGACGATGGTCGACAGCAGCAGCGCGCCCTTCAGGATCCGCTGCACGGTACCCGGATTCGTGTAGTCGCTGACGATCGTGCGCATGCCGTTCGCGCCGTGGATCAGCGCGAGCCACAGCATCAGCACGTCCCACCACTGCCAGAACGGGTCGGCCCACTTGCCGCCGACGAAGCCGAAGTCGATGGCCTTGACGCCCTCGCCGACCATGAGGTTGACGAAGAGGTGTCCGAAGACGAGCACGACGAGCACGACGCCCGACGCGCGCATGTAGATCCAGCCCCACTTCTCGAGGTTGACGCCGCGCTTGGGCGCCGGGCGAGCGGGGGTGCGCGGGGATTCGATGACGGTCATCTCTGCGCTCCTAGTGGCTGAAGACGTTCATGAGGTGCCGAGGCACGAACCCGAGCATCGTGATCACCCAGAGCGCGATGACGATGTAGAAGAGGACCTTCTGGTTGCGGGTCGCCCACGACCAGAAGTCGACGAGGATGACGCGCAGGCCGTTGAACGCGTGGAACACGATCGCGCCGACGAGCGCCACCTCGCCGAGGCCCATGATCGGGGTCTGGTACGTGCCGATCACGGCGTTGTACGCCTCGGGGCTCACGCGCACCAGCGCGGTGTCGAGGATGTGCACGAGGAGGAAGAAGAAGATCGCCACCCCGGTGATCCGGTGCAGCACCCACGACCACATGCCCTCGCGGCCGCGATAGAGCGTGCCGCCCGGCTTCTGCTTCGCCGGCTTCTCGGGTGCGATCGGGGTCCGTGTCGTCGTTGCTGACATGGACGTCCCTCCTGGCGGTGTGCGTCGCCCGACTGCGGGCATGACGGGACCGATGGCCCGGCTCCGAGTCTAGTGCGCTCGCGGAGGTGCTCCGTTCGCCGTGGTGGCGAGGCATCCGCATGCCGTTGTCCCCGGCGGCCCGCGGCTATCCTGATCGGATGCGACAGGCTCCGCTCGACCGCTTCTACAGCGTCATCCCCGCCGGCGGCGTGGGATCACGGCTCTGGCCGCTCTCGCGCGCAGACGCCCCGAAGTTCCTGCACGACCTCACCGGTTCGGGGCAGACGCTGCTGCGCGACACGTGGGACCGGCTGGCGCCGCTCTCGGGCGAGCAGCGCATCATGATCGTCACCGGTCGCGCGCATCGCGCGGCGGTCGAGGCCCAGCTGCCCGAGCTCGCCGACGCGAACATCGTGCTGGAGAGCGAGCCGCGCGACTCGACCGCGGCGATCGGCCTGGCCGCGGCGATCCTCGAGCGTCGCGAGCCGGGCGTGGTCATCGGCTCGTTCGCGGCCGACCACGTGATCTCGGGGTCCGCGCTCTTCCGCGACGCGGTGACCGCCGCGGTCGCCGCCGCGGATGCCGGGTACATCGCGACGATCGGCATCACGCCGACCGAGCCCGCGGTCGGGTTCGGCTACATCGAGTGCGGCGAGCCGCTCGACGTCCCCGGCACCGATGAGGTCACCGCGGTGTCGAGCTTCGTCGAGAAGCCCGACCTCGAGACCGCCCGCGAGTACCTCGAGGGCGGGCGCCACCTCTGGAACGCCGGCATGTTCATCGCCCGGGCCGACCGGCTGCTCGAGGAACTCGCGCGCACGAAGCCCGAGCTCCACGCGGGCGTGGTCGAGCTGGCGGAGGTCTGGGACGACCCCGAGGCGCGCGGACCGGCGGTCGACCGCATCTGGCCCACGCTCGAGAAGATCGCCATCGACTACTCGGTCGCCGAGCCCGCGGCCGACCGCGGCCGGCTCGCCGTCGTGCGCGCCCACTTCCAGTGGGACGACGTCGGCGACTTCGCCTCGCTCGCGAAGCTGAACACGGCGGGTCGGTCGGGCGAGCTCGCGATCCTCGGCGAGCACGCCCGCGTCCTCTCCGACGCCTCCAGCGGTATCGTCGTGAGCCGGGCCGACCGCGTCATCAGCCTCATCGGCGTGAAGGACATCGTGGTCGTGGACACGCCGGACGCGCTGCTCGTGACCACGAGTGAGCACGCGCAACGGGTCAAGGCCGTCGTCGACGCATTGCGCCTCGGCGGATCCAACGACGTGCTCTAGGCACGGGAAGGTGGTCGAGCGGATGTCGCTGCGACGGGTCGTCACGTTCGGAGCCGCGCTGGTCGTGGCATCCGCTGTCGTCACGGGGTGCGCCCCGGCGCCGGAGGGCGAGGGGGACGCGGCCTCCGACGGGTGCGTGCGGATGGTCACGAACTCGGGTGGCCTGGAGGACCGCTCGTTCAACCAGTCGAGCTGGGAGGGCCTGCAGCTGGCCGAGGACGAACTCGGCGTGGAGGCGGAGGCGCTCGTGTCGACGAGCGAGACCGACCTTGCGCCCAACGTCCGGCAGGCGGTCGACTCCGGGTGCCGGCTCGTGGTGACGGTCGGATGGGAGCTCGCCGAGGCCACGCTCGCCGAATCCGAGTCCAACCCGGACGTGTCGTTCGCGATCGTCGACGAGACGGTCGACGCCGAGAACGTCAAGCCGGTCGTCTTCGACACCGCGCAGGCGTCCTACCTTGCCGGCTACCTCGCCGCGGGCGTCTCGAAGACGGGCGTCGTCGCGACGTTCGGCGGAGGGAACCAGCCTCCGGTGACCCTGTTCATGGACGGCTTCGTCGACGGCGTGGACCGGTACAACGAAGTGCACGGGACGAAGGTCCGGGCCCTGGGCTGGAACAAGGAGGAGCAGGACGGCTCCTTCACGGGTGACTTCGAGGACATCAACAAGGGCAAGGTGCTCGCCGAGGGGTTCATCGACCAGGGCGCCGACGTGATCCTGCCGGTCGCCGGCCAGGTCGGGGAGGGCGCCGCCGCGGCGGCGATCGAGGACGGCTCGACCTCCGTGATCTGGGTCGACAGCGACGGCTACGAGACGCTGCCCGCCGAGTTCCGCCCCGTCGTGCTGACGAGCGTCCTGAAGAACACCCAGCAGGCGATGGTCGAGATCGTCGCCGCGGTCCAGGACGGCACGTTCTCGAGCGAGCCGTACGTCGGCACGCTCGAGAACGGCGGGGTCGAGATCGCCCCGTACCACGATCTCGAGTCGCTCGTGACGCCCGGGTTGCAGGGCGAGATCGAGGGCCTCCGACAGGCGATCATCTCGGGCGAGCTCCTCGTCGAATCGCCCTCGGCGCCCTGAGTGTCCCCTGCTCGGGGGAGCCCCGAGCCTGCTCATATGAGCAGAAGGTCGCGGCTTCATAACCTTTGGCCGTACCGGGTCCGACGGCCGATGGCGCGCGTCGAAACATTGGGTAACGTGACCTCACGGTCCCCGCGATCGTTCGGGGTGCACTGTCTTTTGGAGGACACTGTGACGTTCACGTTCAAGAAGGCCGCCGTTGGCGGCCTCGCGACCATCGGTGCGGTCGCGCTCCTCGCGGGTTGCGCGTCGGCTCCCGAGGAGACCGACAACGGCGGCGGCGAGGCGCTCGACTACCTGCCCTGCATGGTCTCCGACGCCGGTGGCTTCGACGACAAGTCGTTCAACCAGCTGGGTGCCGAGGGCCTCGAGGCAGCGTCCGAGGAGCTCGGCGTGGATCCGACGCTCGTCGAGTCGGCGGCCGAGACCGACTACGCGTCCAACCTGCAGAGCCTCGTCGACCAGGGCTGCGACACCATCGTGACGGTTGGCTTCCTGCTCGCGCCCGCGGCGCTCGAGTCGGCCACCGCGAACCCCGACCTCGAGTACGTCTCGATCGACGACACCGTCGACCAGGACTTCGACGGCACCACCGACGCCGAGAACATCAAGCCGATCATCTTCGACACCGCGCAGGCGGCGTTCCTCGCGGGCTACCTGTCGGCCGGCATGAGCGAGACCGGTTCGGTCGGCACCTACGGCGGCATCAACATCCCGACCGTGTCGATCTTCATGGACGGCTTCGCGCAGGGCGTCGACTACTACAACGAGGAGAACGGCACCGACGTGCAGGTCCTCGGCTGGGATCGCGAGGCGCAGGACGGCTCGTTCACGGGTGGCTTCGAGGCGAACGACACGGCGCGCCAGGTCGCCCAGGGCCTCATCGACCAGAACATCGACGTGCTGCTGCCCGTCGGCGGCCCGATCTACCAGTCGGGTGCTGCGGCGATCCGCGACTCCGGCCGCGACATCATGCTGCTCGGTGTCGACGCCGACGTCTACGAAACCGACCCGTCGGTCGGCGACCTGCTCCTCACCTCGATCCGCAAGGGCATCGACGTGGGTGTCGAGGACACCATCCTCGCGGCGGGCGCCGGCGAGTTCGACCCGTCGCCGTTCATCGGCACGCTCGAGAACGAGGGCGTGGGCCTTGCCCCCTTCCACGACTTCGAGGACGCGGTTCCGGCCGACCTCTCGTCGAAGATCGATGAGCTGCAGCAGATGATCATCGACGGCGACATCACCGTCGAGTCCTACCTGGCCGGCTGAGCCGAGCCGTTCGCGGAGGGAGGCCGGTGAGGAACCGGCCTCCCTCCCTGCATTTCCGGGCGCTGCTGAGCACGTCCGCCAACATCTGAGCAGTTCGGGACGCTCATCGGCGCACTTCGGCGCACGACCGCTGCGGAACCCGGCGCGATCACTAGGATCGGTGGCATGAAACTCGAACTCCGAGGAATCACGAAGAAGTTCGGTTCCCTGGTGGCGAACGACCATATCGATCTCACTGTCGAGGCGGGGGAGA